>CAZOXY010000038.1:6904-29935 GCA_964583955.1 uncultured Chloracidobacterium sp. | reverse complement strand
CAACGTGCTGCTGACCGGCAGCCGCGGCACTGGCAAATCCTCGCTGGTGAAAGCCGTTCGCAAACCTGTAGGAGCAGGCAGCGAACGGCTTTTTTGCAGCGAAGGACCCGCTATCAGAAGTTCAACCTTGCGGCAAATTGTATCTGACGGTTCGTTCCCAACCCGACGGTGCGGCCGACGGTTCCGTTTATCACACCAAAAGTTGCCGAGTTCGTAACACTGTAAGGCGTTCCCGGCTGTTGTGAACTGGCAGTCGAATTCAGAGAGTTTCCGAGCGACGCGGGCGGATTTGCGAAATTTGCCCGGTTAAAGAGATTGTATATCTCCGAACGAAACTCGATGTTCGCCCTTTCGGTCAGCCTGAAACGCTTTTGCAGCGTCAGGTCGAACTGATGAAAGACCGGCCCTTTTAGAAAGTTTCGCGGCAGATTGCCATACGTTCCCGGAGCCGGGGCCGTGAACGCGGCGGGATTAAGGTATCGCAATCCGTCCGTGCCGAAAATATACGGATCAACACCGGCTATCAGGTCAGGCCGACGCGTGTTGCGCGAGGCGTTTCCGCCCGGCGTATTTTGCACGGCGATGAAGCCCGCAGGCAGCACTCCGCTGGGCAGAGCGATGACAAAACCCTGAGCGACCGCTGAATCACCGAGTGTACATCCCGCCGACTGTTGGCAAACGCCGACCAGGTCAGGACGCGTAATAAGCACCGTCAGCGGCGAACCTGATCGCGCGTTGTAAACGCCGCCGACCTGCCATCCGCCCAATATCGCGTCGGCTATGCCGCTGAGGTTAAAATGGCGGCCTTTGCCGACCGGGAGTTCGTACAGAGCGGTAACGTTGCCGCTGTGTCTGATGTCGAACGTGTTCGGGCCGAACTCTTCCTCAAAACTGTACGGGTTTTGTGCAGTGGTCGCCTCGTTCGATCCCTGTGTGTTTCCGTATGATTTGCCCAACTGATACTGCGCGTTGAGCGTCAAACCGGCGGTAAAGCGGCGATTGACCATTATCTGCATTGCGTCGTAACGGTCGCGTCCGCCGCTGGTCTTGTAGTCGATCTCGCCGAAAGGTTTCAGCACGCCCATCGGGTCGGTGATGATCGCACCGGAAGCAAGACGCCTGCCGACAACGTCAAATTCGCGAATGGTAGTAACGGCCGAGATGCTGCCCGTACAAACACCGTTGACAACCGCATCGCTGCATCGGTTTACCACGCCCACGCCCGTCGGCAGCGGATCGCTCGGCCCGATGACCGTCTGGCCCGGCAAGATGCGGTTCGTGATGCTGCGGAGGAACAGATTGCGTCCCTGCGAACCAACGTATGCAACGGTCAGGACCGTGCTGCCCGGCAGTTCGTGCTGAACGGAGATGCCGTATTGTCCGACACGCTCGGGAACGACGTAACCGGTGACATCATAGGAACGCGGCGTAAATCCGGTCTGGATGCCGCCGATCTCCGACACTTCACTGCTTGTGGTGGTCGTGAGGCCGTTGGGACGTGAGCCGCTTGACCGGAACACATTCGATTCGATCGGCTGGATCAGGTCCTCATACTGTCCGGGGCCGTAATAAAGGCCGCCGCCACCGCGAATGACCGTCTTGCCGCCGAGAGCTTCGGGTGTCCACGTAAAACCAATCCGCGGGCCAAAATTGCTCTTGCCCGATGTGTATAGGTCGGTTCCGGGAGGCATCAAACGTCCTGATGCCGCGTCAAAAAGGACGGCGCGGTCGTTTTTTTCCTTGTTGACCGAATAATACTCGTAACGCAGGCCGTAGCTGAAAACGATATTCGGCCTGATGCGCCATTCGTCCTGAGCGTAGGCGATGGCATAGAACTGTCTGCCCTGGCTTAGTCCGTCAAACGGACGCTCGATGGTCGTTATCGGATCTGTCGCCACCGAAAAGTTGCCGGGAAGCGACATATCGCCGACAAACGCCGCCGTCAGATTGCGGTTGAGCAAAAAGTCGGTGATGTTGCTATAGCTGTACGTGATGCCGCCAAGCTGGTCAAAATCAACATACAATTTACGAAATTCACCGCCGAATTTGATCGAATGATCGCCTTTTGTCCACGACAGATTATCGATGAAAGAAAGCGATGTCGGACGAATTGGTTGTGCGCGGCCGTTTGCGGCCGATGACTGACGCGTCAGGCCGCCGGGTTCGGTAAAACCTGTCGCCGAACCGCCGTTGACGCCGGGACTGGTGATGTTTCCGGTCAATCGCAGCGATGTCAGCGAAAGATCGACGCCGTTCAACCCCGGAATGTCTGGAACAACGGTCGTCAGATCGGTCGGGGCGCGGTTAAAGCCGAATTTGGTCTCGTTGATTATGCTGGAGCCATATATCTGCTGAAAATTTACGACAAAGTTGTCCGGCTTTTGCTCCGCCAGTATCGAACGCCCGCTGGTGCCGTCAGGCGAGAGCAGCGTTCCGTTGGTGCGCTGATAACGTCCGTAAAGAGTGAAATTGTCGTTGATCTTCCAGTCCATGCGAAAGCTGAAAGCGTCTTCGTCCAGCTTCGCCGTGCGGTTGAGCTGAAAGACCTGGGCGGCATTCGTCACGGTGCCGATGGCGAATTGTTCGCCGGCGCCGACCGGAAATGCATTTATCACGCCCGTTGAGCGAAGCGCCGCTACGCGTCCGGCAACCGCCGTCACCTCGCCCGGAGCGATGGTGAGATTGAGAGCTTCACGCGCGGCCTCGCCACGCGGATCGACGCCGTCGTAAAAATTGATAAAATCGCGAACGGTCGATGACGGTGTCGATTCAATGATGTTAAAACCGGCACGCTGACGCAGGCCTTCATACGAACCGAAAAAGAAAAGTTTGTTTTTGACGATCGGGCCGCCGAGGCTGCCGCCGAACTGATTCAGGCGAAGCGGTGATTTCGTGTCGCGGTCAAAAAAGTTGCGTGCGTCCAGGGCGTCATTGCGGATGTAATAGAACGCCGAACCTTTCAGGCTGTTGCCGCCGCTTTTGCCGATAACGTTGATCTGACCGCCCGTTCCTGTGCCGTATTCGGCAGGATAATTTGACGAATCGACGCGAAATTCCTGTATGTTCTCGATAGACGTTTGCAGGCGAAACTGTGAACCCTGAACCGTCACATACCCCGGCGAAGAGTCAAAAATTGCCGTTGCCTCGATGCCGTCAAGCTTGGTCTGATTTTGCTGATTGGCTCGTCCGTTGAACCTGAGATCGCCGAAGTTTCCGGTGCCGGTATTGGTCGCGCCCGGTGCATTCATATATAGCTGTGAATAATTGCGGCCGTTGACGGGCAGCTGCTCTACCTCGCGCGAACTGATGTTCGCCCCGAGGCGGTTCGAGCCTTGTTCGATGGATGCCGCCGCAAGCTCGTCGGCCGTGACATCGACAACAACGGTGACTTCGCCGGTTTCCATTGCGATGTCGAGCGTACGGTTTTGGCCGACACCAAGTTCTATGGACTCTATCTGTTTTGTCTTAAACCCTTCTAATGTAACAGTTAACTTATAAATGCCGGGTTGTAATTGCGGTATGCTGTAAGAGCCTGACATTGCGGTGGTCGCGGTTCGCTCGCCGCCGGTCTGAACCGACACTATCCTGACGGAAGCACCGGCCAGAACCGCTCCGTTACTGTCGGTAACGGTTCCGCTAAAACCGCCAAGCGTTTGCGCATGTATCTGTGACGACGCCATTATAACTGCTAATGCGAACAGCAGCGACGCGAAAATTTTGGATCTCATATTCACTCCTGATTACTGTGATCGATCAAAGAAATTCATCACCGGCGGAGTGCTGTTCACATTGAACGGCAAACCGCTTTGACCTTTTTCTTTTTGGCAGCAATCAATGAGCTTATTCCAAAACAGTTAAGGCAAAGTGTCCATAATGTTAAAAGGATGTGAATTAAACAGGGGCCTTGGGGTTAGGCCGGCACCAACCGTCGTAATGGCAAATGGGAACACGCCTAACAGTTGATAGCTTTACAGTTGTCAATTTTTAACCGGTCACTAAAAACTGAACAACTGAGAACTGTTAGGGTCTGCTTACAGAAATGCGTTCAGATCGGATCTTCTATTTGATAAGGCTGGCGGCGGCGTCCTCGCCGGTGTTGATCGCTCCTTCCATAAAGCCCTGCCAATCGGCGATATGTTCGCCGGCAAACAGTACCTTGCCGTGCGGACGCGCCAGGACCGGCCTGATACCGAACCACTGGCCGGGTTTGTAGAGCGCGTATGCGCCCTCGGTAAATTCATCCCGCTGCCAGGCGTATGACGCAATGCCGCGTGCCAGTTGCGGAGCGTTTTGATGAAAGTCGGTCAGGTCACGCGCAATTATATTCATCCGGCGCGGGTCGTCCTGTGAGGCAAGCACATCCGCCTTTTCGCCGATGGCGTAGGCGGTCAAAATTCCCTGCTTGCCGGGCTGGGCTTGTGTGGAATGAAAATAATAATGCGAGGTGGTGTCAGACACCATTGAAAAATTCTCGTCCTTCCAAAACCGTTCTTCATAAAGGACGGAATTTTTTATGATGCGGGCATAAGTCAGCTTTTGCGCTGCCTCAGCCTGAGCCGCAGGCAGCGGCGGGTTGAATTTTATCTTTCGCAACGAAGCCACAGGCGCGGTACAGACACAGGCATCGGCCCGAAAAGACTCTTCTCCGGCCTTTACCGTGACGATTCCCGCACGCTGATTCACTTCCGTGACTTTGATGCCTGTGCGGATATTCTCTTTGCCGATGCGTTTAACAAACTCCTCGACAAGCCGCGAATTGCCGCCGGTCATCTTGTAGTCCATCTCGTTCTTTGGTGATGATTCGGCGTATTCGGCCAGTGCCGAGTAAGCCGAAACGTGGCGGATGCTCTCGCCAAAATCGGTGCTGTCGGCCAGATCGCGAAGCAGCAGATCGTCATGCGTAAACCCGATGTCCGAAAGATGCGTCCACCAATCTATGCGGTCAAGCCTGTTCTTTTGCAGCGTGGTCAGTTTTTCGTATCCCGCGATCATCTTTTCCCACGCCGCCTGTGCCTGCGGCGAAAAATCCCACGCGCCGGGACGCGAGACCTTGCCGTTCTGCAGCAGATAGTCATCAAACTGATGTTTTTGCAGCGGGATCTCAAATTCAGCGCAAAGCTCTTTGATTCGCTCATGGCTTTCACCGATCCACTCCGCGCCGAGTTCGCAGATCAGGCCGCCGCTGTCCGGCATCGTATGCGAAAAAACGCGTCCGCCTATGCGGCTGCGCGCCTCAAGCACCGTCACATCCCAACCCGCGTTCTTTAATTTAAGCGCCGCTGCCAAACCGGAAAGCCCGGAGCCGATGACGACACAGCTTTTTTTTCTGCGGGTTTGGGCTAGAAGATTTGGAGCAAGAACTGCCCCGGCAGAGACAGTCCCCAGTATTTTAAGAAAATCGCGGCGGTTCGTTTTGTTCGGCATAACGTGTCGTTCCATTGATCTTTATTTGCCGCGCAGACGCTGGACAGTGCCGTCCACGCCGCTCGGGTATTGCTCGTCGGCAAACTGGTCATTGTCGCGGAGCTCGCGTTTTAGCTTGGCAAGCTCCGCTTTCAGCGTCTGCGTCAGTGATTCATGTCCGGGTACGCCGTATAAATTGTGAAGTTCCTGCGGGTCATTGACCAGGTCAAAAAGCTCCCACTGGTCTTTTTTCCAGAAATATATCAGCTTGTGCGTGAGTGTTCTGATGCCGTAGTGTGCCCTGGTGTTATGGTGGCCCGGATCGTGATAATAGCGATAATACATTGAGGTGCGCCAATCCTTCGGCGTACGTCCCCGCAAAACGGGCAGCAGGCTGCGTCCCTGCATCTCGGCCGATCCCGGCAGGCCCGCAATATCTAAAAAAGTCGGGGCAAAGTCGATATTCAGCGCTATGGCGTCGTCTTTGGTCCCCGGCTTGATCCCGGCAGGCCAGCGGACGAGAAACGGCATCCGAATTGATTCCTCATACATAAAACGCTTGTCATACATCCCGTGATCGCCGAGGAAAAATCCCTGGTCGCTTGTATAGATGACCATCGTATTGCGGGCGAGGCCGGATTTGTCCAGATAGGCAAGCACTTCACCGACGCTGTCATCAACCGATTGGACCGTTGCAAGATATGCCTGCATATAACGCTGGTATTTCCACCGGACAAGCTCTTCGCCGATCAATGTGACCTCCTTGCCATCGCGTGTGATAGTGACCGAATCCGGTTTGGCGGCATACCACTGTGCAAGCTCTTGTCCCGCCAGGCCTTCGGGCGGTTTCAGTTTGAGGTCACGGTTATTCATATCGGCGGCGACACGCTGTTCATTTTCGCGCAGCGCATCCGTTCGGGTTTCGTATGAATCCCAGAAGGTAGGCGGTTCGGGGATATGCTTTGACGCAAAATGCTCGGCGTGTGCTTCCGTCGCATCCCAGGGACGGTGCGGGGCCTTGTGGTGCATCATCAGAAAGAACGGTTTTGACTTAGAGCGGTTTTTGAGAAATTCGAGGGCGAGATCCGTAATGATGTTGGTCGCATAGCCGGTGTATGTTTTCTCTCCGGTCGCGGTATAGAGGATCGGGTTATTGTATGCCCCCTGGCCGGGAAATATCTCCCAATGGTCAAAACCGACAGGATCACTGCCGAGATGCCACTTGCCGATCATCCCTGTGTGATAGCCGCCCCGCTGCAGCAGGCGCGCGACCGTCATTTTTGAGCTGTCAAAACGGTTGAACATCGTGACGCCGTTAATATGCGAATATTGGCCTGTGAGAATGGCCGCGCGGCTGGGCGTGCAGATGGAATTTGTGGCAAATACATTCGTAAGCAGTGCCCCTTCGCGCGCCAGGCGATCCATGTGCGGCGTCTGATTAACACGTGAGCCGTATGCTCCGATGGCGTGTGCCGCGTGGTCGTCCGACATTATGTAGATAATGTTCGGCCGGGTTGAGCTTGAGCGTTGAGCTTGTGCAAGAGCCGGCGCCAATATAAGCGCGGTCGTCAAACAGAAAGCCTTGATGATTTTCATGATCTATGTATCCCGGTTTTTCCGCAGGTTTCAAAGGCTAAAGAACTTTCATTCAGCCTGACTTTACTATCCGGGTTATCATACTTATACGTGATCGGCTTATCAAGCAGAAACCGGCCAATGCCGTTCCCGATTGTGTAACCGGCAGGCTCTCTCATTAGACTCTCCGGCTTTACGCCAAGCCGGATACAAACCGATCTGCTTATAGTCAGTAGAATGGGTTATCCGCACGAAAAGCGCGGCCGGACAAGCCATTACTCTTTGATCAGCCGATAGCGGCGGATATCCGACGGTGCGGCCAGGAGATCGGCCAGCCGTTCTCGTGCCGCTAAAAGATGCGGCGAGGCAAGATGTGCGTCAAGCGCGGCATCATTTGTCCATTCCTCAACAAACGTGAGATCCGTCGGGTCGGCATCATTTTGCAAAAGCTCGTATGTAATGCATCCGTCTTCGGCGCGGGTCGGTTCGATCAGGCCGAGAAGAACTTCGCGTGTTCTCTCTACCGTCTCCGGCTTTGAAATAAGATGTGCAACAACTCTCAATGACATATTTATCACCACTTGATCTCTGTTTTGCCTTTATTCAGCTTTATCCGGCAAACCGCAGTGCCGTTGTCGGCGGTGTATTCGCACGGAACCGCGGCTCCGCCAGCGGACAGCGTTTTTATTTCTCGAGATCGGAAGCGAAGCTCGACCGGAGTTTCTTTTGCGGATGTGATCTCAATTCTGCCGCTGCTGCCATTTGCTTTCATTTTCGCTTTCATGCCTTCCCATGTTGAGAACGTTCCCGCCTCGCCGGGCCATATTTCGATAACGCGGCGGTCGTCAATGGTGACAACGTCTTTTGATATTCGCTCGTTTCGCGGGATGAGCGTATCGACATCATCAGGCAGCATCGGTATCATCGCTCCGCTGCGGACAAAGAGCGGCATTCTATCAAGCGGCGCATGAACCTCAACAGTTTCGCCGCCTTGGTACGATCTTCCGGTCCAGTAGTCAGTCCATTCGCCTTTAGGAAGATAAACGGTGCGGTACGTCCCGCCAAGATACATCGGCGCGACAAGCAGATCGGGGCCGAACATATACTGGAACTGATGCATCGCGGCCTGAGGATCATCAGGAAAAGCCAGAGCCATCGCGCGAACGATCGGCATACCGGTTCGCTGTGATTCGTGAGCGGATTCGTAAATATACGGAAAAAGGCTCGTGTGCAGTTTTGCGAATCGCCGATAGATGTTAAGCGTTTCCTCGTCAAAATCCCACGGGCCGAGATTGGATGTCATGTGCACCATCATCAGCGGGCTGAACGCGCCGAACTGCGTCCAGCGGATGAAAAGCTCCTTTGTCGGGCGGCCGAAATATCCGGCGATGTCGTGGCCGAACATCGGCAGGCCGGAAAGCCCGGCATTCTGCGCGGCTATGATGACTGACGGCAGGCCGTTCGCGTATGAAAAATCGGCGTGGTTATCGCCGCTCCAGCCAAACGGATATTTGTGTGTGCCGGTAAAGCCCGGACGCGTTATCAGGACGCCGTCGCCCGCAAGCCGATTGTCGATGTAGTCCTGCGAGGCTTTCAGATACAGCTCGGCGTAGCGGTTTTTCATCTTTTGCGCGGAAGTGCCGTCGGCAAAGACCGCATCGCCGACAAAATTTCCCTCGCCGTCGTCGCATTTGAACGAGCGGACGATGCGCCATTTTGCGGTTTTGTCCAATTCCGAATGCCACCACGCGACCGCATTCGGATCGCTAAAATCGACCAGGCCGCCATCACCTTTCCACCATTCACGGATCATCACAGAACCGTCAGGATTTTTGACCAGAAACCCTTTTTCCGCAGCTTCCCTGTAATTGCTGGACGCCCCTTCCTCTATGCCTTTCATGTCCGTAATATTTCGTGAATTTATGAAAGGCGTAAGCCAGAGGCTGACGTAAAATCCCTGACGCTCGATTTCGGCAAACATTTCATCGGGGCGTTCGAACTGGGTTTCATTGATAATGAAATTGTTATAGCCGGTCGCCCACGGGCTGTCGATCACAAGCACCGATGCGGGCAGATCATGCTTTCGGTGCATCTCGACATCCTCCAAGACCTCGTCGCGGTTGCGGTGGACATCGCGGCTTTTCCACGGAGCGAACGCCCATGCTGGCGGCACCTTGATGCGGCCGGAAAGCTCGGTAAAGGTCGCCAAAATATCCCGCGGCAGTGGCCCGGAAATGAACACAAGCCGCAAGCGGTTTTCGGGATAACGAAGAATGCAGTGAAAACGGTCGGTGCCGTTCAGGTCGAATTGGCCCGGTGCATAGGAATCGACCCAAACACCGTAGCCGCGTGTACTCATATAAAATGGAACGGGTTTATATGTGGTAACGCCTTTGTCCTCAGGGTGGTCCTGGCTCGCCATCGGAAGAATAAAGCCTTTCTGGTTGATCGACTGGAACCGCTCGCCGGTGCCGAAATAATTGCTGTTATCGGCGATCTTTATCTCAAAAGGCCTGACGGCATTATCTGCAGTCGTCCATGTAACGGCGACCGCATTTTCGGCAAGGCGTTCCCACTCAAGCGTAACCTCAGAATTGCTCCAGAAATTCGTCAGGCCGGGCCTCGGACGAAAACCCGCCTGTTTTTTTCCGTCGATGCTTATTGCCGGAAGTAAAACCGTTTCCTTTTTACCCGATCCACCTGTGGGAAATGAGTATTCAAGTTCTCCGGTTTCAGGGTTTAATTGAATATCCAGAGATCGTTGGCCGTAAGCGGCAAAACAAAGAAGGAATACGCTTATGATAGTGGCGATGCGGCAAAACATTCTACGTAAGCATAGAACGCGTTTGCAAAACGCGCAAATCGCGAACACGACCGCGACTCAGATGATCGTGGTAACAATTTCACGAATGCTGCGCTGCAATTCGCGGTCGTCTGTTATCGGCGAACAGATGGCGGCTTCGGCGGCGTCAATGGGCGAGATGCCCTTGGCTATCATTTGAGCGGCATAGATCAAAAGGCGTGTGGAAACACCTTCCTCAAGCCCGTGACCGCGAAGGTTGCGCACCTTTTGCCCGATCTTCACAAGGTCGGCTGAGGTCGCCTCATCAATACCGCCTTCTTTGGCAACGATCTTTGTCTCGGCTTCCGGTTCGGGGTAATCAAATTCCATCGCAACAAAACGCTGCCGAGTCGATTGTTTGAGGTCCTTCAAGATCGACTGATAGCCCGGATTGTATGAAACGACCAGCATAAATTCCGGCGGAGCTTCGATCACCGTGCCGCGTTTTTCTATCGGCAGGCGGCGGCGGTCGTCCGTCAAAGGATGGATTATCACGACCGTGTCCTTTCTTGCCTCGACAACCTCGTCCAGATAACAGATCGCCCCGTTTCTGACGGCGGTAGTCAGCGGCCCGTCGTGCCAGACCGTTTCATCGCCCTCCAGCAAAAATCGTCCGACAAGGTCCGTTGCCGAAAGGTCTTCGTGACACGCCACCGTTATCAGCGGCCGCCCAAGCCGATACGCCATGTGTTCGACAAAACGGGTCTTGCCCGATCCGGTCGGCCCTTTCAGCATTACGGGCAGCTTTGCCGCATAGGCCGCTTCAAAAAGCTCTATCTCCTGACGCGCCGGCAAATAATACGGCTCGGCCGCAACTTTGTACTTTTCAACTGCAAGTTCCATCAAAAACATTCTAAACTATTTGGATGGAATGTTGCGAAAGCCGAAATAAATTGCGGCCTTTGGGCAATCAATGGCTGTATTCGCACATCAAACGGAACATTTGAACAATATTTGGCAGGCGTCGCCGTCGGGCTGATGCCTGTCCGGTTCACCGTAAATATCCAAACACTACCTGTTTTAAGGAGGCTTTTTTGTGAAACTTTCCCGATCGATCAGAGCATATATCCTCGTCTTTCTTTTGGCTGCGGCGATCTTGCCCGGATACGCACAGACACCATCCGCGTCTGATCGCGAACGCGCGATCCAGTTGGTAAACGAAGGCAAATGCGGCGAGGCCTTGCCCATTCTCGAAAAGCTTGCCGGACAGATAGATGACGACGGGCAGATATTCCTCGGCCTGGGCATCTGCTATTGGTTCACGTTCGAGGAAACCGATCCCGTAAAGGACAAAGCTGCACGCCTAAAGGCTCGCAACGCTCTGCTTAAGGCAAAAACGCTTGGAACATCGCTTCCCGAAACCGACCTGATCCTGGCACGCATAGCAGAGGACGGCGGCGACCGGTCTCGGTCGGAAAATACCGAAGTGAACAAACTGATGGATGAGGCAATAGGTTTTTTTGCGGAGCGAAAATATGCCGAAGCGGTCGTGGCATACGAAAAAGCCGCTACGCTCGATCCTAAGCTTTATGACGCGTCGCTTTTTACCGGCAACACTTATCTATCGATGAACGAACACGAAAAGGCCGGTGTCTGGTTCGCAAAAGCAATAGCCATTGATCCTGACCGCGAAACAGCTCACAGATATTGGGCGGACAGTCTGTGGAAAGCGGGCAAGAACAAGGAAGCACAGGAAAAATTCATTGACGCGGTGATAGCAGAGCCATACAGCAGCGCCGCCTGGCGCGGCATAATTCAGTACGCCCAGGGCAACAACATCACGCTCTCTCACCCTCGCATCAAAATTCCAGTGGATGTCTCGGAAAAAGGTGACGGGGACATCAATATAAACCTCGGCGATATTCTCGGCCAAAAAAAGGACGACGGCTCGGCCGCATGGATGATGTATGGAATATCGAAAGCGTCGTGGAAAGCCGGAAAGGACGGAAAACTGAGCGAGAGTTTTTCTAAGGCATACCCAAACGAAAAGACCTATCGCGAGAGTCTGGCGGAAGATCTGGCGGCTTTTGACATGGTGCTGTCATTGGCTACATCAGATAAAAAGGTCAAAAAGCTTTCGCCCGATCTGGCCGCGATCAAAAAGCTGAAGGATGGCGGTGTCCTGGGCGCCTACATACTTATCAGCCGCGTTTCGGAGGGCATCAAGGCCGATTACCCGAAGTACCGCGCGGAGAACCGGGACAAAGTACGGCTTTATATCACCAACTATATCATGAAGAACGGCGGTTTTTAGTGCCGCCGTTCTCGTATCATTGTCACTGTATTCCGCGCCCGAAACTGCCGCCGTATTCGGTTGGCGGCGGCGGTGTGCTGTAAACCGGCGTCGTGTCCGGCATCGGGAAAACCTGCCTGTATGCAAAAGCGAACGACGCCGTCACAAGCGGCAGCAGGAATATCCAGCCGATGCACAATGCCAGAACGCCCGCCAGCATGAGCAAAAAGATCAGGATCGAAAGCACGATCACACCGCCGATATTTGACCACGCGGCGCGTGCGCTTAATTTTAGGGCCTCGACGGCCGACATCTCATTTTCCATTACCAGCGGAATGGCGAAAATAAAACTGACCGACCAGACAATGGACACCACAAAAAAGACCGCCAGAAAGATGTAATAGGCCGCTACAAATCCGCCCGCGATCGCAATGTCCGAACCGTCGCTTTGAAAAAAGTCCTCCTGCCTCTGAATATTGCCGATCTGCATCATCGCGCTGGTCATGTTGAAAAAGAAATCGACTATCTGAAAGACGATGCCCGGAATGGCCTGTATCAGGCCGACGACCAGAGTGGGGCCAAGCTTCTCAAAGCCTTTGAACATCATTCCGAAATCGACCGGTTCTCCGCGCATGTCGCGCAGCAGAACGTAATAGATGCCGCCCATGACCGGGCCCATCAGGAAAATATTCAAACAGGGAACGCACGCCATCATCACCCATCCGAGCAATGCAATGCCGAGATACATCCAGTAATTCGGCGATATGAGATTCCATCCGTTTCTGATGCAGCCTGTCGGGTCAATGACCCCACGATAAAATTCTTGTTTGACCATCTGTTATTTACTGACCTGCCTCGCTTCTCTTGATAAAGTCGTGTTATCCGCGCCTGAGCGGCAATAAAACATCTATGCACCAAACCAAACTTATTTCGGATGTGTGAAGCATCCTTGAATCAACCGTATTCTAAACCAGGTTAAAAAAATTCCCCTCATCATTTTCCACATAACCGGTAAATATGTAAAAGTTTCTTTAAATGGCATTGACCGTAAACAATAAAAGGCGCTCAATCGTGCCAGCCTTATCGGAACCTGAGATCAGCATCTGCCGAGAACTTTTTCTTGAATATGCGGACTGGCTCGGGTTCGATCTCTGCTTTCAGGGCTTTGAAAGTGAACTGGCGGATCTGCCCGGCAAATATGCCGAACCTGAAGGAAGGCTGTATCTGGCGTATCTTGACGATGAGCCTGTCGGCTGCATCTGCCTGCGGCCGCTGGAAGATAATATATGTGAGATGAAGCGGCTTTACCTGCGTTCCGAAGCACGCGGTTCGGGGCTTGGCAGAATACTGATCGAGCGGCTTATTGCCGATGCAAAAGAGATCGGCTACACGGCGATGCGGCTGGACACATATCCGCCAAAGATGGCCGCCGCGGTAAAGCTTTATCGCGAATACGGCTTTAGAGAGATCGCTGCGTATTATGACAACCCGCACAAAGGCGTTTTGTATATGGAACTGTCATTGTAGTGGCAAGCGGCACTTAAAGCGTTGACCAGGTAAGGGTGTATGCCGGCGGAACGTTCTTTACGATAAGCGGGCTGCGTTTCGATTTGCCGTAGCGGTTTCGCATAAACTCGCGAAGTTTTATGGCGGACGGGAAATAGTAACCGTGGGCGTATTGAAACGTGCGGAACGTACAGCCCTGCTGCATGAATTTGTCCACCTCCAGCAGGATCTTTTCTCCGACCTCATTTGGCAGCGAAACAAAAGGCAGACAGCATATTACGTAACTCACCTTGCCGAAACCCGTCCGTTTATGAATGGCCCCTGCATCCATCGCGTTTCCGCGAACTATCTTCATATCGGGAAAATTCTTTCTGAGCGAACGCACCATGCCGCCGTCCAGTTCGATCCCAAGATACGAGCTTTCATCAGACACTATCTGTTGAAGGTATTTGGTGATGGCTCCTGTCCCGACGCCAAGTTCGACAACAACGTCTTCAGGCCCCGGCTCAATGCCGTTCAGCATCCACTGGGCAAGCTCCGGCGAACTTGGCGTGATCGAACCGACCGTGCCGGGATTTTTCAGAAAGGCCTGTAGAAACTCGATATTTTCGTTCATCGGGTGCTGTCCCGCCCGAATTGGCGGTCATTTCTTATTTGTTGCCTCTTCGGGAGTTACGCCTGTGATTTTATAATCACACTCCTCATTTTTGCAATAGCGTATAGTGCCTTCTTTTTTGGTGGTCTTTTCCAAAAGGAAAGGCGCCGAACAGTTTGGACACGAAACGGCCACAGGCTTGTCCCAATACACCTCGTCACATTTGGGATAGTTCGCACAACCGTAAAAGGCCTTTCCGCGGCGAGATTTTTTAACAACGATGTCGCCGCCATCCTTTGGACATTTTATGTCAAGGGTTTCGCGCTTTATATAATCACATTTCGGATAGTTGGAGCAAGAGACGAATTCGCCGAAACGCCCGTGCCGCCTTACCAGATTTGCGCCGTCCTTCGGGCATATCTCGTCCAGCGGTTCAGGCGGCGGAGCCGGTTTTTGGTCTCCCTTGGCTATTTTACGTATGTTTTTGCATTCAGGGTAGCCGGTACAGCCGTAAAACGCTCCGAAACGCCCTTTTTTCAGCGCCATTTCCTTTCCGCAAAGCTCACACGGCGGAACCGCTTCCTCTTCAGAGCCTTCCGCTCCGTCGGCCGAGTCCTTTTTCTTCGCGACCTCACGCGTGTTCTTGCATTCGGGATAGTTTGAACACGCCAGAAACTGTCCAAAGCGGCCGAATTTTATCACCATTCCGGCGCCGCATTTTTCGCATATCTCATCGGTCGGTATCGAGGTCTGCTTCTTGTTCTTTATCGTCTCGGCGGCGGTTTCGAGGTCTTTTGAGAACTTGTCGTAAAAACCGCGAAGGGCGTTTCGCCAATCAAGCTTTCCTTCTTCTATGTCGTCAAGAGCAAGCTCCATCCGCGCCGTATATGCCGTATTGAAGATGTCGTCAAAACTGGCGACAAGCAGGTCGTTGACGGTCGTCCCAAGTGGTGTCGGGTGAAACCGGCCTTCGATCTTTTCAGCATATTCACGATCCTGGATCGTGGTCATGATGGCCGCGTAGGTTGACGGCCGTCCAATGCCTTTTTCCTCAAGGGCTTTTACCAAAGTGGCCTCGGAGTATCGCGGCGGCGGATCGGTAAAATGCTGGTCGGCGGTGAGCGAATTCAGCTTGAGCGTTTCGCCCTGCTTTACCAGCGGAAGATTTTTCTCCTCGTCATCGTCCTCGCCCTCAACGGGTTTTTCGTCGCGGCCTTCCTGATAGACCTTGAGAAAGCCGTCAAATTTCTGCACCGATCCGGTCGCACGAAACGTGAATCTGCCCGCAGTAATGTCGATGGTGGTTTGATCGAATATCGCCGAGGTCATCTGTGACGCAACAAACCTCTGCCAGATCAGGCGATAGAGCTTTAATGAATCGGCATCGAGCTTGTCGGCAAGGCTTTCCGGCGTTCGGTTCACGTCTGTCGGGCGGATCGCCTCGTGAGCGTCCTGTGCGCCCTTTTTTGAACGATACGCGTTGGGTTTGGACGGCAGATACGTGTCGCCAAACTTGGAACCTATATATCCGCGAACATTTTCAATAGCGGTGTCCGAAACACGGATCGAATCCGTTCGCATATAGGTGATGAGGCCGACCGCTCCTTCGGCGCCGAGGTCAATGCCCTCATAAAGCCGCTGTGCCGTCGCCATTGTTTTTTTAACGGAAAATCCAAGTTTGCGGGCGGCTTCCTGCTGGAGCTTTGACGTGATGAAAGGCGGCGTCGGGTTGCGTTTGCGTTCCTTGGTAGCAACACTCTCTACAATAAATTTTTCTTTTTCCGCTTCGGCGACTATGTCGTCCGATGCCTGCTTATCCTTTATATGTATCTCGGTCGGTTTCAGGTCTTCGTCAAATTTGCCTGTCTTTACCGTCTTGTCATCTATCCTGAAAAGTTTTGCGTCAAAATTTGGCGGCAGCGACGCTGTAACATTTGCCAGAACCGACCAATATTCGGTCTTTACGAACGCTTCTATCTCGCGCTCGCGTTCGACCACCAGCCGCACGGCAACCGTCTGTACTCGCCCGGCGGAAAGCCGTCCGCCGATGGTTTTCCAAAGTATCGGCGAGACCTTGTAGCCAACCAGTCTGTCAAGAATACGCCGGGCCTGCTGTGCGTTGACAAGGTCCTTGTTTATATCCTTCGGTTCCTTGAATGCGTCCTTTATCGCGTCGCGTGTGATCTCATTGAACATCACGCGAAATACCGGTTTTGGTTTTGTCTTGAGCGTCAGTTCTTCGGCAAGGTGCTGACATATCGCCTCGCCCTCGCGATCAGGGTCGGCGGCCAGATAAATGACATCGCTAGCCTTGGCCGCTTTCTTCAGGTCGGAAACTATCTTTTTATTATTACGCTTTTTTGTATCGGGGATGACCTCGTACGTCGGCTCAAAATTGTTATCAACATCTACACCGAGGTCTTTTGCCGGAAGATCCTTGATATGGCCTATCGAGGCCAGAACGGTATAATCCTGGCCCAAATATTTGTTGATCGTCTTTGCCTTGGCAGGCGATTCTACTATTACTAAGCTTTTACCCATTTGAAAAAAATAGTCAGATGCGCCAAAAAACGCTCTGACATACTGACTTCTAACACCTCAAAGGCTTGGTGTCAATCCGGCCGTATGGCTCTTCTGCCCCGGCAAAGAGCTGTCACGCCGGAAGTAAATTATAAATAACGTGTCAAGCCCTTTTGCGGCGAATCTCGTTTTGATCTGATCTTTTGATCCAATTCACTTAAACGAAGCCCGTCAAACTCGAACTGCATCCACACTTCTTCTTCGGGGTCGTAAGAGTGTATCTCCCGCAAAGTGCCATCCATCATCAAAGCCGTGACCGTAAGGCGGTTTTTCCCCTCATCTTCTTTTATCTCAGCATTTCTTATGGTGTCGGAAAGATCATCTCCCTGAGACTGTGCCGCGAGCTTTTCATTGGCTTCAAACATTTCAGACATTGTTAAAAATGGTTCGATGCCAAAGGCCCGGCGGATAGCATGGCAGCGGTCGCTTCCGGCGTCAAAATGATGGCACATTATGGGACGCGTTTCGTAAATGGTACAGTTGACGCGTTCACCGATGGTGCCTTCGAGAGCTATGCAGGCCAGTGTCTCACTGTCACGCCGTAAATAGCGATCAACGACCATTTCACCCTCTGCCGCCTCAGTTGTCACGTCCCAATAAAGCGACGGATCGACGTTATCAGCAGGCCTGACCCCGACACATACCAGCGCCTGACAACATGCCCCGCAGGTCAGACAATCCGGAACGGGCGAGTCCGGCGGAGTGATAACATTTGTTTCTATTCTGTTGGATAGCCCGTTGCTCAGGACCTGTTGCGGAAGAAGGTTATTCCATATATCTTCATACATTCGTTCCGCCATTCGGTAAAATTCAACGTCACGATGTTTGGCAGCTCGGGTTATTTGAACAAGATCTGACATGATCATCCTTATAAACGCCTTGCGTAGTGTTTGCCCGGCAAAACCCTTATCAGGTCAGCCAGGTCCATATTTACCAAAGCCGCGTTCAGCTCGCCGAATGAAAGTCCGGTCTGCTCCAGCAGAACGTCGATATGCGTCGGTTCATCAGCGGAGAGTTTTTCCCATATCCGCCGCTCATTCTCATTCATGGCCGCCGGCGGCAGCTCCGGCTGGCCGTTCTTTTCATCCGCATCTTCATCCACCTTTGGCGGCAAAAGCGACGTCAAGACATCCTCAGGTAATTCGGCAACGACATCCTGCCATTGCTGCACGAGCTTTGCCCCGGCCTTGATCAGATAGTTCGTGCCGTACGATTTTCCGGACGTGATATTTCCCGGAACTGCCATCACCTCACGGCCCTGTTCTGCGGCAAGCCGAGCGGTTATCAGCGAACCGCTCCGCTCAGACGCCTCAACGATCAGCACACCTAAACTAAGCCCGCTTATGATTCGGTTCCTGTACGGAAAGTTGTCCTTTAACGGCGGTGTGCCGAGCGGGAACTGTGTGGCAACGGCCCCGCCTGACGCGATGATCTCTTCAACCAGCTTTTCATTTTCTTTAGGATAGATGCTGTCCAGCCCCGTGCCGAGAACGGCAACGGTGCGCCCGCCGCCGCTTATCGCGCCGCGATGCGCCGCCGTGTCTATGCCGCGTGCAAGGCCGGAAACAACGCAGATACCACGCGATGCCAGGTCGCGGGCAAGCATCTCCGCCGCGTTCTTTCCGTAGGTCGAACACATACGCGAACCTATCACCGCCACACAGGGCTGATCGAAACACTCCTGCCACGCGCCCCGGACATACAGCGTTATCGGCGGATCGGCTATCTCCCGTAAGTAAGCCGGATAGCTGCCGTCATCCAGCACGAGTATGTCGCCGCCAAGCTCTTTTACACGCTCAAGCTCCTCACCGGCCTTTGCCTCGAACTCGCGCTTCATCAGGCTCTCTATCGTCTCCGGCCTGATCCGCAAATTCTCAAGCTCCACCCGCCGCGCCTGAAAGACCGCATCCGCCGACCCGAACCGCTCAAGCAGCTTCGTCGCCGCTCGCGGCCCGACACCCGGCGTCATATTCAAGGCGATCCAATCTTTCATGTCTGTTTATTCTTATTTATAGAACACAGATAACACGGATGAAACAAATCGGCACGGATATAAATGAATCGGTGAAAATCTGTAAGATCTGTGTTGATCCGTGTTCCATTTAACTTAACAGCACGGTCACTAAAGCTGCTCGATCTGCGATGTCGCTCACCAGAATATGCTCATGGAGTGTGTGAGCGCCGTCGCCGGCGATGCCGAGGCCATCGAGGACGGGTATGCCCAAAGCTCCGACAAAATTCCCGTCCGACGCGCCGCCGACCTGCGTTTCGCCGAGTTCGTATCCGTATGATGCGGCTATATCTCGTGCTTTTTCATAAAGGGCGATAACGGCGTCGGTCCGCTCCATAGGCGGACGGTTTATGCCGCCGGTTATCTCCAGCGAAAGGCGTTGGTCTATCGGTTTCAGGGAATTTATAAGGCTGTCGATCCGCTCGGCCTCAGCCATTGTTGAAAAGCGCACGTCCACGGTGCATTCGGCGTGTTCGGGAATTACATTCGTCGTCGTGCCGCCGCTTGCCGTGCAGACGTTCACGGTCGTGCCGACCGACACGTCATTCAGCGAATGAAGCCGCTCGATCTGCCGCGAAAGCTCAAGTATCGCGCTCGCGCCTTTTTCCGGCTCCAGTCCCGCGTGTGCCGGTACGCCGTGCGCCCGAACCGTGTACATTCCCGTTCCCTTGCGGCCTGTTTTCACACGCCCCGCCGCCGACGGTTCAAATACAAAGCAATGAGCGGCAATGGCAGCCTCACGCTCAACATATTCGCGGCCAGTTTTGCTGCCGACCTCTTCATCGCACGAAAGCAGAATATTTATCGGACGGGCAGGCGTGATGCCGTGCTGCTGAAAAAACCGCAAGGCCTCGACCATCAAAACGATGTTCGCCTTCATATCAAACATGCCGCAGCCGTAAAATTTGCCTTCCTTTATTTCGGTCGGCAATTGTTCCTTTGTGCCGATCTGGTGAACCGTATCCAAATGCCCCAGCAGCAATACGGGTTCGGCATTGCCGGGAAACGCAGTTATCAAAAGATGCTCACCGTAGCCGGTCGCCTTTATACGTTCGACGCGCCCGGAAACGCCGGTTGCCGCAAACATTTCTTCGGCCATATCGACGACGTGTTTATTCGAGTCCTCGTCACCGGACGGCGATTCTATATCGACCAGGCGGCGGATGCTGTCGATAATATCTTTCTCTCGGCTCTTGTAATAAATTTTTATGTCGTCAGGTGTCATCTTCTATTTTTTGCCAAATATTTGTTCGAGCGTTTCGCCCAGTCTGTAACCGGCGATTACAAGGCGGCGTTCCGCAACACGATAAGCATTGCGGCGGTAATCATCAGAGGGTTCCTTGAACCGGACAAGGTCGGGTGGGAATACATCAGAAACGGCAAGTTCGAATGATTCCTGACGCCAGGCAGCGTGATCACCCAATTTGAGTTCATCCTTCAAGCTTTCAAATGTATATCTATGCGTCATCGAGCGAACCACAAGATCAAGATAATCTTGTTCGCCCCGCGCGTCATTAAACGGAATATTGCGTCCGACAATCGAATCCCAGAACCAATGCAGATTATACGGATATTCCCCGGCGCGTGTGCCTTCAGGCTCAAGCAAAAAAAGATTGCCGCCCTGATCTCCGTTCGGTTCGCGGTCGGTGTGGCGGCCGGATGTATGCAACGGCTGGTGCAGGTCGCCGCCGATATGCATGAACCATGCAATTGCCAAAGCTTTTTCCGGATCGGCGACCGAAGCATCGCGAAGCACCTTGTCATATTCCACCAATTTGACAAGGCCCTGTCCGCCAGGCTCCTTATCGGTGATGAGTTCGGCACGGCCATCGACCTGTCGCCAGAAAGTGTCCGAATAATGCCAGTTCGACCGGTGATATTTTTTTTGCCGGACAGGAAAATCACGGTCGCGAACTATATCCGCCCAGGTCGGCACCATCGTGAAATACTCACGTTTGCGAACGTCATCCGATTGCGGCCCGTAAACCATGTAAAATGCCGACAGGTGCGAATCCTCAGGAGCCTTGCGAAGTACCCTGATGACCTCTTCACGAGCGGCGGGAGACATTCTTTGCCATGCGATGTAACCGGTTATCTTATGTCCAACATCGTCCCAGCCGCGTGCGGGCAGGGCGACAAAGCAAAAAAGCAATGAAAAAAGAGCGCATTTTAAGAGTGAATGGGCCATTTATATCTCCTTGGTTCAAGTTTGCAATGATTCTACCCAAAATTTACGCGTTAGAGAAAGGAGCAGGAACGGATAGTCAAACCGGCGGCGAACCCTGAATGCCTTTTTTTCATCAATATAGGTGCAAAACTTTCCCCGTGTCACGTTCTTTAAATGAGACGTTCGCATTCAAGACGGAATGCAATGGAGGTAAAGCAATTATGCAAGATGTAATGGATCAAACAGTGATGATAGGGGCCAAGACCGCTGAGTCAGAGGCTTCATTAGGCACAAAGATCGGATTGGCCGGCAAGCTTTTCGGCTGCTGGCACAAGCGTCTTAGCCGTCCGTTCACCCAAAACAGCGGCAGAAAGGTCTCCTACCGTGCATGTCTCGAATGCGGAGCACGGAGAAAATTTGACACCGATAGCTTTAAAACGTCGGGACCCTTCTATTATCCCCCAAAGGCGCGTCCGGACACCGTCCGCGACATGTCCTGAATTACCTGTCCTTTTAACCTACCAAAGCAGTACCTTCCAAGTGCGGTTTACCAAAAAAACCGCACTTTTGCTTTTACTGAAATAAGACTGGTTTAATTTTTTCCCGTATTGAGGCCTATTGCCGGTTGCCAAAGAATGAAAGGGTTGTCACGATAATTTCTCCCCGTCCTTTTACAGCAGCCTAAGCCGTTCCTGTTCTTCGCGGATCTCTGCGACTATTTCTTCTTCGGTCGGGAGATACAGTTGGTATCGCGAGGCGAATATCTGTTTTTCGTCTTCCGGCAGGGTATAGCGGACAACGGCGTCGTTCTTATCGGCACAGAGCAACAGGCCGATGGTCGCATTTTCCCAATCTTCGAGCATCTCGCGCGTATAGTAATTCGTATAGAGCATCATTTGCCCCAAGTCTTGCTGCGTCAGCTTGCCCAGCTTTAGGTCGATCAGAACAAAACACCGGAGCAGGCGGTTATAAAAAACGAGGTCGATATAAAAATGATCGCCGTCAATGGTGATGCGCTGCTGGCGGGCAACAAAAGAAAAACCTTTACCGAACTCAAGCAGGAATTCCTGCAAATGGTCGAGCAAGGCTTCTTCGATCTTTGATTCGCTCAATTCCGGAATGTCCTTGAGATTCAGAAACTCCAGAACGAACGGATCTTTGATAAAATCCTGCGGTTTGTATTTGTCAGTCGATGCCCGTCCTTTTTCGAGCATTTCGCGTTTGTCTTTTGAAGCGGCGGTTCGCTCAAAAAAGAATGAATTTATTTGCCGCTCAAGCTCTCGTGTTGACCAATTCGCTTCGGCGGCTTCGGTCTCGTAAAAATCTCTGGCATCTTGGTTTTCTACTTTTAAGAGCAGCCTGTAGTGCGTCCAGCTCAATTCTCCACGCAGTGCGTGGAGTTTTTCCGCATAAACGCGATAAAATTGACGCATATACCAAAGGTTGTTCCGACTGAAACCTTTCAAACCCTCGGCTTTGAGCCGATTCGAGAGTGATTCGACAAGCTGTCTGCCGTAATCGGCCCGTTCCTTGCCTTTTTGCTCGCCTTCAACTATCGCCTGCCCGATGTGCCAATAGGCGAGAACCATTTCGGAATTGATGCTCCGAGCAACGCGAACGCGCGAAGCATCCAGGATCCTACGCACTTTTTTGTAGAGGTCGCCGACCTCTATGGTAATTGATCTGGACGCCGATATATTTCGCTCTTTCTCAGCCATATGGTCCCCAAAAGGATCTGCATTACCTCCACAATTCGTCCGGTTTGTTTCAGAACGTCATATAACAGGAAAATTGCGGCTTACTTATTCAACTCCAAATTTATCATGCTTCGCAGGTCGTTTTCGTTGAGGCGCATCAGGCGGCGGCCGTTGACGAAGATGGTCGGAGTTGCGCGAACGCCGAGCGAACGGCCATCCGCGAGGTCGCGTTCGGCTTTGTCGATATGGCGCTTTTCGGCGGCGGAGGCCTTTAGCTGTTCGACGTTGAGGCCAAGCTCGCCCGCCCATTTGTCAAAAAGCACCTGCGGCTCCGGGCGGGCCGCTTGCGGCGGTGGCACCACCGGCGGCGGTGCCACGGTGGTCGCACTGCGCGTGGCGGTCGGGTCGGCGGTAGGCACCTG
>CAZOXY010000038.1:0-6894 GCA_964583955.1 uncultured Chloracidobacterium sp. | reverse complement strand
CGGGCGGACGGGCTGAGGGCCGTGGCCGTGTATCTCGCCCCATTCCGGCTGGTGCCGAAAGAGCTTTTCCTGCATTTCCCAGTATTTTCCCTGTTCGCCGGCGGCTTCGGTATAGGCAACGGCAAGCCTTGCGTTGGGGTGAAGCGGCATATAACGGATGACCAGCCTCACCTTTCCGTCAAACTCATTCATCGCCTTTTTTACGATAGGCGCAAAAGCGGCGCACGATTCACATTCAGGGTCGAGAAATTCGACGATAGTGACCTTTGCATCCGCCGGCCCGAGCGTCGGGCTGTCCGGACGGATCAGTGCTTCGCTGACCTCATCTTTTGACACGGTCGCAACCGGCTGATTCGATTGCCGATAAAGCATAGTCGCGACAACGCCGACGACCACAACGACCAGCCCGATGGCTGCAAGATTTCTGACTTCTTTCTTCATAAACTAATTCTTTTCGGAACGGTGTATAAATACAAAAATATTTATCAGAACAAAAGCCGTCAGCGACATCAGCGGAATGGTTATAAAGCCGAGCCATTCAAGCTGTACCGACGTACACGAAACGCCTTCTGTGCAGGGCGTTATGCTCTCCGGGATAATGTGATAATAGAGCAAATTGTGATAGACCGCGATTGCCAAGCCGGTCAGCGACAGCGGCAGGACGTACAGCTTCCAACGCGGGTCGCGTGTGACGATACCGACCGCCACAATTGCCACAAGCGGATACATCGCTATCCGCTGATACCAGCACAGGACACACGGCGGCAGCTCCATCACCTCGCTGAAAAACAGGCTGCCGGCGGTGGCGATCAGCGCCGTGACCCAGATCAGATAAAGAAATATCTGTCCCGACCCTTCCTTCTGGCCCTGCGTGACGGGTGTCTGTTCCATACTTAGAATTAAATCATTTTTCACTGTAAAAAGCAGAATCTGCCCGGGGTCTCAGAACTATGATATATTTATCGGCCTGTGACCCTGAATTGCCGGAGTGAAACTATGAGACCGTTGATAAAGACCTTGCCATTGTTTTTAATATTGTTTTTGGCCGCTGCCGCGAACGCCCAAACGGCGAAAGATTCGACCGCCCTTACCGCCTTGTTGAATGAATTTCTGGACGGGGCCGGAAGGAACGATGCCGACATTCACGACCGTTTTTGGGCAGAAGACCTTGTTTATACCCGCGGCTCGGGCCAGCGAACGAACAAGGCAGAGATAATGAAAAGCGTCCGCTCGGCACCGCTGCCAAATCCTGACGCCCCGAAAATGGTGTATTCCGCCGAGGACATCATCATCAGGCAATACGGCAGCACGGCAGTCGTGGCGTTTCGGCTGGTGGGTGAAACTACGCTCGCGGACGGCTCCACCGAGACGCTGAAGTTTTACAACACCGGAACCTTCGTCAAGCGAAAGGGCCGCTGGCAGGCCGTGGCATGGCAGGCAACGCCGATACCGCAAAAATAATTTCATGTTTTTTTGCAAGTTTGTCGCAGGCCGTTCGTTCTTACCGTCGCGACCGGATTTTATGCGAACAATGGAGAGCCAGAAGCGGGCAATTTAGACGGAAGCGGCATCACGCCGCATACCAAAGCACAACCGCGCCTGTTTGTGTTCTCGTGAAAGACGTTGTTTTGTGTTGATCTCGGCGTCGTGAGCAGTGGCTCATGTATCTGCCGTTAAATTTTGACGGCTTTCAACCCGCCAGCCCGAAAAGCGGCGGTAATGAATGGAATTTGAGGTAAATAAAATGAGAAGATCATTGATGTTATCAGCCCTTGCGGCTGTAATTTGTATTGCGGCGGCGTGTGACCCTTCCACACCGGAAAAGACGGACAATAAACCTGTCGATTCACCTTCACCGGCCGCATCACCATCGGAGTCGCCTGAGGCGTCACCCGATGCATCACCAAAGACCGATAAAGCGGACGACGGAAAAGCGGAAACCGGAAACGCCGACAAGCTTGTTGCTCGTTGGAACGGGCCGGAAGGCACATACCTGAACATCACCAAAAAGGACGGAAAATACTCGGTCGAGATCGCAAACCTTGACGGCCCAAAGACTTACGATGGTACGGCCAAGGGCGACACGATCGAATTCACACGCGACGGCAAGACCGAGACCGTCAAGGCCGCCACCGGGGAAGAGACCGGAATGAAGGGCTTTGAAAAGGAACAGAACTGCGTCGTTGTAACAAAAGGGAGCGAGGGTTTCTGTAAAAAGTAGCCTTTGACGAACCGTTGTGACCGTTCGTCCGCGGCGTCCGGCCACTAAAAAATGAGAGGAGGCATTTTTCCGATGCCTCCTCTTTTCACTGTCGATGATCTGATCCGCGTCAGCGGGTTTCCAGATCGTATTCCCTGAGCCGTCTGTAAAGCGTTGACGGCGAGATGCCGAGCAGTTCCGCGGTCTTTCCGCGATGCCAGCCGGTGCGCTCAAGGGCGTTTATGATCTGCTGTTTTTCTGAATCGCGAAGGTTGACCGGAGAAGCGTTATGAAAACCGCGAACGCTGTTCGGGTCATTCGTGCCAAAGCTAACGGATGAACCCGAATTTTCCATTTTGTGAACTATCTCCGGCGGCAATTCCTTGACCGTGATGCGGCCGTTGTCGGCAAGCAGCGTTGCCCTTTCCAGACAGTTGCGAAGCTGCCTGACATTTCCGGTCCACGAAAATTGCGACAAGGCCTCTATGACCGGCTGGGTCAGGATCGGCGCGTTCAGCCCCGCGACCTTTTGCAAAAGATACTGTGCCAGCGGCTCTATGTCCTCACGCCTTTCTCGCAGCGGAGCTATGCTTATCTCAAAACTGTTTACGCGATACAACAGGTCCGAACGGAAGATGCCTTCGGCAACGGCGTGATGCGGATCGCGGTTGGTCGCCGCGACCAGCCTGACGTCAACATCAACTTTTTTCACACCGCCAACGCGAAAGAAAGAACGTGTTTCGAGCGCCCGCAGCAATTTTGACTGAAGCTGGGCGGGCATCTCCATTATCTCATCCAGAAAAAGCGTGCCGCCGTCAGCAAGCTCAAAAAGTCCAAGCTTTCGCGTCCGAGCGCCGGAGAAAGCCCCTGCCTCATAACCGAACAGTTCCGATTCGAGCAAAGTGTCCTGCAACGCGGCGCAGTTAAGGTCAATGAACGGCTTGTCCGCCCGCGAGCTTAGCCGGTGTATCGCCTGTGCCACCAATTCCTTGCCGGTTCCTGACTCGCCCGTTATCAGCACCGATGTATCGGACGGCGCAACGCGTCGCACCAGCCTCAAAACCTCTTTCATCTGCGGAGATTCGGCAACGATGTCAGGCGTCGCGCCTTTTGAACGCTCGATCTGGGCCTTAAGCCGGACGTTGTCCGTTCTGAGCTGTTTCTTTTCCGCCGCCTGTTTTACCAGAGCCGTAAGTTCGGCTATCCGATAGGGTTTTGTCAGGTAATCATAGGCCCCGAGCTTCATTGCCGTAATGGCCGTTTCGACGGTTCCCTGGCCCGTCAGCATGATTATCTCCGGCTGATTGGCGGATTTTTCCTTGATGCGTTTCAGCAGGCCCATGCCGTCCAGCCGGGGCATGTTTATGTCGCACAGGAGAACGTCATAATCTGCTGCTTCGAGCATTTCCCACGCAGCTTCGCCGTCGGCGGCGGTGGCAGCGTCGTGGCCGTGCCTGCTCATCTCCTTTTCGATGACAAGCCGGAGATTTTTCTCGTCATCAACTATCAGTAACTTTGCCATAGCTTTGTTGTGAGGTCATTTGGCCCGGTCGTGTCCATTGTCCGCGCCGCCTGGTGATCTATCTTTCCACCGCCGGAAGAAAGATGGTAAAGGTCGTTCCATTGCCGAGGTTGGATCTTACGCTTACGCGTCCGCCGTGATCGGTGATGATGCCGTAACAAACGGCAAGTCCAAGCCCTGTGCCTTTCCCGACCTCTTTTGTGGTGAAGAACGGTTCGAAGATCTTAGACATATCCTCGGCGCTGATGCCGACGCCCGTGTCGGAAACTTCAATGGCCACGCGGCCATGCTTTGCCTTTGCCCTAAAGGTGAGCGTGCCGCCGTCAGGCATTGCGTCTATCGCATTGGTCGCCAGGGCGATGATCGCCTGCTGTATCTGTCCGCCGTCTGCCTTGACCATCGGCAGGTCGTCGCCGGCCTCGACCTTGATGTCCACGAACTCGCCCCGTTTTTGATGCGAGATCAGCTTTGCCGATGAACGAAGTATGTCGGCAACGTCTATCGGGTTGCGGTCGCCGGTCCTGATGCGGCTGAAATCAAGCAGGCCCGTTGTTATCGATTTACATCTGAAAGCCTCGCTCTTTATCAGCCCCAGATATTCGGCCAGGTCGTCCAATGCATCCGAATTTTCAAACGCGCCCTCGTCAACTCTTTGTTCGAGCGCCTCGGCACACGCAGATATTGTCGCCAGCGGATTGTTTATCTCATGCACGACACCTGCCGCCAGCCTTCCGACCGCCGCCAGTTTTTCCGCTCTGGCAACGCCGTGTATCGCCTCCACGCGGATCGTAACGTCCTCGCCGACAGTGATAACGTGTGTCACCTCATTGGTGTCGGGATTTTTCATCGGCACCTTGGTCACGACCCAGTGTTTTGTCGAACCGTCCGCCGCTATCGTCTGTTGTTCTATCCGTTCGATCTCTCCGCTTTGAAACACCCTTTCAAATTCCTCGCGGACACGGCCCTGCGGGTATCTGGCCAATACGTTGAAAACATTGCGCCCGATGACCGAATCGCGCGGAATGCCCTGTGTCCCTATCTCGCGGTGGCGGTTCCATGTAACGATGCGGTAATCGCGGTCAACCACGTACAGCGACAGAGGCAGGGCATCCAAAACCGCTTCCGTAAATCTGCGGTGTTCCTCTTTTGCGCGGTTGATCGAAGTATTGATCGCCGCTTCGTAATGCGCCGAAAGATTGACGCTCATTGCCGCCATCTGCGTCGCGGCATCTACCAATCTGGCCTTGGCCTCATTCAAGTCTATTTTTTCCGCGAAACCGACCGCTATCGCCCCGCGTATCTCGCCGTTTATATGTATCGGCGAGATGTATTCCATTTTGTGAGAACCATCCTGAAGAAGGAATTCCGTCTCATCATCCTCAACGTATCCTATTTGCGGCGGAAGCAGGTCAAGCCATTTCTCGAACCGCTTGCGGTTCAGAAAATTGGTCATCAGTTCGCCCTTTCGGTCAAAGGCGCAGTTTACTATGCCGATGTTCTCCAGTTCGGCGACAAAAAGACACGCGTCCGCATCGACGCCGGCCCTGATGGCGTCCGCCACTCTGGAGGCGACCTTTTTTGGATGGACGGTGAAGAGGAGACTGCGGCCAAGGTCTGAGATAAACCTCAATTCGGCCGATGCCTCTGTGTGTCCAAGGGAATGGACGCCTGGGTCAGGCATGGGGTTTTCTGATCTGGAAACGGGCATTTTACTGCTTTTTGCTCAAGGTCGAGAGTTTGGCGGAAATGCTGACGGAGAGCGATGCGACCTTTGCCGTATAGAGAATACACGGCTTGCTACAAGTATTAAAGATTGTTTTGTCTTGTTTGTCAATCTTTTTACATCGTTTCAGAGGTTGACTAGCCCGTTGATAGACGCAAAAATCAGAAAAGCGATGTTTTTTAGGCAACACAGGCAAAATATAGGGCTGATCACGATATTATGGGCGTTTACCGCCTTTTTGACGGCGGTAAGCGCCCAGGAAACGGTTGACAAGGTCGTCGCGACCGTAAATGACGGGGTCAAAACCGAGTTGATAACCCTCTCAGACCTGAAATGGCAGCTTGCCATGCAGCCGGGAACGCCGATAACGCCGCCCGGCTCTGACGACCTGAACCGCGCCCTGCGTCTGCTTATAGACCAGCGGCTTTTTGCTTTGGAAGCCGAGCGCCTGCCCGCCAATCCGCCGACAGAAAAAGAGGTCGCGGACGAGATCGCAAAACTGCTGTCATATTTTCCGTCCACGTCCGAATTTGAGAATCGGCTGCGGATCGTCGGGTTCCAATCCGTCCGTGATGATAATTTCGAGAAGCTGATCGAGCGCAGGGTCGCCATCAATAAATATCTGGATTTCCGTTTTCGTTCCTTTATTGTCGTGACGCCTGAGGACGAAGAGCTTTATTATCAGGACACCTTCGTCCCCGAATTTCGAGCAAAACGTCCCGGCGTCCTGCTGCCGACATTGGACGAAAAGCGAAGCGAGATACGCGAGATACTCACCGAAGACCGCGTGGCCGCCGCGATCGAAGCGTTTCTGGACGATGCAAAACGCAGGGCGGAGATCGTCATTTTAAGTGAGGTGTAACGGTGTGCGGTAAAGGCATTTTCGCATCTGACATACACGGGCATTCGCCGACGCTCGGTTCTGATATGCTAAACTTTCTGTGATCTTTTTTATGGAAACCGCGCACACCGAAGAAGTACTGGGACAATTTGGAAAACGCATTCAGCGTTGCTATGGATGTTTTATCGCTTATCATCTGAAGGATATGTACCTGGGCGAGGACGTGACCTTCTTTTGCGAACACTGCAAGGATGATTCGATGTTTCACTTTGACAAATTTTCCCGTTTGTTGGACCTTTCAAAACTCAAGGAAGTGTCCGAGGAAGACCACCATCACTGAACGGCCGTGAACGTCACGCTGCACATCCGCGGACCCTACGAATCGAGGTCGGTAGAGGTCATAGGCGAACTTTCTATAGGACGCTCCGATCAGGCAAACATAGCCTGGAGCGACGATGGCCTGTCGCGCGTCAACACAACGTTCTTTATCGACAACGACGAGCTTTGGGTCGCCGATGAGAACTCCACCAACGGCACCTTTCTAAACGGTGAACAGATACAGGGACGACCGCGGCCCTTACGCAGCGGCGACCGCGTCACCATTGGCA
>CAZOXY010000037.1:0-33280 GCA_964583955.1 uncultured Chloracidobacterium sp. | reverse complement strand
GTCTTCCTGTCTTTTCCCAATTCTCACCATCGGCGGTTGACCAAATATGCCCGCCTATGGCCAGAACCCAGCCTTTTTGATCGTTTAGAAAAAATACCAGCTCCGCTTTTCCCGCGAATTGCTCAACATCATGGAGCGACCCGTCCGCTGATAACCGAAACAGGTGGTTTTCCCGCGTGACGATCCACATCGTCTCCTTACTGGGAAACGAAACCTCGGCGATCTTGTTTTTAGGAACGGCAAGGTCGCCTCCACCGCACGAACAGAGAAAAATGCCTAATAAAATGATGAAATATATCCGATTCATAAGGCCAAACTCCATAATGCAAAAAATGTAAACACCAAAACGCGATAAAGGCATAATATCAGGTATCTATGCCCCGTCATCAAATTGTCTGTTAACGTTTCACAAAAACCGGCTGTGTCCATGCCAGTTTTCCGTTTGATTCGAATATCTTTGCGCGGACGTAGCCTTCGTCGCCGTTGAATTTATAGGTCGCGGGGTTGTCAAAGGTTTCGCTCAAGACGCGGCCGCCGCTGCCGATGAACTGAACGCGGTATTTGCTCCATGTCTGCTGCTTTATCTTGATGGAAATGCCGGAGCCGTCCGCCGTATATTCTTCCAGTTCGACGCCTGTTGAGGCGTAAAAATCGCCGTTGTCCAGAGCGGACATTATCGCGGCGGGTGTAAGTTCCGCCGCACGCACCATCACCCATCCGTGGCCTGGCGTTGCGGCAGTTTTGTCGCCGATGCGTTTGAAATGGTGTACATCATCGTCGGCGATGGCGAAGATCACCATTCCGCCGGTCAAAAGTTCATCCCATATCTGCTCGGCCGACGGCGAACCGCCTCCGCCGAGGTTGTTCACCAGCGGATGCCCGTTGTGTATCTCCATCAGGCGGACGTTCTTTAGCTGCTTTATCTCATTGGCGGTCAGCGCCCAGCCAAAATTGGGATGATTCAACTGCGGCACGCCGCCGCCGGCCCTTATGTCGTCAATGTTCTTTTGCAGCGTCGCGACCGAACCCTGCAAGCGGTTCGGCATCACAACCTTTTCCAGCCCGAGGCCGTTCAGGTGCAGCGGTTTTTTGTCGTAGGCATCCGTTATCTCCTGTCCGCTGATGACGAGGAACGATCCGCTTTTGCCCAAAATATGATTGAGCGGCCCGACGTTCGTAATGTATTCATGATCTGTTATGAAGACGAAATTATATCCGTTCTCGCGATACCATTTTGCCGCTTCGAGCGGTATCGAATCGCCGTCGCTGTTCAGCGTATGCGTATGCGTGTTGCCCTTATACCAGCGGAATGACGGAGCGTCCTGCTGAGCCAAAAGGCCGTTTGCCGTCATCATGACAATGCAAATAAGCGATACGGAATACGACAAGAACCTTTTTAACCTCATATCTTTTCCTTATTCTGCAGCAGCCTCTAATATCCGCCCGAGCTTTTTGTCAAAACACTCCGCCGCCGCGATGCTTTTCTCAAACCATTCGTTTTTAGGGCTGCCGCCGCTCGGTTCCATATCAAAACGGGCTGAGATCTTGAGAAGTGCCACATCGACCGGTTCGCTGCCTTTACGGTCAGACGCATAACCGCTGCGGATCTCAAAATGTCCTCTGAAACGTCCCGCATCAAAACATTCGCCAAGCGCCGATCCGACCGCCGCCTTTAGCAGGTTCCAATTTTCAACGACATTCCCGATGTAGGCCTCACGCAGCCGCAGGTTTATGTGCGGAAGCCGTCGCGGATGTCCCTCCGGTTCTATCGCGTGGCCTTCGCAGATGCTTATCAGGCCAAAAACAGACAGATCGTTCAGCCTTTCCAGCCATTCGTCCTTCAGGCCCTTGTCCACGCATCGGTTGCGCCATGGGCGTTCATGGCCGCGGCACGGCGCTCCCAAAGGCTCTTCTCCCTCAAACCTCATTCCAGCCCTCGGTAATCGCTGCGAAAATATATAAGCGGATCGCCGTCAAAAATGTGCGCGTGGGCAACCTCGCCGACAAATATCGAATGATCTCCCGCGTCGATCGTCCGGCTCATCGTGCATTCCAGATTTGCGAGGCATCCGTTCACCATCGGCAGGCCGAGTTCGCCCATTGTCATATCCACGCCGTCAAATTTTTCCAAACTCCATGACGCAAACTTTTCCGATACTTCCCGTTGCTCGCTGCTCAGCACGTTGACGGTAAAATGTTCTGCTGTGGACAACGCCGCGTGGCTGCCTGTGGTCTTTTCAACGCAGATCAGGACCAGCGGCGGCGACAGCGACACCGACGAGAACGCCGACACCGTGATGCCGTGAAGCCTTTCCTCGGCGTCTTTGGACACAATAACGGTCACGCCGCTCGCAAATCGTGACAGGGCGTTCCTGAATTCGTTTTCGGTGACAGGCATAGGTTATACAGAATTTACAGTAAAGGCGTTATTGATTCAACGCTGAACGGGAATTGAATTTACATTTGTGATAACGGATAATGCGAACAAAATGCATCGGACACACAAGTTTTTTGAGGAAGCCGCTTCATTGGTCAATGCGGAACTGGACAGGCTGGTGCCGGAGACCGGCTCGGCATCCGCCGAATTGGAAAAAGCCATGCGCTGGAGCCTGTTCGGGGGCGGCAAACGGCTCAGGCCCGCTCTGACGCTGGCCGCCGGCCGTGCGTTCGGTGCCGATGACCGCCGCTTGCTCGGTACCGCCGCCGCGATAGAGATGATACACACCTATTCGCTTATCCACGACGATCTGCCGTCGATGGACGATGACGACCTCCGGCGTGGACGGGCGACGTGTCATGTGAAATTTGGCGAAGCGACCGCCATTCTGGCAGGTGACGCGCTTCAGGCGCTGGCGTTTCAGACCATTGCCGAAGACGAGGATCTTGAACCCGGCGAAAGGATCAGGCTCATTTCAGGCCTCGGACAGGCCGCTTCCAAAATGGTCGTCGGCCAGCACCTCGACCTCGAAGCCGAGGGAAAAGACGTGACGCTGGCGGAGATCGAGAACATCCATCGCAACAAGACCGGGGCCTTGATAGCGTTCGCCGCCGAGGCCGGTGCCGTCATCGGAAGAGCGTCTGATGAAAAGACCTCGGCTGTTCTTGAGATGGGGAACAAGATCGGCCTGCTTTTCCAGATCGTTGACGACGTGCTGGACATCACGCAGACGACCGACCTGTTGGGCAAAACCGCCGGAAAGGACGCGGCAAGCCAAAAGGCGACATACCCGTCAGCCATCGGGCTTGATGCCGCGCGGCGATTGAGCGCGGAGATCGAGGCCGATCTTTTGAACGAAATCGGCGATCTTGGGGCCGAAGCGGAAACGCTTGCGGGAATTGTCCGTTTTATCGCTCATCGAAATAACTGACCCTGCCGCGAATATTTTTTCTTTTCGGGGCGGATTTCGTTGTATCATTGACCAATGAAAGACACATTTCCTATGCGAATTTATCTGCTGCCTGTCAGGGCCGTATTCACGGTCCTGATCGTGTTTCTGGCCGCGTCCGCCGCTATGTCGCAGACGGCTGCCGGAGCCGCGGGAGCCTCCGGTTACGGCAAGGCATACGAGGCTGCGGGCGGTTCGGCTGCGGCAAAACAGGTCCAGAAAAAGATCGGTTCTGTTCTTAAAGGGGCCGTCGGCCAGGGCAGTGCGGCAAAACCGCGAAACGCACCGACGGGAAGCGCCTCTCGCGGCCGACAGATGGCGAGGCCCGCTCCGCGGAGGCCATCAGCGACAACTACGTATCGACCTGATCCGTCTATCGACGTGGCACGCTCGCTTGCCGATTCGATAGGCTCGAACGCTCAGGAAAAAGAGATACTGCATGCGCTCTTTGTCACCACAAAGAGCGCCTTTGACGAAGAGGTGGCGAAAAAAGGCAGAAGCAACAGCGTGTCCGCCGCGTTCACGTTCTTTATCGCGTCTGCCTCAATGGTCTATCACAATTCGCCTGAGCCTTCGGACGAGGCCCTTGATGCCCTGTGGGACCGATTGGATGAGGCATTTCAGGAAATGCCCGAGTTTGCGGAGTTGACCGACAGTGATAAACAGCAGTTGTCGGACACGCTGGTCGCGCTGTCAGGGCTGATGATACTCGGACATCCGCAATACAACCCCTCGCTCGACGCCGAAACACAAAAAGGTTATCGCGAGGTTGCCGGAAACCTGATCAGGACGGTGCTTCAGACAGACCCTGAAAAGCTCAGGTTCGGCAAGGACGGACTGCTGGTCGATTAGCCGCCTCTGATGATCGCGGAGCCAACTTGACAGCGGGCCATTGATTTTCGTAGCATTTGAGTTCGCCCGTTTGTCAGGACAAGCGGCCGGTTTTTTGAAAATGCCGGACATGACAGCTTGTAAAACGTTGTCACAAAAGCTTTTAGGGCATGTATGTCAATTGGTAGACAGCCTCTCTTACAAGGAGGAAGTTAGGGGTTCGAGTCCCTTCGTGCCCACCATTGTCAGTCATAGGTCTGGAGTCTTAAGTCATGGGTCTGGAGCAGGAGATTTAGTTAAATTCACAATTTCCGACTCAAGACTTCAGACTAAGGACTCAAGACTAAAAGATGCGGAGCCGTAGTTCAGTTGGTTAGAACGCCAGCCTGTCACGTTGGAGGTCGCGGGTTCGAGCCCCGTCGGCTCCGCCACATAAAATAGAAAAGCCGTTCCTTTTTTGTGAGGAGCGGCTTTTTTGTGTTCTTTTTCAACAGGTCATCGGGCCGGGTCGTTTCTGGTGAAAAGCACTGCGTCGGTCAGCAATCTGCCGCGAATAACGGCTACGCGCGTACCGTCCGGCGAGATCGCGGCCGTCACAAAAGCTTCAGGCTCGGCGGAGAGAAATTTCGACCTGTTTCCGGTACCTATCTCCACCGCCCACAATGTCGAAGGATGGCCTTCCAACTGATCACGTTCCCGATAGATCAGCGATCGGCTGTCCGCCGACCAGAGGAAAACATAGAATGGGTCAATGTCCAGTATCTTTTCCTTTATTCCGGCTTTGAGCGGTTTCAGCCGCACCTTTGACCTCTTCTCCGTTTCATCATAAAACACAACAGCGATCATCGAACCGTCCGGCGAGAGCCGCCAGTACGAATTTGAATGTTCCTCGACAGGCGTGATGTCGCCTGTTGCCAGGTCAAGAGCGGCCAAACTGGTAATGTTGTCGCGGTTCCATCTGAATACGACTCTGCTGCTGTCATTTAAAAAACGCGGAGCCAGTCCGGTTCCTTCCGTCGGTCCGAGCATCGACGGTGAACTGCCGTCGGGATTCATCCGCCATATCTTGCGTTCGCCGCTGCGGTCGGAGGTGAAGATAAGATGTTTTCCGTCCGGCGATACCACAGGTTCGGTGTTTGCCGCATCGCCAAAGGTTATCTGAGTCAGATCTCCGGTCTCGGGGTCGGTGATGAAAATATGTGGGACATTATTTTCGATGCCTTCAAAGACGATCTTGTTATCCGGTGTCCAGGTGACATAACGGTAGGCGATAGGCTCTGATGTGATCTTTTCCAGTTTCGGAGTTTCCGCCAGCTTTCCGGCCCACAGGTCGTTTCTGGTCTGCCGCCGAGCGGTCATCATCGAACGCCCGTCCGCGCTTACGCTCAATCCAAAATATGAATTAAGGTCATTAGTGACCCTGGTGAGCTTGTTATCTGCCGGCGACAGATGGAATATCTGATTAAGATTTGTGTTGGCGTCTATTTGATTTATCAGCAGGCCGCTGCCGTCGCTAAGGGCGACGACCTCGTTTATGCGTGACCGCTGTGCGGGCATGATGGTTCGCGGCGTTCCGCCTGCTGCCGGTATCTCGGCCAGCGACCACATTTCCGGCCCGCCGACATTCTCTACCAGGCTGAAGTATATCCGGCTGCCGTCCGCTGAAAATGCCGGATCGCGAAAAATGTCGCCCGGTTCGCCCGAAAGGATCACCTGTTCGTCACCGCCATCCATTGCGTTGATGCTGATCAACTGCGACACGTCGCCGTATCTGACCAGCAGCACACGGCTGCCGTCGGGCGAAAGCGACCCAAGGTCATTGACCGTATCGGCAAGTTTTCGCGGCTGTCCGCCCAGCGACGAAATGCGGTACAGCGACCCGTGCCGCGCCGTGCGTTCGGCGGTCACGTAATATATATGCGAATTGTCCGGCGAAACCGCAAGCCCGCCCCAAAACCATACGTCCTGCGGGCCGAGGAGCCGGAGCGAGTTGCGGTCATCAATGCGTCTGATCCACATTGAGCGCCGTTCGTCATCCTCGATCGTGTTATAGACCATCGAATTTCCATCCGGCGTGATGTGGGCATACACGATGTTATTTGTCTGTGAGAGCTGTCGCGGGGTGACGTTCGACGTGCTGAATGCGGTGTCCGCATCCGAAACACGAAAGACAAAGCTTGCCGCCACCGCAGCCAGCAGGACAAAAACGCCCGCCGCGATCAGCCATGACGGTGACCCGGTCCGAAATTCTCTATAAAACCGCCTCAGCGAACTGCTTGTCGAAAGATCACCTCCAAGACGGGCTTTGACACCGGCAAGGATCTTGTTTACCTCCGCCATTGAAGCCGGCCGCGAACGCCGCGACTTGGACAGGCACTTTTCCGTCAGCCGGACAATATCTGAAGGTATGTCGGGCCGCGACCGGGTTATCGGGTCGGGATCTGACCGCAAAAGATTGCTGACGACCTGTGCGTTATTGTCACCGGGAAACGGACGTTTGCCCGTCAGCGCCTGATACATCACCACGCCGAGGCTGAAAATGTCCGTGGTCTGGTCAAGTTCGTTTCCCTCGGCCTGTTCGGGCGACATATACGCCGGTGTGCCGAGTATCTGCCCCGAATGCGTCAGGCCGGTGTCGTGAACGTCGCCCGAAATGTCCCTTTGCTCGAACCGGGCAAGGCCGAAATCGAGTATCTTTGGCGCGCCGGTCCGCGTGATCATGATGTTGCCGGGTTTGATGTCGCGGTGGATGATGCCCGATTCGTGAGCGCGGCTTAATGCGTCCGTGATCGGCACGAACCATTCCAGAAAGAGGCGGACACCTACGCCGTTCTCCGGTATCAGTTCGTCTAGCGTCGTGCCGTCAACGAACTCCATCGTTATCAGCGGCCGGTCATTGATCTTTTCAACGGTGAAGATAGTGGCGACATTTGGATGATTGATCGCTGCGGCGGCCTTTGCCTCGTTCTCAAAACGTTTTACCAGGCCGGTATCGTCCAACATGTCAGGCGGCAGGCTCTTGATCGCGACATCGCGGTTCAGCCGCGTGTCGGTCGCCAGATAGACGTTTCCCATCCCGCCGGAACCGATGCTTCGTTTTACCTGATATGGGCCTATGGAAGAGCCTGAAAGCGACGCCGGTTTGCTTTCGGATGAAACTCCGGCCAGCGGATCGACGGCCGGTTCTTTGATGAAATCACCGGCTTCGTCATTTGCCGCCAGCAGCGAAAGCACCTCGGTACGCAGCTCATTATCGCGGCCGCAGGCTTTGTCGAGAAACTGCTTTAGCTCCGCCGCGGGTTTTTCCACGGCGGCATGAAAGACCTCGCTGACCTTGTCCCATTTTTCGGGTGTCATTATGTGTTCGTATCGTTAAGCTCGCGGTAAAGCCATGCCCGCGCAAGACTCCATTCGCGGCGGACCGTTCGCGACGAAATGCCCAGCACTTCGGCTGTCTGATCTTCGGTCAGGCCGGCAAAATAACGCATCTCCACTATTTTCGCCTGTCGGGAGCTCAATCGGGCAAGCCGTTCCAGAGCTTCGTCCAGCTTTACCATATCGGTCTGTTTTTCCACGGCAAGGTCGGCCTTTTCGTCCAGCGTTATCAGGACGCGGTCGCCGCCCCGCTTGAGGCTGTTGCGACGCCGGGCGGAATCGACCAGTATCCGCCGCATCAGCTGTGCCGCCACCGCAAAAAAATGTCCTCTGTCCTGCCAGTTAACGCGGTTCGAATCGACCAGCCGCATATACGCCTCGTTGATCAGGGCGGTGGTTTGAAGCGTATGGCCCGGCCTCTGCCGCCGCATGAAATTGGCCGCCATCTTGCGCAGTTCGGCATAGACCAACGGTATCAGGTCGGCCAGGGCATGCTCATCGCCCTTTTGCCATTTCAGAAGCAATTGGGTGATCTCAGGCGAATTTCTTTCGTTCATCGCGCCGGTCAATGCTTTCTCCACAGATGGTTATACGACAGGATTTGCCGTGAGTTTAGCATATTTTGAACCGCATAACTATTTTTTTGGCTCTGCATGTCCGCATCTGTCCGCGAAAGCCGTCTTTAATCAGGGAAGGGCATGGAATGTCTTTTCACAGATACATACAGGAGCAGCAATTATGTTTACAAATGAAGCGATACACGACGCGATAACCGAAGAACGGATCGAGATCCCGCCCGGTTCGGCCGGACAGGTATTTCCAGTTCCGATATCCGGATCGGCCGCAGCGGTCAATACAATTCTTCTGGGTTTCAGCACCGATCCGGTCGCGCGATGGGTATATCCGACGCCGGTCGCTTATATGGCATGGTTTCCGGCATTCATTCGCGGATTTGCGGGCAAGGCATTTGAACACGGTTCCGCTTACAGCACGGCGGACCTTTGCGGAGCGGCGCTCTGGCTTCCGCCGGATGCTCACCCAGATGACGACGCGCTAACGGAGCTTTTCCAAAACTCCACAACGCAAGAAGTGCAGAAGGATCTCTTTCCGGTCTTTGAGGCGATGGGTTCATATCACCCTGAGGAACCTCACTGGTATCTGCCGATGATCGGGGTTGACACGCCGATGCAGGGAAACGGGCTTGGATCACAGTTGATGCAATACGCGCTTGAACGCGTGGATGCGGACGGGGTGGCCGCTTATCTGGAATCGTCCAATCCGCGAAATATACCGCTATATGAACGGTTCGGTTTTGAGGTCATCGGCGAGATCGCGATAGGCAGCGCGCCGCCGCTTTTCCCGATGTTGAGGCAGCCCGTTTTGCGGACGTTCTCATAAGGAACAGCGGCCCGGAAGGTTTGAGAACAGCCGGTGGAAAGCCGCCGCATCATTTATTTACAGGCAATTTATATACGAAAGGAGAGTTAACAATGTTGGATGCGATCACAAATGGAACAAGTACAAGATCATCCCACGGATATGGTTATCGCGAAACGCTGGACGCTTCGCAAAAGGTGAATTGGGCCATCGATGACGTCATCGGCGGTGACAAAAAACTGGATTTTTCAAAGCGGTTCATGCCCGAATCGCTGGCAAGGGTTGACGAACTGCCGTTCCTGATAGACAGCGAGCGGACGGTACTGAATCAGATACGCGCTCACGCCTATCTGTCGATCTTCGGACTGGTCGAGGAGTTTATCCTGCCGTTCGTTCTGGATCACATCAGGCCGTCGCTGGATCAGGACGATGACCGGGTCAGGGCGTTTCTGCAATTTGCCGGAGAGGAGGCAAAACATATTCAGCTTTTCAAACGGTTCAGCGAGGAGTTTTGCAAAGGTTTCGGCACCGAATGCCGGGTCATCGGCCCGCCGTCGGAAGTGGCAAAGTTCATTCTTTCACACGAACCGCTTTCGGTCGCCCTCGCCATTTTGCATATCGAATGGATGTCGCAGCGGCACTATATCGAGAGCGTGCGTGACGACCACAGCATCGACCCGCAGTTCAAGAGCCTGCTCAAATACCATTGGCTCGAGGAAGCTCAGCACGCAAAGCTCGATACGCTGTTGGTCGAGGCCCTGGCCGACGGAATGTCGAAAGCCGAGATCGAAAAAGCGGTCGATGGCTATCTGGAGATCGGCGGTTTTCTGGATAACAGCGTCCGGCAGCAGACAATGTTCGACCTCGAAGCATTTGAGGAAGCGACGGGACACACTTTGCCCGACGCGGAAAGAGAGGTCTTTCTGGAAAAGCAGCATCAGGCCAACCGGTGGACATATCTCGGCACGGGAATGACCCATCCGAAGTTTCTCGAAACCCTTGGGTCTCTTGATATGTCCCAGCGGCAGCGGATCGAAGGCATCAGCAGCGTTTTTTGCTGATCTCGGGGCCGGATGGCAGTTGCCGTCCGGCGAATATTCAATTCATAGTAAATAAAGGAGCAATAGTTATGCAGCAAGCAGTAACAAAAGAACAAAATTTCGTTAACGGTGTAAATGTCACCGAACTTTTCAACACCATCGACGCCATCAAGGGCGACTCAAGGATCGCCAATTTCAATTTTCGGGCGAAGAATAAGTGGGTCGCCGGCAGTGTGAATGTCACGACCGTCGATGACTTTGACGGAGCTCTCCAGCAGTTTTCGCGCAAAACGCCGTTCGTTCTTCAAAAGGACGAACCGGAGGTTTTGCTCGGGACCGACAAGAGCGCAAGCCCGGTCGAATATCTTCTCGCGGCTCTGGCCGGATGCATGACCACCAGCCTCGTATGTCACGCGGCGGCTCGCGGCATCCAGATCACTGAGGTCGAATCAAGCTATGAGGGAAATCTCGATCTTCGCGGCTTTCTCGGGCTTGATGAAAAGATCCGAAACGGTTATCGCAGCATCAAGGTCGCCTTTAAGGTCAAGGGAAATGCGACGGAAGAGCAGCTTCGCGAGATAGTTGAGGTCGCCCAGCAACGGTCGCCGATGTTTGATGTCATATCGAACGGTGTGCCGATAACGATCATCGCCAGCGTTTAGCGGCCTCCCCCCAGGCAAAAAAGTGAAAGAGTGGAAGGGTGAAAAAGGAGAATATCAGCATCATACTCCTTTTTACTTTTACACCTTTTCACCTTTTCACTTTTTCCTGGGCTATGCCCCATTGCACTGCGGTCGGTGCTATGCAGGCCCCAGACGTTTACTCCTAACTCTTTTTGGGCTTTGCCCGTTCGCACTGCGGTCTGGCTGTGCCAGACCGTAACATTTCCCCTAAATGAATAAAGGAGGCTGTGCCTCCGAAAGAAAAGAGGCACAGCCTCCAAGAGATATTTTTAGAGAGACACGCATGGTTTGGCACAGCCAAACCACAGTGCATAAGGGCATAGCCCTAAAAAAGATAAAACGGAGGCACAGCCAAACCACAGTGCATAGGGGCATAGCCCAAAAGTGTTCATGCATAACGTGAACGGCCGGGCATAACCCGACCGTTCAACTGCTCAAAAGGTTTTATCTGTACCAGCGAGGTGCTGCTATTTGTTAACTCTTTCTCAATTCGGTCAAAACCTGCTTAGCGACGGCCTTGAGCGTGTCAAAAACGCCGGTGCCGTTGGTTGCGACTGCCTCAAATACCGGCTCGCCCTTTTTCTGGAGTTCGTATGTCAGGTCTTCCATCGGAATGACATTCGGCAGGTCGCGTTTGTTCATTTGCAGAACGTAAGGCAGCTTTGTCAGTTCGTAACCCTGCGATTCGAGGTTCTCTTCCAGATTGTAAAGAGATTCGATATTGGCGTCCATGCGCTCTTCCTGGCTGTCCGCGACAAAAACGACACCGTCAACGCCCTTTAGTATCAGCTTGCGCGAGGCGTCGTAATAAACCTGTCCGGGAACGGTGTAGAGGTGAAACCGTGTCTTGAACCCGCGAACGGTTCCCAGTTCCAGCGGCATAAAATCAAAGAACAGCGTGCGGTCCGTCTCTGTTGCCAGGCTAATGAGTTTTCCCTTTGCCTGCGGCGCAGTCGAATCGTAAATATACTGAAGATTCGTCGTCTTTCCGCAAAGTCCGGGGCCGTAGTAAACGATCTTGCAATTGATCTCTCTGGATGCGTAGTTGATAAAGGTCATGGTTGTGCTTGGGAATTTTATATCAGAACTTTGGCTAACTGAAAAGGCTGTCGATGTCCTCATCGGTGATTTCGGCAAAAACTGAGTTGTTCATCGAAAAAGCGGACTGCTTTGACGCTTCCTCAAGAATGTCGGCAACTTCAAAGCTGGCACGCTTTGTTCTCAGCTTTACAAGGCCGAGCGTTGAGCGTTCGTCAAAGACCACCACCAGAAGGCTGCGGCCTATAACGCTGATGAAAATGCTTTCCCGCTCGCCTTCGTGAAAGACCGCCGGAAAAACGTCTTCGCCAATAAGTTTTGCCATGCTGCTGGTTGCCGCGACATTGCCTGCCGCCAGCGAGGAAAAACTTGTGGTGTCCATATCGCCGATGTCACCGTGAAATGCTATTGTCTGGCCATCCCGGTCAACAAGAAAGACAACACGGCCCGCGCATTCGACACACAGCCGGGCAAGTATCGTTTTCAGCTTTTGAAAGTGCTGTTCCTGGATAATAAAAGTGGAATGGGACATTTTGATTATCTCAATAGATCAAAGAAAAATGCTTAAAAAAGAAAATGTTCTGCGGGTTTGACGATGCAACATCCGGAAGGACAAGGCAGTACTGCCCAAAAAGAAAATAACATATTTTAACACTCTGTCTCAAGTATTTTTTGCTAAAATCTTTCGTTATGCTAATATCCAGTTTTTTTGATGGAAGTCTCGTGTCCATTCGCGGGGATAAATGCTGAAGTTGGATCTGAACATTGACGACCGCAAAGGCCTGAATATAGTTGCCGTCGGCGGCGGAACCGGCCTCGCCACACTGTTGAGCGGGCTGAAGGCCTATGTCGGCGGCCATCCTGACAGCGCCGCGACAATTCGCGACCTGTCCGCCATCGTTGCCGTGACCGATGACGGCGGCAGTTCAGGGCGGCTTCGCGATGAACTGCAAATGCCGCCGCCGGGCGACATCCGCAACTGCATGGTCGCTCTGTCCGAGGACTCGCATCTGCTCTCTCAGCTTTTTCAATACAGGTTCGAAGGCGACGGCGACCTTGGCGGCCACAGTTTCGGAAATCTTTTTCTTGCCGCGTTGTCAGAAGTGACCGGCGATTTTGCCGAAGCGGTTCGCCTTTCGTCGGAGATCCTCGCCAGCAAAGGACACATCTTTCCGGCGACAATGGCTGACGTCCGCGTTGCCGCACGCCTGGTTAATGGAGAGGTCGTTCACGGAGAGACAAATGTTTCCCGCGTCGGGCCGCACATAGAGCGTTTGTTCCTGGAACCGGCTGACTGTTCGCCGCTTCCTCTGGCGATCGGGGCGATAAACAGGGCTGATGTCATAACCATCGGGCCGGGGTCATTATATACAAGCCTTCTGCCTCCGCTGCTGGTCAACGGCGTGGCTGACCTGATGGCCGGTTCGCCCGCGGTAAAGATATTTATCTGCAACCTGATGACACAGCCGGGCGAGACCGAAGGCATGTCGGCAAGGCGGCACCTTGAGATCGTGCGCGAATATGCAAAAGACCTGAATTTTGACTACGTGTTGGTCAACGACCGCCCGATCTCTCCGCTCCAGCAGGAACGCTATATGCAGGACGGCGCCGAGCAGATAGGTGTTCACGGTTCGCTGGACTCTGTTAACATTGAAGGAGCAAAGGTCGTGCATTGCGACCTGTTGGACACGGGCGAAAAGGTCCGGCACGATCCGGCAAAGCTGGCGCGGGCCGTGCTTTCATGTGTGCCGGAGCAAAAAATGACGGAATCCGCCGGTGATTGAACCTTTAGTGGACTGGGATCGGGGCATCCGCAAAAGTTTTATATGTTAAACGCAAACAGCGAAGAAAGGCCGATAGATGTGCTGATAATGGCTGCGGGTTTGGGAACCCGTATGAGGTCGGACCTTGCAAAGGTGCTGCATCGGCTTGATGGCAGGCCGCTTATTAACCACGTCTGTTCAACGGCGGCGATTCTCGGCCCGGAAAAGATATATGTCGTCATCGGCCATCAGGGCGATGATGTAAAAACGGCCGTACTCAGCGAAATGGACGCCGACGCGGTCGAATTTGCCGTCCAGAAAGAGCAGTTGGGAACCGGCGACGCAGTAAATTCCGCACGCGGCTTTTTGGAGAACCGCGAATCGACCGTCGTGATACTTTCGGGTGATGTTCCGCTTATAAAACACGAAACGCTTTCGGAAATGATCGGACAGCATCACAAAGCTGGGGCCGCCTGCACCGTTTTGACCATTAAATTGGACGATCCGGCGGGCTACGGACGCGTTATCCGTTCTGAGGACGGAAACTTTGACCGCATTGTTGAGCAAAAGGACGCCAGCGAAGCGGAACGGGCGGTGAACGAGATAAACTCCGGCATTTATTGTTTTGACACAAAAAAGCTTTTTGCGGCCCTGGCCGGTGTAAAGAACAACAACGCTCAGGGCGAATATTACCTGACGGACGTCCCGGCGATACTTCGCGGTGCGGGCGATACGGTCGGGCTGTATGTCCACGATAAAAGAAGCGAGATCGAAGGGATAAACGACCGCATCCAGCTTGCCGAAATGGAGCGGCTGCTCCGCAAAAAGACCATCGGCCGCCTGATGCGTGAAAGCGGCGTGACATTTATCGATCCGCGAAATACGTACATCAGCGAACGCGCAAAGTTTGGCCGCGACACCGTCGTTTATCCGAATGTAACGGTTGAAGGCGATTCCGAGATCGGCAGCGGCTGTGTCATCCGCTCCGGTACGCGGCTGACGAATGCAAAGATCGGCGACAATGCGGAAATACTTGATAACTGTGTCATTATTGATTCCGAAGTGGGAAATGCGTGCAAGGTCGGGCCGATGGCTCATCTTCGCGGCAACGCTGTAATGGCCGAAGGTTCAAAGGTCGGCAATTTTGTCGAACTGAAAAAGACCCTTCTCGGCAAAGGCTCAAAGGCAAGCCACCTGACCTATCTGGGCGACGCCACCATCGGCGAAAAGACCAACATAGGAGCCGGAACCATCACCTGCAACTATGACGGAAAGAACAAGCATCAGACCGAAATAGGCAATAATGTAAAGATCGGTTCGGACACGATGCTTGTCGCCCCCGTAAAGGTCGGCGACGGAGCATCAACCGGCGCCGGCAGCGTCGTCACAAAAGACATCGAACCCGGCGACCTCGTCGTCGGCGTTCCGGCAAGAAAGAAGTAGGTCAGAACCGCATGTGTTAGCAGGTGGTTAGTCAGTCAACTTTATCAGCGAGCAGATGTAAACAGTTTATGCAATTTCGTAAATGGCAGATCAAAATTGAGGTTGCTCTGGTTTTCGTGGGACTGTTGGCTCTGTGTCAGGGAAATATGTCTGCGCAGACCGACAATATAAATCAGTACGGGATATTTCTTGATAATTCAGGATCAATGTTTACGCAGATCCCAAGACAAAAAGAAGTAGCCAAGGCGATCCTCGATCAACTGGGAGAGTCTGACCGGATCTCGCTTTACAGGTTTGCAACCAAAACAGTTAAGGGAAAACTTGCCACCGAGGTGGTTTCATTTAACGAATGTTCTAAACGTTCGAGTCTGGATATAAAACAAATTGAAGAGATTGAGGTTGCCAGGGGACGAACTGAATTCCAAAATGCTCTCTTGGCTGCCGCAGACAGGCTTAAGATGTCAGACTCGCCGGATTGTGGTGAATCTGCCGAAAAGATACTGATTCTTTTAAGTGACGGCGAGGATCAAACAAAAAATAAATCCTCCAAGTCCTTTTTCACCTCGATAAAACAGACAGGTGTAAAGGTTTATGTTGTCGGATTTATTGATGAGCTAAAGGTTGATGGTGGGATTTTTGGCAGAACAACATCATCAAGTAAAGGCTCAAGAAATTTTTTGCAAAAACTGGCGTCTGAAACGGGCGGGCGAGTTATTTTTGCTGATAAAAATAAGAGACCCGAAGAAATAGCAGCAGACCTTCTTAGCAAAGAAAATGTCTCTTCAAAATAGAAGAGAAGCAATGGGGATCGAATAAGGGGTGCGTCAGTCAAGGAAAACTGTCTTAAGGTGCTGCGCATTTCAAGGAAAAAAGTTGGGGAAGTATCTTAAAAAGAGACTCTAAGACTGATATGGAATACGTTTCTGCCTCTTACCTAAATTTTTTATGAAGATCTTCTTATATCTAATGGGTGTGGTTTCATTTGTGTTTGGGATGTTGTGTATGGGACGCAGCATTGAAATGTATTCGGAAACCAGCTTTACATCGACCAAGACCGTTTTTATCCTGGGGCTTGTCGGAATATTCCTAGGGATATTTTGGATCAAAAAGCAAGGGCGTAACAGAGCGGATCAGATCATTATTTTGAATAACAATATTTTATGTGTGGAATAGTTGGATATGTTGGAAATAAGCAGGTTGTGCCGTTGATAATCGACGGCCTGCGCAAACTGGAATATCGCGGATACGATTCGGCGGGCATCGCTGTCGTTGATGAAAAGCAGGGGCTTTCGCTGCGGCGTGCCGAGGGCAAACTGCGCAATCTTGAGGACGCCATCCGGCTTGATCCGCTCGATGGGACATACGGCATCGGCCACACACGCTGGGCAACACATGGCCGCCCGACCGAGGAAAACGCTCATCCGCATCGCGACCGATCGGGCCGCGTCGTTGTCGTGCATAACGGCATAATCGAAAATTACCTGTCGCTGAAGGAAAGTTTGGCGGCGAACGGCAGCACGTTCAAGACCGAAACGGACACCGAGGTCGTCGCCCATCTGATCGGGCATTACATCGAAAAGGACGACCTTTCGCTGGAACTCGCCGTCCGCAAAGCAGTGGCAGAACTTCGCGGCATATTTGCCCTTTCGATAATTTCCGTCGATGAACCGGACACGGTCATCGCCGTCCGCGAAGGCCCGCCGGTCGTTATCGGTCTGGGCGACGGCGAATTTTTTGTCGCGTCGGACATTCCGCCGATCTTGCAGCACACGCGCGACGTGTTCTTTCTCGGCGACCGCGAGATCGCCGTGCTGACAAAGGACAGCGTTCGCGTCACCGATTTTGACGGCAACGTCGTTGAACCAAAACAGCAGCGGATAACGTGGGACCCGATAATGGCCGAAAAAGGCGGCTTCAAGCATTTCATGCTCAAGGAGATCTACGAACAGCCCCGCGCCGTCCGCGACACCGTGCAGGGCCGCGTTTCGCTGGACACGGGCAAGGTTTATCTTGACGAAATGGACATTTCCGAAGATGATTTTCGCTCGATAACGTCGATAAAGATAGCCGCCTGCGGCACGTCGTGGCACGCCGGGCTTGCCGGAAAATACATGCTTGAAAAGCTGGCACGCGTTCCGGTCGAGGTCGATTACGCGTCGGAATTTCGCTATCGCGATCCGGTGCTGAATGAGACCGACCTGCTGATCGTCATCTCGCAATCGGGTGAGACCGCGGACACCATCGCCGCCATGCGCGAGGCAAAACAGCAGGGCTGCAAGGTGCTGGCGGTGTGCAACGTTCAGGGTTCGATGATCCACCGCGAAGCCGACGGCGCGATATTGACGCACGCCGGGCCTGAGATCGGCGTCGCCTCGACAAAGGCATTTACAGCACAGATGATCGCGCTTTATCTTTTTGCGCTTTATCTGAGCGAACTGCGCGGAAGCATCTCCGCCGAAGAAGGCAAAAAGCTCGCCCAGGACCTGGCCGAACTTCCGCTAAAGATAGAACAGCTTCTTAATGACGCAGACCTGATAGAGGAACTGTCAAAGGATTTTTTCCGCGTGCAGGATTTTCTCTATCTCGGACGCGGGATCAATTTTCCGGTCGCGCTTGAAGGAGCGCTGAAACTAAAGGAGATCAGCTACATTCACGCCGAAGGCTATCCGGCGGGCGAGATGAAACACGGCCCGAACGCCCTGATAGACGAAAAGCTGCCGGTCGTGGTGGTCAACACGCGCGAGACCGGCAACGCCGCCAGCGAACTGCGTTACGAAAAAACACACTCGAACATCGTCGAGGTCAAGGCCCGCGACGGTATTGTCATCTCGGTCCTGACCGAAGGCGACGGCATGAGTTCAAAGGTCTCCGATCACGTCATCGAAATTCCCGAAACCTCCGATCTGCTCGCGCCCGTGCTGTCGGTCGTGCCGCTCCAATTGCTCTCATACCACATCGCCGTCCGCCGCGGCTGCGACGTCGATCAGCCGCGAAATCTTGCGAAATCGGTAACGGTGGAGTAACGTTAGCCTTATGAAATGGCGTGTGGTTTTAGAACAAGACGAAACTACCGGCGAATGGGCCGTTTGGTGTCCAGAACTGCCCGGATGCTCGAGCGCGGGCGTCACTGAGGAAGATGCTCTGGAAAACATTCGCGAAGCGATTGAACTTTATCTTGAACCCGATCCGTATGTGTTCGCGCCGACCGCGGTTGTTCGCGAGGTCTATGTTTGATGGGCGAAAAGATCAGAACGTTTACGGCAAAGGAACTGGAACGCCTGCTTGCCCGATATGGGTTCACACCGGTTCCCGGAAAGGAAGTCATAAAAAGTGGAGAAACTATTCCACCGGGCGGCAGGTAATAGTTCCTTTTCATGGCGGTAAAAATGTTCCCCTGGGCACACTTCGCAACATTCTTGAAAATGCAGTGATCCCGGAATCTGAATGGAAAAGCTGAATCCCGTCACTAACGATGCGGCGGCAGGTCCATGCTGGCTTTGGTATAAGTATAGAAGATTTTGAATCCAACTCTTATGAAACAATCTCTCAGATCTTCAATTCTAACTTGGTTGCTGATCGTAGGAGTACTGTTTTTGTCGGTTGGATATGCCCAAACTGACCATGTTGCCGCGGTTCGCTTAAATATACTTTCCTCAGGTCCTCAAAATACATCTGCGGAGTTACTGAAAGAACATCTTGAACTTTTCGTCGATGGTAAAAGGGAAGAGATACTTGATGTTGTCAGAGACGCATCACACTTGTCTTTGGTTTTTGTGGTTATTACCAATCCGTGGGGTTGTATTGACAGCCACATACCATTTGCATCTTCGAGACAGTTCGACAAGACGTTTCTCAAAAGCGATGATGTGGCAATAGTTGTTTCGGATCAGCGTGGAGAGATCATCAGAGAGTTTGGGAAAGATCGCTCGTCCTTCATTGATGATATGGCCGAAGCCGTAAAGCGTGCCAATGGCAATTCATATGAATCGTTCAATTCGGAAACTCAGGCGACCGAAGCCAAGGCCGGAATAGTTTATCCGATGGCGGCTCTTCGTTCAGCGGTCGAACTGCTTAAAAAGTCTCCGATAGAAAATGAAAAGCACATAATTTTGATCAGTGACCTGCGAAATACAGAGGTCGGAAGTTCGTCGGAGGCGAGAGCTACCTTTAGCGATCTTGTAGAACATCAGATCTCGGTTTCATGGCTTTTGAACGATCCTCCTCGCAAGACGTTCTCGGCCAATAAGATCTCTTACGGAAAACGTTCATATTTTCTTGACCTGCCATTCCTCACTGGTGGTTCTTTTCAGTCATGTAATCAAAGAGCGAACCTGTGGTCGGTTATCAGGGGACGAGACGGAGACAATTACTCCACATTTGAGGATGGGATCGAAAGTCTTTTAGAGAGCAAACGAAACCGTTACCTGATAAAATATCGTCAGCCCAATACTTCGATAGAAATGTCACATATTGAGGTCAAGGTCTCAAAGCGATCTCCTCTCAAGAATGAACTGCGTTTTACTTACCCAAAGATGATGCAGTACTGATTCTCAAAACAGAGATTCTGTGAAGACAATAATTGTGAGAGAATTCGGACTGCCTGATGTGATGGTGTTCGAGGACGTGAGAAGGCCCGTTCCGTCGGCGGGAATGTGATCCTCGAACGCGCGTTTTTTAAGGACGGCTAAAAGCTCAAAAGTCATATATATTTCAGGGAGATACAACGAATGAAGAACAGATCGATCTTAATGATCGCGGTTTTAGGGTGCGGGCTTTTGGCGGGATGCGATGCGACCGTCAGTACAGGTGACGGCAATGCTGACAGGGCCAAACCGGCGAATACGGCCCCGGCTAAGGAAGAAGCGAAAACAGCCGTCCTGAAGGATGAAAAACGGCCGGAAGGCAAAGCGAAGGTTGTAAAAGAGGCCGAAGTGCCGGAAGACTGGGTCTATGTTTATGACGAGAATAAAGGCTACGGTTTTTCGGTGCCGGCAGGCACAACGGGCGAGACCCAGAACCTAGACGGCGTTGATGTTTTTTCGGCGACCACTCCTTCCGGTGTGGATATGTTCGTCCTTGCCTACAACGACAAGCGGCAAACAAAAGAAGATCTGCTTGAATTTGCCGTTTCATTTTTAGAAGGCGCGGGGCAAAAGGTAACGCTCGGAGATCTGAAAGGTGAAAGCGGCGAATATGCCGTCGGGGACGCGACGACCGTTTTGGAAGACGGACGCAAGGGCCGATTGCGTATCCTGCTCGGCACAGATGTATCGGACAATTACGTAGTGATCGTCGGCATGGAAGATGATAAATTTGCCGCGAATGAAAAGATCATTGACGGCATCTGGGGCAGCTTTGAAATGTGGAGCGGCGGAAATTGACCGTTTGCCCGCAAAAAGCATTGAGGATGGCCTCGAGGCCGTATGATCTCCTGTCTTTAAGATATTTCCGACAGGCCATCCTTGATCCAGGTATAAATGACCGGTCCCATTTGTGTCAGGTCGCGGGCCAATACCTGTCGCTGAATGGGCAAATCGCCCGGAAGAATTGAAACGTGATCGTAAAATTGATCGACAACTGTCGTTAAAGATAGGAGATTCAATCATGAAAAATTTGAAGATGCCGATACTGGTATCAATATTCATCGCGGCGGCATTTGCAGTGAATGTCTCGGGACAGGACAACAATGAAAAGCCGATGAGCAAAAAGGCTCTTTCAGTGATGATCGTCGAAATGAAGGGCGTTGTATCGCGTTTTGAAAAGGACGAAACAAAATCGAAAGAGATCGCCCGGCGTTGGGACAATAGAAAGGACCTCGAGGGAAAATCGAAAGCCAAGGTTATCGAGCTGCTCTACGAAGACGTAAGGGAGGTCATCTATGATCCGCAGAAGCTGTATCAGATCAATTCGATCTTTGCGACATACATAGAAATGCCTGATTGCGCGTTTGAACCAAAAGACAGCCCGGACAAATGCGAAGATACCCGCAAGTAAACGGGTTGCGTAGCGTTCATGTATATGGAAGGCGGCGGCTTATCGGAAGCAAAGCGTCTGAACAATGTTTCCAAAGATACCGCCGCCGAACGTTAATAACGAAATTGTAAGGCGGGTAATAACATGAAAAAATTCTTATACATTTCTCTTGCTTTGGCGGCATTTCTTTTAATTGCTCCCGAAAGGTCATTTGCGTGCAGCTGCATAATGCTTGACGAGCCGTTGAATAAGCAGATCGAAAGTGCGTTTACCGAGGCGAACGCCGTTTTTTCGGGCGAGGTCGTTGAGGTCAGGGAATCCGCCGATGACAGCTACAGCGTCGAGGTAACATTCAAAACCGCAAAGACCTGGAAAGGCGACGCGTTAAAAACGATCACGATCTCGACCGGACAAAATTCGGCAATGTGCGGATTTAATTTTGAGGTCGGTAAAACATATCTGGTTTACGCTCACGGCGAGGCCGGAAAACTTTCGACCACCATCTGTACACGCACCGCCGAATTTAAGACGAGCGGCGACGTAAAACAACTGAACAAACTAAAGAAGAAAAAGAAGGCAAAGAACTCGTAAATCAGGCAAGGCGATCTTTCGCTGTTTTGGGCCGTGTGTTTTGATGGCATAATGTTGTTGTCAGAACACACGGCCTCTTGCCGTTTAAGATAAAAAAAATGAAAGCGATAGTCGTAAAAGAATTTGGCGGGCCAGAGGTGATGCGGTTTGAGGATGCTGAAACGCCCGTGCCGCACGGCCAGCAGGTGCTGGTAAAGATAGCGGCGGCGGGCGTCAATCCTGTCGATACATATATCCGTTCGGGCATTCATGCGATCAGGCCCGATCTGCCTTTTACGCCGGGAAAGGACGGTGCTGGGACGGTCGATGCTGTCGGTGAAGCAGTGACGCGGTTCAAAACAGGCGACCGCGTTTTTCTGACGGGTTCGCTGACCGGAACCTACGCCGAATATGCCCTTTGCGACGAAAGCCAGATCGAACCGATGCCTGAAAATGTGAGCTTTGATGCCGGAGCCGGCGTTTGGGTGCCGTATGCGACCGCCTATCGGGCGTTGTTCCAACGCGGACGCGGAACAGGCGGCGAAACCGTTCTTGTTCACGGAGCGTCAGGAGCCGTCGGCATCGCCGCGATCCAGTGGGCAAAGAATGCCGGTCTGACGGCCATTGGGACGGCAAGCTCTCCTGAAGGACGACAGCTTGCAGAAGATAACGGAGCGGATGCCGTTTTTGACCACACGGACGAAAGCCATTTTGCTGCCGTAAAGGAATTTACGAGTGGAAAAGGCGTCGATCTCGTCATCGAGATGCTCGCCAACGAAAACCTCGAACGCGATTTTGAAGCCCTGGCGATGTATGGCCGCATCGTTGTCGTCGGAAATCGCGGCAGCCTGCAATTCACACCGCGTCTAGCGATGACAAAAGATGCTGACATTCTCGGAATGTCGCTTTTTAACGCTCCGCCCGACAAAATGGCCGAGATAAAAACCGCCATCTATGACGGCCTCAAACAAGGTTTCTTAAAACCCGTCGTCGGCAAAACATTCCCCCTCGCCGAGGCCGCCGCCGCTCACCACGCAGTGATAAACGACAAGGCGTTTGGGAAGATCATTTTGGTTCCTTAATTTGAATGGATAAAAAAGTTGAATGGATAAAAACAGCAGGCTATTTACTTTGTTTTCCGTTCTTGTTTTTTAGTTCAAGGTCGCTGACAATTTGGCCGTTGATGGAATACCAGTTCGGGATGCCGAGCCGACGATTTTCTTCCTGAGCTTTGCGGACGGCATTTTGTGCGATCTTCAGGTCGCTGACAAAATTACGCAAGGCATTTTCGCTTAGAGTAGTTACTATATTCAACTCTCTTTTTCCTTTACCATTACCATTTTTAGCCATCGTTCAAACCTCTCATCGTCAAGAACCATAATATCATTATTTTCACCGGTTGCTACTGAAACAATACTGCTGCCGGTATTATTGAACAATTCCCATTGGTTGCTTAGATCTCTATAACTGTGCCAAAAGTTCATATTCGAACGATGGTATCTACGAGCAATATCATCGTCAGGAACATTGTGGCCGCCGCGTTTTACCCGAGAGGCAACCCGTTCAATACAAAGCTCGGTCGAATCCAGATATATAAAGGCTATCCGAATAAGAAAACCGGATTCTTTCGCTTTTAATATCCATTTTCTCAGACTAAGTCCGGACAAGGTGGACTCAAGGAGAAAGCTCTCGTGCTGCTCGATAGACTCGGCGATCTTCTGAATGAATAGCCGTCCGGCGTTGATCGCTACGCTTTCTACATTATCTGGATTCAGTTCATAGGCAATTTGGTCTGCACCAAGATAACGCAGCCCTTTTACTTCAATATATTCTCGCGCCAACGTTGTCTTGCCGCTGCCGTTTGCTCCGCCGAGAATTAGTAGATATGGAGTTTCCATCAAATCTTTCAGGGTCAGCCCTGATCCTTGAGAACCTCAAAAACCTGCAATGCATATTTCACGTTGCCGAACGGGGCTGAGACCTGAACTCCGGCTATGACGTCACGGACTTCCAAAAGCGATTCGCGGGCGATGGCGATGCCTGCCTCGCGGGCTTCGTCCTTGCCTTTTTCCGAGGCGATGCGCATGCGTTCGAGAATATCCTGCGTGACGTTAACGCCCGGAACCTCGTTGTGCAAAAACTCCGCGTTGCGATAGCTGACCAGCGGCCAGATGCCTGCGACTATCGGTATGCGGACATGAGCGATCTTCTTCAAAAAGGTCCTTAGCTGTTCGGTGTCAAAAACCGGCTGCGTGATGGCGTATTCGGCTCCGGCCTCGACCTTCCATTCAAAACGCCGTATCTCCTCATCCAGATTTACAGCTCCGGGATTTACACCGACGCCGATCGAAAATCCGGTCGGTTTACCGATAGGATTGTTCCCCAGGTCAAGGCCGTGATTCAGCTTGTTCGCCATGTTCGTCAGCCCGATGGAATCAATGTCAAAAACTGCCGTTGCGTCAGGATACGGCCCCATTTTCGGCGGATCGCCCGTTATTATCAGCAGATTGTTTACGCCCAGCGCAGACGCTCCCAACAGGTCGGACATCATTCCCAAAAGGTTGCGGTCGCGACAGCAATAATGCAAAACCGGTTCTATGCCTATCTGTTCCTTTACCAGAACGGCGGTCGCCAGGGCCGACATCCTTGTTTGAGCGCGCGGGCCGTCCGGGATATTGACCGCGTCAACATCGGCGTCTTTCAGCAGGCGGATAGCATCAAGCGTCGCCTGTGCATCACGGCCCTTTGGCGGCAGCACCTCGACCGAGGTGACAAATTCGCCCCGGGCGACCTTTGCCGCCCAACGCGAACGATCTTCGGCGGGGACAACGGTCACGTTTTCCGCCGTCAGGTCTTTTGCCTCTGCCGGTTGTGAGTGGATAAAGGATGAAGACTGTCGCGGACTGATCGAACGAACGCCGTCCGCTATCAGTTTGATATGCGTCGGCGTTGTGCCGCAGCATCCGCCGACAAATTTTGCTCCCGCCTGAACAAAGCGGCGTGAAAATTCCGCCATGTATTCCGGCGAACCCATATAGAACTGGCGTCCCTGAACATCACGCGGCAAACCGGCATTGGGCTGTGCAGAGAGCGGCTTTTCGGTCAGCGGCCGCATCTTTTCCAACGCGTTCAGAACGTGATTAGGCCCCATTCCGCAGTTCAGCCCGATAACGTCAGCGTCAAGGCGGTCCAGTTCTTTCGCTATTGCCTCCGGCGTTGTGCCGAACGTCGTGTTGCCGTCCATCTGTATCGCCATTTGAGCAATGATGGGCAGATCGCACAGTTCGCGTATCGCGCGGATCGCCTGTTCGATCACCGGCAGTTCCGAAAATGTTTCCAAAACAAAAAGATCGACACCGCCTTCCAGCAAAGCCTCGGCCTGTTCCTTGAAAAGATCGCGCGCCTCGTCAAACGAAGTCGGCCCGAACGGCTCTATCCTGATGTCAAGCGGCCCGATCGCTCCGGCAACATAAATGTCATCACCGGCGGCCTCGCGGGCTATCTGTGCGGCGGTCCGATTTATATCAGCCAGCCTGTCCTCGATGCCGTATGGCCGCAGCTTGTGCCGCGTCGCGCCGAACGAATTGGTCTCAATTATCTCGGCCCCGGCGGCGATATACTCTTCGTGAACCTCACGGACGAGCTTTGGCGAGAGAAGATTCAGTTCGTCATAACTGCGGTTTATATACACACCCTTATCGTAGAGCCGTGTGCCGACCGCACCGTCAAATACATAAACTCTGTCGTCGCTGAGAAGATCGCGAAAATTTTTCATAATAAAAAGGTCTCGCTGAACAGCGAGACCATCAAAAAAATCTGACTTGTCTTTGCTGTTTAGCGGTTTATTTAGCGTGGCCGCAAGTCGCAATAACTCACCACGATGATTTAACCGAATGATGCGATTTTATCATTGTGGTGTCAAGCAGGGTTTTTCATACCTGACCATCAATAAAATAACTACACGGCCCAAAAAGTTCAGTAGCGTGCGATACATCGGCTTAATGGCTGAATAACTAATAACTGCAAACTGTTTAACTACAAACTGTTAGGCGATATGAAATGCAGTAACTATTTTCTTTGGCATCTTTTACAATAAAATGTCGAACGCCCGCCCTGGGCTAGTCTTATTATCGTTCCGCCGCATTTTGGGCAGCTCATTCCTTCGCGGCCATAGACGTTCCATTCGCCCTCGGCATCGTCGCCGTAGAACGAACCGCCGATGTTCTCAGGATCGAGCGGGACAGAGCGTGAAATTTCCATCGACTCCGTAAGAACGTCGATCACGGCCTGACGCAGGCGGCCGACGCGGGGCTTTGATATTTTCGACGCCGGTGTTTCAGGATGAATGCCCGAACGGAACAGGGCCTCGGATGCATAGATGTTGCCGACGCCGCAAACCTTTGTCTGGTCAAGAAGAAAGAGTTTCACCGGCCTGTTTGACCGCCTCAGCATTGCAAACAGATAATCAACGGAAAATTCCCTCGAAAAAGGTTCAGGCGCCAGCTTTTTCAGGTCTTCCGTAAAGGGAAGTTCATCGGTCGCAACGATCTTCATCATTCCGAAGTGACGCTGATCCTGAAAGACAAGCCTTTCGTCGCCGTCCAGATGAAATACCGCATGCGTAAATTTTGGGTCCTCGCGGTCCGGTCCTAACAGCATAAAACGTCCGCTCATCCGCAAATGCGTGACAAGCGTCCGTCCGTTGGCCAGGTCAAAAAGGATGAATTTACCCCGCCGATGAACGGAATTGATGCCCGCTGCGGCAAGCATTTCCGCAAACGCCTCAGGCGGCGTCGCGGGCGAAAGCCTTTCACGCAGCAAACGAGCGGAAACGATCATTCGCCCCGCAACGCTTTGCTCAAGCTGTCGGCAAACAAGATCTACTTCTGGAAGTTCAGGCATAGGAGCATTTTAACCTAAATCAAGTTTTAGAATAATGTTTTGGTTTTTCTGTATGCCTCTATGGCAGAAAATAAAACCGTCACAAGGCCGCAAAGACCACAAAGAACCGCCAGGAAAAAGAACTTTGAGTAACATAGCGTCTTCGCGTCTTAGCGGCAAAATTTATCAGACAGCCACAAAATCGCAAAGAAGAAACAAAAAGACCTGCGTAATTTTCCTAACGCTCGATCTGAGTTACAACTTCGAATAATCCGGTATCGTTGCCTTGTCGCCGAGGACGGTTCCGGCGCCGACCGAGGCGTTGCGGCCAATATGACAGCTTCGGCAGATGACGGCGTCGCTGACCTCCGCTGCGGTCGATATGCGTGTATGAGCCCAGATAACCGAGTTTTCTACCACTGCTTTTTCTTCGATAAGAACGCCGGGGCCGATGACGGAATTTATCACCCTCGCATGAGGTTTGATCATCGCTCCTTCACCGATGAGCGACAGTTCATCTATCTCTGCTGCGGTCGCGATGTCCGCCGATGCCTGTTTTGGCCGTTCAAAGCCTCTGATGCGGCCGCCCAACAGGTCGTGATGTGCCTGCAAATAGCTGTCGGTCGTCCCGATGTCGCGCCAATATGTATTCTCTGGTATGTATGCGTTGAACCGCAGTCCTTTTTCAAGGATCGCGGGAAAGACGTTGTATTCAAACGAGGAATTCTCGCCTTTGGGAATTAGATCGAGAATCTCTTTTTCCAGAATGTAGATCCCGGCGTTGATCGTATTGATGCCGAGTTCGCCGACCTCTTCAGGTTTTGGTTTTTCCAGAAATCTTAATATCGAACCGTCATCGGCCGTTTCCACCAGGCCGTATCGCGACGGGTCATCAACGCGGACCAGCACCAGCGTCGCCGCCGCTTTTGCCTTTTTGTGTGCTTCCAGAACTGTGGAAAGGTCAAGGTCGGTCATTATGTCGCCGTTCAGGACAACGTGGGTCGAACCGTCGTCATGTGCGGCATATCTGAATGCTCCGCCTGTGCCGAGCGGGCTAGGTTCCGTGATAAAACTCAGCCTAACGCCGTGGTCGATGCCGTCGCCCATAACATCCTCTATTTTATTCGGCTGATAGTTCAGCGACAGTGTGACGTCGTGAACGCCCGCCTTGCCGAGCATGTCCAGTTGAAACGCCATGAACGGTCGATTTGCCACCGGAACGATCGGTTTTGGCGTATAGACCGTCAGCGGCCGCAGGCGCGTGCCTTTTCCGCCTGCCAATATGACCGAAGTGATGTCATTGCTCATAACAAAAATCTCTCTGCCTATAAATAAAGTGAATGATGGAGTTATCCCAGATAATGGATGAATTTTCCCGGTGAACAACACTAACAAATAATGTTAAAAATGATTTGACACTTTTTTGTACCCTGTGTTATGTTTACAAATGCAGGTAGTGTCCTGATTTCGCCTGCCTTCTCCCCACGACAGGCTTTGGTTTTTCTGTTCGCGAAATCCACGCGATCTCCATCTCGGATTATAACAATCCTTTCTCTGAATCACATTTACAAATGGCTTTCGACAAAAAAAACGCAATGCGCAACGCCGAGAGGCATCTTGCTCAGGGCAAGACCAAGGCCGCGATCGGTGAATACAAGGACGTTGTGCGCCACGACCCGCGCGATTTTGTAACGCTCAACATCCTCGGCGACCTGCATATAAAGGAAGGTGACGAATCTTCCGCCGTCAAATGTTTTAACGCCGTTGCCGAACATTACAGCAAGCAGGGTTTTGCCGCAAAAGCGATCGCCATTTATAAAAAGATCGACCGCATCCGTCCTTCGATACCGGAGATCGTCGAAAAGCTGGGCGAACTGTATAAGGAAAGAGGTTCACATACCGAGGCGCGCCAGCAATACGAGAAACTGGCGCAGATATACCAGTCATCGGGCAGAAAGATCGATGCGCTGGCCATCTGGAAAGAGGTCGCTTTGCTCGATCCGAACAATATCGAGGTTTACCGAACCATCGGCGATGCCTATCTGGAGGAAAAGAAACCTGACGAGGCAATTGAGGCGTTTGTCGCGCTTGGCGACAGGCTCCGCAAACTTGGCCGTCCGTCTGCCGCTGTCGATGCGTATCACAGAGCTTTGGACGTGGACCGCTTTACGATGGACGCGCTTCGCGGTTTTGTTGACACCAAATTTGAGACCGGACACGCCGAAGATGCCATTGCGGCGCTGACCGAACGGCGGGAAGAACAGCCGCTGAACCATGACATCGCCCGCCTCAGGACCGAACTCCACATAAAATGCGGAAACGGGCCGGAGGCCGAAGAGGACCTTGTAAAACTGGTCGAGTCCGAACCATCGAATTACGATCTTTTCCTCGGACTTGCCCGGATATATCTGGACGGATCGAACGTCAACGCGGCGGCACGCGTCCTGACAATGTCGTCCGAGCATCTGCTGGCGGCGGGAAGGATAGATGAGTATCGCCAGTATGTTAATGAATTGCTTGCCCTTGATCCCGATCATGTGGAATCGCTGCGGCTTCTTGTCGGATTGTGTACATGGCTCCGCGACGAACCGGCATATATCGACGCGCTGAAGCGGCTGGCGGCAAGCTCGCGTAATGCCGAAGATATTGAGGACGAACGCCTTGCCCTGTCACAGTTGACGATGGTCGTCCCGCACGAACAGGAATATGTCGAACGGCTCAGAGAGCTTAATGAACTGCTGGGCATCGCTGATGAAGGAGCGGGCGAAAATCTGTTCGACAAACAGTTTCTCAAACGAGGTTCAAACGCCTTTGCCGATGCCCCGAGCGACTTTGCCTTTGCCGAGGCAGCCGTTGTCGAGACCCACAACGGCAGCAACGGTGTTCCGGTTCATGCCGTCGCCGAACCGGAGGCGATGGAGTTTGGCGAAGTGGAATTTGCCGACCCGACCGCTGTTCCGCTGCAGGAAGATGATGAGGACAGGCTCCGGCGAGAGATCGACAGCATCAGGTTTTATGTCGATAACGGCTACATCGATCTTGCAGAAAAGGCCACCGGCGAACTTGAGCAGGATTTTGGCGACCGCCCTGAGATAGAGGAATTAAAGAGCTTCATTGCCGCCAACGGCGGGCAGGCATCCGCCGCCGATCAGCCTGCGTCCGCAGCAGAACAGGATGCACATGTTGAGGCCGTTGCCGAACCAAAAGCAGCAGCTCTGCCTGAAGTTCCTGACACGGGAATGGTCAGCGGGACATTTGACTTCAACGACCTGCGAAGCGAGTTGGGGCTGGAAGAAGAGGTTGCGGATGAGGCTTCGTCCGATTACGAGACCAACTACAACACGGCCATTGCGTATCAGGAAATGGGGTTGACGGAAGAGGCGATCAAGGAATTTCAGAATGCCGCCGCTCTTGCCAGTCCCAAGGACGGAACCCGCCGTTTCTATCAATGTGCGAATATGCTCGGGCATTGTTTTATGGAGATCGGCAAACCGCATCTTGCGATCACGTGGTATCTGAGGATATTGGATGTCGAAGGCCTGACCGTTGATGAGAAGCAGGGACTTTGGTACGAATACGCCAACGCCTGTGAGGCGAACGGCGATCCCGCAAAGGCCGCCGAATATTTTGAACGTGTCTATGCCGAGAACATTGATTTTCGCGATGTTGCCCAGCGGCTTGAAAAATTGGCCGTGGCCGCGTGAAACAGGCGAACTTTCCCGTTTGTCTGAATATTTAAAAGAGCGTTATAATTTGACGGTATGGTTGAAAAACTGACCGTCATTTTTTTTATAGTTCTATGCCTTCTGTTGGGGTTTTACCTTATCCTGTCGCCATGGGATGCTTTGTTCGGCAGATGGAGCGAGAACTATTTGTTGGTTTTTCTTTCTGACCAGTCAGGATTTCCGGCATTGCGGACGACCGTCGCGTCAAACTGGGTTCGCGGCGCCGTGACCGGCATTGGCGTGCTCAATCTGGTCATCGCGTTTTGGGAAGCGGCTCATTTCAAGCAAAGCGTTGCCATGCTACAGGGCAAAGATCCCAACGCGGACAAAAAGTGACGGCCCGCCTAAAAAGCGACGTGATCATCTATCCGATAACCGACGGCACGGCGACAGCCGTCGCATTCTTGCGCGATAAGGAAAGGATCATCGGCCTGCTGTCTGTCGCCGTCGCGGCGGGCATTCCATATTTTCAGATACGCGAGAAACATCTTCCTGACGGCCTTTTGCTTGAGCTGACGCAGCGGGCCGCCGAGGCCGTCATCGGCACGAACACTAAGCTGCTTGTGAACGGCCGCGTCGATATTTCCTGCAAAGGCGGAGCGGATGGCGTTCATTTGCCGTCTGACGGCGTTTCGGTTGCGGAAGCGAGAGGTCTGTGCAACAGGGAATTGATCGTTGCGGTTTCGACGCATTCGCCTGACGACATCGCGAAGGCCCGTGAAGACGGAGCCGACTTTGTCGTATTCGGGCCTGTTTTTGCGACACCAGGCAAGGGCGAACCAAAGGGCATTGACGGGCTTCGGGCCGCCTGTCAGACCGCTGGAGAAATGCCTGTCATTGCGCTTGGCGGCATAACCGGAGAGAATGTCGATGCGGTAATTGAAGCAGGAGCCGCCGGCTTTGCCGCGATTCGCTATTTGAACGACAAAGAGAATTTGAAAAAGCTGGGAGAATGGCTGAGAAGTGACAGAAGTGATGTATTCCGAAGGCTCTAAATATTTTCAGCGGCTTTGCCGCATCGCAGTGCGGTAAGACTTCGCCTTACCGTCTGATCTGAAAAAAGAAAATTCCTCTCCGCCGAAGGCCGGTTTTACAGTTAGCCGTTAGCGGTAAGCAGTTTTTATTAGAGGAAGTGTCCTTACTGCGTGCGGGCTTCTGCAACGCTCGATATGAAATGCGGGCAAGCCCGTATAATATCTAAGTTCTGTTGACATTTTCGATTTTGACATTTTTTGAACGCGGATTAAGCGGATCGTGCGGATTCGAGCGAATTTAGAATTTCCTATCCGCTCCTATCCGCTAAATCCGCCTGATTTGCGTTCAAAAAAACCTTTGCCGGCACGTCTTCCTACAAATATGTCAACACAACTTAGCAAACTCACGGCGAAACAAGTTTTGCCGCATAACATAGCGGCAAGCCGCCGCAGATAAATAAGAAGATAAAAAATGCAAAGTGCTGATGAAAATCCTAGGATATGCGTGACCATTGCCGGGGTCGATCCGTCCGGCGGCGCCGGTGTCATTGCGGACATAAAGACCTTTTTTGCGTTCGGATGTTATCCGGCGGCGGTCATCGCTTCGCTTACATATCAAAACACGACGGCCGTTTTTGGTGTGGAGAATCAGACGGGCGATGTCGTCCGAAAGCAGGCAGTGCCGGTGTTTGACGATCTGGCGGTCGATGCCGTAAAAACAGGGATGCTTCCGAACCGCGACGTGATAGAGACCGTTGCCGAACTCGTTCGTGAATACAACATTCAAAAGCTCGTGGTCGATCCCGTCGTGCGTTCCACGACCGGCTACGACCTGATAGATGACGAGGCATTGCGGGCCATGACCGAACGGCTCTTTCCGTTGGCGTCCGTCGTCACGCCGAATGTCCCCGAGACCGAACGCATTGCGGGGATCACGATCAAAACTCTCGATGACGTTCATCTGGCAGGGAAAAAGATAATGGAAATGGGGCCGAAAGCCGTTCTGATAAAAGGCGGGCATCTGCCTGAGCTGGAATCGCCAAAGATGGCGCGTGATTACCTATTTACAGACGGTGAGATCGTTACTTTCGAGGGTGAATATTACGACACCGACGCTACACACGGCACGGGCTGCACGCTGGCGGCGGCGATAACGGCAAATCTCGCGCTTGGAAATGACCTGAAAGCTTCGGTTGAGATCGCGAAGGATTTTGTGAATAAAGCGATAAGTACCGCGCCAAAAATAGGGAAGGGAAACTCGCCGCTGAACATTCAGCCTATTGGGCGACGGGAATAAAGACCGGCGTCTGGTATGTGATGCCAAAGGTCACGCCGCTGCGGGGACTGTTCCGCGTCAGGCCGAGTATCGCGGCGGTGTCGAACCTGAGTCCTGATGCCCTGATCTGTGTTCCTATGCGGAATTGGCCCATACTTTCTGTGCCGAGCGGAGCATTGTTCCGTGTGTTCGCTCTTCCGTTCACCTCGCTGACGATGTTGACATTGTCCGTCAGGCGATAAACTCCGGCCAGCCCGTAAAGCAGGACATCGTTCTGCGTGAAATTATTCAGCGGGGCATTCATTATTCCCATGCCGATGTTCCCGAAAACCTTCATCTTTGGCTGTTTGCCGGGATGAATGCCGAAGCTTTTCTGCACTATCAGTTTGCTGAAAATATTTATCTGGTTGGTGCCGATGCCGCGTGCCTGGTCGGTGTTCGGCATCTGGTAGCCGAACTTCATCGCCAGTCCGGGCAGGCCCTTGTGTTCATTCAGCAGTTTCAGCTTTGCGGAAACGGTGAAATCGTCAAAATCGCGGGTCGAATTGCCGACAAAACTGAGCGGAATGGGCGGCGGCATTGTTTGCGAATTGATCGCCAGATGATTTTGCAGAGAGCCTTCGATCTGTATCTCAACGTTTGAAGCAAAACCCTGCCTGATGCGGATGTCTGCCACACGGGTCAGGTCGCCGGTCAGGCCTGACAGCGGGAATTTTGCGTTCTGAAAAAAATCGACACCGGCGCTTATTTCCAGTGCGCCCGCCGGCGTGATGTCGATATCATCCGTCAGCAAAGGACGCTGCTGCGCCGAAACACACAGCCCAAACGCCAGAATACAAAAAATTGTGAAAATGTTTTTCACGCAATAATTCTGCACGAAAACGTGGGAAAAGTCTAAAGTGCTGATCTTAAGTCTTGATGGTTGATGGTGAATGTCAGAACCGG
>CAZOXY010000036.1:0-34782 GCA_964583955.1 uncultured Chloracidobacterium sp. | reverse complement strand
GCGCGCCGCCAACTGGAAGGCCGAGATCGTTTTCACGCGCGCCGGAGCGATGTCGTTCGCCATGCCGTTCGCCAAACCTGTGAACAACACGATCAAAATGACGCCAATGGCAACACCAGCCACGCTGATAAGAGTGCGAAGCGGCCTTACCCTGAGATTTGCAAGGATCAACTCAAACATTTATTACCTTAGTATAATCAAAATCACGCGTTTTCTCGATGTCGGTAAAGAGTTCGCGGCGGCTGTGAAAATCCTCAAAGATGTGGTCGTACGTCGCAAAGAGGTTATCGGTCGATGCCTCTCTGGTATTGCGACGCGCGGTTTCCACGGCGTTTTGCGTTCGTCGGCGGCGTTCGTCCTCATCGTCAAGCACTGAATGAATCGCTTCCGCAAATGATTCTCCGTTCGTCTCCACAAGCCATGCATTTTCGTCCGTCGCGTAAGACAATATACCGCCCGAACGCGGAGCGACCGTCGGCACGCCGGACGCCATCGCCTCCAGCGGCGCTATGCCGAACGGCTCTCGCGGATTTGGGTGAATAAAAACATCAGCGTTTGCGTAATAGTCAGCCAAAAGATCCTTGTCCAGATGCCCAAGCTGAACTATCCTGCCGGGAAAATGTCTGTCGGTTTCTTCCTGCAGCCAATCGCCCTTCGGCCCGGCTCCCGCGACCAGCAGCCGGTGATCGTGACGGTTGTCCGCCGCCAATTCCTTCATCACATCTACCAAAAGTTCGATGTTCTTCTCCGGCGAGATGCGTCCGGCATAAAGTATCACTGTCGAATCAGGAGGAACACCCGCACGCTCTCTCATCTCACGCCGAACCTCGTCCGATCTTCTGTCGGGCGTGAACCTTGCGGCATCGACACCGCGCGGACAGACAAAAACACGTTCGCCGAGCGGAACGCGCGGCGCATCAAAAAAACGCCACGCCCTGCGGAAAAGAAAACCGCCTTTGCCGTTCTTTGATGCCGCTTTTGCCGCTTCAGAAAACTCGTCCGCTGTATAGCTGGAGTTCGCGATGTGATAATCAAAGCTCGGCAGCAGATAATTGCCGACCATGCGATTTGCAAGCCATTTGCCGAACCTTCCGCCGGAAAGAAATGACGCAACATTGTCATCCATTCTCTCGCAGGAAAAATGAACCAGTATCGGCCGTCCCAACTCTTTGAAATGTCCTGACCGCACCATTTTGCCCATCATGCTCAGTGTGTATTTGTCAGTCACCTCGACGAGGTCGGGCATTTCCTCGGCCATGATCTTTTTTATCAGCGAATCGTGCGGCATATACTGCCAGGGCAGGATCAGCCGGTAGCGTTTATCAAAGATCGGCGAATATTTGGCAGGAATATAATATATGCGGGCGTACTCGTTCACGTCCTCGACCGCTTCTGCCTCGCCCGGAACAACAAGCCTTACTTGTCTGCGGTGACGTTCGGCGGCCGCAAGAAGATTGTTGAACGATGTGCTGATGCCGCCGGAATTCTTGTGGTAATAGTTGGTGAGATGCAGTGTCTTGAAGGATGTCTTCATCGTCGTAGGCAGGTCAGCTCCTGTGCTTTCGGGCGTGGGCCGCAAGCGAGATCGCCACCGCTATCGCAAGCAGGATCATTCCGTCCACCGCCCAGTATTTCAGAAGCGCGATCTCCTTGCCGTTATTGTACGTCCACGAGGGTTTGTTGGTCACGGCCCAGCAGATAACCTCGGCAAAAACACCGAATGCCAGAAATGCAAGAGGCACGCCAAGAATAGCTCCGCGGCGGATCATGCCGGCGATCTCATTGGGTATAAATGCGACAAAATGAAATATAACCTTTGGAAGCTTTGATATGTCGCTGACCAGGCTTTTGCTTTCTGATTCACCCACGATCATTATTCCGCGACGCATCGCAAACAGAGTGAATAACGCGGAAATGATCGAGACCGAGATGGAACGCAGTATCGCCGTGTCTGTCAGATTCTGTGTGTCGGTAACGTATGCAAAACCGGCCTGCACCAAAAATTCCAGAACGTGGCTGATAAGCGGCACCAGGAGAAGTATCGCGGCCAGGGCCTTCCAAGCCGGCTCAACATGGCGAAGTGCCTGAATAAGCGTTCCGCCGACACCGGCAAAAAGGAACCTGAAGAGAAATTGGACCGCTGCCGCTCCCAGAGCAAGCCGAAGCGTTTCTTTGCCAATAAGATAAGTCGCAAAAAAGATCGGCGCGCGGATAACGCCGCTAAGCACGGCTCCCTTGTAATTCCAGTATTTGACGAATCGCCCCGGATCATTCCAGAGGGCGACGGTAACTCCGCTTATCGTGTGCGTTTGCACCTCTACGGGCGTTTCGTCAGCGGTCAATTCCTTCATATTCAGTCCGCCAGGCCGCGGCATTTTTACCTGATCATTCGTCGTCACCTATCTGTTTGCGTTCTTTAGCTATTCTCAGCGTTTCGGCATAACCGTCATAGACGCCGTCAAATATCGCATCCCAAGAGTTAGCTACCGTCAATTCACGGCCCTTGTGTCCCATCTCCAGACGCTTTTCTTGGTCATCCATCAGTTCGATGGTAAAGTTCACATAATCTTCCTTTGTTTTTGCCACATATCCGGTTTCGCCATGGCTGATTATGTATTTCGGCCCGCCTTTGTCAGAGACTATGGACGGCACGCCCGAGGCAAGTGCCTCCTGAGCGACGTTGCCAAAGGCATCAGTTTCCGAAGGGAAAATAAAAATGTCCATATTGGCGTAAGCCTCGGACAATTCCTCACCTTGAAGAAAGCCGGTGAACTCAGCGTGCTTCATCTTTGACTCGAGATATTCCCGCTCGTTGCCTTCACCGACGATAAGGAATTTGAAACCGCTCTTGCCTCGCGCAAGCAGTTCCTTCTCTATCTCTATAAGCATCCTGACATTCTTTTCAGGCCTGAGCCGCCCGACAAAACCAAGACGAATGACATCGTCATCTACCGTCCGTTTTGCCGGAGAGAATTTTTCGGAATCGACGCCTCTGCCCATAAGAAAAGCAGCCCGATGAGTTCCACTTCCAAGCAGATCGACCAGTTCCTGATTAGGCGCCAGAACGACCTTTGGCATCTTGTAATAAAGGACAGCGCCGTCACGTATCTTTCTTTCGGCAAATCCCGCGACGCCGGCAGATATCTTTTTCGGCATGAACCTCAGCATCTTTCGAAGTCGTTGCGCCGCAAATTCGTGCAGGTTCGTGTGCCATGAGCCGAGCAACGGTATTTGCAGTTTCCAGCCAAGATATGACCCGACGATGCTGACATCGTTCAATCCTGTTATGTGAATGATGTTCGGTTTGAACTCGGCCAGCCGCCAACGGACCTTTTTGACGTGACGCTGAAACAACGGATCGAATGCAAGGTCCTCGTCCAGAGAAAAAGATGCCGGTGAACGCTTGAGCTGTAAATATTCCACCGAACCGTCCGTCCATTCGCGATTTTCGTGGCCGGCGTGGACCACCAGAAAGGGAAAACCGTTGCGCCGGGCATAATCCGTCAGGCGTTTGCACGTCATCGCGGCCCCGTTCACCTCTTCGTATGAATCAGGAAAGAAAGCTATTCTCGGTGGATCACTCACAAAAACTTATCCTAAAAAATGCACTGGCGGCCATTGACCGCCTTAGCAAACTATTAACCTTACAAGTTTAAATGAATATTTTCCAACCGTAAACCGAGGAAGTTGTCAGGCAGGTGATTCGGAAGAGATGCTGTGAGGCGATCCTTCTATTTCGGGGATCTCAAAATGTGCCTCAGAGGCCGCATTGGGAACACGGTCTGCCTTTTTTCTGAAAACACGGAATACAGGCCGAGCTTTCGGGCTGCCGAGAACGCCAAGCGTCCATATTGCCGCCCGAAGCCATGTCGGGCCGCCGCGGTCCCAATGATCGGAAAGCTGTCTGATGCCGTGTCCGTCGCCGATGTCCACATAGACACGGTCGAACCATTTGCGGCGGCCGTCGCGGAACACCGGATAATGACGCAGTATCTCGGAAAAGGATTCCAACTGGCGCGATTGCAGCGGCTGTTCGTATGCCGGCATCAGCACGATCTCCGTCCGCTTGTCCACGCGAACCTCTTCGGCAAATTCCTCAAAGGTCGCCGCGTTGGTCAGGTTTATCACCGTGTTCGGTTTGCAGCCGTGGCGGTCGCCGCCGGTGACGACCGGCATCCCGATCGATCCGGCAAGCTCAATGACGGCCTTGTTCTCTGACCATGAGCGAAATCCGTTTATCTCAAAAGCGTGGATCCATTTGCCGTGAACTCGGATAAAATCTTTCAGCAATTCCAAATGACGCTCTTTTCCCGCCAGTTCTATATCCCACAACGGATGATTAAGCACGACCAGAACGCCCGGCAATTCTTCAAGCATGGCGAACATCTCAGCCAGCTTTTCATCAGTGTGATTCTCTTTCTCAAAGGTGTAATCAAGAAGTGTCTTTGTCAGATCGACCGCTCTTTCCTTTGGCAGATTGTGAACGCCGACATGAAAAAACCCAAAATCGAAAGGCACTGTCCATTCCATCGAGATAGGTGCCGTTTCCGCATTTTCATTGACTGTCAGGTTCGCATCTATGCTGTCGTGATCGGTAAGCGATACCAGCGCATCCATGCCCGCGTCGTTTATCTGACGCTTTTCTATCGCATAGACCTCTTCGGGCGGCAGCGGCGGCGACCAGTATGCCGAATCAAAATCTATGGCCTTTCCTTCCCGCTCAACGTACTTTTTGCTTTCCCGACGCCAGAACTGCGCGATTATCGGCAGTTTTTCCGCATAATGCGGAACGAAGTCAAGCATTTCCTTGGAATATTCGGTGTGACAATGCAGAGAAACACCTGTCCGTGCCTTGGCGGCAAGGGCATTTCCGTTGTGCAGAATATGCAGGCGAGTGTTTTTCAGTGCCATAATATCTTTTGCTTGCTAAGCGGCTCCGAAGTCCCTAAGTTACCAGATAGATGCCGCATTGTAAATAATGCAGATGACGGCCTTAACACAGATGTTGCACATCGTATTCGCGCCTCTGATTATTTTTACCATACATAAAAAAAGTGACACATAAACTTTTCGCGTGGTGTTCTCATCATAGATTCGCGAGAAATTCACGAACAGCATCATAAAACGGAGATATATTTATGACCTGGCTTTATTCATTGATCTTCGCCGGCCTTGTTATAGCGGCAGACAGCGGCAGCACTCATACATACCAAACAGACAGTGCCGACGCGCCGCAGATCGCCAACCAACAGTCTCTGGATGTTGAGGAAAGATTTGAGCAGACCTATCCGCTGACGCCGGACGGACGCGTTAGGCTGCAAAACATAAACGGTTCCATTGAGGTCGAGGCATGGGACCGGAACGAGGTCCACGTCATAGCGATCAAGGTTGCCGAAACTGCCGAGGCACTCAAGAACATAGAGATCGACATCAAGGCAAAATCCGATTCAATAACGATCGAGGCAAATCACCGGGGAGCATCGAACCGCAGCGTGTCAGGACAGTCCGTTCGCTCGACACAGGTCCGATTCTATCTGAAAGTACCTCGGAACGCGGTCCTCGACGAGATCGGGACCGTGAACGGAGCTATCAAAGTATCGAACATGGCGAACGCGGTGAGGGTATCCGCTGTGAATGGAAGCATTACCGCATCCAATCTCAGCGGATCGACCACGCTCCAGACGGTCAATGGCGGTATCGCCGTGGGCTTTGCCCGCCTGGATCCGACCTCCAAAATATCTCTGAACACAGTGAGCGGTCGAGTCTCGGTCACATTGCCTTCAAATACCGAGGCAACGGTCAAGGCGAACACGCTCAGCGGAAGGATCGAGAACGGGCTTGGCCTTCGCGTCAATAAACGCCTGGTCGGCACAGATATGCACGGAAAGATCGGAAGCGGAGCAGCCCAGCTAAGGCTGAACAGCATCAGCGGAGCGATAACCATTAACCGGACAGGCGGAGAAACAAATACCCTGCCGACGGTCGATCTGTCTCCGGAAAAAGATGACGACGATCTTGAGAACGATCTGATGTCCGGCCTTACCGGCTTGCCGGGCATGAACGGACTCGACGAAAAGACCATGGCAAAGGTAACGACAGCCATGAGGGAAGCTCAGGTCAAGACGGCCGAGGCCATTAAAAAGGCACAGGAATCGGCCGTCAGAGCACAAGTGTCGGCAGCGGCGGACAAGAGGAAAGTCGAATTGGTTGCCGCGCAGATCGCCCGCTCGGCTGACATAAGAACAGCGGCCCTTGCCCGCCTGTCAGGTGCAAACTGGTTCGGTTCGGCACCGAGCCTGCATCGTAAAACGGGAACATTCAAGATAAAAGGAAAGCCAAAGGTCGTGATCACGGTCACTGACGCCTTCGTCTCCGTTCGTTCGTGGGACCGCGACGAGGTCCGCTATGTAGTGTCGGAAACCTCCGGCTTCGGCGAAAAACCCGATGCCGAAATAAAGGAGGAACAGTCCGGCGACGAGATAAAATTGACCGTAAAAGGTGATAAAAACGGCAGCAGCACGCTGCCGCCTATTCGCGTTGATGTAATGGTCCCGCGAGCCTCTGATGTAAGAGTGATCTCGGACGGGCCGATCAGGCTGGACGGCGTTTCGGGCGATGTAGATCTGACAGGAGGCGAAGAATCAATTGATGTCCGCGATGCTTCCGGCAAACTTTCCGTTAAGAACACCGACGGACGCATCCGCGTCATCGGGTTTTCCGGCGATATGAACTCCGCCACACGCGACGGCGAGGTCTTTCTCGAAGGCGATTTCCGTTCGCTTTCATCAACCGCCGAGGACGCGACCGTTACCATCGTGCTTCCCGAAAATGCCAACGCCAGGCTGGTTTCCACAACGCCCATCTTTACCGGCGAAGCGGCAGGCGATGAAGACGCCCTTGAGCTTTCGTATGGCAGCGGCGGCCCGACATATAAATTTCAATTCAACGTCGGCAGGCTGGTCGTCCGATCTTCGTCCGTAAACAACAGGTGATCTTCGGCAAACGACCCGGAACAGTTTTCCCGGATGAACTTGCCGTCGCTGTCACGCACCCTCACATTGACATAAAAGCTTTATACAGGCGGGCGTCATGCGTTTGACGCTCTGTGGATCTGTCGTTTTGTAAATGCCGCAACCGGCAAAAAGGGCGTAAAGAAATGAGATCGATATTGACGCTGTTATTCATGATCCTCGCCTCGCTGCAGGCTATCGCCCAGGCTCCGGCAAAAGGGCCGAGCGCCGGCCGTTCAGACAAACCGGCTCCTCCGGCGGCGATAACGCTTCCGCCGGAAAAAGCTTCTCCGGTCAGAGTGCCGAAAACAGACACAGCCGTTGTCATCGACGGAAAACTGGACGAACCCGTTTGGCAAACCGCTGCCGTCTTTAAGGATTTTTACCAGACCGCTCCGGGCAACAACACCGCACCGTCAAGGCCGACCGAGGCCTATATGTTCTATGACGAACTGCATCTGTATATCGGGTTCAAATGCTGGGACGAACCGGACAAGGTCAGGGCGACCGTCGCCCGGCGCGACAACGTCTTTGGCGAGGACAATGTCCGCGTTTGGCTGGACACATTCAATGATCAGCGGCGGGCATACGTTCTCGGGTTCAATCCGCTGGGCGTACAGCAGGACGGCATATATACCGAAGGCAGCGGCGCCGATTTTTCGGTCGATATCGTCATGGAATCAAAGGGCGTCATCGAGGATTGGGGCTGGTCGGTCGAGGTAAAGATACCTTTCAAATCGCTCCGCTACTCCGCCGGCAAGGGCAAGATGTGGGGATTTAACGCCGCCCGCAACATTGACCGCTTCAATGACGAATTCGATCAATGGATGCCGGAAAACAGGAATATCTCCGGTTTTCTGATCCAGCACGGAAAGATCACCGGCCTTGACGAAATAAAGTACGAACGAACGCTTGAAATAACACCGAGCATCACCCTGTCCGAAACCGGCCGACGCGTTCCGGCGCTTGAGGTCGTGGACGGCCGCTTTGTCAATCAGCCCGTAAAAGCCGACATCGGCCTGACGCTCAAATACACGATCTCGCCCAATATCACGCTTGACGCCGCGTTCAATCCCGATTTCGCCGAGATCGAGGCCGATGCGCCGGTCGTCACGGCAAATCAGCGTTTCCCGATCTTTTTTCAGGAAAAACGCCCGTTCTTTCTTGAAGGTTCGGACACCTTTTCCACGCCGATAACCGTATTCCATTCGCGAACGATAGTCGATCCGGACGTCGCCCTGAAACTCACCGGAAAAGAAGGAAAAAACTCCTTCGGTGTGCTGTTCGCCACGGACAAGGCTCCGGGAAATTTTGGCGAGGATGAGCGAAACGATCCGTCCGTCCGGCCAAGGATAAACGAATTTCTGGACAAGAACGCCGTTTTCGGCATTCTTCGCGCAAAACGCGATCTTGGAAAAGAGAACCACATCGGCTTTTTTGTGACCTATCGCGGATTTCCCGAACAGAAGAACCTGGTCGCGAGCGTCGATACAAGAGTGAAATTCACGCCAAAGCTGACCGGCACTCTTCAGGTTGCCGGAACCACCTCGCGTCGCTGCTTTTTCGATCATTCATTCGAACCCGACGCCGATCCGGCCCAGGCAGCGAGAAACCGCGAGGTCTGCGGTACCGGAAATACATCATCGAACCCGCTTGGCAACGGAAGCTATGACCGATACCGCACGGGCAACGCCGTCGGTTATTACGGCAACCTGGATTATTACACCGACCCTCACGGCTGGTTCATCGAGGCCGGAGGCAGGTCGGCGGACTATCGCGCCGACGCTGGCTTTACATCGCGGACCGATTCCAACTTTCTCTTTTTCTACCATCGTACAAGTACGAGATCGCGGCCCAATGCTCCGCTGATACGCGCGAACTGGGGCAAATTCATCGGATACGATCTCGATTTCTCAGGACGTATGCAAAGGTTCAGGGCAGGATCGAACCTCAACCTATCGCTGCAGCGGTCGATCTTTCTTTATATGGAAGGCGGCGTCGTTCGCGAAAAGATCTATGAAGAGGAATTTGGCCTGAAAAGAATGCCAACACGGCCCGGACGGTTCGTCGGCGATCCCGTTCGCGATGCGTGGCAGCAATTCTTTTACACGGAGATGAGCCACAACCTGAACAAGTATCTTTTCTACTATGTCAGCGTCAACTATACCAACAACAGATTTGATTACTTCTTCCCTGCCGGAAACGGCCAGATCGATCCCGGCCCCGGAAAGCAGTTCAGTGCGAACGCACAGATAGAATGGAAACCGATAAACGCCTGGCGTGCATCGGCAAGTTATAACAAAAGCCGCCTGGTACGCAATGACAACCGGATACGGTCTTTTGACTCAGACATTCTGAGCCTGCGTTCGACATATTCCTTCTCACGCTTCGTCTTTGTCCGAACGCGTCTTGATTATGATTCGATGAGGGATAACTTTGCAGGCCAGGCCTTGTTCGGCTGGACGCCAAGTCCGGGAACGGCATTTTACGCGGGTTACAACGATAATTTTAATTACAATGGCCGCAATCCGTTCTCCGGCGACCCGGAAACGGGTTTTGCAAGAAATAGCAGAACCTTTTTTATTCGCGTCTCGTATCTATTTCGTAAGAGTTTCTGAGCGCAATGTTCCTCCTGAATGAGCGCTTGGTCGGGCAAGGAGACGCCAACCTCCTTGCCCTCTTCTTTTTTCGCAGCGGCACGAGTACATTGTCACAACTAAACATGCGCTTAGATTTTGTTTAATTTTTGCTTAAAAATTGCAAAAAGCTCTTGTAAATTCTCAGCATTTGCTGTATAAACATTTGAGGACAAACCAGTTCCGCAACTTTAAGCAGCTTAAATAGGAGGCAAAATGCAGCTTACCAGAAAAGTTTCCACCTTTGCGATCATCTTTTCACTCTCGATACTTTCGTCCGTAACCCTTTCCGTACAAACAGCTTACGGACAAACGGCCAAGGCCGCCCTTCAACGCGGTTACAGAACAGGCTATTCGGACGGCTATATGGCCGGATACCGCGATTCCATCGATAATGCCGAAAGGAACATCGCCGACCATACTGAATTTGTCAGCGCCGACAGGGCATACAATAAGGATTACGGCTCGTTGACTGATTACCGTGACGGCTATCGTCAGGGATTTGAAAGCGGTTATAACACCGGCTATGAAAAACGTTCGTTCGAATCAACTGTTCCTCCGGGGCTTTCGCCGCGCGGACTGGACGCGCTGCCCAAAACGGTCGCGGCTGTTGAAAAAACGAACCCCATTGAAAAGGCAAATCCGGTGGTTGAACGTGAGATAAGCCGCGAGCAGACCGCACAGGCAGAACCGCAAATGGAAGAAGCCCCTGTGCAGGCAGAAAAAACCGCAGCCCTGCCTGCACCCAGCCAATCAGGCCCGCAGGACCTTGTGGCCCCGATAAAAGCTTCATTTGTGCCTGTAAGCGACGCGATCATCATAATCCCGCGCGACACCGAACTCATCCTTGAGATACAAGATGACCTCAGCACAGAGAACAACCGCGAGGGTGACAAGTTCACCGCACGCATCGTTTCGCCTGTTGAGATAGAAGGAGCGATCATCGAAGGCCGCATTGAACGCATCACCAAACCGGGCCGCATCAAGAGACGCTCGGAAATGCTGCTTTCATTTGACCGCATCATACTGACCGAAGAACGCTGGAGCAATTTTGACGCGATCCTGACCGAGGTAATGCCGGTCAAGGGCGATAATATCAAAACGATAGACGCCGAAGGTTCTGCCATCGGCAGACGCACGCTGAAAGAGGATGCCATAAAGGTCGGTGCATCGACCGGAGCGGGCCTCGGCATCGGAGCATTGACCGGCGGGCCGGTCGGCGCGGCCGTCGGAGCAAGCGTCGGAGCGGCGTTCGGCGTTGGAGCCGTCGTCATAGAACGCGGCAAGCACATTCGCCTGAACGCGAACCAGCAGCTTCGCATCAGGACATCATACGAAACAAAGATCCGATAGGGTCTTCCGGCCATCCTCCTAAAGCCGTGAGACGTCGCCGGGCCTCCTCCAGCGGAAACAGCGTCTCACGGCCTTTTTGCGCCCAAAATCCTGTAAACTTGTTATTGCCATATAACTTCGTTAAAATACTTAGTTCGGTTGAATTTACAAAAATTAGTATAAGGAACACACGGGGTAAACGTAATAATGAGTACAGCGGAATCAACTGCCGCCGCAGGATTGAGAGGCGTGGTCGCAGCACAGAGCGCCATCGGAGATGTGGATGGCGTCAACGGAGTATTGATATATCAGGGTTATGACATCCACGACCTGGCGGAAAACTCCACATTTGAAGAGGTCATTTTTTTGCTTTGGAACGGCAGGCTGCCCAACGGGGATGAACTTGCCGACCTGACATCGCAGATCAGGGCAAATTATGCCGCCCCGGCCGAGGTCATAGAACTGATGAAGCAGTTCCCGAAGGACGTTGACCCGATGGACGTGCTCAGAACCTCGGTTTCCTCACTCGATTTTTACGATAAGGCCGGTCACGGCACCGACCGCGAAAATGCCACACAGGCCGCGATCAAGCTTACGGCCCAGATCGGCACCATCGCCGCCGCGTGGGACCGCATCCGCAATGGTAAGGAGATAATCGCTCCCGACTCGAACCTTTCAATAGCCGAAAATTTTCTCTATATGCTTCGCGGTGAGCGTCCTGATGCCGAAGAGGCACGGATGTTCGACATCGCCCTTATCCTCCACGCCGACCACGAGCTGAACGCGTCAACGTTCACGACACGTGTCGTCGCGGGTACGCTTGCCGATATGTACGGCGCTGTCACTGCGGGAATTGCCGCACTTGCCGGACCGCTGCACGGCGGAGCGAACACCAATGTGATGAAGATGCTCCTCGAGATCGGTTCGATCGACAAGGTGGATGAATTTGTCGAGACCGCCCTTGCCGAAAAGAAAAAGATCATGGGCATCGGCCACGCCGTTTACAAGACCGAGGATCCGCGAGCCACCTGGCTCCGCAAATTCTCAAAAACAATGTCGGACAAGGCCGGCGAGCAGAAATGGTATGAGATGTCGCAGCGGATCGAGCAGCTGATGCACGAAAAAAAGGGAATGTTCCCGAATGTGGACTTCTACTCCGCTTCGACCTATTACCTGATGGGTATTCCGCTTGACCTTTACACGCCGATATTTGCCGTCAGCCGCATTTCAGGCTGGACGGGACACATCCTTGAACAATACGACAACAACAAGCTGATCCGTCCGCGTGCGGAATACATCGGCGAGCGCGGATTGAAATACGTCCCGGTTGCGGAACGCTAATTGGTCTTTCCATTTAATTAAATGCAAAATGCCCTGAGTTCGCTCCGGGCATTTTTATTTGAAATTAAGAAATTTTAGATAACGGCAGGCTGTAAGTATGCAAAAACAAGCTGTCAGGGCGTTCTATAAAAAGGAAGGCCCATACCGGCGAGGGTACAGGCCTTATATCCTTTCTCTAAGCGACTCCCTTCATGGTTAAGAGCATTGCGCCGACAAAACCTCCAAGAGTTTCCAATGAAGCGTGTTTCCTGACCCTACTTTCCGAGCCGGATTTCAAAATCAGGTACCTCACCGACCGGACGCTCATTACCGCATCCGTTTACCACATAGTGCGCTATGTAAATGAATTATACCCATTTGTTGTGGTCTGGTCAAGATATTTTTTGCATTCAGCCAAATAATTTCGCGCCCGTATAATATATATTGTATGATCCGGCAATTTGAGAAACATTCCTTCTTTCTGCTCGTATGAATTTTAATCAGTCCGGGATTTTGTTATTTTTCCAATAGACCACAAAAACGATCACATCGTTAAGGAGTAGAAAGATGAAGGCTTTGTTATGTGCCATGACGGCGCTTGCCATTGGCATTTCCAGCGGAGCAGTTTTGGCTCAAACCGATATGAAACCACCTGTCGCAAAGAAAGTACCCAAGATTCTTAAGATACACGGCTATGAGATAACCGATAATTACGCCTGGATGCGGGATCGCAGCGAGAAGAAAGATCCTGAGATCATCAAATATCTTGAGGCGGAAAACGCCTACACCGACCTCCACATGAAAGCTCATCAGCCGCTGGCGGACACGCTCTATAAGGAAATGATCGGCCGCATAAAACAGGATGATACGTCGGTTCCCTATAAACTCGGAGACTATTGGTATTTTACAAAGACCGAAGAGGGCAAACAGTATCCGACATATCTGCGAAGCAAGGCACAGGACGGCAAGGACGCAGAGGTGCTTCTTGACCAGAACGAGATGGCAAAAGGCTATGAATATTTCGCCGTTCGCGGATTTGAGGTCAGCGACGACGGCAACCTTCTGGCATTCTCGACCGACACGACCGGCTACAGGCAGTACACGCTTCAGGTAAAAGACCTCCGCACCGGTGAACTTTTGCCGGTGAAGATCGAAAGGGCCACTTCGACCGAATGGTCGCCGGACGGCAAATATCTTTTCTACGGACAGGAAGACGCCGAAACAAAACGCAGCGATAAAATATTTCGCCACGAACTCGGCAGCGGCAAACCCGACGCTCTTATCTATGAGGAAAAGGATGTGCTTTTCACCGTCGGCATAGGCCGCTCGGCTGACAAAAAGATGTTCTTTATGGTTTCCGGCGCCGCGACGATGAACGAGGTCCGCTATCTTTCCGCTGACGATCCGACCGGCGAATGGAAGGTCATCACGCCTCGCCGCGACGGCCACGAATATTCCGCAACCTTTGATAAGGGCGAATTTTTCATCTACACCAATAAGGACGCCGAGAACTTTAAGGTCGTCAGGGCGCCTCTCGACGATCCGAGCGAAAAGAACTGGCAGGATTTCATTCCGCACAATCCCGCGATAAAGATCAATGGCATAAACTTCTTTAAGGATTTTGCCGTCGTTTCCGAGCTTGAGAACGGGTTGGAATATATCCGCGTAATGGACCAAAAAACGCGTCGAGCGTCTGCCCGCATCAAAACGCCTGAAAGCGTTTATACGATGGGGCTGTCCTTCAATCCGGAATACGATACCGATATCATTCGTTACGGCTACTCCTCGATGGTGACACCGGCTTCGACGTTTGAATACGACATGAAGACGCGCAGCAGCAAACTGCTGAAACAGCAGGAGATACCAAGCGGGCACGACAAGTCGAAATATGAGACAAAACGCGTCTGGGCAACGGCCCGTGACGGCGTCAAGGTGCCGGTCTCGATACTGATGAAAAAAGGCACAAAGCTCGACGGAAAGGCCCCGATGCTGCTTTATGCCTATGGTTCGTACGGCATCTCAATGACACCGAGCTTTTCTACCGCCCGCCTGAGCCTTGTTGATCGCGGGATGATCTATGCGATAGCCCATATCCGCGGCGGCAGCGAGCTTGGCGAAAAATGGCGTCAGGACGGACGCATGTTCAAGAAAGTAAATACCTTCAACGATTTTGTCGATTCGGCCAAATGGCTGATCGCGAACAAATACACGAACAGCGACCGACTTGTCATTCAGGGCGGATCGGCAGGCGGATTGTTGATGGGAGCCGTCTCGAACCAATCACCGGAAACATTCAAGGCCGCGATAGTACAGGTGCCTTTCGTTGACATAATGAACACGATGCTTGACGACACGCTGCCGCTCACCACCGGCGAGTGGATCGAATGGGGCAATCCGAACGAAAAGGAAGCGTGGGATTATATGTTCTCGTATTCGCCGTATGACCAGATAAAGGCACAGCCTTATCCGAATATGCTAGTCGAGGTCTCGTTGAACGACAGCCAGGTGCCGTATTGGGAAGGAGCGAAATACGCCGCCAAGATACGCGAGTACAAGACCAATGACAGCGTGATCCTGTTGAAGACAAACATGGGCGCGGGCCACGGCGGCTCGTCAGGACGCTATGACCGCCTAAAGGAGATCGCGTTCGATTACGCTTATGCCCTTACCCAGGTCGGCATCATGAAATAGCTCGTTTCCATGGCTCCGTGTCCTCCGCATTCGCTTTTTTTGGCTTGATGCGGAGGACATAGATCGGTTGTGACGGCTGAGCCGCTGATGCTTCCGGCATTGAAAACAGCGGCACAGCCGCAAATCATTTTTCAGCATAAATGGAAAAGCAGAGCTTTTCCACAAATAGACGGGCAAAGCCCGGTTTTGAGACACTCTCCATAGGCTTTCCGCTCGGTAAAGAGATCACGGCCATTTATGTTTCCTGCGACATACTCTACTCGTCCGTAATGAAAAAGCCCGACCGCATATCAACCAGACCGAAGCCTTTGAACAATCAGCGGCTTGCCAAAGCCTGCAAAACACTTGCGGCGAATCACTCAGAAATGCGGATCGTGTTGGAAAAACACGGCGTTCCGCCGCTCTGGGACAGGCCTGAAGGCTTTGCGACGCTGCTGCATATCATCCTCGAACAGCAGGTTTCGCTGGCGTCGGCAAGGGCGTGTTTTGACAAGCTGAAGGCGCATATCGGCGAACCCGAACCTGAGGTTTTTCTCACGCTTGACGAGATCGAACTGCGCAAGATCGGATTCAGCCGACAGAAAACATCTTACGCAAGGCATCTTTCCGAGGCGATGATCGAAGGCCGTCTCGACCTCACCTCCCTTTCGCTGCTTCCTGACGCTGAAGTTAAGGCCGAGCTTATTAAGCTGAAAGGCATCGGTGAATGGACATCGGACATTTATCTTCTGATGGCGATGCTCCGCCCGGACGTTATGCCGAAAGGCGACATCGCTCTTCACGCAGCGTGGCACAAACTTTCGGGGGAGCCAAAACCGTCATCCGACGCGTTTATCGTCATTGCCGAACAGTGGAAGCCCTTTCGTTCAGCCGCCGCCCGCCTGTTATGGCATTTTTATCTGAGCGAACGCTCTGAAACAGTCCGGTTGAGGCCGCTTTCCCCTAAAACTCCGTGAAACCGGAACCGATATCGGCTCTTTTCCGTATTTATAATTTCGGCGTAACACGGCCTATGCCCGGATCCGAGTTTTTTTCGTAAGATTCGTAAGAAAAGTATTTTCCCGGTAAACGTAGCGCACACCATCAAGCATCTGTTATCTTTAGAGGTCTGATCTGCCGCAATGCTCAGGGAGTCACTATTTTATGTTCAATAGATTTACCGCTTTTATCATAGTTTTTACGTTTCTAGCCGCTTCATTTATTCCGGCGACGGCAAACAACACGTCAGCCAACGCCAAACGGGCCAAGGCGGCCCAACTTGTTGCTATGCTTCCCGCCTCGGACGGCGTGATCACAATGGATATTCAGCGCTTCTTTGGCGAGGCGATCCCTGCGGTGCTGGCATCGAACAAGGCCCTGCGGGACGACGTTTTCACAAAGGTCAGTGAACTGCGTGAAAAGACGGGCATTGACCTTGAGAGTTTCGATCATCTGGCGGCAGGCCTCAAAACAGAACAGGTCGCCGAAAAGAAATACAGCGTTTTGCCTGTTATTATCGCACGCGGCTCGTTACAGTCATCTGCGGTCATAACCGCCGCCAAGACCGCCGCTAATAATAAATACAAAGAAGAATCGGTCGGCGGCAAAACGATGTTCATCTTTTCCAAGAAAGAGGTTGTCGAAAAGGCCAAACCGGCGAATGACGACGAAAAGGAAGATAAAAAAGAGGCCGTTATCGACACGATCCTTTCGGGCATTTCGGATGAGGTCGCCATCACAGCTATTGATGTCAACACCGTTGCATTTGGCGACAGCGGACGTGTCCGAAGTCTGCTGGAAGGAAAAAGCAAGATCGGTGCTGACGTCGTAAAACTGCTCAACCGAAAGGAGTTCGGCGTGGTCAATTTCGCGGCAAAGCTTCCTGTCGGATTAAAGGATTATCTGCCAAAGGACAATGACGAGCTTGGTGTCAGCGTGGATGCTCTTGAATATGTCTTCGGCAGTATGAATGTCGGTGGCGGTGTCGGGACAATGAGCATCACGGGAAAGACCGCAAAGGCCGATCAGGCGATCCAGCTTCACGACACGCTGGATGTTTTGCAGATGCTCGGAGGTTCTCTGCTTGGAAGCTCAAAACGCGAGGACCAGCAGCTTTATGCCCGCCTTATCGCGGCGGCTAAATTTTCACGAAAGGACGCTGAAATATCAATGGACCTTGTAATACCGCAAAAGGACATTGATATGCTGGTCGCCATTTTGGCTAAATGACCGATCCGCGACACCGACGATCATATAAAAGAAAATCCGCATTTACCGAGGCGAATAAAGCCTTTCCGGAAAATGCGGATTTTTTTCTCTAATTTTCTCCAGGTTCTGTGACAATTTCAATTTTTGACATTCTTTGAACGCGGATCTTAAATTTCATATCCGCTCCCATCCGCCAGACCTGCCTCATCCGCGTTCAAAAACGTTCACCGGCGCGTATTCCTGCAAAATGTGACACAGGACCTAATAACGGCGGCGTCTGAAGCCCGGATCGCGGCGTTTGGCGAATTGTTCTATGTCGGGGTTTAGCCTTCCGTCATCGGTAAAAAGCGGATAAAGCCTCAGCCCGGGGGAAAGATAACCGGCACGCAGCGGAACAGGCCGCGTTCCCGCACGGTTTATGACCCTGACGGATGTTCCGCGAACTTCGCCGATCCATTTGGCAAATTCCGCAGCCTTGCCGACCGTTGCCGAAAGCAGAAGCATCCGAACGCGCGGCGGCGTCAGAATTATGGCCTCTTCCCAAACGTGTCCGCGTTCGTCGTCAGAAAGATAATGAGCCTCATCCAGTATCACAAGGTCAGTTCCGACCTGTTCGCCGTGACGAAGAGCGTCAAAAAGCTGGTTGCGGTATATCTCGGTCGTCCCGACTATCAGCGGGGCATCATGATTTTCCTTTCGGTCTCCGGTCAATATGCCGACGTTCTCGGCACCAAATTCCGCGATAAACTCAGCGTATTTAGAATTTGTCAGTGCCTTTAGCGGTGTTGTGTACCATGCCCGCTTGCCGTCCGCCAGCAAACGGCGAATCTCTTCACGAGCTATCCACGTCTTTCCGCTGCCGGTCGGAGCGGTGACAAGAACGTCCTCGTGTTCGAGGGCCGCAAGAGCCTCGGTTTGGAAATCATCGGGAACGAGCGGTGACGGTTCGGGAACTCCGATGCCTTCAAGAAATTTTTCAACCCGGCGGTTCTGTTCCGGGGTCAAACCCGGCTCGGTTCGGGGTTCGTCCGTACGCCGTGCAAGCGGGGCCTCTCCGCGCCGTTCCTTTTTATGTGGGACGGAGCCTTTTTTCGGCCTTTTTCTGGAATATTTATCGGAGCGGCGTCGCGGCATATTGGCAAATCTTAAATCTTTGAAAAGACAATGTCTAATCTTCCCAAACGCCCCTTCAAAATGATAAAATTCTTGTTTGCCTCACAACGCGGAGGCCGGATAGAGCGTCTAACCCTCAAGGCTTGAGTTTATTGGCTGAAATTTGAGGTTTAAGGATATATGTTCGAACAGCACGAGACAGAGCGTGAAAACGCGCCCAAAGCGGACGAGCCGAAAGGCATTTTTGAGAACTACGAGATAAAACCGTGGGTCTTTTCGCCGCGCTTATACAAAATATTGGCGGGTTCGGCGATAGCCAATCTGCTTGTACTGGCAATTATCGGCCAGACCAATATGCTGACGATGCGCGGCTGTGACAGCCCGTTCGTCGGACGCGTGTGCCAGGTCCTGGATACGGTCTATGTCGGAGCGATGCTGTTCGGCACCGACCGCGATTATATCGACGCCGAATATGAACGCATCGACCTGGGCGACGCCGAGGTCGTATGGATAGACCGCACTGGTGTCGGCGCTCCGTTCGAGTATCCGGGAGGCTATTTTGAGGTTGCAAACCCCGAACAGGCATTGTCGGACGAACTGGCAATGAACAACCCGACGCTTAATTATTCTTCGCCGTTCCCATCGCGCGGAAACAGCGTTCTGAACCGAAAACCGAATTTGCCGAAACCGAACAAGAATGCCGTTGTCGGCGATCTGCCCGACTCGCCTTTTGAAATGGAAGATGACGACGAAGAGGAAACCCCGACGGTCGGAAATCTGAGAAACGGACGCAGAAAACCGCCCGCGAACACAAAACCGACTCCCGAAAAGGACGAAACTTCCGATGAGGCCGTCGCGGAAAAAGACCCGAATAAGAACGGCCAGGCACCGAACCCTACAGGATCTGGTTTGGATATAAACAAACGTCCTTTGGTCGATCTGGCAAATCAGGTCAATGAGCTTCGTGAAAAGGAAGGCATAGACCTGCAGGGCGCGTTCACCGTAAAGGCAAGCGGCAAAATTGACAAGACCGGAAAGCTTGACCCTAAAACGTTTCGCTTTGAACGAGCGGAAGGCGATGAGAAACTTGTCGGCCTGGTGGAAGAATCCATTGAGGCTATAAACGTCGCCGGTTATCTTCAGTATTTGAAGGACCTGAGCGGCCGCAACCTTGACCTGCTTTTCGTACAGGATGAGGACAGCATCTCAGCCACGATAATGTCCGAGATGGAATCGGAAACCCGTGCAAGATCGGTAAAAACGCTGCTCGAACTGGGCATTTCGACCGCGAAAAACAAAAAAGCCAGTGACGGGGCCGATCAGAACGACAAGGACGACCTCTTGCTGCTGGAAGGGGCCAAAATAATGGTCGAAGGCAAAAGGCTTATCATTCTGTTCAATGTTGAAAAGGAACTTGTTCATCCGATGATCCAGCGTAAGCTTGCCGAGACCGCCGCCGACGCGAAAAAACCGAACGGCAACGCCGTCTTCCGGCAATCGGATAACCGCGCCGCCAGATAACACTAAGAGAAAATTTTGAGCAAAAAACAGACAAACTCAGTTCTCTTTATCGCCACGCTCGGCGTGTATATCGGCCTGTTGATGGCCGGTGCTGCTCCGGCTGTCGTCGCACAGCAGGCCGCCGCCATGACGCGCAATTTTGAACTGAGCGACGAGATCGAGAAAAAGGACGATCTGGATAAAGACCCGAGTGGGTATTATGGACTCTCAAAGGATATTGAAACGCTATCGTCCACTTCCTTCACAGATGCCTTTCTTGAACTGGTTTCTGACCTGAATAAGCTCGAATCCGCTGATCTTGTAAAACGTCCGTTTAGAAGTCCTTTTTCTTTTGATCGCGGTATTACCGATAGCTATGTTGACTCAGAGAGCCAAACCATTTATACCTCTACCGATCTTGGCAACCCATGGATCCAAACTGCATTTGAAAAATTTTTCAGCCGCATTAATGAGAAAAAGCTCAATCATATTTCTGACTGGACACTAAACGCTGATGGTGATGAGGTCAGGAGATCCAATGGACATATATTTCTTTCGGAAGATGCCATTGTTGTTTCTCTGGAATTCACAAAAGCCACATCCGGCATCGCTTTCCTTGCTTCCAAGCACTTTGAGGAAGTCTTTCAAAAAGCTAAAGCGGACTCAAGCGGATATGGAAAACTAATAAGTGAGAGTACCAAGGTCTCAGCAGAAAACGATCAGGTCACTATAGTAACCCGGCTTCCCCGTGCCGCTTTAGACGAGCTTCTTGCCAAAGACGCAAAGTAGCGGCGAGCGAATATCTGTTCAAATAATTTCACACTCGCCAGATCAGCAGCATTCTGTGTCTATCCGTATTTCCCGTGTGTTCTGTGGTCATAAATTAACCACGGAATTACATGGAAACAACGCAGACCACACAGAAAGCCGCCAGCTAACAGGAAAAATATACATAAAGGATAAAAATGGCAGTCAATAGTTTTGCGGATAAATGGGTAAAGAAGATATTCGGCTCTTCGAGCGATGTCTTTCTAAAAAAGGTCAAACCGACCGTTGCCGAGATCAACGATTGGGAAGCAAAGATCAAAGAGCTTTCTGACGATGAGCTAAAGGCTCAGACACAGAAATTCAAGGATATCATCGCCAAACGGCTCGATGGCATTACGGACAGGACCGAGCGCCGCCGCGAGGAGCAGGAAGTTCTTCACGAACTTTTGCCCGAGGCATTTGCGACGGTTCGCGAGGCATCGATACGCGTTACCGGAATGCGTCATTTCGACGTGCAGCTTATGGGCGGCATCGCTCTGCATCAGGGCCGCATCGCCGAAATGCGCACCGGCGAAGGTAAAACGCTCGTCGCAACGCTTCCGTCGTATCTCAATGCGCTCACCGACCGCGGCGTTCACGTTGTTACCGTCAATGATTATCTCGCCTCGCGCGACGCCGAATGGATGGGCCGTATTCATAAATTTCTTGGCCTGACCGTCGGCTGTATCCAGAACGACATGGATGACATGGCGCGGAAAGAGGCATACGCCTCCGACATCACCTACGGGACCAACAACGAGTTCGGCTTCGATTATCTTCGCGATAATATGAAGTTCGATGTCGAATCGCTCGTTCAACGCGATCATTACTTCTGTATCGTTGACGAGGTTGACTCGATCCTTATCGACGAGGCCCGAACGCCGCTCATCATCTCCGGCGCGACCGACGAGGCGACCGATAAATATTACGTCGCCAACGATGTCATTCCGCGTCTGGAAAAAGGCGAAAAGAACGAGGAAACAAAGGTCACGACCGGCGATTACCTGGTTGACGAAAAGAACCATTCCGCCGTTCTCACCGAACAGGGCGTTTCAAAAGCGGAAAAGCTGCTCGGCGTAGCCAACCTCTATGATCCGGGCAACATGGACCTGCTCCATTGTGTCGAACAGGCGCTAAAGGCACACACGCTTTACAAGCTCGATCACCATTACGTCGTTCAGGACAACGAGGTCATCATCGTTGATGATTTCACCGGCCGCCTTATGCAGGGCCGCCGCTGGTCTGACGGGCTGCATCAGGCGGTCGAGGCCAAGGAAGGCGTCAAGATCGAGAAAGAGAACCAGACGCTGGCAACGATCACGCTGCAAAATTATTTCCGAATGTATGAAAAGCTGTCCGGCATGACCGGTACGGCGGAAACCGAGGCGGAAGAATTCGGCACCACATATAACATCGATGTCGTCATCATCCCCACCAATCGTTCGATGGTCCGCAAGGATCATCCTGATATGATCTATCGGACATTGGAAGAAAAATGGGACGCTGTCGTTGATGAGATAAAGGAACTCCACGGACGCGGACAGCCTGTTTTGGTCGGTACAGTGTCAGTGGAAAATTCGGAGCTTATCGCCAATCGGCTGAAGGCCGCCGGCATCAAGCACAACGTCCTCAACGCAAAATATCACGAACGCGAGGCCGAGATCGTCGCACAGGCGGGCCGCAAAGGCGCCGTCACCATCGCCACCAACATGGCCGGACGCGGAACGGACATTTTGCTCGGCGGCAATCCGGAATTTCTGGCCGAGGAATATCTGAAACGGCAGGAGATAAACCCTGAAGAAGCGACGCCCGAACAGTATGAAGAAGAGCTGAAAAAGGCAAAACGCGTCATCGAGGAAGAACATAAAGCGGTGGCCGCGGTCGGCGGGCTTCACATACTCGGCACCGAACGGCACGAATCTCGCCGCATCGACAATCAGCTTCGCGGACGCGCCGGACGCCAGGGCGATCCCGGCTCATCGCGTTTTGTCCTGTCATTGGAAGACGATCTGATGCGCATCTTCGCCGGCGATAAGGTCCGTTCAATGATGGAATGGCTCGGCATGGAAAAAGGTGTCGCGATAGAGTCAAAGACCGTTTCCAAACAGATCGAACGGGCACAGAAGGCTGTCGAAGCACGCAACTTCGAAACACGCAAACACGTCCTCAAATACGACGACGTGATGAACAAACAGCGTGAAACGATCTACGGCCTGCGTCGCCAGTTGATGTTCGAGCCTGAACATCGCGAATACCTGCTGGGAGAGAACGGCGTCGCCCGCGACCTGCTCCACGACCTGACGGACAGCCTTTTGCCGATGACGCTCAGCCCCGATCAGTGGGAGGTCGATACCTACGCCGCCGAGATCGAAAGTATCTATAAGGTCGATCCGGCACGCGACGCCGGAGCTGATTTCAAAACGATGACGCCTGACGAGATACAGGAGGGCGTCTGGGAAAAGGCAAAGGCCGCCTACGAAGAAAAGGAAAGGCTTGCCGGTGCGGAATCTCTCCGTGCATACGAACGCTATATAATGCTGAACATCATCGACTCTCAATGGAAAGACCATCTGGCGTCGATAGATCAGGTAAAACAGGGCATCGGCCTTGTCGGTTACGGACAAAAAGACCCGCTGGTCGAATACAAGAAACAGTCGTTCGAGATGTTTCAGGATATGCTTGACCGCATAGACACCAACACGACCAAGGCTCTGTTCCATCTGGAGATCGTCAACCGCGACGAACAGGAAGAGATGGAAAGGCTCCAACGCCTGGAACAGCAGCGTGCCAGACGCCAGGCCGCGGGCATGGCATTCACCGGCGCTATGGCAACCGCCGAAACCGCCGGAGCCGAGGCCGCCAGGCATACGCCTTTTGTCCGCGACACTCCAAAAATGAAACCGAACGATCCGTGCTACTGCGGCTCAGGCAAAAAATTCAAAAAATGCCACGGAGCTGGAGGGTAAATTCGTGGTATAATAGTCATATGTCGAAGAACAACGGCAACATTGTTTATAAAGACGGTAAGGCTTACCTTCACGGAAAGCTGATAGGTATCGGTTTCAAAGAAGGCGAGCACATCCCTCGTGAATCGGACTATAAGCTCCCCAAACGGCTTAGCAAAGCTGCTAAAGCGAGGATCGAAACAAGCCAGGCGGTACTTGAAGGTTTTAGAAAGGCCCGAGAAAATGCTGCGAAAAATAAGGGGAAAGCACCCGCTTCTTGATACCAATGTGATAATTGAGCGACAGATATCGCGAGAGGCACTTGAGAAAATGTGCCTCTCGTCTGTCGTTTTGTATGAGCTTATTGCCGCAAATATCGATGCATCCACGCTTCAAACATATTCGTCATGGAAAAGTGTTTTTAGCAGCTCAGGCCGCTTGCTGACACCGTCCGCGACCGACTGGCACGAATGCTCAAAAATGATCCGCAACCTGCTTCGCGGCTCCAACTCACGAAAGACGGGCAGGGTAGCAAAAGTAACTTCTGCTCAGCAGCAGCAAAACGACGCACTTATCGCAAGAACGGCCATGCTTAATAATTGCTATGTGGTTACGGGAAACATTCGCGATTTTGAGAAGTTTCAGCCGTATATGAAAGACCTTATCGTCGTTCCGGCGGACTATTTCTTCAATGAATAGTATTTCAAAATGCTCCGGCGCGTAACATTCATTTGATAAAGACCAATAGGACATAGGGGACATATAGGACACATAAGCCTATTTGTCTCCTATGTCCTATTCGTCCTATTGGTAATGTGATCGCTGCTACTTCTTAAACTTCATCAGGCTGCCATCGGCGCTGATGCGGGTGCCGCGGGCGTTCTTTTCGTTCTGTTCCATGGCTCGGAGCATATTTTCGCCGAGGACCATTTTCACCTCTTTGTCGGTGTAGCCGCGTCGGAGCATTTCATAGGTCACAAGAACGAGGTCCTGAACGCCCTGCATCGGCGTAGGCAGAAACGGGACGCCATCGTAATCAGAGCCAAGGCCTATGTGTTCAATGCCCGCCACCTTTTTGATGTGGTCGATGTGATCGACGATGCGTTTGTAATCGGCAATGTAGATCGGGTTCTCTTCTTCCAGCTTTCTTATTGCCGTGTTAAGGCCATCGCGGTCATCCTTGTATTGCTCGCGAAGCTTTGCTATCTGGTCACGCAGCTTTGCCGAACGTTCGTTCTCTTCCCTGTTCGTTCTTTCGTCCAAAAACGAAGGATAAAACACGACATTTATCACGCCGCCGTTCTGCGGCAGGCGTTTCAGAACATCATCAGGCACGTTCCGCGTGTGATCGTTCACGCCACGCGCTCCTGAGTGGGACGCTATCACCGGCGACTTTGAAATATCCAGAACGTCGTGCATCACCTTTGCGGAAACGTGCGATATATCCACCATTATTCCCAGGCGGTTCATCTCCTTGACCACTTCCTTTCCAAAATCGGTCAGGCCGTTGTGCTTTTCGTCGCGGTGAGCATCTGCCCAATTCGTCGCCACGTTGTGCGTCAACGTCATATAGCGAACGCCGAGACGATAGAAGTTTCGCAGAGCGTAGAGCGAATCTTCGATCACATATCCACCTTCAATTCCCATCAGCAAACATATCCTGCCCTGCTTTTTCGCCTGCCGTATCTGGGCTGCGGTCGTGCAGACGGAAAGGTCTTTCGGGTTCAGTTCCGCTTCGCGATAGGTCGCATCTATCAGGTCCATTGCCCGACGCATCGCTCCGCCGGTCGTCATCGAACTTCCCGACACATAGATCGACATGAATTCACCCGTCATTCCACCGGCCTTCAGTTTTTTGAGGTCGGTGTGATACGGGTCGCCGCCCAGTTGATAGCGTCCGGTGGCGTCGTCGGCAAGGTGAAAGTCCTGATCGACCATCGGCGACGTAATATCGTTATGGCCGTCAATGACTATCGACGCACGATGCAGCTTCACAGCCCTGTCCCAAAGTTTCTGGTCGGCATCCGCCGGTTTTGTCTGAGCCATGGCCGCTGTGGCCGCGACCGCGATAAAAAGCAATAGTGAGGTCAATGATTTCATGGTTTTACAATGTCTCCTGGATTGAGAACATTTTATGCGGTTTTGCCCGTTTTGGCGAATTGGCGGGTGCGGGATAAAACTTTCCCATCCGGTATGAATATTGCTGTATAATGTGATGCGGCATTTTCGTGCCGCATCATATTTCGCCGCACAGCCGTTTTTTCGGAATTTTCCGGACGGGAGCGGTGTATTTCTCCCTGCATTTAACAATTCTCGACATTTTTTTCGTGACAATTTCTGTCACAGTTGGTCAAAGACATATATGAATGGCAGCCAGGACGGAGCTTTTGTTCAAGATCCAGCCGAACCGATGAAACACGATGCGGATTTCAGAAGCCTCATAGAGAACCTGCCGGTTCTGTTCTATATCGTTGACGTCCGTCCGCCTTTTTCACCCAGATATGTCAGTCCCGCATTCTCGCGCTTCGGCTATCCGCTGGAGATGTGGACCAATGACCCCGACATTTGGCTAAAGGTCATTCATCCGGACGACCTTGACTGGGTATTTGAACAGACGGCTGCCTCGACTGCCAGCAGCAAGGACGCCGATTATGAATACCGCATCTTTGATTCAAATGGCGACCTCGTCTGGGTCCGCGACCGTGGATGCCTGATACACGACCAGGACGGCAAACTCCTTTTCCGCGAAGGCATCATGCTCGACGTCACCCAGCAAAAACAGGTCGAGCAAGCCATGACCGAAAGCGAACAGCGTTACCGCTCTCTGTTCGAAAATGCCAACGACATCATTTATGTCCACGACCTGAAGGGCCGTTACCTTTCGCTGAACTCAGCCGCCGAACGCGTTTTCGGATATACAAGAGAAGAAGCACTTTCACTTCATATGTCCGAGGTCGTCGCGCCCGATCATCTCGAATTGGCGCGGCGGATGTTTCGCCAAAAGATGGAAGGAACGTCCGATCAGACGACTTACGAGCTTGATTGCATTACAAAAAAAGGCTCACGCGTAACGCTTGAGATAAACAGCACCGTTCTGACACTTGACGGTGAACCGGTCGCCATTCAGGGCATTGCCCGTGACGTGACCGAACGCAGACACGCCGAGGAAGCCCTGCGGGAAAGCGAAAAACGATATCGTCGCATCTTTGAGAATGCGAATGACATCATCTACACACATGACCTTGACGGCAATTTCACATCGCTGAACCACACCGGCGAACTCATTACCGGATATACGCGCGATGAGGCAATGGGGATGACGCTTTTTGATCTGATCGCTCCCGAATCACTTCAGTTTGCGATAGAGATGACCTCGAAAGGACTGGATGAAGAACGTCCGACACGTTACGAGATAGATGTCGTCGCCAGGGACGGCAGACGCATTCCGCTGGAGATAAGTACGCGCCTGATAATGAAACGCGGCGTTCCCGTCGGTGTACAAGGCATTGGCCGCGACATCACCGACCGCCGCCGCGCCGAGGAAGCCTTGCGGGCAAACGAACTTAAATTCCGCCAGCTTGGTGAAGGCATCTATCACCAGGTTTGGACAGCCAAAGCCAACGGTGATCTCGATTATGTAAACCAGCGAACGGTCGAATATTTTGACAAACCGCACGAGGAGATAATCAGCTCAAGCTGGAAAGGCCTGATACATCCTGACGATCTGGATAACTGTCTTCGCCGATGGAACGATTCGCTGACCACGGGCATTTACTACGAGGTCGAATTTCGCCTCAGGCGTCATGACGGCACATACCGCTGGCACAAGGCCAGGGCAAATCCGGGCCGCAACGAGGACGGAGTGATAGTCAAATGGTTCGGAACCAACACCGACATTGACGACCAGAAACAGACCGAAGACAAGCTCAACTATCTGGCGCGTCACGATGCGTTGACCGGTTTGCCAAACCGTTCGGAACTGATGACGCACCTGCGCGGAGCCGTCAGCCGGGCCGAAAGGTCAGCAACGTCGCGGTTTGCGCTTCTGTTTTTGGACCTTGATCGTTTCAAGGTGATAAATGACAGCCTCGGCCACATGGTCGGTGACAAATTGCTGAAGGCAATTTCGGAAAAGCTGGACGTGATGGTTCGCCCCGGCGACATCGTTGCCCGCCTGGGCGGTGACGAGTTCGTCATTCTGCTAAACCGGACCGGCGGCCGCGAAGAGGTCATCAAGGTAGCTGACCGCATTCAGCGTAACATCGAAAAACCGTTCAATATTGACGGTTATGAGATCTTTACATCAGCAAGCATCGGCATCATCCTGTCAGACAACGTCCGGCGCGAACCGGAGGAGTTTCTCCGCGATGCCGATTCGGCAATGTACCGTGCGAAGGAATCCGGCAAGGCCCGCTACGAGGTCTTTGACGCAGAAATGTATGTCAATAGCATGAACCTGCTGGAGACCGAGACCGATCTTCGCCGGGCGGTGGAACGCAATGATTTCGTCGTGCTTTTTCAGCCGATAGTCGATCTAATGGACGGCACCGTGACCGAATTTGAGGCTCTGATCAGATGGAAACACGCCGAGCGCGGGCTGATCGCCCCGGATGAATTCATCGGCGTCGCGGAAGAAACAGGATTGATCGTTCCGATAGGCAGGTGGGTACTGTCGCAGGCGTGTGAAAATATCGCCAGATGGCAGAAAAAGAGCGTCAGGAGGCTTTCCGTCAGCGTAAACCTTTCCGCCAAACAACTGATGCACCCGTCGCTGATCGAGGACATCCGCAATGTGATCGGAGAGACCGGTATTGAGCCATTTCAGCTAAAACTGGAGGTCACGGAAAGCGTTGTGATGGAACAGAGCGAGAGGTCGCTGCGCGTTCTTCGCGAGCTTGACCGCATTGGCGTTTCCCTGGCAACGGATGATTTCGGCACGGGGTATTCCAGCCTGAGCTATCTGGCGCGCTTCCCTTTTGACCGCCTAAAGATCGACCGTTCGTTTATAGACAAGATGGTGATCGACGGAAAGAGTTCCGCCATCGTAAAGACCATCCTGACATTAGGCGAGAATCTGGGAATGGACGTCGTCGCCGAGGGCATTGAGAGCGAGGAGCAACTGCGACGGCTTCAAATGTTCGGCTGCCGTCTCGGCCAGGGCTTTTTGTTCTCGGAACCCGTGGCTGCCGATCTAGCCCCGAAATCTCTTGGCAAACCCGCAGCACCATTGTTCCAGGAAGCAATGCATTCAGACATCGGCATTAGCCACGACATTCTCGAACTCGACAATTTGCAATAGAAAAGGCCGGAACCTTGCCCGGCCTTTTTAACAGCTAACTTTACCAACGACTATTTTGCACGCGGTTTTGCGTTCTTTACATGCTTGTCGAACCAGTTTATCTGTTCATACAGCGTGTGTTCGATGGACTCCTGCGCCGCGTAGCCGTGCGATTCCAGCGGGAGCATCACCAGCCGTGCCGTGCCGCCGTGACCGCGGATGGCGGCATACATACGTTCGGACTGCATCGGGAACGTTCCCTGATTGTTGTCGATCTCGCCGTGGATCATCAGGATCGGCGTCTTTATCCTGTCCGCGTAATAGAACGGCGACATGTTCAGATACGTGTCTTTCGCTTCCCAGAACGTGCGGCGTTCCGATTGGAAACCGAAAGGCGTCAGCGTTCTATTATAGGCGCCGCTGCGGGCAATGCCGGCACGGAACAGGTCGGAATGGGCCAGCAGGTTTGCCGTCATGAAAGCTCCGTAGCTGTGTCCGCCAACGCCGACACGATCAGGATCGACCACGCCGAGTTCAGCGCCTTTATCGATGGCCGCTTTTGCCGACGACACAAGCTGTTTAACGAACGTGTCGTTTACCGTTTCCGGGTTGCCGACTATCGGGATCGTCGCATTGTCCAAAACCGCATAGCCGTGCAGCAAAAAGAATAGATGCGAGGAACCGCCGATCTGCGTGAACCGGTTGGTCGAACCGGAAACCTGTCCGGCAACGTCCGAATCAGTATATTCCAGCGGATACGCCCAAACGACCGTCGGCAGCCGTTCGCCTTTTTTGTATCCCGGCGGCAGATAAAGCGTGAATGACAGGTCAACGCCGTCCTCGCGTTTATATTGGATAAGCTCCTTAGTGATACCGCGAAGCTGCGGTGCCGGATCCTCAAAATGCGTTATCTGGCGATACGCCAACGCCGTGCAGATCTTTTCCGGAGGGCAAACCTGTCTGACGTAAAGATTTGGCGGTTCGGCCGAAGATTCCTTTCGCGTAAAGAAATTCATTCCATCGTCATCTATCATGCTGACAAAGGTCTCATATTCCTCGGTTCCAGATCTGAATATCTCTCGCGTTTCCAGCGTTTTCAGGTTCATTGCCCGAAAGAACGGCCTGTCGCCTTCCGGCGAGGCTCCGGCGCCGCTCAGGAATATCTCATCGCCGTTTTGGCGGATCACGCTAAAGCCGTTCGGAAGCTGGCGTGTTATCGGATTGCCGGGATTGTTATAGCGGTCGCGCGTGTTCAGGTCTGACAGCAGTTTTGGTGACGACGCGTCCTTATAGCTTGTCATGAACATACGGCGATGCTGTGTGTCGCGGTTGTAATCAAAATAGAACATCATCGCATCACGCTCGCCGAAGGAACTTCCCTGAAAGCGGTGCTGTGTTTTCAAAAGCTCGTTCGCCGCGCCGCTGAAAGGAGCAGCCAGCGTCATCAGCTTGTCGCGATGATCTGCCTTATTTCTCGGATCGCCGCCGTCCAGGGCCTCTACCCACGTCAGCGTTGCCGGTTCGGTCGGTATCCAGCGGACGGAACGCGGCCCGGTCTGTACGCCCTGTGCGGGCAAAGCGTCCTGAAGCGGAATATCGGCAACCGTGTGAACCAACTTTCCTGTTTTGTCCCATACCTCTGCCTTTTTCGGAAAGCGGTAGTACGGAAACAGATACGAGAAAGGACGCGTCGTCCGCGTCACCAAAATGTAATTGCCGTCAGGCGACGGGCCGAACTCATCGTAGATGCCCGGCTGGCCGACCTTTGTCACCGTGCCGTCAAGGGCGATGAACGCCGGCTGCGACGTTGTGTAATATTCAAACAGATCTTCATCATTCGGGCTTTTCAAAAGGTCCTGAAAAGTTGCTATCGTTCCGGCGCGTCCTGATGTTTCCTGAATATTCGGCGAGATCGGCGTTATGTCCTGATATGCCGGCGCCGCTCCGCGACCGGACGGAATAAGATTGGCCGAGAGCTTTGACGAACCTTCCCAGCCAAATCCGCCGAATGCCGTGTTTATAAGCACATCCTTTACCTGACGCGCTGTTCCGGTTGCGGTGTCGATGATCCACAGTTCTACACCCGTGTCGGTCAGGTTGCCGACGGCCATGTGTTTGCCGTCCGGCGACCATTGCGGTGATATGCCCTTGAAACCGGTCGGAAGCGTGACAGATGTTTCCTTGTCGTCATTCACGCCTCTGAATTTGATCGCCGAGAAATATCCGGTGCCGTGACGCGTGGTGTTTCTCGGGTTTATCCTCAGCCCGCCGATACGAAGCATCGGCTCTGCCCTGTCCGCAATGGTCGGATAGCGGCGGCTTTCTATCAGGGCGATTCGGTCACGCGTTGGCGAAATTGACGTTGCCGGTGTTATGGGCGCGTTCAGCACATCCAGTATCACCTTTGGCGGTTTTTGATAACCGTTCTGAGCGAAAACCGATGAAGTGAGAACACACAGTGCGACAAATAGAAAAAGACTCCTTATCTTCATATCGTTTTATTTTCCTTTTAATTTTTCCAGAACTTTTGAGGTCAATGTTGGTATCAATTCCTTATCGTTGGAATGTCTTACGGTGAATATCGCTATCGCCAGCTTTCGGCCGTCCGGCAATTCAAAATATGCTGCGTCATGCCGTGTCGTGCTTGTCCATCCGGCCTTCGACCATAGCTTTGCTCCCTCGATCTTGTCGTTGAGAAACGCCTTGCCGACAAATTCCGTTGCCTGCGAGTTTGCCTCCCTGCCGGTCGCATACGGGTCGCGCTTCATCAGATCCATCATTATTTGGCTGCGGGCGGGATTTACTGCCTTACCAGCGGCGATCTCAGCGATCAGCCTGGCGGCCGCGTTGGTCGTGATCATATTGCGGTTATTGCCGCGATAGTTTCTGAACTGCTGCTCAACGCCGTATGCATCCTCACAATATGTTTTCTGATTCACGTTGATGTTCGTGTAACCCATCGAGGCAAAGTAGCGGTTCATCCTGTTGCGGCGATGCGACCAGAGGCTGAATTCGTCATCCGGCAGTTCGCCGCCGCTGGCGGTCTGGGTCAGCACATCCACGATGTACTGCGTCGCATCGTTCGATGAAACGACGATCATGTCCCGTAGCCCGCGTTCAAGCTCCGTGGTCATTTTGAGCTTGCCGTCCTCAAGCTGCTGATGCAGCGTGACCATATAGAACATCTTGACGACGCTTGCGGGATATATCTGCTCTTCGCCGCGATGGTCGGCACGGCGGATGTTCGCAGGATCGGACATATCAAAGACCGTCATCGCGATCTGGTCACTGCTGAGGTCTTTGAACTGCGGCAGAGCCTCCTTGACGGCGTCATCGACGATCTTTTTCAGCTCCGCCGACTCCGAAGCCTTCAGGGGCGAATACGCTTTTGATTTCACTATCTCGATCTCATCGCGCGTTTGGCCGTTGGCTGCGGCCATTATTGAGAGCGACAGAGCAATAAGACAGACTGATCTGAAACAGGCTTTCATAATATTTTTGTAGTGTATTCTTTACGGAAGTCGTTTTTCAGAGTATAAACAAAAAACACATCTCCCAAAAGCGGACAGCCAAAAGAATTTTATGACGAAAGAAAAACTGGTACGCGGCATTGGCCGCTGGGACCTGACAGCCATTGCCATAAACACCATTATCGGCACGGGAATTTTCATTTTACCGGCACGCGCGACCGGGCTTATCGGTGATTACAGCCTGGGCGCGATCATCATGTGCGCGTTCATCGTCGCGGCGATAGTTTTGTGTTTTGCCGAGGTTTCCAGCCGTTTTGACGCTACCGGCGGAATGTATCTTTACGCAAAAGAGGCTTTTGGCCCTCTGGTCGGGTTTGAGGTCGGATGGCTTTACTGGGTCGTCCGCGTTGCTACCTACGCCGCCAACTGCAACGCATTTCTCATCTATCTGGGCTTCTTTTACCCCGAAGTGAATGAAGGCTGGCTTCGTATCCTGATAATTCTTCTCGTCATTATCCCGATGACCGCCATTAACCTGATCGGCGTTCGCGAATCGGCCCTGCTGACCAACATTTTCACCGTGGGCAAGTTATTGCCGCTGTTGGTGTTTGTCGGCATCGGCATCTTTTACATCGAACCGGGCAATTTCAAATTTGATATCGCTCCGGGTTATTCAGAATTTTCAGCAGCCGTTCTTTTGCTCATTTATGCCTATGTCGGTTTTGAAGCGGCAGTTATTCCGGCGGGCGAATCGAAAGACCCGAAACGCGATCTTCCGTTCGCGCTTTTTGTCGCGTTGGGTGTCTGCACGGTTCTGTATATTCTGATACAGGCCGTGGCGATAGGAACACTGCCCGGCCTGGCCGATTCAAAAACCCCATTGGCGGACGCGGCCGGTAATTTTCTCGGCAGCTTTGGAGCAATATTCATCGCCATCGGAGCGTTGATCTCGATACTGGGCAATCTTAACGGCGGCTTTCTGGCGGCATCGCGTCTGCCTTATGCGATGGCGGAAAATCGGGAATTGCCGCAGATACTGGCAAGAACGCATGAAAAATTCAAGACGCCGCACGTTTCCATCATTGTGACAGCCGCCGCGATATTGGTGCTGACCATTTACAGCACCTTTTTCACCGCCGTTACCATCGCCACCGTGACCAGATTGCTTGTCTATGCGACGACATGCCTTTCGCTGCCCGTTTTCCGCCGGAGAAGTGATGCTCCGGAGGCAAAATTTCATTCGCGGCTCGGCATCGTCGCGACCGTTCTTTCGGTCGTTCTTATCGGCTGGCTGCTGATAGACGAAAAGGTGCTGAACGAAGGCCTGCCGATCCTGATAGCAATTCTCATCGGTTTGGTAATGTATATGGGCTATCGTTTTTTGGGAAACCCGGAGCCGCCATCGGCATCTAACTGACGGATGTTCGCTGTAGTCCTATGATAAGAAAATTTTTGGGAATAACTTCGATATTGCTGGCCGTCGGCATTGCGGTGTCGGCACAGGCGGTCGAAGATGCCAGTCGTTCGACCATCGGCTATATCCGCTCAAACGGCACGGTCGAAAGCTCGAGCCGTTCGACCATCGGATATTTCCGTTCGGACGGCACGGTCGAAAGTTCATCACGTTCGACCATTGGCCATATCCGCGAGGACGGAACCGTTGAAAATGCTTCGCGTTCGACGATAGGTTACATCCGCGACAACGGAACGGTCGAGAACGCAAGCCGTTCGACCATCGGTTACGTTCGCTCCGGTGTGGTCGAGAACAGTTCCAGAAGCACGATCGGCTACGCGAAAGGGATAGATCCCAAACACGCAGCCGCTTTCTTCTTTTTCTTTTTCAAACCCTAGGGTGTTTACAATATCTGCCCTGCTTCTTTTGGCCAGGCAAAGAACATATTGTCGCTTGCCAGATAATCGCGCGTCCGGTTGCGATACGCTCCCGGAAACGGGTCCATTGCCACGAAAGTGCGTCCGTATGCATCCAACGCCTGTTCGCACAACACGGCCACGTGATTGCCGCCAGCGTTGGTATCGTTGTACCCGACCACAATGGGAAATCCGCCGGCCATTGACGCCGGGTCGCTCGAAAGCGTTCCGACCAGTTTGTCCAGGTCTTTCTGGTTGCCGAAACGATAGGACATTCCGAACGCCTGTTCGCCGAATATAGAACTCATTCCCTTTAGCGTCATTGCTCCGTTCTGGTCCCAATCCAGCGGGAACTTATTCAATATCTCCTCTTCGGTAAGAAACTTTCTTCCGCGATCCGACATCGCCCTCAGCCACCACGACATCGAGGCCGCCCAACATGTGTACCAGCCCGACTGAACTATCGGGCTGATCTGTCTGTAACTTGGCATATAAATAAAAACTCCGTATTAAAAGCAAATAAAAACTACGTCCGCGTTATACGAACGTAGTCAGACGTTTTGTTCCCGGAAATTTTGCTTTTTACATAACTTTTTTACATTTGGGTCTATGGTAGTTAAGAGT
>CAZOXY010000035.1:0-36437 GCA_964583955.1 uncultured Chloracidobacterium sp. | reverse complement strand
CGTTTTCGCCGGTCTTGTCCTCTAATTTTCTCGCGGCTATGCCGCCGATCTTATGGGCATGGGAAGCGGCGGCGCAGCCGCAAAGTCATTTCTCGATAATATCGGGAAAGCACAGCTTTCCCGCAAATAGACGGGCAAGCCCGTTTTTGACACGGCCTCTGAAGCTAGGGGCAATTTAAGCCGGTCTCAGGTCAACTTTTTTTCGGACAGTTTTTTAACCAAATACTGCTCTGCAGCTATGCTATCGAATCTGATGCGGTTCGCTGCCCAAAACATCCGTCATGGCATCGCGAAACCGCAGTTCGTCATCGCGTAAATATATTTCCAGATCGCTCATCCGGCCCACTTCGCCTCTGATCAGCGCCTCTGAAAGGCCGTCCTCAACATATTTTTGCAGAGCGCGTTTCAAAGGCCTTGCTCCGTACATACGGTCGGCGCAGGTCTTGTCTATCAGCCATTTCCTCGCCGCCGGCATCAGGCGAAGCGTCACGCCGCGTTCCCTTACCATTTCATTCAGCCGGGCCATTTGCAGATCTACTATCGTTTCCAGATCGGTGTCCGTAAGCTCGTCAAAGATAATTATCTCGTCCAGACGATTGATGAATTCCGGTGCGAAGGTCTGCCGCACCTGTGACATCACCTGTTCCTCCATTTTCTCTCTTGACACGTCGCCGCCGTTCTGAAAACCGAGGTTTCCGCGTTTCTGTATCGAACGGGCGCCGATATTGGAGGTCATTATGAAGATCGCGTTCCTGCAATCCACGGTGTTGCCGCGGGCATCTGTCAGAATGCCGTCCTCAAATACTTGCAGCAGAATATTAAAGACATCTGGATGCGCTTTTTCGATCTCATCAAAAAGAACGACCGAATACGGCGTCCGGCGAAGCCTTTCCGTCAGCTGTCCGCCTTCATCATGGCCGACATATCCCGGAGGCGACCCGATGAACTTTGACACCGAGTGCTTTTCCATGAATTCGCTCATATCAAACCGCAAAAGCGCTTTTTCGGACGCGAAAAGGTATTCGGCAAGCCTTCTGGCAACCTCGGTCTTGCCAACGCCGGTCGGCCCGAGGAAAAGGAACGACCCGACGGGACGCGATGGATTTTTCAGGCCGGCGCGTGACCGACGTATCGCTCTGGAAAGTGCCGAGATCGCGTTCCGCTGTGAAACAACGCGCCTTTGAAGCTCGCTTTCCATCTCCATCAGGCGTTTTGATTCCTCCATTTTGATGGAGGCGACCGGAACACCGGTCCAGCGGGCGATGACCTCGTCAACGTCATCCTTTGACACCTCGACCGTCGCCAGCGATTCCTCAATGGTCTGCAGCTCGTAGGAAATAAGCTGATCCTCATTTGCCGAGGCCCGTTTCCAGTTCTCGACCGCCTCTCGCCACGACGGCTCGGAAGGATTTTCCTGCTGAAACTTCAGCTTTGCCCTTGCTCCCGCTTCGTCCAGAACGTCTATCGCCTTGTCCGGCAAAAAGCGGTCGGGTATGTATCTGCTGGTCTGAAAAACTGCCGCCTCGATGGCCGAGCGGCGGTAGCGAATGCGGTGAAACGTCTCATACCTTTCAACCAGGCCTTTTATGATCTCTATCGTCTCCTGCTCAGACGGCGGATCGACCTTGACCGGCTGAAATCTGCGTTCAAGCGCCCGATCCTTTTCTATCGACTTTCGATATTCGGCAGGCGTTGTCGCCCCGATACACTGTATCTCTCCCCGCGAAAGTGAAGGCTTCAAAATGTTTGCCGCATCAAGCGTGCCTTCAGCCGAACCGGCGCCGACCAATGTGTGTATCTCGTCAATAAAGACGATGTTCTCGGGAAATTCCTTTAGCTCGGCCATTATCTTCTTGAGCCTTTCCTCAAACTGGCCTCGGTATTTCGTACCCGCAACAACGGAAGAAAGATCAAGCGAAAGAACACGTTTGTTTTCAAGGAACGACGGCACGCGGCGGTCAACTATTCGCTGAGCCAGCCCCTCGACAATGGCTGTTTTGCCGACACCGGCCTCGCCTATCAGAACGGCGCTGTTCTTTGTTCTGCGGCAGAGCGTTTCGATAAGGCGTTCGGTCTCTTTTTCGCGCCCGATCAGCGGATCCAGCTTTCCGGCGGCGGCGTCCGCCGTCAGGTCGCGTGTGAATTCGCGAAGGCTGGGCGTCTTTGTCTCGTCCACCGGCGCCTGCACGGCCTGCGGCGCTGCGGCACGGCGGTTAATTTCGTCACGCACATCTTCTATGCGCAGTCCGTAAAGAAAAAGCACCTCGGCCGCGACCGTCTTTTCCTCTCGCAGCATTCCCGCAAGAAGATGTTCGGGCCTTATCTCCTTATTGTTCATCCGTCGGCTTTCTTCTCCGGCCCAGAACAATATCTTTTTTGTTTCGTGTGACAGATGCAGTTCCGCCGACTGGGGAATGCGGCTTCTAACCTCGATGCGTTCCTCGATCTCGCGGCGGACCGTGTCCACGGTTATTGACTTTTTATAGGGAAAGAACCGTGAGGCTATCGTCCTGTCCTCGCGCATCAGCCCGAGCAGGATATGCTCCGGCGATATTACCTGAGAGCCGTATTGAAGGGCCTCATAACGCGCAAAAAAGATGACGCGACGGGAGCGTTCTGTATAGCGTTCAAACATAAATAATAGAGCTGCGCCTTTTCGGGTACATTGTGATTATACCCGAAGTTTCCTCCGAAACGATAGTTTCTCATCCAATGATCGTTTACGAGCTAAGCCCTATATAGTTGCAAACAAATGGAAAATCCAGAAGAAATTTGGGGGATCAGTTTGTCATGGATGATTCTGAATCGACCCTCAGGCTGCGGTCCTGCTCCGTTTCCGGGACTTCCTGCAGAAACGCCTCGTGCTTTTTGCCGATGTCCCCGAGAGCTTTGCCGACCGTTTTTCCGGCCGGGGCCATTTCCACCTTTGAAACAAGCACGCGGGAGATGCGTTTTGGCAAAAGAACCGGAGCGATGCCCGCAATAGAGTCCGCAAGCGAAACGATGTCACCGCCGCCCTGCCAGTGTTCGCGGACGACCGTTTCATCGGTGCGGTTTACAAGCCTGAGAAGCGAAAGCGCGACCATGTAGATATCATCGACCTGTCCGATAAAAGGAAAAATATCGGGTATAAGGTCAATAGGTGAAATGACATAGACGATCGCCGCCAGAAAAAGGGCCTTTTCGGTGGTCGGCACGCGGCTGTCCTTCAACAGGCGTCCCAAAAGGATGACCATATTAGGCAAAAACATCAGAAAGCTGGACATGCGCCCCTTTGCTTCGCGCCGCTGGCGGCGTTTTGGTCTTTCAGTGGGCGTCCTTTTATCGTTCATGCTTTTGCTCCTTAAGATGCAAGTCTAAAAACTATCGAGTGTTTGTGCAAGTTCCTTCCCGTATGGTTGTATGGTAAATTCAGGAATATTCACGATAGGAAACGGGCTGAGGCCTTGTAAAAAGATGATCCTGCAAAATATCCGTCAAAAAGCCGCCGCCGACCGGCAGCACATCGTTTTGCCCGAAGGCGAGGACGCGCGCACGCTCCGTGCCGCCGAAGTTTGCGTCCGCGAACAGATAGCCGGGATAACGGTCATCGGCAATGAAGAGAAGATAAGGCAGGCCGCCGCGAACGAAGGCATAAATCTGAACGGCGTAGAGATACTGGACCATCGCAAGTCGGCGGATTTTGCCAAAATGGCAACGCTGTATTACGAACTCCGGCGGGCAAAAGGCGTCACGCTCGAAGAGGCCGAGCAAACGGTAAAAGACCCGCTCTATTTCGGCAATCTGCTTGTCCGCGACGGCAAGGCAGACGGTTCCGTTGCCGGAGCGACGAACACGACCGCACATACGGTCGCCGCCGCTCTTCGCTGCATCGGCGTCAGGCAAGGTTTCAAAACTGTCTCGTCATTTTTTCTGATGGTTGTGCCGGCTGTCAGCGACCCTTCATCGGGTAAGAGCATTTCTTTCGGAGCAAAAGGAGCGATGATCTATGCCGACTGCGGCGTCGTCATTGACCCCGACGCGGGCCAGCTTGCCGAGATCGCCATTGCGTCTGCCGATTCCTGCCGCGCGCTGCTTGGCGTGGAACCGCGCGTCGCCATGCTCTCTTTTTCGACCAAGGGCAGCGCCGAACACCAGATGCTTGACAAGGTCATAGAGGCGACAAGAACCGTCAAGGCCCGCGTTCCCGATCTTCTGATCGACGGCGAGCTGCAGGCGGACGCGGCCATCGTACCCGCCGTCGCCGATTCAAAAGCTCCGGGTTCTGACGTTGCCGGAAAGGCCAACGTCCTCATCTTTCCCGACCTCAACGCCGGAAACATCGCCTACAAGCTCACCGAACGCCTCACCGGCGGCACAGCCATCGGCCCTATCCTGCAAGGCCTCGACCGCCCCTGCAACGACCTCTCACGCGGCTGCAAAGCCGAAGACATAGTCGATGCCGTCGCCATCACCGCCGTCCAGTCACAGGCAAGAAAGCATAATTCGTAAAAATGAATAGTAAGAATGAATGATAGTAAACAACCGGAATAAAAAACGTTTGATCGGAGGTCTCATCGGAGCAGCCGGAGGTTTTGCATATTTTGGGTGGACGGTCATTGTTACTGGCGGTGGTCATTCCAATTTTATATGGCTGCTTATGTTTGTTTTTTTAGAGTTCTTCGGTCTCTATTTCGTATTGATGGGAGTTTTGTCGGCAGACTTGGATAAAGAAAATATTCGACGGATCTTTGGTATTCTAATTCTTTTAAATGTGGTTTTAAGCATCGTCTTTATTTTTTTATGGGCTAATAATTCGCTAAACGTCCTTGGATTGAATGATCCCGGCGACTTTTCGAGAACAGATAAGTTGTGGCTGTGGATATGTACGCCTGTGCATTTTTTACCGGCAATTATATGCACCTTATTGCTGATAAAAACCCGTAAGTCAAATAATACGGAATAATATTCAAGATACAAGCCACATCATAGCTATAACCGTCGTTCAGTCACGGGCCAGGAAGGCTTCGTAATTTAACGATTTCCATTTTTTGTCAACGGATATCTGATAAAATCAGCACTGCATATCATGAATAACATGGTCATTATTGTCTGTTTGATGCTTGTTGTTCTGCTTTTTCAGGCGTGCGAAAAACAAGAGAGAGTTGAACTGGACATTATCCTTGTAAAGGTCCCACCGTTTTACGATACAAATCTAACGTCAGGGCAAAATTACTGGCTATGGCAGGAATTTTTATTTCCTGATCAAAACTCACGCGAATTCCCAACTGACACGATTCCGGACGAAGGTATACCGAACGACGATAGCTTGTTATTTGTAGTCTTGCAAGAAAATGGTTCTTTAAGAATAAACTCTGAGCTTGCGGGCGATATTTATAACACCGAACAGTTGACGGATCGATTATCGAACGTGTTTGAAGAAAGGACAAGAGCGGGTGTTTTTGAGCCGGGCAACTGGAAGATTGTCAAAGCCGTTGGAATCAGAATTCCTCGAACTGTAAGGTACGGTGATGCAATAGAGGTGGCTCAGGCAGTTAAAAAAAGCGGCGCCGATCCGATCATTTTGTTGCTCGATGGCCATCTGCCGATGCAGACTATTATAATTGAGAATCAGCATGAAAACCCCCAATAATTCTCAGACCATCATCTATCAGACCGAAGACGGTGAGACAAAGCTCGATGTACGGCTTGAGAACGAGACCGTCTGGCTGACACAGAAATTGATGGCCGAGCTTTTTCAGACGACGGTTGCGAATATCATTATTCACCTGAAAAATATTTTTGAGGAAGGTGGGTTAAACGGTGTTGCAACTATTAAGGATTTCTTAATAGCTCAACAAAGATATGGTAGAATAGCCTCATGTTAGTCGCTGAAGTGGAAAAATTAGCGCTCAGTCTTCCGTTCAATGAACGGGCAAAACTTGCCGACCGCATCATCGAATCGCTTCCTGATGATTTCATTGACGATGAAGAATTGCAGCTTGCATTGCAGAGGGATAAGGAAATGGATGAAGACCCCTCTACCGTGCTTACTCACGAAGAATTCTTCGGTTTTTTCAAACAACGCCGTGAGGCAGGCCGCAAGTGAAAAAGATCATTTACCACGTAGGCGCTCGGCTTGATGTTCTCGAAATTGTTGAATGGTACGAACGACAGGACGGCCCGGAATTGGCGGACAGGTTCACCCGGGAATTGGAAGAATATGTAGAAAAACTCGCCAATAGCCCTCTGCGATACAAAGACCATAAAGCGGTCAGACGAGCAAACCTGGACAGATTCCCTTATCATTTTCTTTATCGACTCATCGACGAAAAAACCATAAAGATCCTAACGGTCAAACACGACCGCCGCCGTCCATCTTACGGACGACGAAGAAGATAGGTAACGCTCCTAAGATTGATCTGTCGTTTTTACACGAATCATCTTAAAGACGGCCTGTGAAAATCTGTCCTATCAGTGTCCCATTTCTTCAATATAATTCCGGTTTGCCTTTTGGGCGGGTTTTCCAGCGTTTGTGTATCCACATCCATTGGCCGGGATATTGGCGGATGATGTTTTCGAGTTCGGCGGTGTATTCGGCGGTTGTGGTAACTATGTCGGCCTTGCGGTTGCCGGTATCGGCGGGTGAAATGAGCCTGCCCCGGACAAAGCGAAATTTCCTTTCATCTTTGTCCCAGACGCAGACCGCAGGCAAAATGACCGCACCCGAACGCAGGGCGATCATCGCAGGGCCGCTCGGCGTACAGGCATCAACGCCAAAAAAAGGTACGAACACGCCTTCCTTCGGATGCGCGTTGACATCGGCCAATATTCCCAGAATGCCCCCTTCGCGAAGATGAGAAATGGCCGTCATCGCCGATCCTGCTTTGTTTATCGGGCGGTTGCCAAACCGCGTGCGAAACGCCGTGACCATCTCTTCGATGCGGGCGTTGTCTATCGGCCTTGCCAGATAGCTTATCGGTTCATACAACGCGGCGAAAGCAAGCACGAAAAGCTCCCAGTTTCCCATGTGGGCAGTAACTATCAAGACACCCTGTTTGTCCTCGTTTACGCGCCGGTAAAGATCACTGACCTCATCATCGAACTTAAATTCCGTTATCGCGGCAATGTCCTCGACCGAGCTTTTCGGCAGTTGACTCGCCTCGCCCAAAACGCGGCCCAGATTCTCAAATGTTCCCCGCGCTATTGTCAGCCTTTCCGCCTCACTCTTTTCAGGGAATGCGATCTCCAGATTTCTGAGCGCGGTTCGCCTCAAACCGCCCAGCAGACGAAAACCCAGCCCGCCTATCGCAACGCCAAGCGAAACGGCCAGTCCGCGCGGCAGCATTCCCAAAAAACCGAAAACACTCCGTGCCAGCGCGTACTCCAACCAAACCTGAAAATTGCTCTTTTTTTTGGCCATAGGCTCATTCGGGCCAACTGCGAAATGCCAGAACGGCGTTGAGTCCGCCAAAAGCGAAGGAATTTGAAAGCGCCGCAGCCGGAGATGCCGCCAACGCTTCCGTGTGTATCAAGTTTACACGGCATTCAGGGTCGAGTTCCGTAAAATTAGCGGTCGGCGGCAGGAGTTTGTTGTGCAGGGCAAGGACCGTCGCGGCGGCCTCGATCGCACCGGCGGCGCCGAGCGTGTGGCCGTGCATTGATTTGGTGGAACTTACCGGTATCTCGTCCGTCCTGTCGCCAAAGACCATGCGAATGGCATTCGATTCCATCACGTCATTCGCCTGTGTTGCCGTTCCGTGAGCATTGATGTAACCGATCTCGTCCGCGTTCACGCGGCCGTCGGCCAATGCCGCTCTCATCGCTTTTGCCGCGCCTTCCGCCAGAGGCATTGTCAAATGATGAGCGTCAGCCGACATTCCAAACCCGACTATCTCCGCATAAATGCGCGCACCGCGTTCTTTGGCGGCCTCCAGTTCCTCCAAAACGAACATCGCTCCGCCTTCCCCAAGGATCATTCCCGAACGGTCCTTGCTGAACGGACGGCAAGTGTCCGGCGCGACCACCCGCATCGCCTCCCACGCCTTCAGATTGCCAAAGGTCAGCGGGGCCTCGCTGCCGCCCGCAATGGCAGCGTCCAGCGTTCCCTGCCGTATCAGCCAAAACGCCTGGCCGATGGCGTGATTTGATGAAGAACAGGCCGTTGATGTGGTGAACGTCGCTCCCGTCAGGCCATGTTCGATGGAGACGTGGCTTGCGACAGCGTTGCTCATCGAACGCGGTATCGCTATCGGCGGAACGCGGTTCTTTTTATTTGCGTAAAGGTCGTAAAAAAATGCGTCCTCGGTCTCTTTTCCGCCGAGGCACGAACCGGTCACGATGCCGGTCCGGTCGCGCAGTTCGTCGTCAAATTCTATGCCCGAATCCTTTATCGCCTCGCGGGCGGCGGCAATGCCGAATCGCGAGAACGAATCGAGCGAGATAAGCTGACGGTCATCAAAATACGCCGAGGCGTCAAAGCCCTTGACCTCAGCCGCATTTTTGAATCTGATCTCAGCCGTATCGACCTTTGTGATCGGGCCGATGCCGGAGCTCCCCGTGGAAAGGGATGTCCAGAAATCACCGGCGTTGTTCCCTATCGCGGAAACAACACCTATCCCTGTTATTACGACTCTTTTCATAAATAGAGGAAATGGCGGCCCGGCCGATCACGATTCCTTGCCGGCAAGCAGTTCCTCGATGGCGTCAATGACCTCAGAGACCGAACCCATCTGCTGCGCCGTCTCATCGGGAACGGAGATGTCAAACTCTTCCTCAAGCTCAAAAATAATGTTGAGGCCGTCGAGCGAATCGAACCCAAGCCCCTCAAACGTGCTTTTCACATCGATCTCGGACGGATCGACGCTCTTAAAATCAGCGAAAACCTTTATTACCCGTTCTGCGACAGGCCCTTCTTTCATCAAATTTCCTCCAAAACGAGCAAAACTATCCGGCAAAACTATTAAGAAAAAGCTAACTTACGTTAAAGCGTTAGTCAAAATGACGCTTTAGAAACCCTGATGCATTCGGCAGAGAAAAGATCACTTAATTCTTTCTCCGACCGACTAAACCCCAAAATAAACTCTTACAAAACTCTTACAATCATAAGCAAATTTTTCTGTTAGGGTGAGATTAGGGCATTTTTGCCGTAAATGAATCAAAGGGGAATCATTACATGAAAGAGTCAGCACCGTCACTGCAAGCAAACGGAAAATACAACTGGACGACGATCATCGGGGTCGCCATATTTCATATTCTGGCCGTTACGGCGTTCTTTTATTTTAGCTGGGCGAACCTTTTCGTGGCCGTCCTGTTTTGGTGGATCGCCGGCAGTCTCGGCATCGGTGTCGGGTATCACCGCCTGCTTACTCACAGAGGCTTCAAGACGCCAAAGTGGGTCGAGTACATATTGAGCATTTTTGGAACGCTGGCGATACAGTCTGGCCCGCTCAGCTGGGTAACGACCCATCGCATCCATCACGCGTTCACCGAAACCGAAAAAGACCCGCACAGCCCGCGCCATACCGGCTATTGGGCGCATATAGGGTGGATATTTCGCGGCACGGCGCAAAATCAATCGTGGGCGACCATGCAGCGCTATTGCCCCGATTTTGCCAATGACCGCTTTCACCAGATATTGAACAAATACTATTACGTTCCGACGATCCTTCTCGGCATCGGGCTTTTCTTCATCGGCGGCTGGTCGATGGTGCTGTGGGGCGTGTTTCTGAAAACGGTGTTCGGATGGCATTTCACATGGCTGGTCAATTCTGCCACGCACCTTTGGGGAAGCCGCAGATTTGAGACCCGCGACGATTCGCGAAACAACGCGCTCATCGCCGCTGTGAGTTTTGGCGAAGGCTGGCACAACAACCACCACGCTCATCCGCGTTCGGCGCGACACGGGCTTTCATGGTATGAATTTGACATTAATTGGATACAGATCCGATTTATGGAAATGATCGGGCTTGCCACCGAGGTTTACGCTTACAGCGAAAAAGCGGACAAGCGCCGACTGGCCGAAACCGCCGAACTTGAACCGCTCAGCGAAGCCGTATAACGATAAGGCATCAGGGAACGGAAACCGAAAAAGTATCTGTATGATATTCTTTTTCCGGTTTCCGTTTTACATTTTGATCTGAGATGCGGCGACGTAAAAGCGTAATTTTCTTTCTTGTTCTCGGCATTTCGCTGTCGATACTTGCCGTTGCGCTCAACGTAGGCTGGATATTGCTGAACCTCCGCGAGGTTGTCCTGCTGGTGTTGGGCATCGTCTTTTTTGCCCTTATCATCACCGGGCTGATATTGAACACGATCTTTCTCGTGCGTGAGATCAGGCGAAGCGAACAGCATGACGCCTTTCTGAATGCCGTCACACATGAGCTTAAAACTCCGATCGCCTCGATCAAACTGTATCTGGACACTCTCAGAAACCGGAACGTCTCTGAAGAAAAGCGGATGGAGTTCTATGATGTGATGCAGGCGGATTCGGACCGGCTGCTGAAGACCGTGGAACAGGTTCTGCAGGCCGGCCAGATGCGCGAAAAAAGGCGCGAGGCGAACGTGAGGGAACTGGACATCGCCCGGATCATTGAAAATTGCGTCACGATGGTCAACACCAGATACAACTTGGCGCCGGACGTTATCAGAAATTTTTTCCCCGATGAAGATCTGTTGGTCCTGGGCGATGAACGCGATCTGGAATCGGCCTTTATGAATCTGCTTGACAACGCGGTCAAATATTCCGGCGACGAACCGAGAATATCCATACGGGCGCGCAAGACCGGTTTGGGAAACCGCCTGGCAATAAGGATACGCGACAACGGCATAGGAATGGCCGGCAGCGAGCTGAAACGCGTCTTCAAACGTTTTTACCGTTCGCCCGAAGCGGCCGCGACCGGAGCAAAAGGCACCGGGCTTGGCCTGTTTATCGTAAAAGGCATCATAGAACGACATGGCGGCACCGTCAGCGCGGACAGCAAGGGAATAGGGCGAGGAAGCACTTTTTTGATCGAGCTTCCGTTGGTTTGATATGAAGATACTTCTTGTTGAGGACGAAGAGCATATCGCGGAAGGCCTGAGGTTCAATCTCGAGGCCGAGGGCTATGATGCGGCCGTCGTTCATGACGGCGAATCCGCTCTGGAAACTCTCGCAAATGAAAAGTTCGACGCGATCGTGCTGGATGTGATGCTGCCGGGAAAGAACGGTTTTGAAGTTATGCGGCATCTGCGCGACACGGGCGATTACACGCCGACGCTGATGCTGACCGCACGCGGCAGGCCTGAGGATGTTCTGTCCGGTTTTGAGGCCGGGGCCGACGATTATCTGCCAAAGCCTTTTGACCTGAACATCTTTCTTGCACGGCTCAACGGTTTGCTCCGCAGAAGCGGCTGGTCAAGAACCGCCTCTGCCGAACCGGCCGAAGATGTCGTCAACATAAATGGCCGCACGATAGATTTTAACAGCATGGAACTGCGTTCCGACGGCCGAACCGATCACCTGACGCTGATGGAGATCAAACTTCTTCGCTACCTTTTGGACCATGAAGGCTCGGCCGTGTCACGCAAGACCATTCTGGAGGACGTTTGGGGACTTCAGGAAGACACTGACACGCGGGCGATAGATAATTTCATAGTCAGGCTCCGCAAATACCTCGAGGACGAACCGAACAACCCCAAAATACTCCTGACCGTTCGCGGTGTCGGATATAAGTTCGTCAAAAACGCCTGAAAAAACTTTTTCAGAAACAATGTAATATGCTATCATTATGCTATCAGGGGGAAGACCGAGATGGCTGATGTATTGGTAAGAAATGTTGACGAAAAGCTGCTGTCAAGGCTGAAAAAGCGCGCCGGCAAAAACGAACGTTCTCTGCAAAATGAACTGCTGCACATTTTCAAAACGATAACCGAAGATGACGGCATGTCCGATGAAAGAACTGCGAACAGGATAAAGAACACTCTTAGAGGCAAAATGTATTCTGACAGCGCGGCCCTGCTCCGTGAGGACAGACGCCGATGAGATACGTTGTCGATGCCAGCGTCGCGGTCAAATGGTACATCCCGGAAATTTACGAACGCGAAGCAGCAAGGCTGCTGAAAGGCAAACACAGATTTCATGTGCCGGAACTGATCCTGCCTGAGATCGGGAACATCATATGGAAAAAGGTAAGACGCGGCGAAATAGACAAGTCCACAGGCGAAACGATCATCGCCGCCGCCGCAAGGAAAAGATGGACGATCCATCCGCATAAAAATATTCTGAGATCGGCATTTGCGGGGGCCGAAGCAACTGGGCAGACCGTTTACGACTGGACATATCTGGCATTGGCAATTTCGCTGTCATGCGCATTCGTAACGGCGGATGAGAAATTCTTCAACACAATAAAAACCACGCCGTTGGCGACAAATTTGAAATGGATCGGGGATCTTTAGAATTTTTGGTTAGGATAGATCCTCGCACCCGGCCAATTCAGATCCGCTGTTCAAAATAATTTCGCCTTGCTATCACCCTGATCTCTTTTCGCCAGTCCTCGTGCAGTTCCCATCGCCACAGTTCTATTTCAGGAATGAGCATTCGCGCAAAGCGTTCCGTGTCATGATGAAAACTGAGAGCCGGCGCGACAATGTAGATCAACGCCGGACGGTCGGCGATCTCCATATCGCCAAATAACCGCAGCTTTGCCAGTTCGCCGCGCCGCCGCCTTAGCTCTATCTTCCGCCAATAATCCGCTGCCTGAAATATCGTTTCCCTGTCCGGCGATGCCTTTATCTCAATGATGACAAGGCGTCCGTCACGCCTGAGCGCAAGCAGGTCTATCTTATCCGCAGACGCGCGGAACTGGCTGTGTATCGGCGAAAGTATCAGGTTCGGGTCAAGAGCGCGGATGTTCCGCCGCAGGATCGATTCCAGCCATGTCTCTGACGCCAGCTTGTAAAGCCTGTGGCGTTTTGAAGGCGTTTCGTGGTCGCGGTAGCGCGTCAGATCGTCTAAAAGGTCGTGAAAATCATTTCGTGAGGCGTCGTCAAGCGCCCTTTTGCCGCCCTCGATTCCATACCACGCCTGCTCTTTTCCCGAAATGCTTCGGACGCGAACGAACGGAAGCCCGTGAAAACGCAATGTCTCGCCGTGTTTTGAATGAATGATGTCGATCTTGTCCGGCGCCATCGCAATGATCTTGCCCGCGGTGCGGCTGACGGCAAATTCTTCGGGCAGGGTCATTTTTCGCGGCTTTGCCCGCCACAGATCGGCGGGAGTGAAATGCCGCAGAAAACCTGCCTTCTGATCCTTTTCCGCGTTCGGCAGTTTCAGGATGCTCAGGCGTTTGCGCGTTCGCGCGTTGAGCAGAGCACAGAGCCGACGCAGTTCGCCGGTTCGCGGCCCTGCGGCAACGATGGTGACACTGTCTATCGGTTCACGTTTTCTTGCCGCAAGCCTGTCCGCCCACAGCAAAGCCGAAGCCAGCAGCGTTTCACAGCGCACCGTCGCGGTGACATCCGTCATCAGTGCCGCCTGGCCGCCGCGTTTATCGGCCAGCATTATTTGCGCCAGCCGTCCGTTATCGCGGTTTAGGCCGACGCTTTTTATCAAATATCCCGGAAACGCGTCGAGCGCGTCCTCGGCGGCCTCGTTCGCTTTTGTCAGCCGTGCCAAAAGGATATTTTCGGCAAGCTCGGCGGCTGGTGTTCGCGGTATGAACCTCACGCTTTCTTCGGCTTGTCCGAAACGGCCTGAAAGGTCGAGCCGCACCTCGCCGTCAGCATAAGAAAATTCATTGATCCGCGAGACCGCGTAACCGCTGTCGCGAAGAAATCCTATCGACAGGCCCGAGCCGCGCGGAATTATCTCTATCTCATCCCGCCGGATCGTCATCGCCCGGCCGCTTTCCGTGACCGCAAGCCATTCCAGATGGCTGTCGAATATTCCGGCCAGACCGTCGATATTCACCATTTATAATTCTCGACAAAGAATTTCATCATCGCCTCGGTCCAGTCAGAGTAACCCCGTTCCGAAGGATGAATGCCGTCGGCAAAAAAGCCTTCCACCTCCAGCTTTCTCGGCTGATGATAATAATAGACGCGCTCCATTTTCGCCGTAAATTCCTTTATGTTCTCATCGTGCATTTTTGAGAGTTCCCAAAGTATGCCTCTGATCGGCTGGGGGATGGCGGTCGAGGCTTTTATCATCGGGCAGTTCGCCAAAAATATCGTTGCCGAAGGGTTTGCGTCGCGCATTATGCCGAGAAATTCCGTCATGTCGCGACGCCATTTCTTCGGGCTGGAGATCTTCAGAACGTCATTGCCGCCCAGCGCGACCAGGATATAGTCGAACGGCCCTTTTGGCATATTCGGCACTAGCTCTTCTATCGTCCGCCGCGCCGTTACGCCGTTCTTTCCCAGAACGGTCCACCTGACGGGCCTTTCTATTCTCTCGGCAAGCCTTATCGCAAATTGCCCTGCCAGGGCTTGCTGATGCGTTCGGGCGCCGAGGCCCGCAACGGTCGATTCGCCAATGACGAACAGCGACGCCGGATCGGCTTCAGATGATGTCACGCCGACGGTGTCGCCGCCCGCTCCGGGCAAAACGCCGACCTTTTTCCGTGTAAGCTGTCCCTGAAGATAAAGAGCGGGAGCGAATGGCAGCAAAAATGCCGCTCCCGCCCAAAATTTCGTTTGCCACTTTATGATGCTCATACCAACTGACGCCTGACCTACTCCGCTATGATAAACTTTAAGGACAGCGATGTTTTTGTCAAACTTTGTAAGATCGTTGGCTTTTGTGGCGGCCGTGGCGATGCTCGGCTGTTCCGGCCCTGGTAATGAGAACTCCAACGCGGAGGCTCCGGCGGCCGAGCCTCCTGTTAGCTCCGTCCCTTTTCAAACCATCGAGCCAAAACAATATAAGGCGACAGCCGAATTTTCCTTTGGCAAGACGGTCGAAAAAAAGTTCATTGCCAAAAGCGGCGATAAAAGGCGCGTCGATCATAATTACGGAACAGAGCGTCAGCTCACGGTGATCGAAACACCGAACACGATCGTTATCGACCCGCAAAGGCGCGTTTTCGCCGAACGTCCGGCCAACGCAGGAAAAGCGGAACCGGATTTTATACAGGACATGACGCGTCAGCTTCTGGCGGTAAGGGAAAAGGCCGTATTTCGCGAGCTTGGCGAGGAGAACGGACGCATCAAGTACAGCGTCCGCGTGGCAGACAGCGACATTTCCGAGATCGTCGTCTTCGCCGACCCAAAGCTTGGAATGCCGACACGGCAGGAGTTTTACAGCATCTCCAATAATGAAAGAACGCTGCGCTATTGGTATGAACTGGCCGACATTGAACTGATAGCGGAAGACGAACTTTTCATCGTGCCTGAAGGCTATCGAAAAGTTTCGACCGAAGAATTTTACCGGGGTTTGAAATGAATGGCGTACGCAATGGACACATCATCATTTACCGGTGAGCCAAGACGTTAGATGGAAGAGCTTCGTAAATTTGCCGCGTATTTCGGGCCGTATAAATGGCACATCTCGGCCGGGATATTCTTTATTCTGGCGTCAATGAGCTTTGGCCTGATGGTCCCGTATCTTGTCGGGATGGCCGTGGATGACCTTGCGAACGGCGTCACGCGGGAAAAGGTGATCTTTTATCCGCTGATGATACTTGGTGTAAATTTTGTCAGCGGCATTTTTCTTTTTTGGCAGCGAAGGCTGCTTATCAATGCGTCACGGCATATCGAATATGACATGCGGCAGGATTTTTACGGCGCGTTGGTTCGCCAGCCGCTTGAGTATTTTCAGAACACGCGCGTCGGCGACCTGATGGCACGCGCGACCAACGACCTCGCCGCCATCAGGCAGATCGTCGGGCCGATGATCCTTTACAGTTTTCAGGCCGTCTTTGCCCTGGCGATAACTCTGCCGATACTTCTGAACATTTCGGTAAAGCTCACGCTTTTGATGCTGATCCCTTTGCCGCTTGTTTCGATAACGGTGCAGTATCTGGGACAGCAGATACACGTCCGCTTTGAAAAGATACAGGAGTTCTTTTCGGACATAACGGCCCGCGCACAGGAAAACCTCAGCGGCGTCCGCGTCATAAGGGCTTTTGCCCGCGAAGGGTCGGAAATAAGAGCCTTTGACGGACTGAATCACGAATACGCGGCCAGAAACATCCAGTTGATAAAGTTTGCGGCGGCAATGCGTCCGCTTCTTTTCTTTTTTATCGGGCTGGGCTTTGTCATCATCGTCGCCGTTGGCGTTCCGATGGCGGTCGAGGGCGAGATAACGGCGGGCGATTTCACCGCGTTCATACTCTATCTTCAGCGGATGATCTGGTATCTCATCGCGCTCGGATATGTTGTGAACCTCTATCAACGCGGCACCGCCAGCCTGAAACGCTTTAACACGGTGCTGGAAACAGAACCGTCGATAGCCGATCTGCCCGAGGCGAGGCCGCAGCCGCCGATCAAAGGCGCCGTTGAATTTCGCGGCCTGACCTTTGGCTATAACGGCAAACCTGTTCTTAAGGACATCGGCCTCAGCATAGAACCGGGAAAGACCATCGCTCTGGTAGGAAAAACGGGCAGCGGAAAATCCACCCTGCTGAATATGATCCCGCGTCTTCTTGACGCCGACGGTGATTCCGTTCTGGTGGACGATGTTCCGGTCAAACTCTTTCCTCTGGAACAGCTTCGCCGGGCGATAGGCTTTGTCCCGCAGGAAACTTTTCTCTTCAGCGACACGCTTGCCGAGAACATCGCGTTCGGCATCAACAATACCGGCACGCTTTCAGACACCGAGAGCGGTCCAATTTCCGTTGAAAAGGCAGCGGAAATAGCCGGCCTCGCCGACGATGTAAAAGGCTTTCCGAACAAATATCAACAGCTTGTGGGCGAACGCGGCATCTCGCTATCAGGCGGGCAAAAACAGCGCGCCGCCATTGCCCGCGCAATAATTCGCGACCCGCGCATCCTGATACTCGATGACGCGCTTTCCGCCGTGGACACATACACCGAGGAAACCATCCTGAAAAATCTCCGCGACGTCCGTATTGGCCGGACAACGCTGATAGCCGCTCACCGCATATCGACCGTTCGCGATGCCGACCTGATCTGCTTTTTGGAAGACGGCCGGATCGTCGAACGCGGTACGCATGACGAACTTTTGGAGCAAAAGGGCAGATATTTTGAACTGTATCAGCGTCAGCTTTTGGAAGACGAGATAGTTTCGACAGAATAGGCACGACGAAACGGCCGAAAATTGCAAATCGGCCTTTCGACGTTCTATAATCCGCCAATGAACAGAAAGCAAACCGCCGAGATCGATCAAAAATACCGCAGCCTTGCCACCATCTGGTTCGTCCTTTTGATGTCACAGTTCATGGTGCTGGGCGCCGCTGTCTATATCGGCGGACAGACGCTGGCCGCAGCTGAGGCCGCCGGGGCCGAACCGCAGGAGAATGCCGTTGTCATCCTGATCTTTGCCATGCTTGGCCTTTCCAGCCTCGCGATGTCCTTTTTTCTGAGGAAACGAATGCAGGATCAGGCTGAGGCAATGCAGAATATGTCATACGTTCAAACCGGCGTCCTCATTGCCTGCGCCCTCTGCGAATCCATCTCTCTTGTCGGATTCATCCTCGCGGTCGTTTTCGGCTACAAATATTTCTTTCTCTGGTTCGTCGTCGGCATCGCCGGCATCTTTCTCCACTTTCCGCGAAGACAACACCTCATCAACGCCAGCTATCGCTCACAGCAGTCAATGCAATAATTTTTTTTCGCCTCAGGGAACCTTTTCGCGGTTTGATGTGTCTAAGCAGAAAAGCCCGCGGTCAGCTTCTTTATAAAAAGACATCTGGAGATATACCTATGCGAAAGGCCCTGTTTTTGCTGGCGATAGCCTTGCTCTCTTTTAACGCGTTCTCACAAACGGAAGGATCCGGCGGTTCTCTTTTTGCTGTAAGCAAGAGCGGAACGGACCTTGGAGCGTTCCCTTTGAGACACACTGATGTAAAAGCCTCGATCAGCGGTTCGGTCGCTCGGGTTAACGTCCGGCAGGAGTTCGCAAACTCTTTCACGGAGGCTATCGAAGCGGTTTACACATTCCCGCTTTCACAGAACGGTGCCGTTGACAGCATGATCATGGCGGTCGGGCCGCGAGTTATCCGGGGAAAGACCATGAAACGCGAGGAAGCAAGAGAGGTTTACGAGGCCGCTAAAAATGCAGGCCAAACCGCCGGCATCCTGGATCAGCAGCGGCCGAACATTTTCACACAGGCCGTGGCGAATATTATGCCGGGTGAAACCATCATCGTCGAACTAAGCTATGTCGAAACGCTGCAATACGAGGACGGCAGATACGAGTTCTCTTTCCCGATGACCGTCGGGCCGAGATATTCGAATGCGACGGTCGCGGATCGCGAGAATATCGCTCCGCCTGTTGTTGATGGCTCTCCGGGCCACACGGCATCTATTGAAGTGATGATAGACGCGGGCGTTCCTATTGAATCGATCCGTTCATCGTCTCATGAGATAGATCAGGTCAATTTTTCTCCGAATCGTTCGGCGATTTCCCTGCGTGAGGACGCGGCAGTGCCGAACAAGGATTTCGTCCTCCATTACGACGTTACCGGCAGCCGCATTGAAGATGCATTGCTGACCCATCGCGGGCCGCAGGGAGGTTTCTTTAATTTCATACTGCAGCCGCCTGATGTGATAGCTCCCGAGGACAGAACCCCGAAGGAGATCGTTTTTGTTTTGGATACCAGCGGGTCTATGTACGGGTTTCCGCTTGAAAAGGCCAAGGAGGCAATGAAACTCTCGCTTGACGGACTTTACCCGGAAGATACTTTTAACCTGATAACATTTTCCGGCTATACGAGAGTCCTGTTCGACAAACCGGTTCCGGCAACGCAGGCAAACCTTGAATACGCGCAGAAATTTCTGGAAACCCGTTCCGGCGGTGGCGGCACTGAGATGCTGAAAGCGATAAAAGCAGCATTTGCCCCGACAGGCTCGCCCGAACACCTGAGGATCGTTTGCTTTATGACAGACGGTTATGTCGGCAATGAAGCGGCGATATTGGCGGAGATACAGCAGAACCGCAACGCACGCGTGTTCTCGTTCGGCATCGGCAATTCGGTCAACCGATACCTGCTCGACAAAATGGCGGCTGAGGGCAAGGGCGAGGTCGAATATGTTTCTCTGCGTGATGACGGTTCAAAAGCGGCAAAGCGGTTCTATGAACGTGTCCGTACGCCGCTTCTGACCGATATTTCCATTGACTGGAACGGTATGCCTGTAGCTGACGTCTATCCTTCGGCGCTTTCCGACCTTTTTTCCGCAAAACCCGTTATATTAAAAGGCCGCTATACAAAACCCGCATCAGGCACGATACGTCTGAAAGGCAAGGTCGCGGGACAGGAATACGTTCGCGAAATAGACGTCAACTTTCCTGAAAACCAGCCGGAAAATGATGTTCTGGCGACACTCTGGGCCAGACAGCGGATAGACGAACTTTCCTCAAAGGCTCTTGGTGAAAATTCGGAACGCTTTGTAAAAGAAATAACGAACATCGGGCTGGAATTTAATTTGATGACAAATTACACGTCGTTTGTCGCCGTCGAGGAACAGATCGTCAATCACAGCGGCACTCCGACACGCGTTGATGTGCCGGTTGCCGTGCCGGAAGGAGTCAACAGAATGATGGCCGGAGGCGACCAGAAACGAGCCGCAACTTCTGATGCGTACAAAGCGTGGCTGAATTCGGATGTTCGTTACATAATATCCAAGGAAGAGGTGGCGGTTTCTTCAGGTGATATATCCGCACTTCCTTTGGCAGGACGAAATGTTGCAAATATGACGGTATTGACTCCCGGCGTTCAGGCTGACGGAGCAAGCGGCGGCGGCCTCGGGACAGGGCGTGGCACCGGCACAGGTTCTGGAACGGGCAGTGGATCCGGTTCGGGGACACAGTCCGCAAAACCTGCCGATCCGAATACACCATTTTCCAGACTACAGACAATGACGGAACTTCAACGTCCGCCTAAGGTCGTTTCCGGCGGAGTGATGAACGATTCCGCGACCAGTCTGCCCAAACCCGTTTATCCGCCTGCCGCCAGAGCGGTAGGTGCAACAGGTGCCGTTACTGTTTTCGTAACTATTGACGAAACAGGCAAGGTTAGTCACGCCGAGGCCGTGTCAGGACATCCGCTCCTGCGGCCCGCCGCGGTCGCTGCCGCAAGGAAAGCGACGTTTGCGCCGCTCACGGTCGGTGATGAGGCCGTTACGGCGACCGGCTCGATCATATATAACTTCATCGATCCGTCGAACGCAGCCAGAGTCTCGGTGGATCAGCCACTGGTCGAGGAGGTCGTTCCCAACGAAGAACTTTCGACGCCGCAGGCCATCCACAACTTTAAATTAAAGCAAAAGGCCCATTCGTGGGTATATGCACTTATCATCCGCCTGCAAAAGAACGGAACGGAACCGACGGCAAATGAGACCGCATTTGTACGGGACGGCAAAGCGCATCTGAAACTCGTCTTCGAGGACAAGGAAATGCCCGATATCGATAAGCTGAGGAAGCTCGGTTTTGAACCTGAGGGTAAGGCGAATGGTTCGAGCATAACCGGAACCTTCGACATCACAAAGATCGAGGCCCTTGTCGATCTTCACGGCATAAAATACATTGTGCCGATAGCCAAGTGATGTAGCGCCTTTCACATAAAAACGTCCGCACTCGCAAAAAATGGCCGCCTCGTTTTTACCGAAGCGGCCATAAGTTTGTGAACATTATCAATGTCCTAATCAAGGATGCTGAGCGTTATCGTCCGGCGGCCAAAACGTCTGGCCTCGGCACAGCTTGCCATCCATATATCAATTTTATTCCCTTTGATCTTTCCGCCCGTATCGGCAACCAGATAATTGCCGCTGTAGGCTCCGGCTCCGAGGTTGACACGGGTTCCGAGCCTGAGAACACGCGGGTCGGCGGCTATGAGGCCCTTGCGAACCTGAGCACCGCTGGCCGTTCGGCCTCGCAGACAATAGGCTGTCGCGACAAATCGGCCTTTGCTGACGCCGACCGCCTTTGACGAAACCGTCTTTTTGACCTTATTGCCTGTTTGTTCCTGTTCGTTCTCCTGTGTTTCGGTTTCTTTTACCGCTTTTTGTTCTTTGTTTGTTTGTGTGGCCTTATCGGCTTCTTTTTTATTGTTGTTTTTCTGAGTCTGCTTATTATCGTTTTGTATTAAATTTATTTCCGATGTTACCGTATTTTCTATATTATTCAGTTGTATTTGCGAATCGTTCGCTATAATGAGGGTTTCTTCCGATTGCGTCTGAGCGTAGATAAACACCACGCAAAGACTCAAAACAGAAAGAATAAAGCCTCCTCTAACGAGATTTTTCATTATTCTTTTTTGCTCCTAAATATGATCTTTACATCTTTTGCTGACCGCTCCGCCGCCTTACCGGCAACCGGAATTTTCAGCAAAACCACAGATGAAAAAGATCGTATCGGCGGCAAAACACCACCTTGTTTCTTCCTTTTTGCAAGAAACAATCTGTAAGACTATCAAATTTTCGCTATCTGTGTCCACCTTTGAAGACCGAGAGGGAAATGGCTTAACCGGCGCCGATCAAAAATTTCCGCCTTCTTTGGTGAGTTTTTTCGATCATTCTGTTAGACTATCGACGCATTGCTGTGCGGCCCGCCATAGCCCGAAAACTAAAAAGATCTATAGAATTTTACTTTTACTTTAAGGATCGATAATCATGCAGGAACGTCGCCAAGGTTCAAGATACGTGATCTCATTCCCCATCCGCATCAAATGGAAGGACGAGGACGGCAATGAGATCGTTGAGGACGGGCTGACCGAGAACGTCGGCCCGAACGGCACTCTGGTCTATTTGCCCAGAAAGCTGCCGACCGTCGGCTCAAAAGTGAATCTTACCGTCACCGAAAATAACGAAGACCCGGTGTCCGTCACCGCACAGGTCATCCGCCTGGAGCGCAACGCCGCTCACCCGCAGGCCGCCCTCAATCTGGTGGACGGAATGAGGAACTGGAAAAAGAAGGTCTTTGACCTGGCCGCCGAAACCATCGCCGGACAAAAACCCGATGAGTTTGATGACTGGTAAATTGCAGAAGCCCGCACGAAGTAAGGGCATTTTTCAACTCAGGTCTGGTGGAGAGCGGGTTATAAAGATCACCAACACCGGTTTTCCGATCGGCGAATCATCATAACTTATGAAAATACTTGTCCTCGGCGCGGGCCGGATGGGTTACGGAGCGGCTTTTGACCTTATTCACAATTCGCCTGATGTGGCAGCGGTGACTGTCGCGGATTTTGACGGTGCAAAGGCTGAGGCCGTGGCTGCCGGTGTCGGCACCTCGCGCATCTCATCGCTGCGATTGGACGCGTCGAACTATGCCGATGTCGTAAAGGCAATGAAAGGGCATGATTCCGTCATCTCCTGTGTTAATTACTGGTACAACGAATCCCTTTCAAAAGCGGCGATAGAGACGCAGACGAATTTCTGCGACCTCGGCGGCAATAACTACGTCGTGGATGCACAGCTTGCGCTCGACGCCGAGGCAAAAGCCGCAGGCATCAACATCATCCCCGATTGCGGACTGGCGCCGGGAATGGTCTCGATACTGGCAATGCACGGCGGCGCAAAATTTGACCGTTTGGATGAGATACACATCCGTGTCGGCGGCCTGCCGCAGCAACCCGAACCGCCGCTTGATTACCAACTCGTTTTTTCGGTCGAGGGCCTGATAAACGAATATATCGAAACCGCTCGTGTCATCCGCGACGGCAGGATAACCGAGGTCGAATCGATGACCGAGCTTGAAAGCCTTTCGTTCGACGGCTTTCCGCCGCTCGAAGCCTTTCAGACCTCCGGCGGAACGTCCACGCTGCCCGACACTTTCCTCGGCAAGATAAAAGAACTTGATTACAAGACCATCCGCTACGCCGGCCACTGCGAAAAATTCAAAACAATGATCGACCTCGGCCTCTGCTCAAGTGAGAGTCTGGAGTTTGGAGTCGGGAGTCTGGAGCCGGAACCGGGAACAGAGACACGGAGACGCGGAGACGCGGAGACACCAAACCTCAAGTCGGCCCCGCGTACGCCAGCAAATCTGTCAGAACCGGGAGCGGTAGTGACCGGGTTTTCCGCTGCCGACACGGAGACAAAGGGACAAGGAGACACGGAGAGATCAAACCCCACGTCAGGATCGGCAATGACCGGGTCGTCCGTCACCATCACACCGCGCAAGGTCTTCGCTTCATTGCTTGAAAAACATCTTCCAGCCGACGGCCCGGATTATGTGCTGGTGCGGCTGGAATTTGTCGGCACTCGGACACCTTCGTCCGCATCAAAGGCGGAAACACGACCGGTAGGGAGTGTGCGGACAAATGACGAAGCCGGTTCGCTTGTGCCCGACTCCGCGTTCCGCGACCAGCATTCCGCATTGGATCGCCTTGTTTACGACATCGTTGATAAACAGGACGAAACCACCGGGCTTTCCGCCATGATGCGGACCACAGCTTTTCCCGCCTCCATCATCGCCCAGATGATGGCCCGCGGCGACGTCCTCTCACGCGGCGCAACCCCGCAGGAAAAAGCCATCGATCCTGAAAAATTCGTCGCTGAACTGGAACGGCGAAACATAGAGTTGCAAATCAGGTAGAATTACGCGAAGGGAATTTTGCGGCTTGGGTTTCTAGCCGTCATCAAGCGCTATGTTCAGTTTTGTGCATAGTTCCCGGACGTAATTTTTATGCCCAGTGTGTCCTGAACCGGTATCTATTTTGTTGAAATACTCGCGTACAAGCTCTTCGCCGGCTTTCCGATCCTGATGAAGAACAACCAAGGCCACATCTAATTTGGCGCGAGGCGGAGCATCCGCGTATTTGCCAAAATTCTCGCAGAACTTCGCTCTTGTTTGATACAGCTCAAAGTATTCAAACCCGGCGGACTTGATCCCATTGATGATCTCATCTGCGATAGCGTTGTGGTCGCCGCCTAAGTCCCACCAATCGTCCTTGCCGTATAAAAGAAACGGAAGCCGGGTTCTTGGCTGGCAATAAACCTCCTGATAAAAATCGCGCGGTTTATTGTATTCGTCCATACGGTAGAGTTCCTCGAACACCACGCCCATATTGACGGTCATCCTGCCATACAGGTTTTCTCTGAAACCGGGTATGTCGTATTTGCCGCCAAACTCGTAAGGGCCGCTTTGAAATTCGATCACCTGAATTATCCCGTCTTCTTTAGCTTGCCGATTGAATACCCGTCCTTTTTTACGAAAGCCCTGTGGTTTAAGAAACGAGTGAACGGCGGCCTGAATACGATCGACAGCTTTTACAACTTCTGATTTCTCTTTCATTTCATTATCCAAACAGAAGTCCGAAGGAAGCGTTTACCTTACGGCCTTCTCGCCGGGGCGATAGCGCCTGATCGCCTGTTTGTTGATGTCGGCTTCGGTAAAGGCGACGGGCTTCATTTCACCGCGTGCGAACATTGCCGCCTGATCGGCGTGGTAAGGCGAATCGGGCAGGCGGCTCTGGCCGTATGCAAGCACCGAATACGCACGCGGCACATCGCCGAATTCCACCGCCAAAACCCAGCCGTCGCCGCCGGTCGCGGCCATTTTTCCGTCCGTCTGACGTGTATAGCTCAAAATGCGAAAACACCCGAGGTCATTGCCGCAGCCGCCGACCGGTGCATCAACCGTGCCGCGACGGACGCGGTAAACATCGCCCCACGCAACGTCATAGCTTCCCCAGCGTTTTTTCACTTCATCAACTGCCCAGGCAAAAGATTCGGCGGCGCGTTTCGCATCGGCAAGGCCGCGAGGAGTGTTGAACGGGTCCTTTACGTCCCACACCTTTTCGTAGCGCTGATCGTCAGGCAATCCGGGCTGGTTCTGTCCGCGAATGCCCGAGTAATGCCGCCACCATTCCTGAAATATCACCGAACCTCGGCTTTCGTGCGACGTGGTATTGTCCCATTGTTCCAGCAGCTTAGCGGCGGCCGCGACATCGCCGGTCGGGTTTGCCGCCCTGACCGCCGCCAGCAGGTCGTCCTTTACGCGGTCCGCCAGCAGAGCGCGATAGTTGTGCTTGAGCTTTACCACGTCTTCCAGAGAGTATTTATCGTCATTATCGATAAGCTGTATCGCTAATTGCGAACGCAGCGAAAGACGCGGCGGCTCAAAGTTGGGATACTTGTTTTCAGTCACGACCGGGCCGCGAACGTTTGAATAATGCGGCGAGCTGTTCTCGTTATGCACGTAACCGCCCGCCGGGTTGAACCACTGCGGCAGGTCGTCGAACGGCACAAATTCCGTCCAGACATCCTTGATGCCTTTTGCCTCGATGGCGGTCAGGTCGTCAACCTTCGGATGCGGCAGCTTTGGCAAAGCGGCGTTCCAGACGATAAAGATGTTCCCGTCGCGGTCAGCGTAGGTAAAGTACGAATTCAAACGCGCCCGCATCGTCATCGCCTCGCGCCATTCTTTATAGGATTCGGCGCGCATCATTTTCAGGAACTGCTCGCCCGCGCGTATCTCGCCGTCGCCCGCAAATTTGAAGATATAGATCTTGCCGTTGGCGCGGTGAATGACCGGCCCAAGATCGGTTGACCAGAACTCCCGCGTTTCGGTGGAGATGCTGTCGCCGTTGCGAAACGGAACGGTCAGCAGTTCGCGGTTAAGCGGAACGGATTTTCCGTCAAAGATATAATGATCGGCATTGTTTGGGTCGGCGTCCAGAGCATAGATCTCGTCAAGGTCAGTCTGGTTGTTGGTAGTCGAAAATCCGAGGTGTTTGTTAAAGCCGCCGATGACCGTGAACGGCCCGCCGATGCGGAAATCGCCGTAAAAATCTATCTTGCCCGGCACGGTCATGTGCGCTTCGTAATATCCGGCGTTCCAGTTCAGGTGCGGATTGCGAAGCAAAATGGCCTTGCCGGACGTTGTCCGGCTCGGGGCAAACGCCCACGAGTTTGAGCCGTCGTCCGGGCCGTTTCCTTCTTCCATGTCGTCGGCCTCGCTGTTCGACCAACCCGCGTCCTCACGTTCGGCGGCGGGCCGCATGCTGTTCACAAATCTGCGTATCTTTCCGGCGTTCGGCTGTGTAAATTCCGTCGCGGCAACATCAAAACCTGAGAGATCGTTCGGCATTCCGGCGGCAAATTCCGCCCGGTGCATTTCGATAAAGCGGTTGACACCTTCGGCAAAGCCTTCGTAAACGTCGCGGACATCCTTTGAAAGCGTCGGATATTTTTCCCTTATCTTTTCACGCTGGCGCCTGACGGCAAAATCCGATTCCAGGCTCGAATACCCGTTCACAGACGCCGCCCGGCCACTTGCCCGCAATATGTTCATCGCCGTGTTCGTGCCGTAATCCTCAAGCTGCAGCCACGCCAGCGCAAAACCCGCCGCTTTCAGATTCTCCGCCCTGATATGCGGCACGCCGTTCGCCGTCCGAATGATCTCGACCTGCTTCGACAGCTCTGAAGAAGCGGTTAATTCAGAAGAACTCGCCCCTTCCGCTTTGTGCCACGCAGCCTGCCCGGTCCCAACGGGCAAATAGCCCTGTCCGTACAAAAACAGAAACGAGAATAAAACCAGCGACAAAGACAACACCGTTCGCATCATGAAAATAGCCCCTATTGAGTATTAACAATGGTTATGAAAAACCTTAGGAAGTGAGTTTTTGGATTATAGCACCGATACGAAACTTCGGAAAACCCGAGCCGTGAACCGCGTTGAACGGGCTTTGCCCTGACGCACTGCGGTCGGTGCTATGCCCGACCGAGACGTTTTTCTCCATTTTTCCTTCCCGGGCTTTGCCCCTTTGCACTGCGGTCGGGTTATGTTCTCCCCCCACGTCAAATGCCGCTTCGGCATTTGACGTGGGGGGAGGGCGTGGTTTACAGCAGCATCCGGCGTGGCATAGCCTCGCCGCAGTGCAATGCGGCCCAGCCGCAAACACTAAAAAGAGTTCATCATTTAAGACCTAAGGCTCAACAAACACTTTGGGAGAGGTCGCGCAATTGCCTTTCCACTAAAATTGAATTAACTTTTTACAGACATGCCCAGACTTTCCCAGGCCGAGATCAGGAACAACGCCATCGCCTTTGTCCATGAATGGAAGGACGAAACACGCGAGCGGGCGGAGGCGCAGACCTTCTGGAACGAATTTCTGGCGATCTTCGGCGTAAACCGCCGCCGCGTCGCCATCTTTGAAAAGGCGGTCCCCAAAAACAACCTCAACACAGGTTCGATAGACCTGTTCTGGCGCGGAGTGCTGCTTGTCGAACACAAATCGCGCGGGCAAAACTTTGACAAGGCATCGTCACAGGCGTTTGAGTATCTTGAAAATCTGCCCGAAAACGAGGAACCCGAATACGTCCTTATCTCCGATTTTGCGCGATTCCGGCTTTATAACCTCGACACAAATGAGGAAGTGGATTTCCCGCTCGAAGAGCTTCCCGACCTGATACATCTTTTCGGCGCCATCTCCGGCTATCAGAAACGCGAGTATAAGGAACAGGATCCGGTAAATATAAAGGTTGCCTTAAAGCTTGGTGAGCTTCATGACGCGCTTTTTGAAAGCGGTTATCGCGAACACAGGCTGGAGGCGTTCCTTGTCCGTCTGGTCTATTGCCTTTTTGCGGATGACACGGGCGTCTTTCTGCCGCGCGGCAGCTTTCAGCTTTATCTTCAGGAAAAAACGGCCGAGGACGGATCAAATCTCGGCGCGATGCTGGGACAGATATTTCAGGTGCTTGACACGCCGGACGACCGGCGTCAGACCACGCTTGACGAGGACCTGCGGGCGTTTCAGTACGTAAACGGGTCGCTGTTTGCCGAGCGGATGGACATGCCGTCGTTCGACCGAAAGATGCGCGCGACGCTTATCGAGGCGTGCCAGTTCGATTGGAGCAAGGTCTCGCCGGCAATATTCGGTTCGCTGTTCCAGTCTGTCATGGACAAAGAGAAACGCCGCAACCTGGGAGCGCATTACACCAGCGAAAAGAACATTCTCAAGGTAATTCACGGACTGTTCATGGACGACCTGCTTGCGGAATTTGAAGCGGTCAAAAACAATCTCACCAAGCTGCGCGCCTTTCATGAAAAGATCGCCGGGCTGAAATTCTTTGACCCGGCGTGCGGTTCGGGCAACTTTCTGGTCATCACGTATCGCGAGATGAGGCGGCTGGAACTGGAGATCATCAAACAGGAACGGCATCTGACCAAAAACACACAGGGTGAGATGCTTGTCACCGATCTTTCACGTTTGGATGTGGATTCATTCTACGGCATCGAGTATGAGGAGTTTCCGGTCGAGATCGCCCGCGTTGCCCTCTGGCTGACCGATCATTTGGCGAATATGGAACTTTCCGCCGAACTCGGTGTTCCCTATGCAAGATTGCCGCTCCAGCATTCGCCGAATATCGTTCACGGCAACGCCCTGCGGATGGACTGGGCTGAGATCGTTGAACCGAAAGAGGGTCTCTATATTTTTGGCAATCCGCCATTTGTCGGTTCGCGATTAATGGATGAGACTCAAAAGGAAGATTTAAACGTCGTTTTTGAAGGAATTACTAAAATAGGCGATCTTGATTATGTAACGGGTTGGTATATCAAAGCGGCCAAGCTCATTCAGAATACTAAAATTAAGGCTGCTTTCGTTTCGACAAATTCCATTGTTCAGGGTTTGCAAACAACGATTCTCTGGCATCTTTTGCTAGAAAAGTACCATATCAAAATACACTTTGCTCATCGCACCTTTAAGTGGAACAACGAAGCAAAAGGAAATGCAGCGGTCTATTGTGTAATTATCGGCTTTGCCAGCAACGACACGGCTAATAAGAAAATCTTCGACTATGAAGATATCAAAGGCGAACCTCACGAATTAAAGGTAAAGAATATCAATCCTTATTTGATTGATGCTGATGATTTCCTAATTAAACGGCAGCAGCATCCGATTTGTAATGTGCCTGAAATGCATTTTGGCAATATGCCTGCAGATGGCGGCGAACTGTTATTTACTACTGAAGAGCGGAATGCGTTTATTCAAAAAGAACCAAACGCGGAAAAATATTTCCGAAGATTCGTAGGGTCATACGAATATATAAACAACATCGAAAGATGGTGTTTATGGCTTGAAGGCATTAATCCTAGTGAGCTTAAACAGTTAAAATGTGTATTGGAACGGGTAAAGAAAGTTAAGGAAATACGTGAAAAATCATCAAGACCCCATCTAGCGAATACTCCACATTTATTTGCTCAAATAACACAACCCGCAGGTGCGGATTACATTATTGTGCCGAGTGTTTCCTCGGAAAGGAGAAGATTTATTCCCATTGGTTTTGTAGATTCCAGTGTCGTTTCTAGTAATCTGGTTTTAATAATCCCCAACGGAAATCTTTATCATTACGGTGTCCTAACTTCAACAATGCACAATGCCTGGACGCGGCAGGTAGCTGGACGCCTAAAGAGCGATTACCGTTATTCAAAAGACATTGTTTACAACAATTTCCCATGGCCGGCAGAGCCGACAGATAAGCAGAAAGAAAGAATTGAACAGATCGCACAGGCGATACTCGATGCGCGGGCGAAATTCCCCGATGCCACGTTGGCCGATCTGTACGACCCGCTGACAATGCCAAAGGAACTGCTGGACGCGCACCGCGCCAATGACGAGGCCGTTGACGCCGCCTACGGCAAACGCACTTTCAAAAACGAACTCGAACGCCTCGAATTCCTCTTCGGCCTCTACCGCCAGATCACCGAACCGCTGAGAGTTTTGGAGGAAAAGACCTCAAAACAAACCAAAAGAAAACCGCGAAGGAAGAATGTGAATGATATTTAGCACGTGAAACAGATGTATTAAGGTTTCTCTTGATTTGGGTTTTACCGGCGTTGCGCCGTTTTTTATTGCATAATTTATGAAACAGCTGTATCATAATATTAATAATACCTGCCAAGCCTCTCAACGATGCTCAAATGGGCGGGTTTTCTTCTTTTAAATTCTCCGTATGAGATATACAAAACCGGCGCTTACTTTTGAACAACAGATCGAGCTTCTGGAAAACAGAGGGCTTCAATTTCCCGACAAAGATAAAGCGGCCCATTACCTTTCTAATATAAGTTACTATCGCCTGAGCGCCTATATGCTGCCGCTTAAGATCCAGGGTCAGGAAAGGTTTCAGGATGGTGTTGTTTTTGACGACGTACTGCAACTCTACATATTTGATAGAGAATTCAGACTGCTTATCTTTGATGTTGTCGAAAAACTTGAGGTCGCCTTTCGAACACAAATGAGCTATCACCATTCGCAGACCTCAGGTCCATATTGGTTTGAGGATCGGAATCATTTCCGTGATGCTGATTTTTGGCGTAAGCATCTTGAGAATATAGACACAGAGGTGGACCGGGCAAAAGAGGTCTTTAAAGACCACTTTTTTGGCAAATACGATGAGCATGAACGAATGCCAATATGGATGACTTCAGAGGTGTTGTCACTTGGGCTGTTATCAAAGATCTACAGAAGCCTGGCAATGTCTAAAGAGAAGCGCGATATTGCACGTCATTTCGGCATTGGACATCCGCTGGTTCTTGAAAGCTGGATGCAAAGCATCACATATGTTCGAAATATCTGTGCTCACCACAGCAGGCTTTGGAATCGCGTCCTCACTCTGAAACCAAACTATATGGAGCGACCAACCAATCTCTGGATAACCAACAAACCAGACAATGATAAAGTGTATTATTTTGTTTGCTGTCTTTTTTATATGATCCGCGCAATAAATCCAAATACAATATTTAACGATCAACTCCATGAATTGTTAGGTCGATATCCAAAGATTGATCTGGCGGCGATGGGATTTCCAAAGGATTGGGACAGTGAGCCTTTCTGGGAATGATTGCTGTCAAAGACGATTCAGTTAAGCCCGGGAAAGAAAAGATATTGTTCCGGTGTGGCAGAGTGTTGCTTTTAGGCACAGCGAGTGTTGCATAAATGCAATGATGTTTCACATTGACACAGCTTTAAGTGCGAAAAAGGTACTTTTTATTGCAAAAAAGCGGCCTTTATTGTTCAAAAATTGCAACAGATGCGCAGGACACGAAAAAAGGCTCCTCGTTTGCAGAGAAGCCGTTTTGAGATCGTGAATTTTTGGGTCAGATACCGACACCGACGAGACGCGGATTTGCCTTTTTCTTCAACAGTTTGCGGAGCTTTAGCCGCGCCTTGTGAAGCTGCGATTTTGATGTGCCGACCGAACAGCCGAGTATTCTGGCGACCTCTTCGTGCTCAAAACCCTCAACGTCGTGCAGCAGAAAGACGTTCTTGTAACCGTCCGGCAGCTGCTCGATCGCGCTTTCCAGAGCGATCTTGTCAACGATCCGCATACGGTCCGGATCAGATGTTCCGGTGACGATCTGGTCGGGCGTCTCGCCCTCTTCGGTCGTCTTTTCGTACTTGACGTTGCGTTTGCGAAAGTGCATCAGCACCTGGTTGACCGTCATCCGGTGCAGCCACGTCGTAAAGGCCGAATCACCGCGAAAACTGCCGATCTTTCTGTAAAGCTGTATGAAGACGTCCTGCGTCAGGTCTTCGGCCTCATAGGCGTTCTGCAGCATCCGCAGACAGATCGAATACACCCGGCGATGATGTCGTTGATATATCTCTTCAAACGCGATCATATCGCCCTTGGCCGCCAGTTGGGTAAGGTCCAGATCGGTCGCGGCAGAGATATCAATACCGTTGTTCTTCGAAACTTTGGCCAATGTCTTGGCGCCGGAAGCCTCGGTTTGGAATACAGGATAGTTTAAGGTTTCTGTTGTCATTTTACGTTACCCTCCCGCAATAAGCGGTATCAACTAGCGTGCCAAACGAAGCTGAACTCTACTTAACACGCTATTTTACAGTATTTGTTGCATTTTTAGGGCATACTTTTGTGTTTTTTATACATCGAACTTTTCGCTCCGATTTTGCAAATGGTGAGGTTAAACCATTTCATATACTATTTGGTATATGTATTAAATGCGTGCGCCTTGCTCACCTTTGCGGTCGAAATGGTATTATTTTAAAAGGCCGAACCGCCAGAGAGGCGTTGAACTCGCCGATAAAACAATGAACGTCCTGTCTGCCTTTTTGATCTGTCTTTTGTGGATGCTGCCGCTCGCAGCAAATTCCGTTTCCGCTCAGGATATTAGCTATGGCGATCCTGTTCGGAGCCAGGAGATCTCAGAAACGGACGGCCTTCCGGTTATCCTGCATCATCTGCCGGAATTTGAAACCGTTCGCGATTCCGCCGTTTTTATAAATTCACGGGAAAGGCTTCGCTCCGCTGTCGGTGACAGGCCCGTGCTTGCCAACGTAAGCTTTGAGGCGGGAACCGAGGCCGCAACGGCTCGGTACGCGGCGGGACAACTGCTGATAATCGAATACATGACCCCGCAGGCGGCATCAGAGGCGGACGGGAGGTTTCTCGAACTGATCGTCGCAGATCCCGCAGCTGCGACCGTTTACAAACGGATCGGCAACTATTCAGTATTCGTTTTTGACGGTAACGACGCAAACGCCGCCATGGCGCTGGCGGACAACGTAAAGTATCAAAAATCGGTTCAGTGGCTTGGCGAAGACCCTTTTTTGATCCAAAAGTTCGAAAGATTATTTGCGATAACGGCCGGTGATGTCGTCATCTCTACCATTATCTGGGTATCGATGGTGTTTGGGACAGCAATATCGCTTGGAATACTTTGCGGACTTTTGTTTTTCCGCTTTCGCGAAAAACAGCGCAGGCGCTTCAGGGCATTTTCCGACGCGGGCGGCCTGACGCGTTTGAATCTGGATGACCTTTCCGAACCGATCTCTCCGAAACCGGCTGCATAGAACAAAAACCTCTTACGGCAGGGAACTGACAAGATGCTCTATATCCGTCGCGTTATTATAGAAATGGGGTGCAATCCTTAGCCTGTCCCCTCTTGGCGAGACTATAATGTTCTCTTTCTCCAGCATTTCAGCTATCTCATTACAGTGCATTCCGCCGCGATGCTTTATACAGACAATGGCCGAGCGCTCCTCCGGCCTGCGTGAACTGATGATCTCGTAATCCTTGCCCGCAAGAACTTCGCATAACAGATCAGACAGGCCAAGCGCGTATTTGTCTATGTTATGCAGTCCCGCTCCGGTAAGAAGTTTCAGGCTTTGTTCCATCCCATAAAAAAGCGAAGCCGGCCCGGTTCCGCTCTCCCATGCGAGGGCATTGGGTTTGAGCGGCTGTTCCCGATCCTCAAAATCCCAAGGCGTTTCAACACTTATCCAGCCGACCAGAGTCGGTTCGACACGCTGCCGGGCGCGGTCTGAAACGTGCAAAAACCCGCATCCTTCCGGTGAGCAAAGCCATTTATGGCTGGCTCCTGCGGCAATATCGACATTCAATGCCGGAAGGTCGAACGCCATTGCGCCTAAGCCCTGAATAACGTCCACAACGAACAACGCATCGACCACTCGCGCAGCCTTTCCGATGCGTTCAAGGTCGGCCCGAAAACCCGAGGCAAATTGCACCGCGCTGATCGTCACCACTTTGGTATCGTTGTCAATAAGCCCGATCAACTCGTCCTGATCTATGCGGCCACCGCGTTCCGGACACAAGCGAATCTCGACGCCGAACCTGTCCCTGATCTGCCGCCACGGATAGAAATTGGCAGGAAATTCGTTCGCGAAACTAACGATGTTGTCGCTCTTTTGCCAATTTATGCCCAAGGCAACGGATGCTAACCCGTCGGAGGTATTCCGCGTGAATGCGACCTGTTCAGGACGGACACCCATCATGCCGGATAATAGTTCGCGGGTTCGGTTCTTTGTCGCGATCCAATCAGGAAAGTGAGCGGAACCGACACTGGATACGTCTTTTAACTGAGAATGAACCGCCTCTACCGAAGGCGTCGGCAACGGGGACACCGCCGCGCTGTTCAGATAGGTATGGTCATTTGCCGCGGGAAACAACCGGCGAATTTCTGGGGTCATACGACCATATTATCTTATGTAATAGTTATCTCCGAACTGCCCGCGTGTTCCTTATTATCTAAAGAAATGTTTTGACAAAAAGGTATCGGATGGCTAAGTTAATTTCTGGCGGTGTTGTTTGACCGTCCGGTTTCAAGTCCCGTTTCACCCTGATCAATATGCTGCGTCGTCGAGGTAAAGAGCGTTATGGTTTTGGCGAGATGTCGCCCGATGATGATCGGGACATCCAGGTCGTCCATTTCCGCCGCGAATCGATGACCGGATTTTGGACCGAAGGCCTGAAGCTCGCCCGCGACGTCTTTCTTATTCTTGTCGTCTTTATCCTGCTTGGTGTGTTTGCCGTTCAGCCTGTTGTGGTCGAGGGATCTTCGATGCAGCCCTATCTGAATAACGGCGAACGGCTCTTGGTAAACAAGCTTGTCTATTACAACATCAAGAGTGTTCGCTGGGGACACCTTGAACGCGGCGACATTGTGGTTTTCTGGTATCCGCGGGAACCGGACAAAAGCTACGTCAAGCGCATAATCGGCTTGCCGGGCGAACGCGTTGAGGTAAGGAACGGCAAGGTCTATATCAATGGCCGCGAGCTGAGAGAAGATTATCTGGACAAGGAACACAACCTCGACCTCCCTAATCATCCGGCGCAAACGGTTGACGCTCATCATTACTTTGTAATGGGTGATAATCGTGACAACTCATCCGATTCCCGGAAATGGGGCCTCGTCCCGGAAAAATATATCTACGGCAAGGCCTTTTTCCGCTATTGGCAGCCGTCAAAGGTCGGGTTTTTGGAACACGGCGAATACGATATTCCCGAAACACCAACGGACGATGACGACCGGGCCGTTACCGAAAACGGCTGATCACGCCTCAAATCACTTTTCCTAATTCCGTGACTTTGACGGTAATAAGGTAAAATATATGCAATGAACGAACGGAAACCAGCTATTTTGGCTCTGGAAGACGGACGCGCTTTTTCAGGACTTTCGTTTGGCGCCGAGGGTGAAACGTTTGGCGAAATGGTCTTCAACACATCGATGGCCGGCTATCAGGAACTCCTTACCGATCCCAGTTACGCAGGACAGGTCGTCTGTATGACGTATCCGCTGATCGGCAATTACGGCGTCAACGAAGAAGATATGGAATCCCAAAGGCCCTGGGTCTCGGGGTTTGTCGTTCGCGAATCGTCACGCATTTACTCAAACTGGCGGGCAACAGGCTCGCTGGACGATTATCTGAAAAAAAATGAGATCGTCGGCATTGAAGGAATCGACACACGCGCTCTTGTCCGGCACATCCGCGATAAAGGGGCAATGCGTTCCGCTGTTTCAACCGTTGACCTTAACTCCGCAAGCCTCACGGAAAAGATCCTGGCCTCACCGGAAATGGCGAACCGCGAACTGGCCAGCACGGTCACAACACGAGATCGTTACGACCATCCGGCTGACGGTGATGCGAGGTTTCACATTGTTGCGTACGATTTTGGCGTCAAAACGAACAGCCTGCGGACCTTTGCAAAATATGGATGCAGGATAACGGTAGTTCCGTCCGACACAACCGCCGCTGAGGTTCTTGCTCTTCAACCCGACGGCATATTTCTCTCTAATGGCCCGGGCGATCCTTCGTCAATGAAGCAGGTCATCAGCGAGGTCAAACAAATGGCTGAAAGCGGTGTTCCGATGTTCGGCATTTGCCTGGGGCATCAGCTTTTGGGTTCCGCTCTTGGCGGAGATACATTCAAAATGAAATTTGGCCACCGAGGCGGAAATCAGCCGATAATGGACCTACTTACCCGCAAAGTGGAGATCGCTTCGCATAATCACGGCTTTGCTGTGGAGCCAAATTCTTTGCCCGCCGATGTCGAAGTAACCCATATCAACCTAAACGACAACACCGTCGCCGGCCTCCGCCACAAGACACTGCCGATCTTTTCAGTCCAATACCACCCGGAATCCGCCCCGGGGCCACACGATAGTAAATATCTGTTTGAAAACTTTATCGAGTTGATGAGAGGTAGCTGATGAATCGAGTCACAAAAACAATCTTTTTATTAACAGCATCGACATTGTTAATCGCTTGCTCGAAGGCCGAGAGATTGGAAGAACTCAATACCGATACGTTGCCGCAGTTGGAGTACTGCGAACTGAGGAACTCCCCAGAGCGCTACGACGGTAAAATTGTAAAGATTAGTGCGCAAATCGCAAACTTTGGGCACGGTTATTACTTCGACGACGAGCGATGCGGCAGCAAGGTATACGAGAACCTGCTCGACGATAACCGGACCGGGGTCACATTTTTCGGACCTCGTGCAGCAGAGCTACACGACGATCTGAAACGCGCGGGTATTGTTTCCTGTTTTCGACACTGGGACACCCTGGGGGGTTAGAGGTGGAATAGGTTGGC
>CAZOXY010000034.1:26772-38028 GCA_964583955.1 uncultured Chloracidobacterium sp. | reverse complement strand
CCCTGAACCTGTTGCCGAAACATCAAAATACGACCGTTCGATCATCGAAGGGCCGCTGGGCCGCGCCGTGTGGAAGATCGCGTGGCCGACAATGCTCACCAACGCGTTTGCCGGGCTTCAGGGAATGGTCGATCACATCCTTGTCGGAAATCTTGTCGGTTACAGGGGCAATGCGGCAATGGGTATCAGCTTTCAGATATTCCTTGCCGTTATTGTTTTCATTGCGTCGATATTTACAGGCATGAGCGTTCTGGTCGCCCGCTTTGTCGGCGCGGGCGAGGTGGAAAAGGTCAACAGGACCGTTTATCAGGCGTTTCTGGTAACGATCATCATCGCGGCGGTCGTCGGCCCCATCGGTTATTTTGCCACGCCGTATCTGCTTGATTTTGTCAGTTCTGACGCCGGCGTCAAGGCCGAGGCCCTTCCGTTTCTCCGGGTCAGTTTTGTTTTCGCCATCGGCCTGATGCTCTTTTTTATGGCAAGCGGCGCACTGCGGGCCGCTGGTGACGCCAAAACGCCGATGATGCTCGGCATAACAATGACGATCCTGAATCTGATACTCAACATCGTCTTCATACGCGGTTTGGGGCCGATACCGGGTTTCGGGACGACCGGAGCGGCCATCGGCACGAGCATCGCCACCGGCATTATCGGCATTTATTCCGTCTATAAAATGTGGAAGGGCGATTGGGTCATAAACTTTCCCAGAGGCGGCGGATGGGCACCGGACGGTTCCGTCATCAGGTCGCTCTTCCGATTCGGGCTGCCGACAGGCTTTCAGGGCATTGCCATGAATATCGGCGGCGTTTTGATGCTCTATTTTATCGGGTCGCTGGCACAGAGCGCAGCCGCTCAGGCGGCATACTCGGTTGCCTACACACAGCTTTTTGCGCTGGTAACGTGGACCGCCGTCGGCCTGATGGGTGCTGCTGCGGCCGTTGCCGGACAGAACCTTGGGGCCGGACAGCCCGAACGCACCGTCGCCGCCGTTCATACTGCCGCCCGATTTGGCGCTCTAGGATCGGTATTTCTGGGGCTGATCTTCTTTTTCTTTCCGCGACAGCTTTTGGGTATTTTCGGCATGGACGATCCGGTGGTCACGGAGATCGGCGTTCAGCTTCTCCGTGTTCTGAGCATTTCCGGCCTGTTCGTTTCAACGGCGCTGACCTACACCGGCGGACTGCAGGGAACGGGCGACACAAAAAGCCCGTTGTATATCTCGATAGTCTCGCAGATGATCATCCCGCTCGGAGCGTGTTTTGCCATATCGCATTGGTGGGGATTACAGCCGATGCACATTTGGCTGGCGATACTGGCGGGACACATCACGCGGTTTTTGCTCAGCTTTGCACGGTTCAATCAGGGCAAATGGCGCAACATCGCGGTCGATATCGGATCAACGAAAAGCTGACCCGCTAAAGCCGGAGCATCATCTTTCTTTTTCGTGGCGATTCGGTATATCGAACGCTGTTCGTATATAATTTTGGCGATATTTACAATTTCGGTTCAGCAATTTTACGTATGCCTAGATCACCCCGCATTATTACGTCAATATCGTCGCTCTTTCTGCTTTTTGCGGTTCTTTTTGTGTCCGCCGCCGGACAGCAGGTCGAAAAGGCCAACCTTGATTATCAGGTCGCCTCCGTTCTCTATACACAAAAGGCGGCGGAATATCGAGCATTGTGCCTTCAGGCATTTAACATCGCACGGCTGCGGCTCGATGCCGATCTGGACAAGAAAAATGTAAAACGACTGCCCAAACAGCAGCAAAAAATGCCGCGTGCGATAATCGTGGATATCGACGAAACGGTTTTGGATAACTCGCCGTCTCAGGCCGCCAGCATCCAGAACGGAAGGCCGTTCAACACGACGGACTGGCACGCTTGGGGCGAAATGCGAAGCGCCAAACCGGTTCCCGGAGCGGTCGATTTTCTCAATTACGCGGTGTCAAAAGGCGTAAAGATATTCTACATCTCCAACCGCGATGAGGTTCAGAAAGAGGCGACAATAGATAATCTGCAAAAGGCCGGATTCGCAGATGTCTCAGCCGAAAATGTCCTGCTCAGAACCACCGAATCAGGCAAGGACGCCCGCCGCGACAGCGTATCGGCAAAATACCGCATTGTAATGCTCGCCGGTGATAATCTGGACGATTTTTCGAGCGCGTTCGAACGCAAGAGCGTCGCCGACCGCTTTGACGAAACCGACAAGATGAAAGAGCTTTGGGGAAGCAGGTTCATCGTTTTGCCCAATGCAATGTACGGCACATGGGAAAACGCCATTTACGAATACCAACGCCTGACCGAGGAACAAAAGGCCGAATTACGTGCAAAAGCACTGGAATTGCCATAATGTCAGAACCATCTGCGTCAGCGGGCGGCCAGTTTGTCAGTTAGCGAAGATCATAAAGATACAACACGGCTGCCCAGCCTGATGGCAAAATTTGCGGAGCTTCATCAAGTTCATCGGCGGCAACGAGCATTTGCTCAAGGAAATATTTCGCATTCCAAAATGCCAATAAAAGCGGAGTTGTTTCGCCGATCCATTTTTCGTTGGTTTCCGAGGCGTCAAATTCTCTGCTCAAAGATGTTTTAGTGATGAGTCGATACCATGCATTAAGTTTGGCTTCTGTCGGAGCCAACTCTTTGAACAAATTATCAGCTTTCTCGATAAGAGAGTTCATAATAAAAACTTTGAAGCTCTGATGGTAGAATCTGTAAACAAGGTCGGCCTCTTCTTCATAAAACCAATTCAGAGTAGATCGTATTTTCGCTCTGTTATTTTTGATATTTTCAAGAAGTCGTTGTGCTTTGGCGTATCTTATTTCGTGTTTAGCATTAAGCTCCGCGATCAATTCCGTGTTTGACTTTTTTAAGGTAGGTTTATTTATCATGTTGCTACGCACCTCATCTAAATTATCCGCTTTTTCTCTAAGATCTGTCACCGGCAGTTTCATTCTACTTGCCGCTGCCGTGTCAGTGGTCTGCCAAGTTACTTACGCTCAACACCTGACCATACCGGAAATAATGGCCGAGCCTTCGCTGGCGGGCCAACGGCCATCGGGTGCACGTTTGTCGCCGGACGGCTCAAAGCTGATCTTTCTGTGGAACGCGGAAGGAAAACCTCGGCGCGACCTTTATATGGTCTCGACCGACGGCGGCACGCCGGAAGTTATTCTGCGCGTCGGCGACCTTCCCGCACGGCCGAGGCCGCCTGAAAGAGAGAACAAGCTGGATTACGGTGTCGAGCTACGCGATGAATTTGCCAGAGACCGCGAAGGCCCTTCGCTTGGCGGATTTGCGTGGTCGCCTGATTCGCGAAAACTTATATTTTCGCACAATGGGGACATCTTCGTATTGACCTTGGAAGATCGTTCGGTCAAACAGGTAACGTTTACGGATGTCGTGGAATCCGGCGGACGCATTCTGGATGACGGCCGCATATTTTACAATCAGGCAGGAAATTCTTTTGTTTTCGACCCGAAAGATGCAACGCTTACACAGGTCAACCGACAGGTCAGCGGCCCCGGACAGGGCGGCCCGAGAGGAGCAACAGGCGGTGGTGGTCCCGGCGGAGGAGGCGGCTTTTCATCGGTAAATGACCAGATGACAAAAGGTTACGTGACCGTCTCCGACACGTCGAAACACCGAGAGCTTTCTGTGCCAAATTATCTGCCGGAACTTGTCACGATACAGACGATACGCCGCGGCTGGGCAACGCAAAAGGTCTATGCGTACGAAGTGAATAAAACCACGCCTCCGGTCGAGATAAAATTCCCCGCTCCTGAGGGCGTCAGCAGCTTCCGGCGTTCGGCATGGACGGCGGACGGTAATCACCTTCTTGTTGACCGTATCGACCGCGACACAAAACGCCGCCAGCTTTTCTACGTTGCGGACGCAGGCTCGGCCAATCAGAAGATCATCCTTGTAACCGAACATACCGATGACAAATGGCAGGCCCAACTATCCGTCATCTATGAACCGCATCCGACCGACCCCAACGTGCTTTATTTTACCTCGGAAGAAGACGGCTATAACCACCTTTATCTCGCAAAAGTTGACATTGAAACGGGCAAGGCTGAGATAAAGCAGCTAACCTCCGGCAACTGGCAGGTCGAATGGGCAAAATGGACAAACGGCGGCAAGATACTATATGCCTCGACCGAAAACACTTATAAGGAACGCGAGCTTTACCTGCTTGACCCCACGACCGGCGGCAAGACAATGCTTCCTTCGCCGACACAGGGAATGAAGGACAGCTTTGCGTTGTCAGAAAAAGGCGACCGGCAGATCGTCACATACGAACTTTCTACATGGAACCGTCCGGGCGATCTGTATGCCCAGCCCGTCTGCTCGCCATGTTCGCAATCGGACGCACCGGTAAAGTTGACTGACACGGTTCCTGAAAAATTCAATTCACTGAAGTTCACTACACCGAATTTTGTTGAGATATCCTCACGCGACGGCAAAAAGATACCGGCAAAGATATACCTGCCTCCAGGTCATAATACCCGATCGAGAACAAAATATCCGATGGTCATTTTTGTCCATGGCGCGGGCTATCTTCAGAACGTCATAAACGGATGGAACAACTATTACCGCGAATTTATGTTCAACGACATGCTTGCCAAAACGGGATATGTCGTTCTGGACATAGACTATCGCGGCTCGGCCGGATATGGACGCGATTGGCGAACCGACGTTCACGATTTCCTCGGCGGCAAGGATTACGAGGATCATATCGACAGCATCGACCACATGGTCGCTAATTACGGCGTCGATCAGTCACGCATAGGAGTTTACGGCGGCAGCTATGGCGGATTCATGGCCGGAATGCTCGTCATGCGCGCTCCCGAACGCATCGCGGCGGCAGCGGCCCTTCGCCCTGTCTTTGACTGGAAGAATTATTACGCCGCCAATCCCGGCTACACGGCGCAGAGGCTCGGCCATCCTGACAAAAATCCGGAATGGTATAAGCGCAGTTCGCCGATAACATACGCGGACAAGCTGGAAAAACCGCTGCTTATCCTTCACGGCGTCATCGACGACAACGTTCACGTTCAGGATTCGATGCAGCTTGTGGAAAAGCTGATCAGATTAAGAAAGACAAAATATTTCGATCTGATGGTCTATCCTGCCGAACGCCACGGTTTTGAGCGGCCGACAAGCTGGCTCGACGAATACGAAAGGATCCACACTCTGTTCGAGAAACATTTGAGATAGCATCCTCACATCCCGATATAAAGAGTGGAGGCAAGGAAAAACATGCCTCCGCTCTTTCCTTATTCGATAAACGTCGGGACAGAAATTTTCCGCCTTCACATAAACCTGACCTGTGCTTCGGGCGTTTTCCTGTCATTTCTTTCTTTGCCTTCTCTTTACGAAGTTGGCGGCTTTGCGTGGGGCAAAATACAATTTCACGCCAAGCCGTAAAGCACGCAAAGAATCGAGCGAAAAAAGAAGGGATATAAGTTAAAAAAGCTTTAAATTATCGTGGGAGACTTTTGCTTTTATTTGCAGACACGCCAATATCACGAGAAATATCTTTGCGGTCTTGGCGGCTTTGCGTGAGAGATGTGCGAAAGATCGGAGAGACGTGGAAAACAAAGCCAATTTCACGCCAAGCCATAAAGCATGCAAAGGAAAGAATAGGAAGAGAACCTCCTATTGCCTGATCCGAATACATCAAAAAGGCCGTCCGGAATTTTCATCCGAACGGCCTTTAACATTACACTTATAAACGGCAACTATTCAGCATGAGATGCATGGTCATGTATCGTCGTGCTGAGGGTTAGAAACGCCGGAAATCCGTTCGGCACTTCGTCCGCCGCAAGGCTGTGGCCGCATACCTGCTGGCCAAAACCGAGGCTTCGGAAATTTGCCTCTTCATTCAGCGCCATCAGGTCAAAGCCGGAAAAGAGCGAAGCGACCGCAGCGTTGGGCGATGCCTTTCTTGGAAGACGTTCGTCACGCATAGCGGTATTATACGCAAAGGCCGCCATGATAACGGCTGACCGCATGAGATCCTGTTCAATCGCCCGGTCGGCAACGTCCTGTGTCGTGTGCCACGTTCTGCCAAAGTATTCTATCGGGTCCTGGATGAACTGAAAACCCGGCAGGCCAATCGCGTCAAACGCAAGGTGATCAGTTCCGCCGACCGAATTGATGCTGATGGTCCTGGCTCCGATGTCGCTGAAAGGCCCGAACCATTCGCGGAAGATCGGCCTCAGTTCCTCATTGCCCTGCATATTGATACCGCGTATCTGTCCGGTTCCGTTATCAAGGTTATAGTAGGCCGAAAATTTATCATAAGCCGGTTTCTTTACCAGCGTTCGCGGGCCTCCGCCCTGGCCGCCCTGGCCTCCCTGTCCGGGACCGCCCTGCATTTCGCCAAAATGCCTGGCGACATATCCGCGCGAACCAAGCAGTCCCTGTTCTTCTCCTGTCCACAACGCGGCACGGATGGTGCGTCGCGGCTTAAGGCCCGAAGCGGCAAGTATTCTCATCGCTTCCATTGCAACGGTCACGCCTGCCCCGTTGTCGGTGGAACCGTTGCCGCCGTGCCATGAATCAAGGTGTCCGCCTATCATGACAACTTCATCGGCCAGATCGGTTCCCGGCAGCTCGGCAACGGTGTTATAGCCCTGCAGGTCGTCGTCAAAGAACTGTACCGAAAGATCGACCGTCATTTTTACCGGAATTCCCTGCTGAACGACGCGGAAGATGCGGTTGTACTGTTCGGTTTCCGCCACAAGCTGCGGGATCGTCGGAGCAGCTCCTTTTGAATACACACGCATGCCGCCGCCAAACGGTGCAACAGGTGTTCCGGGAGTGACAGGCTGCGGTGCCGCGGTTGCTCCCATCACACGTATGGTGCCGGCGTCTGTGCCGTTGCTCGGCTCGACCAGAACGGCCGCTCCCTCCTCAAAATAAAAGCGGAGTTTGCGCTGATTGAACTGCATCGCAGTGTTTGGGCCGGTGGGACGTCCGCGAACCTGTGCGGGGCCTTCGACCGGTTTTGCGTTCTCCAGCGTCGTCAGTTCATCGTCGGAAACCCTCGAAGCCAGCGGCTCAAAATTTGGCTTGACCTCGCGTTCGGGCGTTGTCAGCACGATCGCTCCTTTTAGCTTGCCCTTATATTTTTCCAATCCCGCCTCATCCTGCGCGTCAACAAAAACAACGTCACCGGTGATGGCTCCGTCTGTCGAGGGCGACCAGGCTTTCGGATATGCCCTGAATGCCACGAACTCGTTGCCGACAAGAACGGTGGTGGTAAAACGCTTAAGTTCCCAGCCGCGTCCGAACTCGCCCCATGGTTCAACGGCCGCGTTTTTCAGCCCCCATTTTTCCATCTGTTCTTTTGTCCACGCATTTGCCCTGCGCTGTGCGGGCGAATTTGTAAGGCGGGCGCCTATCACATCGCTCAAATATCTCATGGTCGCCATCGCCTGCGACCTGTTCAGCCCTTCATCGCGAATGCGTTCCACGTCCGAACGCTGTGCGCCCGTCGCCTGGCCGAACGCCACGCCCGGAAGCAAAAGGCTGAGAACCAACAAAAAACTTATCTTGCCCTTATGAACCATTTTCCGATCTCCTGATTGTCTAAAATATATTCTGTTTAGCCCGCCAACGCGTGACATGGCGTTCCGCAGGCATAAGAACAGGTGCGCGAACGCACAAGGTGTAGTTGTGTTGCACTCCGTTGGGTGTGTTACGAATGATGATAGTATTATGTTTCCCTTTGTTCAATAACATAAGGGCGAATAATGCCTGCATCGGGGGCAAATTGCGTCTAAACGGCGCTTTGTGGATAATTACCTTTTTGCCGGTAGAGATCGGGAATGGCACGGCAACCCACAGAATAACATGAGGATATTGATCACAGGCGGAGCCGGTTTTATCGGATCGCATCTTTGCGAAAGGCTTTTGAACGACGGGAACGAGGTCATCTGCCTCGACAATTTCTTTACCGGACGCAAGGCAAACGTCGCACATTTGCTTGACAGCAAAAAGTTCGAGATAGTCCGACATGACGTGACCGAACCCATCCTGCTGGAGGTGGATCAGATCTACAATCTGGCTTGTCCCGCCTCGCCTATTCACTATCAATACAACCCGGTCAAAACCGTCAAAACCAGCGTGATGGGCACAATAAATATGCTCGGGCTGGCAAAACGCGTCAAGGCCCGTATCCTTCAGGCATCCACTTCGGAGGTCTATGGCGATCCGCTCATCCATCCGCAAACCGAGGATTACTGGGGGAACGTCAACCCGATCGGCCCGCGAAGCTGTTATGACGAAGGCAAACGCGTAGCCGAAACGCTGATGATGGATTACAACCGCCAGAACGGCGTCGATACCCGCATCGTGCGTATTTTCAATACTTACGGCGAGCGGATGCTGGAAAATGACGGCCGTGTTGTTTCAAATTTTGTCGTGCAGGCCCTGAAAGGCGATGAATTGACCATCTATGGCGACGGTTCGCAGACACGCTCGTTCTGCTATGTCAGCGATCTGGTCGAAGGCCTGATAAGGCTGATGAATACCGAGGCGGACGACATCCACCTGCCTGTAAATCTTGGCAATCCGACCGAATTTACAATGAATGAGCTTGCACAGGAAGTAAGCAAAACCATCGGCCGAGAGATAAAGATAAAACACCTGCCGCTGCCGCAGGACGACCCCAAACAACGCCAGCCAAATATCGAACGCGCTAAAAACCTGCTAAACTGGGAGCCAAAGGTACCGTTGGCGGAAGGCTTAAAAAAGACCGTCGATTACTTTGCAAAGAATATTAGATTGCAATAATTGCGATGCGTTATGAGCGACATCAAACTTTTTGAAAGCAGGAAAATAAGGACTGTTTGGAACGAATCCGATCAGAAATGGTATTTCGTTGTGGCTGACGTTGTCGAAGTTCTAACTGATACGCCAAATGCAAGCGACTATATAAAGAAAATGCGTAAGCGAGACGCCGAGCTTGCCAAAGGGTGGGGACAAATTGTCACCCCCCTTTTGACGGATACCGCAGGAGGCAGGCAAAAGTTGAATTGCGCCAATGCGCAAGGACTCTTACGCATCATTCAATCCATTCCATCACCAAAAGCAGAGCCGTTCAAGCTGTGGCTGGCTCAGGTCGGTTCGGAGCGGTTGGAAGAGATCGAAAATCCTGAGCTGGCTACACAGCGAACAAGAGAGCTTTATAAGTTAAAAGGATATTCTGACGATTGGATCGAGAAACGGATGCGCAGCATTGCCATCCGCGAAGAACTGACGGATGAATGGAAAGATCGGGGCGTTAAAGAGCAAAAAGAATATGCGATCCTGACCGCCGAAATATCAAAAGCCACATTTGGATTAACCCCTTCGGAATACAAAAAAGTAAAAGGATTGAAAAGCCAAAATCTGCGCGACCACATGAACGACCTTGAGCTGATCTTCTCGATGTTAGGCGAGGCGTCAACAACCGCAATAGTAAAAACCCAAGATCCGACGGGATTCGTCGAAAATAAAAAAGCGGCAAAACAAGGTGGCTCGGTTGCCGGCAAAGCAAGGCTTGACCTCGAAGCAAAAACCGGTCAAAAAGTTGTATCATCTGGAAATTATCTGCCAGGATCAAAAAAGACAAAACAGATCGCTTCAAAGTAACAAGCAACAAATAAAAGGTTGCGCTAAAATACGCATACCTGAAGTTTTAATATGAAAATACTTATTACAGGCGGTGCCGGATTCGTCGGCAGCCATTTAGCGGACAAACTCATTGGCGAGGGCCACGAGATCACTGTCATCGACAACCTCTCGACCGGACGCTATTCGAATATCGCCCATCTGGAGGATAAGCCCGGTTTTCGCCTTATCATCGACACCGTTCTGAACGTGCGGCTGATGGAGGAACTTATCCGCGATTCGGACAGGGTTTACCACATGGCAAGCGCAGTCGGCGTAAAGCTGATAATGGAAAAACCAGTCAGCACGATAGAGACCATCTTTCGCGGAACGGATGTCGTGCTTGATTTTTGCTCCAGATACCGGAAAAGGGTGCTTATCCCCAGCACATCTGAGGTTTACGGCAAAGGCATATCGGTTCCTTTCAAAGAGGAAGACGATCTGCTGACAGGATCGACCGATAAGCACCGCTGGGCTTATGCCTGCGCCAAAACGCTGGATGAATTTCTCGCTCTGGCACATTGGAAAGAAACCAGATTGCCGGTCGTTGTCGTCCGCCTATTCAATACTGTCGGGCCGCGGCAAACGGGACAGTACGGAATGGTCGTTCCCAGATTTGTCGAAGCCGCTATCAACAACGATCCGATAACCATATTTGGCGACGGCACACAGGCAAGATGCTTTGGACATGTGCTGGATGTCGTTGAGGGGCTTTCAAAACTTCTCGACACGCCCGAATGTTTCGGCCAGGTCATCAATCTTGGCAACGATCAGGAATGTTCGATAAATGAACTCGCCGAAAAGGCGGTGAAAATGACCGGCAGTTCGAGCATTCTCAAGTATATTCCATACGAAGAGGCATACGGTGACGGCTTTGAGGACATGCAGCGGCGCGTCCCGAGCCTCGAAAAAGCAAGGCGGCTGATCGGCTACCAGCCAACCCGAACGCTGGATAACATCATCAATGATGTTGCGGATGAATTTCGGAAAAAGCCCGAGGCCTCGTATGTCAATGCCTAAATATATTGTTCTGTTCTGTGCCGTTATCCTTGCCGTTGTCTCCATCGGCGTTTCGCCCGTCCTTGCTCAGGGCGGCGGCGTTCGCGGAAAGGTACGCGACACTCGCGGAAAGGCGATACCAAATGCTGACGTGACGGCCAGACTGGACGGAAATGACATCAAGACCGTTCGGACGAACAGCAAGGGCGAGTTTCGCATGGAAGGCCTTCGGCCCGGAACCTACAACGTGGCGATAGACGCCGACGGCTTTGCCATGGGTGTTAAATTCGGCATCAGAATATCGGACAAGGTCGTTAACCTGGGTGATCGGCTGATCCTGGCGGTGGACGAGGGAAATCTTGTCCTGATACGCGGCAGCGTCTTTTCAAAACAAGGCACAAGCGTCGGAGGAGCAAAGGTCGAACTCTTTGAGGTCAGGTCGGACGGTTCCGCCAAACGGGTCGCGACCGGCTATACGAACATGAGCGGTGATTTTGGTTTTCGCCGACCGAAAGGAGCGGCAAAATTAAAGCTCGTAGCCAAATACGGAAAGGCCGCCGGAGAAAAGACGCTGGATGTGGACGGGCCGCAG
>CAZOXY010000034.1:0-26762 GCA_964583955.1 uncultured Chloracidobacterium sp. | reverse complement strand
CCGCAGGTTTACAGAACGGCGATCACGCTGGACGCCTCCGACGATGACCGCTAGGCCGTGTGTTTCGATCTTTAATTGATGGTTTCCGAGATCTGTTCAGGCGGATTTCCCATTTGATTTGCCGCGGCGGCATCGGCAACTATCAGCGGCATCTCTTCTATCACGTCCTTGTCCGCCAGCGTCTGCACCCAGTAAGTGCCGGCCATCGGGAACATCACATTTACAAAAAAACTGACGTTGTCCGTAAACCCGCCGGGTGCGAGTTCTATCGGGGTGGTTTGCGACGTGACGACAACATTGGCACGGTCGGGCGAGAGTATTCGCACCTCGGTTTGGTAGTGTCCCGCTCCCTTCCAATGGTTTATGACCGCAAATTTGATCAGCGACACAGGCAGCTTTTCGACCATTATGTTCTGAAATATCCCCATCAGGGATATTTTGTTGCCCATTTCTATGCGCACATCGTCACAAAGCAATGTGTAAACAAGTTGTAGATTCTGCATTTCCATCCGTAGCCATTCAGAAGAGTCCGAATAAAAGCCCATTTCCAGATACCGGGCCATCATTCATCGCAACGGTCATCTTTTTGGTTCTCTTTGTTCGATTGTTGCCTTTATCAACTGACAGGTCAAGAGTATAGTAGAGTTTAGACCACACGTGTTTAAGAATATCCGGCCGGGGCCTCGCCCCCTGACAACCTCGGCTGAAGATATGGAACGGTTATGCTTTATTACGTTCTGATATGCATCTGTCTTGTCCTCACCGGCCTTGCCGGGCTTCAGATGTTCTATATGATGTATCTGGACAGGCTCGACCGCGAACGAAAGAGCCGCGTAAAACTCCTTGAAAGAAGATGCAGGCGTCTTGCTTCTCGTCTGGAAATGGCCGAGCGTCAGTTAGAGGAACAGGAAGCCCTGCTCTCGACCGTCTATGTCACCGAAGAAGAGGACGACGGAGCGTGGGCAGATGTCATCGAAGATCCGTGAGCGTTCACATCCAGTTCCGCAATGGTTGCTCCCCAGCCGCCTGAAAATTCATCTCCTGACTTGAATCCCGTTACGAACGCTGTTTCGCTCAATATCTTTCTTACTATCTCTCTTTGAACGCCGATCCCCTTGCCGTGGATGATCCTTACGAATCTGAAACCTGCACGTGCGGCTTCATCAAGATAAGCCCTAAGAACATCCGCCGTGTCTCCGGGACGAAACGCGTGCAGATCCAGCGAATCGGTTATTTCCATTTCCACCGGTTCTGACAAAACGTTAATTGCCTCGCTTTCTTCCTGCATCATTTAACGGCGGCGCGATTCCATATACTGTGCAACATCTTCCGGCGGAGTTACCCTTACACGGTTCCGGTCACGAAAAACGACGAACCTTTTGTCATCCATTCTTCCTTCGGGATGCCGAAGCTTGAGCGTAAATGTTTTATTGTCGCCCGAACCCTCGACACGCAGCGGAAGAATGCCCCAGACATCGCCCGATGAACGCCACACCGTATAAAAAGACTGGTCGTATTTGTCAAAAGCCAGCACCATGATGCCGTCAAAATCCGGTTCAACGCCATCGACTGCCTTTGAGATATTTGTACGCGTAAGAATTACCCAGTTTCCCGGCGTCGCGGAGCGGTCCGTGGATACCTGAGTTCCGGGAATGTCAGAATCCAGCCTCTGCCACGTCACGAACTTTCTGTTGTTCTGTTGGAAAAAGACGATCTCGGTCGGAACATTAAGCTCGACCTGGCGGCCAAACAGCCAGCCCGCCGGTGCCGGAGAAACAGACGGATCGAGCTTTACCAGATACCAGATGTCATATTTTTCGTCTATCTTTTCCGGTTCGCCCTCGACCTTTGCCGCCTCGATGTCCTCATCCGAATCGCCTCCGCCCGGCCCCTTCTCGCCTTCGCCCTCATCGCCGGTCGATCCTTTTGGAACAAAGTTCCAGTCCATGATCTCAAACGTCGATCCGTTTGCCAGCCTGAACAGAACGTTCTCGGCTCTCATATCAGGAGAAAGTCGAAGGTTTGACGCAGCTCTCAGCTTTCCGGCGGCCTGCGGCGGCAGTTCCTTAAAGGTCTCGGACAGCTTTTGCGAACTTTCCAGAACCTCGTTCGTGATGACGTTCTGTGCCTCTATCCAGCCCTCGGTGTTTTCCTCGTCACGGGCGCGGACGCGATACCACAGAACCTTTTCAAACTCGACCTGATCCAGCACGTCCAGACGCTCGCCGCGCTTGACCTCCAGCAGGTCGGCGGCAACGACCGCGTACGATGTCCTGATCTGTGCCGTTTTGGCGATGACGATGGCCGTGTCGCTTAGGCCGACGGCCTTTGAAAAACCGCCGACTATCGAATCGAGCAGGCTGCAGCCCGATGTCAGGCCGGCAAGCATAAGGCAAATTAGGATGGCTGCAAATTTAGTTCTCATTCTGGTATTTCTGACTTTTACGCCAATTATTATATCCCAATTTATCAAGTATCGCCCTCTGTCGGCCAGAAGGTTTTTCAACTACCTTCAGCATTTGGCGTCCCGAATCGGCCTCAAAACGAAGTCCTGCGGCCTTCGTCGCGTCCGAAAGATCAGCTTTTTCACTTCCTTCCACAAAACGCCGGACTATCGGGACAAGTTCCCTGTGGCTTCTCATTATGCCGAGAACAGCCGTGTTCCCGTCAGCCGCGAAGGCCGAACGATGATGCTTTTTAAATACCTCTCGAAGCAGGGCCTCGACCGAACTGCTCCGCGAACGCTGAAGCAAAGCGGTGTCCGTCATGAACGCGACGAGCAGGCCGCGCGCGTAGAGTTCGGTGCCGTGGCGTTCCCGTCGGTCGTTCGCCAGTTGCAACAGCGTTCTGCGTTGCCCGGCCGCGGCATCGACCGCATACGCCTTTGCTATCGTATCGAGATAATCATTAAAACTGATGCGGTTCAGCTGCAACGCAGTTCGCAAAGACTGATATAAGGCAAAACCCTCATAGAACCACGAATATTCGCCCGTCAGGTTAACGCCGTTCGGTATCCATAGATGGAATATCTCATGCCGAAGCTGTTCATGCAGCCGTTGGATAGAAAGGCCGGGCAATGTCGCGTCCGACGACGCAATGATAACGGTCGATCCGCGCACCTCGGCTTCCCATTCATCAAACACGGGACTTGACCTTCGTGCCAATATCACCAGTCCATTATCAGCGGCAGGCGAGCCAAAAACATCGACGTAATTATTAAATATCTCCGACGATGCGTTGCCCGCCTCTTCCATGCCGGTTCCCCACTCGCCCATGCGTATCAGTTCCAATTTGCCCGCCGATGTTCTCACATTTGCCGATTCCCAACCGCTGCCGACCGCCGCGACCGCCGCCGAAAGGTTCGCCGTCCTGATGACATTCCCGACAGTGTTTTCAGTAGAGAACACTCTCCAGCCTTCCGGCAGAACTATCTCAGCAGAAACGGGACGGCCATTTATCCCGAACGCGGGCAGGATGTCCTCGAACATCAATATTCCGTGACCGCCCCTTATCCACGAGTTTCCCGCCCTGATATCCGTACCCGTCGCGGCATTTGCGTCAACGATATAACTCCACGCCAACAGATCGGCGTCCGCGACCCATTCTGTCGGCGACAGTTTTGTTAAATTGACCGGTTTGCTGTCATTTCCAAACGCTGTCATCTCAGAGATCGGCAATATACCCTGCCGCATCCTTACAAAACCGAGGTTTCTGCGGAAACCTTTTGCGGCATCCGGTGAAAGCCGTCCGCTCACGGCCAATTTGCCCGTCTCGCCGTCAATAGTTATCCGGGCGGTGACGTCCTGGCCCGCCGCAAATGTAAAATTTTGTAAAATCAGCCCGAAACACGCCAAAATAAGGGTTATCGGAGAAAAACGCGTTGACATCTTTGTAATGACAAATCTAAACTAACCTTTCGGCATCTTGTACCGTTTCTAAAGAATAGGCAATCTTATGAGTCTGATCAAAATTGTCGCTTATGCCCTGGCCCTGATACTGAGCCTGCTGTTCCTCGGCAGATTCATATTCTAATGGTTCGGGCTTTTTGCTGCACTTTGCCGGAAGTGATATACGTGGCCAGGCCCGTGAAAACGGTCACGGCACGTTGCCTTATATAAACCAAATTGTCAGCGGTCAAAATGGCCGCTTTTTGATTTTAAAGACTTGATAACTATTATTATTCAGTATGTCAGAAAATAGAAAGATACGCCGCGCGCTGGTCAGCCTTTCGGACAAGGGCGGCGCCGTGGATTTTGTAAGGTCATTGGTTGAAATGGGTGTCGAGGTCATCTCGACCGGCGGCACTGCGCGCGCCCTTCGCGAAGCTGGGATCAGCGTCAAGGATGTTTCCGAGGTAACAGGATTTCCGGAAATGATGGACGGCCGTGTAAAAACGCTCCATCCAAAGATACACGGAGCCTTTCTCGCTCTTCGGGACAATGAGGAACATCTTGCCTCAATGAAGGAACACGGCATTGAGCCGATCGATATGGTCGTCATCAACCTCTATCCGTTCGAGAAAACCATTGAAAAAGAAGACGTCTTGCTCGAAGAAGCGGTCGAGAACATCGACATCGGCGGCCCCGCAATGATCCGCTCCGCCTCAAAGAACTGGCGCGATGTGGCGGTCGTGACCGACACGCGGCTGTATCCTGAGGTCATTGAGGAAATGCGTGCGAACGACGGCTCGCTCTCGCTGGAAACACGCGCGAGGCTGGCCGCTCTGGCATATACTCGAACCGCGAGCTACGATCTGGCGATCTCTTCGTATCTGGCATCGCAGCTTTCAAACGACGACCTAGACCGCCTGGAACCGCTCAACCCGCTCGGCGATCTTGTCTTTATAGATGCCTCCGAGGCGGAAGAAGATGAGGCCGACGAAGTTCAAGGGAATGTCGAAGAAGCATTTTCGGAATACGGCATTATTGAACTGGCAAAGATCAGCGATCTCCGCTACGGTGAAAATCCTCATCAGAACGCCGCTCTTTATTCAGACGGTTCCGGCGGCGGCATCGCCGAAGCGGAACAGCTTCACGGCAAGGAAATGTCGTTCAATAATTACGTTGATGCCGAGGCCGCGTGGAATCTCGTCAATGACTTTGACGAACTTGCCGTCGCGATCATCAAACACACAAATCCGTCCGGCGTCGGTTTGGGAAGTTCCGCTCTGGAAGCCTATAAAAGAGCTCTTTCGACCGATCCGGTCTCTGCCTTTGGCGGGATCGTCGCTTTTAACCGTCCGGTTGACGCCGCCGTCGCCGCTGAGGTGATAAATGTTTTTACCGAGGTCGTCATCGCACCACAGTTTGACGACGAGGCTCTGAATATATTTTCTTCAAAAAAGAATCTGCGTGTGTTGAGAACGGATGCAGGTTCAAGCTCAGACGGGCCGGAATACAAACAGATCTCCGGCGGTTTTCTCGTTCAGGACAGAGACCTCCACCACTTGTCCGCCGACGATATGAACATCGTCACAAAACGCCGTCCGACGGACGATGAACTGCGTTCGATGCTGTTGGCGTGGAACGTGGCAAAGCATGTGAAATCCAACGCCATCGTCTTTGCAAACAATAACCAGACGCTTGGCGTCGGCGCCGGACAGATGAACCGTGTCGATTCCGTCAGGATCGCCGCCATGCGTGCCGAACGTTTTGAACTGCCGGTAAAAGGATCGGCACTTGCTTCCGATGCGTTCTTTCCTTTCCGTGACAATGTTGACGAGGCGGCCGCCTTTGGAGTTTCAGCGATAATCCAGCCCGGCGGGTCGATAAAGGATGATGAATCGATAGACGCCGCCAACGAACACGGCATAACGATGGCATTCACCGGGATCCGCCATTTCAAGCACTAGAGCGGTTTCCAGTTGTGTGCAAGGCAAATGATAGCTGATAAAATTATTTAAGAAGCTATGTGTTCTATGTTTCTATGTGGTTAATACTGTTTTTTAAACCACATAGGGGATAGAACACATAGGATTTGCCACACGTTCGACACGTAATCGCTCCGGGATAACATTCTGCTGTCAGTTTTAAGTGGGCCGGCATATAGACGACCGAAAATCGCTCTAGGCGTTTAAACATTTTTGTTAATGTAAAACATTAACAAATACTTGACATTGTGGTTTGGATGGTCTAGTATAACAACATACAGGACAACTGAAGGAACGCCCGAAAGGTTTGAAATATCAAACCCGGAGGGCGTTTTGCTCTTTTTATGCTGATATTTAGGGCCTGAAATGCTCGGCCGTCAGCGTTTCGCCGTCTGTCACAAACTTTGTTGTGCCGTCCGTTCCGGTAGTAAAAACATCAGCACCGGCGGCTTGCCAGCGTTCCACAACTTCCTTATGCGGATGCCCGAACAAAGACCGCCTGCCGACCGGAATGACCGCGTATCGGGCATTGACCGTCCTGACAAACGCGGGCGATGACGACGTTCGGCTTCCGTGATGCGGAACCTTTACCACATCGGTTTGCTGAAGGCGTGTTGACAGCATTTCTCTTTCGCCTGCTTTCTCAATATCGCCCGTCAGCAAAAAACTGTGGCCGCCGTATGTCAGGCGAAGCACAAGCGAAAGATCATTTCTCGAAAACTTCCTATCCGCGTCACGCGTAGGATACAACACCTCAACACTGACACCGCCGACATCAAACCATTCACCGCTCGCAAGTTCAACTATCGGCACACGTTTCCTTGCCAGAACCTCTTTGAGTTCCCGCGTATGATCTCCCTCGCCGTGAACGGCTGACAGATACGCCGCCGAAATATCAAAATTACGGGCGACATCGACAACGCCCTGTTCGTGATCAGTGTCTGCGTGAGTGACGGCCAGCATATCAACGGACGAATATCCGCGCTCCCACAAAAACTCCGAAACGACCGCCTCGCCGATGGTCGGCCCGTCGGGAACGAACTGTTCGCCGTCATCTCCGCCGCTGCCGAAATTTACTCTGCCGCCGCCGTCAACGAGCATCGTTCTGCCATTCGGGAAAGTGATAAATGTCGCATCGCCCTGACCGACGTCAAGAAACTCGACCGTCAGTTTGCCGTCAGGCTTGGGCGAACTGAACGGATGAAAAGTGATGACCGCCGCCAGAATGATCAGCACCGCAGCCGAAATAACTCTCACGATACGAGGCATTGAACCCGTGTCCTTGCGGCTGATGGCGAACACATCCCATCGGTAAAGCAGCCACGCCAGAACCAGGGCCGGAACAAAATAGGCAAAATAAAAGATCCGCCCGACACCCGGATAAACCGGAACGCGCAGACCCGCCAGCGGGCCTTCGACCACAACTGCGGAACTCCAAATCATCAGCCTGTTGAACATTTCCGTCAGTTCAACGAACGGCACGGCCAAAATATCGGCAACGCTTCCGGTAAGTATCGCTGCGATTGCCGTAAAGCTTTCCAACGCCAGCAAAACGCCGACCCAGATATTAAGTATCAGAGACGCGACCGGCACACGATGAAAATAAATGACGAGAAAAGGCAGCAGCAATATCTGAACCGATGCCGAAACAATAAGAACCTCGGTGACATACGCCGTCAGACGACGCATCGCGTCAGTAAAATATTTGCCGCGAAGCGGACGTTTGAACAAACGGGCGGACCAGACGTTTCGCCTTCTTTCGATCTCCCAAGCAGCCTCGTTCCAATACAGAGTCTCGCAAAATGTCCTCAACCCTTCGCTTGTATTCGGCGGGAAAGGATGCTCGGCCGTTGGCATCCAGTTGCCGATCGCGCGGAGCCTTTCTATCAGTGGCATCGCGAAAATTACGATGCCAAGCATACTGGCGCAGGTTAACTGAAAGGACGGCGAGAACAGGTCGTCGGGCCGCCATGCGATAAGGGCAAGCGTCGTCAGCCCGAGGGCGTTCAGCGGAGATGAGTTTCTGAAAACGGCCAAACCAAAAAGGATCGCCGTGAACATCAGACACGCCCGCACAACAGGCGGTTCGCCGCCGACCGCAAGCGAGAAAACCCACAGAAGCGGCACGGTGACGATGAACTGCCATTTACGTTTTGCGGTGAAGCGGCTCACAAAAAACAGCAGTATGCCGCCGATGAACGTGATGTGCAGACCGGAAATAACAAGCACGTGAAATGTGCCGCCTTCGCGAAAGAGATCAGCCGTCGGCTTATCAAGAAAATGCTTGCCGCCGAGCGATGACGCGATAAGTATGCCGGCGGTTCGCGGTGAGAATTTTCTTCTCACCTCGTCCATCACCCACAGGCGGGCGTCGTGTGCCACTTCCATCAGGCCGCGAAACCCTTTAGCGGTTTCAACCTCCAAAAGAAGCGGACTTTTGACGGAACACGCGGCGTCAACGCCCTGCCGGTCCAGCATCTCCTTACGCGAAGACACACCAGGCGTCAGAAATTTTTCCTCGCGTTCAAGGGCGCAGACAAACCTGATCTCCGAGCCGTCCCTGATCCGCAAACTTTCCAGGTCGCTCTGTGCTTCCTCTGACCGTGCGGCAACAAACAGACGGACACGCCCGGAAACTCTCCGCACATTGCCCGCGTGTCCGGCCTCTTCGGCGTCCAGAACGATAAAGCGTCCGCCGAATGCCGGTTCGGTTGCTCCGGCGACGCGGCCTTTTACTTCGACCGTCTCTCCTGATGCGATAACGCCGCTGTCGTAAATTGACCTGAGCCTGTCGGGAGCGATGCTTGCGGTCTCAACCTCGGATCGGAACGTTCCCGCGCAAAGAAAGGCTGCCAGCAGAAAAAAAGTTCCCGCCGTTCGCCCTCGGAAAAGGAACGCGCCGAGCGCGCATATCACGCATCCGATAAGCAAAGCCCAAAATGCTCCGTCCGTATATCGCCCGATGACGACACCGGCGGCAAACGCCGAGAAAAGCCAGACAAGGGGATGTGTGGTAAAGCCGGATGTGCGGGCGACTGCGGTCATCTGTGCTGGTCATTCGGTCCTTATGAGGTGTCTTATTCGGCGAAACCGTTCATCGCTGATGCCCTGAACAAGCAGGAGTTCTTCGGGCCGACGAAAAGGACCGTTCGCCTCGCGAAATGCGACGATCCGCTCTGCGGTCTTTTCGCCTATGTAAGGTATTCGCATCAGCTCCGCAGCCGTCGCGGTGTTTATGTTGACCGCGTCTGAAACCGCGTGATGTTCAGGCGGTTCCGGCCGGCTTGCGGACGAACACGCGCTCATGCCAAGCATTTGCGCAGCGAGAAATGCAATGCCGAAAATTTTGTAAATATTGGCAATACGCATCTTATCAAAAAAGGCTGACATTACTGCCGCGTTTGTGTGCAAAATGCTAAAAGTGCCTGTGTTACAAAGACTTGAACGAATTAACATCACGGAAATCCGTTGCTTTTCCACAATTTCTGTGGAAAACCTTTGATGAATTGTTAAAAAGTCATTTTGCTTATCGCCGGCGGATGATGAGGCTATGTCTCCGACATCGGAGCTTTCCTAATTCTGCATTTCGGAAAGATCCTGCAGGTCGTCGTAAGCCTTTTGCAGAATAGGCCTCGCACGCGTGCTGCCGTCCATGTCGCCGATATAACCTTCGCGAACCATCGCGTCCAGAATAGCGGCGGCGCGTCCGTAACCGATCCTCAAATGCCGCTGCAGCAGCGAGGTCGATCCGCGTTTTGCGCTGACCACGCATTTCAGCGCGTCCCAGAAAAGCGGATCTTTGCGGCCCGGCAATTCACCACCGTCATCCAGTTCCTCATCGCTCTTTGTGATGGTCGTATCATATTCCGGCCTGCCCTGCCGTTTGATGTGATCGACTATTTCCGCGATCTCTTTTTCATCAACATAAGCGCCGTGGACGCGCACGACCTGAGAGGTCGCCGGCGGCAAAAAGAGCATGTCGCCGCGTCCCAAAAGCCCTTCCGCACCGTTGGCGTCGATGATCGTCCGCGAATCGACCTTTGACGAAACGCGGAACGATATGCGTGACGGGAAGTTTGCCTTGATAAGGCCGGTGATGACATCAACTGACGGCCTCTGCGTTGCCAAAACCAGATGGATGCCGACGGCACGCGCCATTTGTGCAAGGCGTGTGATTGACTCCTCGACCTCTTTTCCGCTGACCATCATCAGGTCGGCGAGTTCATCGATTATGATAACGATATACGGCAGCAGGCGGTGCGGATCGCCGTTGTCGTCCCATTGTTCGAGCGCGTTTCGCCGTTTCGCCTCCGCATTATAGCCGTCTATGTTCCTGACGCCGTATCCGGCAAGGTCCTTGTAGCGGCGTTCCATCTCCGTGACAGCCCATTTCAGCGAGATCGCGGCTCGTTTCGGATCGGTGATTATCGGCGTTGCCAGATGAGGTATGTCGGCATAAACGCCAAGCTCAAGCCGTTTCGGATCGACCATGATGAACTTCACTTCATCGGGTTTTGCCTTGTAGAGGATCGAGACGACCAGCGAATTGACACCGACCGATTTTCCGGCTCCGGTCGCTCCCGCTATCAGCAGGTGAGGCATCTTTGCCAGATCGGCAACGTAATTAAGCCCGTCGATGGTCTTGCCGAGAGCGACAGTCAACAGTGACTGTGATTCGGCAAATTTCTTTGATTCTATTACGTCCCGCAGCTTTATCGTTTCACGCTTATGGTTCGGCACCTCGATGCCGACATACGCCTTACCCGGAATGCGGTCAATGCGGATCGACTCCGCCTTAAGAGCGAGGCAGAGGTCATCCACAAGGCCCGTGACCCGCGAATATTTAACGCCCGGATCGGGTTTGAATTCGTAGGTCGTAACGACCGGCCCCGGACAGATATTCACGACCTTTCCGGCGACGTTGAATTCCCTTGTCTTTTCGACCAGCGAACGCGCTATCTCCTGCAGTTCGTTGTTCTTCTGCTCTATCGGCGGGTCTGACGGATCCAAAAGCTGAGAACTGGGAAGGACATAGTTTGCAAATTTGTCCGCGTCGCCGGTGGTGACGGGAATCGTGTCGTCAGAACTTTCGGCCTCATCGCCCTCACTGCCTTCATCACTCTCAGATGGAGTTTCGTCCGTAAGATCGCCGGTGTGTTTTACGGGAGCGACCGGTATATCGCCGTCGGCGGGTGCCGCGTCGGGCTGTTCCTTCACGGGAGCTTCAGGAACGACAATGGTCGGCGGCACCTGATCTTCATCAGCAGCGGGCTGATCCGGCCCGAAAGGAGCTTCTGCGGCAGCAGCGGCCATCGTTTCAGCAATGTTCGCCTTTGTTTTTGCCGGATCGCTTATCGTCACCGTCGGCGATTCATCCTTTTTCTTTCCTGCCCGGGTGTTTCGGGTTTTCAGCATTGATGCATCCGCGGCGGCGAGTGTTTCCTGTTTGGCGCGTGCCTTTTCGCGATTGTCCTTCCATTCGTCATAGTGGATCTTGAAATTTTCTTTCGCCACGCGGAAGCTGTCCGAAAAATCCAGAAAGCTAAGGTCGGTAATAAGCAGCAGCGACACGATGAACGATGCGAAAAGCAGTATCGTCGCGCCGACCGCCGACAGCAGATATGTTGCGTAGTGGGCCGCAAAACCGCCGATCATTCCGCCGTGCCATCCGGCCATCGCCGCCAGGCCAGCGGCCGAGAAAACGAACAGGGTGAACCCGAGGACCCGATAAATGGGCGGCCGCAGGACCGCTGACCGAAACACCCTCCACGCGATCAGCCCAAGCAGGGCCGGAAGTATGTAAGCGATGATACCCGCTATCGAGAAAAGAAGCTCCGCGAAATTTGCTCCGACGACCCCGATCCAATTCTGCACCTTTTCTGACGAAGCTGTGTTGAATGTCGGATCGCTTGGGTTGAATGAGACCAGACAAAGAAAGGTCAGCACGGCAAACGCCAGCAGAACGATGGCAAGCACCTCATTGACCCGCGAGGCCTCCGGCATCGCTCCATTCTTTTTTTTGAGCAGCGTCGTGCCGTCGTCGAGACAGAAATTCAGCTCGTCGTCCTTATAGGTCTTGCTGCATTTTGGACAGATCTTCATCAATTACTCGCCCGGTCTCATATCTCGGCCTCAGCCAAATTTTTCCCCGGATACATCTTATGACTCAAAAGAAGGAAAGGGCTTTGTCACATTCACTTCATACCACCGGCCAAAGAGTTTGTATCACAGCGCTTGTTTCAAGTGCTTTGCCCGTCTATTTGCGGAAAAGCTCCGCTTTTCCGGCCGATACTGGTTAAGAGTTTGCGGCTGTGCCGCTGTTCATTTCATTCAATGACCTCTAATAGACCGACTACTTGGCATAAGCGGCGGCACAGCCGCTTCGGCTTGCGACATCTTACTGAAAGGCGGAGCCTTTCCGCAAATAGAGCGGCATAGCCGCCTCGGAAATAAACTTTGACACATCCTCTAAAACCGGCGGCAATTTATATAACGAAATATTAGCCGGCGTTCCCTACGCCGACCGTCTTCTTATACAACAAAAATTCCTTTATAAAATCATCAAGATCACCATCCAATACGGCTTCCACATCGGTTTTTTCGTATTTTGTCCGCGTGTCTTTAACAAGCCGATACGGATGCAGAACATAGTTGCGTATCTGCGAACCGAATGAGATGTCCATTTTTCCGGCTTCGAGGTCGGCGGTTTCGGCACGGCGTTTTTCCAGTTCCAGTTCGTAGAGCTTTGACCGCAGGACCTGCATCGCCACGGCGCGGTTCTGTATCTGCGAACGCTGATTCTGACATGTTACGACGATGTTGGTTGGCAAGTGTGTTATCCGCACGGCGCTGTCCGTGACGTTCACGTGCTGGCCGCCGGCGCCGGATGAACGATAGGTATCGACCCTAAGATCTTTATCCTCAATATTCACCTCGATATTCTCGTCGATCTCGGGCGAGACGAACATCGACGCGAACGATGTTTCGCGGCTGCCGCCGGAATTGAACGGCGATATGCGCACCAGACGGTGAACTCCGGCTTCAGTTGCCAGCAGGCCGTAAGCGTAATCGCCCTCAACGCGAAACGTGGCCGATTTTATCCCGGCTTCGCCGCCCGATTGCTCGTCAAGTATCTCGGTCTTAAAGCCTTTTCGCTCGGCCCAGCGTAGATACATCCGTAGGAGCATCTGGCAAAAATCCTGCGCATCAGTTCCGCCCGCACCGGCCTGCAGTGAGCAGATGGCGTTATTGGCGTCGGTTTCGCCCGAAAGCAGCGACTGCACCTCGGCCGCGGTCACGTCCGTTTCAAGCCGCAGGATGAGTTCCTCAAGCTCCTTTGCTGAATCGGCGTCCGTTTCGGCAAATTCAAAAAGCACCTCGGCGTCCGATATGGCGGTCTCAAAATCCTTTTGCTGGTTCAGGGCCTTTTCTATCCGGCTCCGCCGGCCCATCACCTTTTGGGCCTTTTCGGGGTCGTCCCACAAGCCCGGTTCCGATATCTGCTCCTCCAGCTTGTCCAGTTCGGCCTGTTTTCCCGCCGGGTCAAAGAAACCTCCCAAGTTGGGTAACTTTCTCTTTTATCTCTTCGTGTTTTGCTTGCAGCTCTGCTAATTCCATATCAAGCTAGTTTAACCAAACACCGCCCTTAAGCCAATGCAGGCTGACCCGTTTCCGACCCAAACCCGCCCTAGTGTACAATTAATCATTCGTGTGTCGATAACGTTTTCAATTATGAACAGACGGTCTGCGTTCCCATTTGCGATTTGATACCATAGGGTTCGCAAGTCCCTGCATTATGTCTCACCAATTGTCTTGCGTCCTGACGGCAAAGACGTAAATAATTAAATTGACCATGGACGACTCTTTGGAAAACGGAGAATTGATCCTTTACCAGACCGATGACGGGCAGGTGAAGCTTGATGTGCGCCTTTACGATGAGTCAATCTGGATGTCTCAGTTAATGATGGCCGAATTGTTTCAGACAACCAAGCAAAACATTGGTCAGCACATCCAAAACATCTTTGACGAAGGCGAACTTACCTCGGAGGCAACTGTAAAGAAATTCTTTACAGTTCAAACCGAAGGCTCCCGTCAGGTGCGGCGGAGTATTGAATTTTACAACCTGGATATGATCATCTCGGTCGGCTATCGGGTGAAAAGCCTGACAGCTACTCGCTTTCGCATCTGGGCCACGGAGCGGTTGCGGGAATACATCGTCAAGGGCTTTACGATGGACGATGAGCGGCTAAAAGATCCGCCGGTAAAAGGCTCGTCCGTACGCGACTACTTCAGCGAAATGCTCGAACGCATCCGCGACATCCGGGCAAGCGAAAAGCGTGTTTATCTGCGTGTACGGGAGATATTCGCGATGGCCGCCGATTATGAGCCAAGCGACAAAGAAACCGCCACATTCTTCAGCGTGATCAGAACAAGCTCCACTATGCGGCCACAGGGCAAACAGCGGCGGAACTTATCGTCTCCCGCGCGGATCATACGAAACCGAATATGGGGCTTACATCATGGAAAAGTGACGAGCCGCGAAAACCCGATGTGACCATCGCAAAGAACTATTTGAAAGAAGGCGAGATCGAAGAATTAAACCGCATCGTCGTAATGTGGCTGGACTTTGCCGAAGACCAGGCAAAACGTCGGAAACAGGTCTTTATGAAGGATTGGGAATCGAAGCTGGACGATTTCCTCAGATTCAACGACCGGCGTGTCCTGCCGGACGCGGGAAAAGTAAGAAAACAGGACGCCGATCAACACGCCGAGACCGAATTTAATAAATATTCCAAAGACATACGCCGGGAAAAAGAGATCGAATCTGCACAGGACTACCTAAAACAACTCGAAACTGCCGCCAAAACCCTGCCCTCCAAAAAGAAAAAAGAAGCCTAAACTTCGGCTGAAATAACTCGGATAAGTATCAATTGAGGAACTGGAACACACTTAATACTATGCACTTCCCTGCATACATGCAGTTCTGTCGATTCCATGTCGTAGTCCTATTGGTGAGGCCCAATATGAAACCTCATTCCCGTAACCGAGCTGTCAATATACATTAAAGGACGATACAAATAGTAAACAACCGAAGACGGGAAAAGCACATACGTCATGCCATCACGATCCCAAACTTCCGAGTATGACCAACGAACCGCAAGATAGCTTCCAAGGTAAACCACCAATACAGCCGCCAGAAGCCGGATGAAATTTTTCTTTAGCATTGCAATTTTTTACTCCAATATCGGGCAGGCCGCTGCCTGCTAATCACTTGTAACCGATCACTGAAAATCCGATGCTTATCCAGCGAAAATTGAGGCTATCTAAGTTCTCTGCGTTCTCTGCGTTCTCTGTGGACTCTGCGTTTAAAAATCATCCTAACGCAGAGATCGCCGAGACCGCAGAGTCATAGGTTTAGATATTGCCGGATTCCTTCAAACGTATTCTTCCAGCCCGTTTCACATGCCGCATAGAATTCATCCGCCACCGGATCGCAGGGAAAACCGGTCTGCTCTACGCGCAATATGCAGCCGTTGCCTTCAGGTTCCACGGTAAAGATCGTCACTGCATCTTCGGCAAACTCAAAAGGCAGGGATCCCGATTTTGCATAATACTTTCCACACTTCATCGTCAACCGCTTCGGCGGATCGAACTCTACCAGCGTCGCCGTCGAAATATAATCCGGGCCGTCACCATCGAACACAGCCACGCGAACCAGTCACCGTATTTTACATAAAATGTCTGTGAGCCGTCGCTTTTTGCGACACTCCAAATGCGTGTGTCTTCCTGATACACGTTTGCAGGGTCAATTACCTCACCTTTTGATGCTGCTATTTGCTGTCCTCTTTCGGCTAATGCCAATACGCCTTTCTTGTCTTTACTCAACGCCAAACGCTGAAACAAAGCAGAATCGATCTGGCGTTTCAGTTCCCTAAAACTCCAGTTTTCTTTGATTGCCTGTTTTTCGTAAAAACTTCTTGCCAGATCATCAGAAACCGTCAGCAATTCAGAATAATGGCTCCAACTCAATTTGCCGGACGTCTGGCGTTTTACAGATTTGCCAGACGTCTGGCGAATCTCAGATTTTTCGGGCGTCTGGAATTTTGGATATTTGATGTAGAACGATCTCATCAACTGTAAGTTAGAGCGACTGAACCCTTTTCCGTACCTTATTTTTAGGTCGGTAGAAAGCCTTGCTAATAATTCCGTTCCGTATTATGCACGTTCTTCTCCGTGCTGCTCAAACTCGACAATATGTTTTCCGATTGCCCAATAGGTGAGTAAAAGCTGTTCGTTTAGTAAGGACAAAGCATTGTTTCTCCCTGTTTCAATGGAAGAACCGATGTTCTCAAGCAGTCGGTCATATTTCGGCTTGGTCAGTTTCATTTTCCTTCAATTATTTTAATTTCCTCGTCGGTCAGACCGTAGAGTTTATAGACCGTGTTATCAATTGTTCTTTCAAGCATATCGCATTTGTTCTGCAAGAAATCGCGTCCGCTTTCAGTTCACAGTTTTCCGCTATGCGATGATCCTTCATTTTCGACCCAATTGAAATGTCGCTCCGGGATTGGACAATTTATCCAGTTGGAAAAGAGGCAAGTAGATCGCATATGGTCCTTCGGAAGGGAAAGACACTTCCTCACAGCCTCGCGTCGGACATCCGTCCCTTTCGTGAACGACTGTATTCAGTTCTCGGATCACCCAGTAGCTGCCGACATACACCAGAAAAAGAAAACCAATGAAAATACCTATCTTTCTTCGTTTGCTCATATTAGTTTTCAGTCACCTAGTCTAATGATTTCCAATCAGTATGCCTTTACCATTCATTTTCGACTCATATCAGAGATCTCGGATAAAATGTAAACAAAAAGGTGTTTTTGCTAGTCTGCATCGGCCAGTTCATGGCGATGGATAAATTACCGCTCTTCGCCGGAATACCTCACCCGCGTGAACTGTCTGTCCAGTCCTATAAGCGGATAATAAATTGTTCTATACGGCTCTTCGGGAAAATTGACGACTTCCCAATAGCAGCCATCTGATTCACAGGGATGAATATTTTGTGAGCGCACAATATAAAAACTTGCCACATACAAAACTGTGACAATCAATAAAACAGACATTGTCCATTGAAATCGTTTATTGTCTTCGTCGAAAAAGCGCATACGCAAATAACCCCGCTGTCATAATTGTACACAGCCACGCGAACCAGTCACCGTATTTTACATAAAATGTCTGTGAGCCGTCGCTTTTTGCGACACTCCAGATGCGTGTGTCTTCCTGATACACGTTTGCAGGGTCAATTACCTCACCTTTTGCATTTATGTATGCAGTTATGCCGACATTGGTGACGCGAAGGACGGGACGGTTTGTTTCCACCGCGCGGAAAACGGCGTTTGCCAGGTGCTGGCGAAGAACGGGAGTCGGGCCAAGGTAGCCGTCGTTGGTCATCTCGATCAAAACGTCGGCACCGCGTTGTACATATTCACGCCCGAGTTGGCCGAAATGCGATTCGAAACAGATCATCACACCGGCTGTCGGGCCATCCTCGCCGCCTAGCGGAAAAAGGTCGTATTCGCTGCCGTAGGCAAAGCTGCCGACGAACGCCGGAACGATCGTTTGCAACGGAGCCGGAACCGATTCGCCGAACGGAACAAGATATATCTTGTCATACTGAACGAGTTCCGTTCCCTGCGGGCCGACCATCACTGCCGAATTGAAATATTTTCCCGACGCAGCGTCCGGTTCCGCCGAATTAAAAAGAACATTCACATTGTTTCGCTGCGTAAAGCCGTTGATGAAGCTTTTGGTCTCCTCATCCTCGTCATACATAAAGTTCATCGGCGATTCGGGAAAGATCACCAAAACTGGCCTTGAGCGGGCCGCCTCATCCAAACCGCGTAAAGCACTTTCTGCCATCTCGATATGCCGCTGCCTTAGCTCCTGCCATTTTTGATAGCTCAAACCGGACATCGGGACATTTGGCTGTATGGCGATGATCGCAGGGCCGTTGCTTTGATAAGGGGACTGTTTTGTATTAGGAACCCAGTGATCGAACGAGAGAGCGGCGATCAAAATAAACAAACCGATGCCAGGTAAAACGGCAACCGCGATCTTTATTATTCTGCGTTCCACACTCTTTGCGCGTATAAACCCATAAAACCAAAGCGCGTTGAAAAGCAGAACAGAAAAGCTTGTCAACAACACTCCACCAAGAGACGGCAGAATAAACAAGTATCGATTGAACCCCTGGGAATACCCGACAGCGTTCCAGTTGTTTCCAGTGAGCCAATAGCGAAGAAATTCTGTGAAGACCCAAACGAAAGGCGCAGTAAATGCCGCAAGGCTGCCGAACCTTCGGAACAGGACGGCCATGATCGCGGCAAAGATCCCCGGAAACAGCCCGACGATCATACAAACAAGCACAAGCAGAAAATATGCAAGCGCCGCCGGAAAGGCAGCATAAGTTATCGGCGCAAAGGTCAGCCACCAGCACGTCCCTATAAAGAAGACTGTGCCGAAGATCCAACCGACAATGAATGCCCTCGCGGCCGATCCTTTCTCCCGTTCCAACGCGAACAGCAGCGGCAAAAACGCGACGAACGCCGCCGGAGCGAATTCAATATCGGGAAATGCCAGTATCAGCAGCACCGCCGCGAGGACGGCCAAGCCGACACTGACGCGGGAAGGAAATATCTCTTTGATCCGCCTGAGGTTCACCACATCATCATATCAAACAGCCAAGGCATGACACGCTCCGCAAAAAAACTTTGTCGGAGTTTGTGCTAATTTTCACATTTACCCTTAATCGGTCATCCGGGGCATTCAATCTGACAGTTTGGTGTTCCAAAATACAAAATTTGTCATTTTAAAATGACAAATTCCGTCAATTGCGTATTTGCCCGTCAGTCCGGCAGGTCAAAATGAATTGAATAGACCGAAGGTGAAGAAAGATCGTTTCAAATTGAACGATTCTTCACAAATACTGTAAAACCCCTGTATTTACTGGTTTAAAAGGATAGAACCCGGTCATTTCTGACCGGGTTCAAATAGGAAGGACAACTGAAGGAACGCTCGGAAGGTTTCAAGCACAGTGGCAAACCGCGCTCGGAGAAGTGTTGGCGGCGGGGTCTTGACTCTCTGAATCAAGCTAGCCGCTTTTCCTTAAGGCACGTGGCGTGCCACAAATGCTCTTTAGCGTTCCAACCGGTGATTTTTTTCTTCTAAGGCCTTTTAAGACCTTCTAAAACTGCATGTTTTTACACCGTTAACGATGCAATGTTCATTACCCTTCAACCGCCTCACAGCATAAACCCTAAAACGGACATCGACTGCACTATTTGGAGCAGCGGTCGGCCTGTCGCTGTAATGAGATAGCTTCGGAATTTTCCGGGTCAAGCTCCATCGCGGCCGCAGCATAGGTCTTTACCTGCTGACACTCGTTCCTTTCCAGATAGATGCGGCCCAGCACGACATGGGCCTCTATCAGGCGGTTGTCCCAGAACAGGGCGGTTTTCAATGCGCTGATCGCCTGGTCACGGTCGCCTCGGCGCAGGTGTATCTTGCCCAATATCAGATAACTTTCCGCGCTCATCGGCTCGGTCACAAGCAGGCGGCGCAAAATGGTCATCGCCTCGTCGTCGTTGCCGTTCTTGTAATGTTCGCGGGCCTGCTGCAAAAGGCCGTCGGCGCCGCTTACCGGCCGCTGGACCGTCACCGCCTCGCGCTGGCTTAGTATCACGCTGACAAAATCCTTGCGTTGAGGCTGTTCAACTCTGGGAGTGATCTCAGAAACGGTCTTTGACCTCGTCCATTCCCTTTCCAGATTGGCGTATTGATTGCCCGCCGAAAGCAGCATCTTTGCCTGGTCGTCAACCGCCGTCGCAGATTCATCCTTTATATCCGTCAGGCTCTTTGCCAACAGATAAAATGCCTCCCCGTCGCGTTGGGAAATTTCCGTTAGTTCGCGAAGCTGTTCGGCCGCCCGGACATGGTCGCCCTGCAAAAACAACGCAAGGCCGTAGTTAAAACGAACCGACAGGTCATCCGGCGCCGATGCCGCAGCGGTCTGGAGCAGCTGAATGCCTTCATTGAGCAGGGCGGCCGCACGGCTTGTGTCACGCTTTTCGGCCCGCGAAGCTTCCAGAGAGATGGCTCCGAGCATATTGTAAACACTGGTTATCTTCAGCTCGTCGGCAATGGGCCGCAGAACACTGAGCGCCTGTTCGTAATTTTTCTGCTGCCAGCGGATCGCTCCTATATAAAAGGACGCCTCGGCAAAACTCTCGTCATTGCACTGGAGAACGCGGCCCGAACCGCTCGCCTTTTCACGGCAAAGCTGATTGGCCGAGATAACGCGTTCAAACGAATCGACCGCTTCCGCGAAACGGTTGCGGTTTAGATATAGATGCCCCAGTTCGAGCGCGGCCTCAACGAACGTCCCTTCGGCACCGGAATCGGTATAAAGCCGCATCGCGTTCTTGAAATAATTCTCACGCGTTTCGGGGATGCCGGTCAGAAGGCCCTTTATATACGCCTCAAAAGCACGCGGTGGAACCTTGTTTGCCGCAACGACAATGTCATTCTGTGAATAAGCAAGGTTTTTGTCGCGTTGATACAGAACCTGATAGGCTATCTGGCCCTGCATCGTCTGGAGGTTGCCGAGGGCATCGGTCAAAACAATGTCACGCTGCACCTGCCGGTCGCCTATCACCTCGCTCATAAAACGTCCTTCGTTGACGCGGATGATCCGCGCCGTGACGTTGACGGTCGCCGCCGTGTCCTCCTGTGCCGGAACGATCGTGTAACGGCCTGATATCAGCAGTGTTGCACCGCTTTCGCGGGCAAGACGCAGCGATGTTGCCAGGCTGGGAATGCTGGTCAACGGTATCCTCAGTTTTTGCTGTATCAGCTTTCGCTCGTTATTGGAAACGACATTCAGGCCCGGCACGTCCAGCAGATCCGAAAGACTGAGGGCAAAGCTTTCGCCGACCCAGTTGAACTCAGTTTTATCGGAACGATTCTCGAACGGCAGGACCAAGATCGTGTCGGCGGCGTTCTGGGTTGCCTGAGCGGCCGCTGCGAACGGCATCACCGCCAGAAGAAAAAGAGCCTTTATAATATATCGTTTCAGCATTTATTTGCCCTAAAATAAAAAATTCGCTTGGGATGCAAGCGAATCGTCAAAAAGCTATGATGCAAAAAATATGATAAAAGATGGTATCCGGTACGGGATTTGAACCCGTGTTGCCGCCGTGAAAGGGCGGTGTCCTAGACCCCTAGACGAACCGGACACATAATTGTTCCCTTAACGAACCCAAGAATCGCAAGAGAACTTTTTCAACCTGACCGCCTGCAAAAGGCGAACAGTAAGGATACCAAGCGGCGATTTTGTTTGTCAATCCAATATCGGTAAGAATGGAAGAACCTGAATATCAATATGTTTCTAGTATCAAGGCCCGACCGTAACCGAATAGAAAAGTTTCTCGATGACGCATTGAAAAGCTCTTTTTCCTATGATGGTGTCGGATCGACAGAGCTGGTCCCGCCGGACGGTTGCACAATAGACCATAATCGGATAAAGATCGGTGAAGGAAAAGCCGCCTTTGAAATAGCCAAAGATGCAGTTAGAGCATGGAAAATGTTCGATATGCCGTGGGTCACATTATGCCGGCCGGACACGCCGATAGAAACAGGGAGAAACGCTGCAATACTCATAAAGCATTTCGGCTTTTATTCACTCAACGCCGCTCGGATAGTTTACGTAATAGACGAGCCTAACCGGTTCGGGTTTGCTTACGGAACGCTCGAAGATCACGGAGAGTCGGGGGAAGAGCGCTTTTTGGTTGAATATCATCCAGAAACAGGCGAGGTTTGGTATGATCTGTTCGCTTTTTCGCGCCCAAATCTCTTTCTGGCGAAACTCGGCTATCCGCTGACGCGAATGCTTCAAAAACGCTTTGCGCGAGATTCCAAGGCAGCGATGCTTAAAATAATGGGGAAAACCCAGTGATCGTTTGAATAGTTTCTCTGCCGTCTCTGTGCGCTCTGCGTTTATACATATATTTTAAACGCAGAGATCACGGAGGACGCAGAAAATAAGAAGATCACGGCGCGGCTGCTGCTGGTCGTGCGAATAAACGTGATTTCCGCTAAACTGAACGTAAATGAAACGCATATTCCTTATCGATTCGATGTCGCATATCTTCCGCGCGTATTTTGCCCCGATGGGCGCGCGGCAGGAACCGCTTCGCAACAGCAGCGGACAGATAACGCAGGCGGTTTTCGTCTTTACGAACATGCTCCGCAAATTGATAAAGGATGAACAGCCGGATTACATCGCCGCCATTTTCGACACGGCCGAACCGACCTTTCGGCATGATTCCTATGCGGAATACAAAGCAAACCGCGAGGAAATGCCCGAAGACCTGGCGTCACAGCTGCCGTTCATCTTTCGTGTGTGTGAGGCATTCAATCTGCCGATCCTGAAAATGGACGGTTTCGAGGCGGACGACATCATCGGCACGCTTGCCAAACAGGCAGCGGAAAAGGAGATCAAGGCGGTCATCGTTTCGAACGACAAGGACCTGTGCCAACTGGTGGAAGATCCATACATCGTCGCCATGCGGCAGAATTCGGCAAACGTCAAACGCAAGGTCCCCGTGCCGCCGATAGAATGGTGCGACGAGGCGTGGGTGCAAAACAAATTTGGCCTGCCGCCTGACAGGATCGTCGATCTGCTCGGGCTGATGGGCGATGCGATAGACAATATTCCCGGCGCGCCCGGCATCGGCGAAAAGGGAGCGTTAAAGCTGATCCTTGAATACGGCTCCGCTATCGGCGCAATGGAAAATGCCGAAAAGGTCACGCACAAGACCTATCGCGAAAGCCTGTTGAGCAATCAGGACATTATCCGCCAGTCGCTAGACCTCGCCACTGTAAAATGCGATGTGCCGATCACGCTCGATCTTGACGCTCTCGCCTTTAGCGAACCCGACCGAACAAAGTCGTATGAGCTTTTTCGCGAACTTGAATTCAACACTCTGACAAAGGAATTTGCCGATTCGGCGTCGCTTTTTGAACTTCACGACGCCAAAGGCGGCATCGAGCAAAAATACACGGTCATCCGAACCCGAGCCGAACTGGACAAGCTGATGATCGAGCTGTGGGAAAAGGAGGTCTTTGCCTTGAGTGTGGACGATTCGAACGAAGGTGGGCGGCACAGCGCGTTCGACAAACTGCCGCCGTTGGGAATTTCTATCTCGCATTCGCCCGGCGTTTCGTATTTTGTCGATATTGAGAATTTCGAGGGCGGACGCGACGAAGCGATAAGGCCGCTACGCGATATACTTTCAAATCCGTATCTGGATAAGATAACACACGACTATAAATGCAAACTCGCCGTGCTGCGAAAACTGGGCATTGAAATTTCCGCTGTCAGGGACGATCTCATGCTTGCATCATATCTGCTTGATTCGGGCAGGCCGCATCACGAGATAGAATTTTTGGCACAAACACATCTCGACGCATATCCGCAAGGCAAACTGCCTGAAGGACTTACCGAAAGCGGATGGAAAGCGGCAACGCACGCCGATTGGGCGTTTCAGTTGGCCCCGCTTTTGCGAAAACGTATTCACGACGACGGGCTTATCAAGGTCTATTCAGAGATAGAGATCCCGGTCGCGTCCGTTCTTGCCGACATCGAGACCGTGGGAATGAAGGTCGATACCGGTTCTCTGGAAAACTTCTCCGAATTTATATCGGACGAACTCGCTAAACTGGAAAAACGCATCTTTGCCATCGCGGGCCGTGAATTCAACATAGGTTCGCCAAAACAGGTCGGCGAAGTGTTTTTGGAACTGAACATAGCCACCGGACGAAAAACGGCAACGGGGCAGATCTCAACAAGCAAGGACGTTTTGGCAGAGCTTGCTGTGGACTATGAAATAGCTCAACTCGTCATTGACTATCGTGAACTGGACAAACTGAAAGCCACTTACGCTGATACTTTGCCAAAAATGGTCGGCAGCGACGGACGCATCCACGGTGTCCTGAATCAGACGGTCGCCGCGACCGGACGGCTTAGCTCGACCGAGCCGAATCTGCAAAATATTCCCGTCCGCACGGAACTGGGCCAGCAGATACGGCGCGCTTTTATTCCGGAAAAAGGAAACAAGCTTATCTCGGCAGACTATTCTCAGCTTGAGCTTCGCATTCTCGCACACATCACAAAAGATCCGGTGATGATGGAGGCCTATCAAAAAGGCGAGGACATCCATAACAAAACGGCAAAGCTTGTATTTGGCGCCACGGATGAAAAAGACCTAAAGGAAAAACGCCGCCTGGCGAAAATAGTCAACTTCGGCATCGCATACGCGGTCGAGGCGTTCGGCCTTTCGCAGCGTGTCGGCATCTCGCGGGCCGAAGCTCGCAAGGTGATAGACGATTATTTCGCGACATATAAAGGTATAAGGGCCTATATGGACCGGACACCCGAAGAGGCTCGTGAAAAAGGTTATGTCACTTCCCTCTTTGGCAGGCGGCGATATTTTCCGGGCATCAAGGATCGCAACTTTGCCGTCCGTTCACGCGCCGAACGCGAAGCCATCAATATGCCGATACAGGGAACAGCCAGCGACATCGTCAAAATGGCGATGATAAACGTGCAAAAAGCACTGCGCGACGCGAGCCTAGAAACCAAAATGATCATGCAGGTCCACGACGAACTGCTTTTCGAGGCGCCGGAAGCAGAGGTCGCCGCCGTTTCTGAGATCATCAAAAAGGAAATGGAATCCGCCGCCACGCTTGACGCCGCTCTGGTCGTGGAGATCGGCGTCGGTGATAACTGGATGAATACAAAATAGGGCCTTTCGGCATCATTTTGGCCTTCACGTTTTAGATCATGAGAAATTTTATCTTGTTCGCGCGAACACTGTTATTTGCAGCTTTGGCAATGGCGATCTCTTTGACCGTAATAAATGCTCAGAGCAAAGCTGTCAACATCCCGCCGGAATGGCAAACCGCCGCCGAAAAGACGAACTACGAAAAGACATCGTCATACGATGAAACGATAGAGTTCAGCAAGCGGCTCGCCGCGGCGTCACCGTTCATCCATTACTCGACCTTTGGCAAAAGCGGCGAGGGCCGCGACCTGCCGCTGCTTGTGGCCTCATCGGACAAGGCATTCACGCCGGCAAAAGCAAAAAGAACAAAAAAGGCCCTTGTTTTTATTCAGGCAGGTATCCACGCTGGCGAGATAGACGGCAAGGACGCCGGATTTGCCTTGCTCCGCGACATCGCCATCACAAAAACACGCGTCGAACTGCTGGACAACGCCATCATCCTTTTTGTGCCTATCTATAATGTTGACGGCCACGAGAATTCCAATCCGTATATGCGGATGAATCAGAACGGGCCGGTCGAAATGGGGTTTCGGGCAAACGCTGCGAACCTGAACCTCAACCGCGATTATATGAAGGCCGACGCGCCGGAAACGCGCGGTTGGCTTTCGCTTTGGAACACGTGGCAACCCGATATTTTCATTGATTGCCACGTAACTGACGGAGCGGATTTTCAATACAACGTGACCTATGAATATGCTCATTTTCAAGAAGTATCTCCGGCAATAAAGAACTGGATGGACGAGCATTTCGACGGCCGCATCGTTCCGCTTGTCGAAAAGGAAGGAAATCTGCTGACGCATTATGTCCAATTTGCCGGGCGTGAGGTCACGGGCGGCGTCGCAACGTTCATAGCCACGCCCCGATATGCCACGGGTTACACGCCCCTGCGGAACCGTCCGGGACTGCTGATAGAAACACACGTTTACAAACCGTATGACTCACGCGTTCGCGGAACTTATGACGTTCTGCGATACACGATAGAAGAGGCCGGACGCTCAAAAGACAGCCTGTTCGCCGCCAATAACCAGGCCGACCGGGAAACGATGGATCGGGGCAAAAAATATGACGAGAACGCTCACTTCCCTCTGCGGCTTCGTGTGACGGATCAGGCGACGCAGGCCGAATTTAAGGGCCTGCAATACAAGATCGAGGACAGCCCTGTTTCAGGCGGCAAACGCATCGTTTACGGCACTGAACCGCTCAATATAACCATTCCGCGTTATGATACGGGAGAGGTGACGGCAGCCGTTGCTCCGCCGCTTTATTATATCGTCCCGCCACAATGGAAGGAGGCGATAGCGGTATTGGAACTGCACGGCATCAAGTTCGAACGGCTTGAAAAACCAACAACTTTCGACATCGAGGCGTACAAACTGAGCGAACCAAAATGGGGAACATCCTCATTTGAGAACCGCGTCACGCTGAACAGCTTCAAGCTCACGGTCGAAAAGGAAAAACGTGAATTTGCGGCCGGATCTATCATCGTTCCGACGACACAGCCTGCTGGAAATGTGCTGATCCACCTGCTGGAACCTCAAGGGCCAGATTCGCTGTTCTATTGGGGATTTTTCAATTCTATCTTTGAGCAAAAAGAATACGGCGAGAGCCATATTATCGAAAAGATCGCGACTGATATGCTCGCAAAAGATGCCGATCTGAAAAAGGAATTTGAGGAAAAACTGAAAGATCCGGCCTTTGCAGGAAATGCCCGCGCCCGTTTGCAGTTTTTCTATACACGCTCGCCCTATTATTTGAATCAGAAGATCGGAGTTTATCCGGTTGGCCGAATATTGACCGGAATAAAATAAGTCTGTCCGAAACAGAAGAAAGCCGCTAAAGGTCTCATAAACCTTTAGCGGCCTTGCTGCTGCCAACTTTGGAGTTTTTACCTACTGCTCATTGGTCTCGTCCTCGGCTTTGAGAAGCGATGCGCTGGTCACACTTGTTTTCGACACATTTAGGGGTTGAAAAAATAAGTGGTTGGAAATGAAGGG
>CAZOXY010000033.1:0-39431 GCA_964583955.1 uncultured Chloracidobacterium sp. | reverse complement strand
CTGTCATTGCTAGATTTATCATACATTATTGTACGTTCATCTAGTCATGACCCTATTTAATTAACCAACCCAAGGGTTTTATCATACAAATGATAAATATAAGACCAAACCCATAGGTCGAGTAGTCTAACCTATCAATTAAAACACCAAACCCACGATCTAAGCGATCTAAATTAATTATTAAACAACCAAGTCTCTGCCTTATGTGACTGATAATACAAATCACATAAAGCATTTAAATTACAGGTATTAGGTAGTTTGAACATTCAGACTATTTAACCAAACCCAAATTCCGCCAGATTCACCATCTGAATGGATGATGCCCTCAGCCCACACAAGTCCAAGAATATCTTCTGTTCGGATTGTTGTGATTGTCGCGGTACCCAAGTTCCATGTTAGCCACGTGGATGCAAAATATGTGCCTGGAACGAAATCAACCCTAACCATGTCGGTCGGCCACTTACCCTGAAGTAATTGAAGCGTTTTAATATTACCGCTTGCTTGGTCTACCCAGTTAAGGCAGAGATTCTCAACAGGTGGATTATAGGTTGGACTCTTTTCATTTCTTAGGTCTAGAAATACGCAGTTATTAAAGTGAGTTTGTTGAACCTTTATTGGGCTCAATTTTGGGATTGCTTTTACTTTTGGCTTAACCTTCACTTTCTTGTTTATAGTGAAAAACTCTGAATTTTTAGATACAAATTGAGAAGCAGACTCACTAAAGGATTTAATGCTCGTAGTACTGGCCGTGTCAAAGATCGTGAAGCCTGAATCATAGTAGTTGAGTGAATCATTGGGACTTAAAGCATAGAAAAAATCTCGAATATACGAGTTCGGGTGAATGTATGGATCAGGTTGGAAGATTGCACATTCGACTGAGCGACCATTCAATGTATATTTAACTTGGATTGACTTAGCCTCCGCAGGCACTTTGAGTAGGTCAAACATCCAAGTTTTGCCGCTGGGGAGTTCGTTGACAATATCAACAGTCTTCGATCCGGTGTTACCCTGAATTGTGTACTTTAGCTTAATCTTCTTTACCGCCGTTGGATGAGCATTCTTCACGACAAAAATGCTTATCCCTTTCTCTTTCCGAAGTGTAAAATTTGGCATTACTTTTCTCCTATTTAATTAGTTATCTAGTTTCACTATCAAAATCTGACACTTTAAGGCAACGTATTATCGATTAACTCAATATTTATCAGAACGATTAAATTCCATTCCTTGTGATCTGCACCAGATTGCCGACGACGGTCGGGCCGTATTTGACATCACCGGCTTTGGTTACGTTGTACCAGAACCGCTGCATGTCCCAGGCGGCGGTTGGGCAGCGTTCGGCGCAGAGGCCGCAGTGGAGACAGACGTCCTCGTCCTTTGCCATGATGCGTTTCGTTTGCGGCAGTGCTTCGGAGACATAGAGGTCCTGGGTGAGATTCAGGGCCGGAACTTTCAGCTTTTCGCGGAGTTCTGGTTCTTCGGCATTTGCCGTAAAAGTGATGCAGCTTGTCGGACAAATATCGACACAGGCGTCACATTCGATGCATTTCGGCGCGTAAAAAACGGTCTGCACGTCGCAGTTCAGGCAGCGTTGGGCTTCTTCATATCCGGTCAGCGGGTCGAAGCCGAGTTCGACCTCTTTTTTGCGGTCTTTCAGCGTCAGGTCCTTTGGGGCCTGCGGGACAACAAAGCGTTTGTCGTGATCGACCACGCTGTCATAAGCCCATTCGTGAATGCCCATCTTTTGCGAAATAAGATTGACGAACGGCGGCGGACGGTCAGCGGCAATGTCTTTGTTTTGACAGAAAAGGTCTATCGAAACGGCCGCCTGATGTCCGTGAGCCACGGCGGTGATCACATTTTCGGGGCCAAACGCGGCGTCGCCGCCGAAAAAGACCTTCGGGTTTGTCGATCGGAAGGTGGTTTTATCGACGACCGGCATTTCCCATTTGTCGAACTCTAGCCCGAGATCGCGTTCGATCCACGGAAAGGCATTCTCCTGGCCGACGGCGATAAGCACGTCGTCCGCGGGATAAAAAACATCGGGTTCGCCTGTCGGCACCAGCTTTCGCTTGCCGTTCTCGTCATAAACGGCCTCGACCTTTTCGAACATCATGCCGGTAAGTCTGTAGGCAGTTGCCGGTTGGCCGTTGGCAGTATCAGAAGAAGACCCTGTCGCTACCGCTCCCGGTTCTGACCCGTGTGCCGGTCCGCTCGTTTCTTCACTGCCTACTGCCAACTGTACACCGCCAACCGCTTCGTACACGAAGCTCTTCGGAACGTGGTTGTCGATGATCGGGATGTCCTCGTGCATCGCGTCCTCTTTTTCCCACGGCGACGCCTTCATCGTGGCAAAAGGCGAGCGGACAATGACCTTTACGTCCTCGCCGCCCAGGCGTCGGGCAGTTCGGCAGCAGTCCATCGCGGTGTTTCCGCCGCCGAGAACGATAACACGTTTGCCGATCTTGTGCGTATGTTCAAAAGCCACGCTGCCTAGCCAGTTGATGCCGATGTGGATGTTCGCGTCGCCTTCCTGACGTCCCGGCAGGTCGGGCAGATCGCGGCCTCGCGGAGCGCCCGTGCCGACAAAAACGGCATCGTAATCCTGTTCGAGCAATTCCTTGAGCGAAGAAACGTAATGTTTGAAATGCGTGTGTATGCCAAGCCGGAGAATGTAATCGACCTCTTCGTCCAGCACGGTTTCGGGCAGGCGAAATGCCGGTATCTGCGAACGCATGAAACCGCCGCCTTTTATCTGCTCGTCAAAAAGATGTATCTCATAACCGAGCGGAGCAAGGTCGCGGGCGACCGTCAGCGAGGCAGGGCCGCCGCCGATCAGCGCCACCTTTTTGCCGTTCGGCTCAAAAGGCCCCTGCGGCATCATGTGCATCACTTCGCCCTTGTTGTCCGCGGCAACGCGTTTCAGGCGGCATATCGCAACCGGCTCTTCCTCGACGCGGCCGCGCCGGCACGCCGGTTCGCACGGCCTGTCGCATGTCCGGCCCAGAACGCCCGGAAAGACGTTCGAGTCCCAGTTGATCATATACGCCTCGGAATATCTGCCCGCAGCTATCAGGCGAATGTATTCCGGGACGGGCGTATGCGCCGGACACGCATACTGACAATCCACAACCTTATGAAAATACTCGGGGTCGTTAATATCGGTGGGTTCCACGTTTGTTTACCTGCCTGTAATGTTCGATGCACTTTAACGTAACACTCGGCAAGAATTGTCTCAAAAAACACCTTATTTTCAACCCTCGAAGGGGCTTTCGGGCGCAAAAAGAGGGCATTTTCCTGATTTATGACGATTTGAGGGCTTTTATAAGCGAAACATGAAGGGCAAAGAGGCCGCTGTTCAGCTTCCAAAGAACATCTTTCTGTATCTTGGCTCCATTGCGTGGAGGTCAAGCACCACAAAAAGATCGGTCGTGTGGAAATCGCGGTCGATGATCGGCCCGCTGCAAACCTTTGCTCCAAAGCGTAGATACATATTGAACAGCGCCGGCAGAGCGATGCCCCTTTCCGTGACCGGCGCTTTGATGTCCACGGCGATACTGCTGTTTCGGGGCCGTACAAAGAAACGCGGATGCATATTGCCTTCGGCGCAAAGCTGGCGATAGACGGCCGCTGCCATTTCGGGGTCTTCGTCAAATATCGAACAGCATCCGAATAGATACCGTTTGCCCATCAGCCTGACGTATGCCGCAAGTCCTTTGAAAAGAAGAAAAAGGACTTTTGTATTGCGGTGTTCTCGGGCAACGCACGCTCTGCCTGCCTCGACGCCTTTTTCAATGACACCGGGCGGCAGATCTTCGATGGAAAACTCGCCGAAGGAATAAAATCCCTTCAGGTTCCGTGCCGTTTCTATCGTGTTCATCCGATATGTGCCGACCGCTTCGCCCGTCCGGTTGTCCACAACGACAAGATGCCGCGAACGCAGATCGTACGCGTCCATATCAAGTTTCGGCCCGCCCTGATCCGCCGTATCGCCCTGCATCTCGACCTTGAAAACACGATACCGCAGTTCGAGCGCCGATCTGACCTCTCGGGGTGTCCGCGCCAGCCGAACGGTGTAATTTCCTTCGGTTATCTCAAACTTGCGGACAGCGGTAAGCCATCTGTAAATGGCCGCAGTTCTGGCAAAAGGCCTTTTGACGCGCGCTTTCAGGGTAATGGTCATGCTATGACCATGGTCAACGAACGGCCTGAACAGGCGGTTACGACATACTGAATTTGGAGTTAATTCAACGCGGTTTTAAAGGCCGTGTAAAGCCGTTCTGACTTTGTCCCGAAAAGAACGCGGCTAGTTGGGCATGGAGCAGAACCGACAGGAATGACCGGGCGGCGGTTCGTAATTTCCGGCTAGGATCGACCGTATCAGATGCTCGGCCTCTGCCGCGACGGCCTCGAGGGCGGCGGGCGATACCTCATGAAGTTCCGCTGTTCTGAGAAAGGCAAGAAACGTTCGCGGCTTTCGAAACGCCGCTGAATATGCCCACATCTGCAAATAGTGATGCTCCGGGCCGTCAGCCGATCCGGTCTTGAAATCCAGCACCATGTCCTCACAAACAAGGTCCGCCGTGCCGACGATAGTTATCCCGACAACATTCACCGTAAAAGGAACCTCGCGCCGCGCTCCCGTCAGGTCGAGTGACGTGAAATTCGAATGCGTTCGGAAAACATCTGCAAACCGAAGAGCCTCGGCAAGCTGCTCTTCCGGCCTTCCCTCATCATGACAACGCAGGGCGGCGATGTCGCGAATGTCCAGCTCAAGGGCCTTGTGCGTCAGCGTTCCGACAGCGCTTTTTATCGCTGCTCCTTCTCTGATGCCGGGATTGCGGTCGATATAACGCCGCCTGAATTCAACCGGACAGCGTTTATAGACCGCCAGCCCGGTCGCCGGTACCGACCGCAGGCCCAACGGGACGCGTGCTATTTGCTCTTGCCGAAGAACCCGTTCGGTCAGCTGTAAACTCTTATCCGCCGAAACGCTGTCAACAACATCAGGATCGATATTGACGGGGTCGATCCCGGCATTCAACACGCCCGGCATCACCAGGTTGAGCAGGCCGCCTTTGTCTTTAGCCGATGTCAGAAAAACCTTGTCACGGGCGCGTGTCAGGCCGACATACAATATGCGTCTAAACTCCGCCGTTTCACGCTCGTCAGAACGGCGTTTGAGAATGCTGTGAACCGCAGGCTCGAGCGGATCTATGTCATCCGTTTCCAATTTGAATGAGATCCCTGCATCGTGGTCGATCAAAAGTGTCTTTGTCTCGCCACGCCGTTCCCGGCTGAGATCGGGAATGAAAACTATCGGCCATTCAAGTCCCTTTGAACCATGAATGGTCATCATCGCCACAGCCTGGCCGACATCGAGCGGCGGTCGCGGCACCTCGACCTCCGCTTCCTCCAGCAAACGCAGATGCCGAACGGCACCGAAAATGTCACCGCGTCCCTGTTCGTCCAGCGAACGCAGCAGCGCCATCATCGCGTTCCGGTCCGCCAGCCGCCGCTCGCCGTCAGGCAGATTTGCGGCAACCGCCGAATATCCTGTCAGGCGGTCGGCGAGTGCAAGCGTTTCGCAAGCAGAAAGGCTTTTTGTCTCTATCAGCGTCTGAAGTATCTCGCGTGCTTTGGCAGGGCGTCCCGATGCACGAGCAATGGCATTCCACCACGTTTCATCTTTTTCTTTTGCGGCGGCAATATCAAAAAGCTCCTCGTCGCTGACGGCAAAAAATGGCGAGCGAAGCACCGCAACAAGAGGAATGTCATCAGCCGGTTCCGCCAAAAAACTCAGCAGGGATATGATGTCCCTCGCTTCCACGGTCTTCAATAGATTTCCGCCGCCGACGTTTACATTCGGTATTCCGGCAGTGTTTAGAACGTCCGATATATTCTCAAGCGTTGCCCACGTGCGGGACAGTATCGCGATGTCGCGAAATTCCACCGGCCGCATCGTGCCGCCCGCCCGGTCATATATCCGTGCGTCGCCGGAAACGATCTCGCGTATCTTTGCCGCGATGTCAAAAGCCTCGATTACACGCTGGTCGTCAATACTTCTCGTGTCCTTGCCGGTGCCTTTTGGAACAATGCCGACGTAAACGTATTCGCCGCCAAAACCTTCCGGCTCGCTGACCTCCGAATACAATTCCTGATGCAGTTCGCCGAGCAGGTCGTCAAAAATGCCGTTCATCGTCCGCACAAGCGGAGCGTGCGTCCGAAAGGTTTGCGACAGACGGACATCGCCGCCTGCATCCTTTGCGGAAATATTCTCGCGGTAACGCTGAAAAACGTTTACGTCCGCTCCGCGAAATCCGTAGATCGCCTGTTTTTCGTCACCGACGATGGTCTGTACCGCGCCCGCTCCGAGCAGTTCCAGAAGTTCTGCCTGAACCGGATTTGTGTCCTGAAATTCGTCAACGAGGATCGCCTTCCAACGCTGTCCGTAGTGGCGGCGAGCTTCCCCGTCCGAGTGGCTCAGTATCTTTACAGCATTGATCTCAAGATCGTTGAAATCGAGTACCTTTTCGCTATGCTTGACGGCCCGAATGTGTTCGCTGACCTGCTGATACGCCTGCTCCAGGAGCCTGACACGGCGGATAAGTTCGCGGTCATTGTCGCCAAATTCAAGCGAGAAGATCTTGATCGACTCTTTGGTCAGGGCCGTGTCTCTAACGTCGGTCAGCGCATTCCTAACCTCGTCAATGCCGCCATTCGGCCATTTGCCTTTAGCACCGAGGTTCGTTCTAAACCCTTTGAATGCCTCCGCTAAATGAGAAATATCACCATCACTGCTAAAGTCAGCCATTGCAGCCAAAATGTCCCGGCGTCTTTCCTCAAGTTTGTCATCAGCGGCTCCTTCAAACCGCTCACAGACGGAAAGCGCATCCTGCCATTCTTCAGAAGCGATAAGGGCCGCCTTTTCCGTTTCGACCGCCGTTCGGACAAGTTCTTCCCAATGGCCGGTTCCGACGGCAAAAGCAGACTTCGCCCCGTGAGGATCGTTGAGAAGCTGCCACAGGCTTTTTTTGAGAAATTCAAAACCTAGGTCATCGGTGATCGCCTGATCTATGTCCGCAAGGGCCGCATTGTACTCACCTGACAGCCACATCGGCGATTCGGCATCATCGAGAATGGTGAAATCGGGCGGTATATCGGCGACGTGGTAAAACTCGGTGCATATCCGCTGTGCCAGCGAATGAACGGTGCTTATCTGGGCCGCATCTACCTCGGCAACGACGGTCTCATCGACACCCTCGGCAAGCAGGGCCGCTCTGATGCGCGAACGAAGTTCGGCGGCGGCCTTTTTGGTGAACGTGACGGCGACCGCCTCAAGCGGAGACATTCCCTGCTCACGCACATGAAACAGATAGCGTGCCGCGAGCATCTTCGTTTTGCCCGTCCCGGCGCCGGCGGTCACGGCGACGCTGCCCGGCGCGGTCGCCGCTCTTCGCTGATCCGGTGTCAGTTCGTCAAACAGCATCGTCGTTCCTCCGCCGCGAACCTATCCGGCAAACGTCCGCAAAGTCGCAATACTCACAGGCGTCACCTTTCACATCAGGCTCTACCGCAAACCTTCCTTTGCTCAGCGTCGCTTTTACAAACGCCGGAAAACCCGCCAGTTCGTCCATTTTTTCCAAACCCGCGGTCTTTATTATCTTTCCCTTGCGTATCGAATAATAACCGCCCTGGCCGAGCTGTTTGTTAGGGTAAAGCGACCGCAGGGCGACGTGTGTGTAAAGCGGAAGCTGAACATCCGTTTTCAATCGTCCGTCGGCGTCCTTGATGCCCTTTGGAACCGAGGACCCGGTTTTGTAATCAATGGCAAAAAGCCCATCAGGTGTTTCGTCTATTCGGTCGATGTAGCCTTGCATCCGCAGGCCTTCCCATTCGCCTTCAAATTTCTTTTCAAGCTCAAGTATGACCGCGCCTTCCTGAATGAACTCCTCGGAATTGACCGCCCGCCGCAAAATGCGGAGATGATCGCCGCGAAGCTTGTCCCAATTCGGAAGGCTCGTTACGTTCAGTTCGGGGTTGGCCTCGGCCTCAGTGAATGCACCATCCAAAGCAGCGATGACAGCCGTGCGAATATCCGCTTTTCCCAATGACGGTGCGACCGCAAGCTCCAAAACCTTATGATAGAACGAACCGAGCGTTCGCCGATCGATCTCGTTTACGGCTTCGTCGGGCGGTTCCAGCCGCAGAACGCGCGACGCAAACCAGCGAAAGGCGCATTGCCCGATCTGTGTAAACTGCGAGACGCTCCATGTCCGTGCCTCAGCGTCCAGCGAACGCGAGATGATGCCGTCAAACTCGGTCATTCCCGGTTCGCTGCCTCTGGCAAGTTCGGCCTGATAGGAAGATCGCGCCGGCGCGAGAACGGGGTCATCGCCGGAGTCAATTTCAGTAAGGGGCAAGATGTCGTAGCGGCGTTCCTCGATGCTTGAAGCATGGTCTGACGGGGCCTCTGCTATGTCCACGCCCATCTTCTCCAAAAAAGGACTTGGCAAAAACTCGTCCCTGCCTTCCAGAACCGGGTATGTCAACGTAACCGAACGCTCCGACGCGATCAGCGTCAGAAAAAATGAAGCCGACGCCCACCGCGCGATCTCCGCCGCCGATTCAAAAGCAATGCCGTGTTCGGCAAGATGCCGCCTTTCGTAAAAATCGACGACCGGATTATCGACAACAGCCGCAGGAAAAACTCCCTCGGCCATACCCGCAATGAAAACATTGTCAAAGCTGCCGCCGATAATGGTGTCAGGGCTGAAAACCTCGACCCCGACAGGCGACGGCGAGAACGGTGTCGATGCCTCTGTCAGGACCTCAGACACAAGAGCCGCAAAAGCCTCAAAGGACATTTCCGTTTGCTGTTCCATGCTGACGGCTTCGCGAAGCGCATCCTGAAATGTGTAAAGAGCAGTGAGTTCGCGGGCGCTGTCCGCCGCTTTTAACTTAACGCCAAGATCATCGAGGCATTTATTGAGCGTTCTTGCCCACAAAGCGGGACTTTGGCTTTCCGGCCATGAAAGACACGCCGCTTCGGCCCAAAACCGTGACCACTCTTCGACACCGCGCGGACGCGTACTCCGTGCCGCCGGCCAGATCCCTTCGGTACGATCTGGCCCGAACGGATGCATAAGCAGCCGTGCCATCGGTTCAAAGTCATGCCCGGTGCTGACGGCATCTGTCATCTGCGTTATCAACGCGCCGACAGCCGTTATACTGAGCGGCACCGGCACATTTATACAAAGCGGCAGGCCGTATTCCGCTCCGACCTCGGCAAATATTCTCGCGTATTTTTCGGGCTGGCGGCAGACGATGGCGACGCTCCCCGAATCGGCGCCATCCAGCAGCAGCCGCTTAACCCGGCCGAGAATAAAACGCGTCTCAGCATCAATATCGCGACAGCGAAAAGCATGAACGGTGTCAGGACATTTCGTTAAGCTTTCGGCAAAACACTCCGCGGCACTTCGTCCGACGGTTCGTTCATTTGCGGGATCGTCAGTTTCTTCATTCCAGCCCGACGCTATCATGCTGTCACGCCAAAAAATGTTTGAATGAAAAATGCCCGTGTCGCCGCATGGCAGATAATAGATGCTGCCAATCGCAGCAAGACGGTTCAGAAACGCGATCTCTTCGCTGCGTGCGCGGAAATATCCGTAAACCAAGATCTTTTCAGGCTCTAAGGGGAGCAGCGACGCCTGATGAACGACCTCGGCAGGATCGGCAAGGTCCTGCTCTCTGAGCAGGCGGACATACTCATCGGCAACAGCGGCCAGAACGCGCACGCGCGGCGAACCGTGTTCCAACAGCTTTGCGGTGTTGATGCCGGTGCGAAGGATGGTCGCAAGCGTTTCGGAGATCAGCCCTGCATAGCCGCTGACGTCGCGCTCCTCGGTCCTGCGGCGGATCGCGGCGCGGAGCATCTGTCGAGCTTTTATCGGCGACGCGATGCCGAAGCCGTTCGCGGCAAGCCGCCGCGCGGCGATCGTCTCCAGCTTTATATGCGGAACGCCCAAAGCCCGCGCCGCCGCCGGATGCGGCGTCAAAACGCAAACGTCCGGCCCGATCTCATCGGGGACAGGAGCAAAAGGATGTGTTTTAAGAATTCTGGACATCGCGAGGCATATCAACCGCGAATCAAAACTAACTCAACTCGACCCGTTCTGGCAACTGCACGGCTTTACTGTTCCTGGCCTCGCTCGGCCAATATACGATCCAAAACTTTCTGCGAGGTTCCGAACCCGATGTCGCCGGAAAACGTTCCGAGATCGCCGCCGCCCACAAAACGCGAGCAGGAATAACATATCTCTATTTCAACCACTTGCTCGCCTTTTGTCGCCCGCAATATGTGAAGAGGAATAAAACACGCTGCACCGTCGCCCCATGCAGTATCCGCAAGAAATGCTGACAGCACCTCGCTTCTAACACTCCGGTCGGTAATGTCTGCTTTCAGCGATTCCCGTTTTATCATGTCCCCCGCGAACTCCAACGAACCATTTACTCTTTTAGCATCGGTGATCAATTCGACCTTGTCGGCCTGTTGTATAAAGGAGACAACATTGGAAGGAACTTTTGAAAAGTAGGAACAAGATAAGCTTAAAGTTACAAGTATTATCAGAGTCAGTATTTTGATCTTCATAAATTTGTTCCTTGCTCTGTGCCGTCCTTACTTACACACTCGCTACCGCTCGTGTTTCCGCCTACTGCTTACCGCCTACTTTTTGCTGAACTTCCCGTCTTTCCAGACAAGGTCATAGAGCTTTCTGCCTTTTTCGGCTATTTCGTAATCGTCGCCTTTTTCGTTCACTTTCTTTTCAAAGACGCTCATCGTGGTTCCGTGACGCGGCAGTTCGTAGAATTTGTCGCCGCCGTATTCCGGTATCACCCGATCACCGGCCTCGAACCATTTCCCGTCCTGATATTCAAGGAAATATTGGTCACGGTTGGCCTCAGCTTCGGTCACAACTGCCACCATATAACTGTCATCAGGCTTGCGAAATATTGTCATCTCTACACAGCTCTGCGCGCCGTCGCAGCCTGCCTTCAGATAACCATTTTTTGTGTCATCGACCTCAAGATATGTTTTCAGATAATCGCTCTTTGCCGTCTGGCAATCCTTGTCCTTTGCCTTGTCGCAGCTTTCCGCGTAGAAATATTTTTCCGGCAGCGCCATGAAATGATCGCGAACCGTTCTGAGAGTTTGCGGCACCGCCGCTTTTGTGGCTGAGCCAGACGGCCCGCTGTCCTCGTTCTGTTCAGCACTGATGCCGACCGGCGCGGAACTTTCGGCGGGAACGCCTTTATTTTCGACAGCCTTTTCACCGCATCCGGCAACGCCTGCCGCAATCGTGATGAGTAAATATATGATGTCCTTTCTCATAACATTCCCTCGCGTTGTTATGTCTGTCCTTTAAGGACGCGAAACAAAACGGCTTCTTACCTGGCTGTCCGCACGCGTCCGTAGGTTTCCGTCAGCGTCCTAAGCCGTTCGGCAAGTTCCGGTGTTGTCGCTCCTTCCTGAAAACGCCACGCCCAGTTGCCCGAAACTGAGGCGGGAACGTTCATCCTGCCTTCGGAACCGATGCCCAGCAGATCCTGGAGCGGAACGATAGCCGTGTCCGCCACCGAAGCCCAGATCGCACGGATCATGTCCCAATGTATCTCGGCGCCGTCGGTTTTGAGGTATCGCATACAATATTCCCGTTCGCGGCTTATCTCATCTTCGTCCCGTGTCGAAGCTGCTCCTGCCTGAGAGTTCCACCAGCCGACAACGGTGTCATTGTCGTGAGTTCCGGTATATGCCACGCACCCGCGGATATAATTATGCGGCAGGTCATGATTATTTGCGTCGCCGCCAAAAGCGTACTGCAATATCTTCATTCCCGGAAACCCGTTCTCGTCGCGAAGTTCGTCAACCTCCGGCGTAATGACGCCGAGGTCTTCGGCAATGACAGGAAGCTCGCCTAGGTGTCGGCGAAGCGTCGCGAAAAGCTCCTTTCCCGGCACTTCCACCCAGCGGCCGTTCTCCGCCGTCTCGTCGCCGCCGGGAACCTCCCACGCACCAACAAAACCGCGAAAATGATCGACCCGCACCACATCGAACATCCTTAGTGTGAACGCGACGCGGGCGATCCACCAGTGATGCTCGTCCTTTCGCATCGCGTCCCAATCATAGATCGGATTTCCCCAAAGCTGGCCCGTCTTCGAAAAATAATCGGGCGGAACACCGGCCACGACACGCGGGCTGCCATCAGGGTTGAGTTTGAATTTATCCTGATTGCACCAAACGTCGGCCGAATCCAGCGCGACAAAGATCGGGATGTCGCCGATGACCTTTACACCGTGCTTATTGGCGTATTCCTTGAGCATGCCCCATTGCCTGAAGAAGAGGAACTGATGAAATTTCTCAGCCTCGATGCTTTCATGAAGCTGTCCGCTGATGGCGGCGATGGCTCCCGGTTCACGCAGCTTTAACGGCACCGGCCATTCATACCACGGCCTCTGGTCCTGTGACGTCTTTATCGCCCGATAGAGAGCGTAATCATCAAGCCACCATGCGTTTTCGTAAAGGAACTTATCGTATCTGCCGCCAAGATCGGGATCGGCAAGCCGCTGCTCGGGCGTCATGGCTCGCGGCAGAAGCTTTTTACGCCAATCATAAACGGCGCCAAAATCGACGCGGCCATCAGGAAACACCGGAACATCCTCAAGCTCTTCTGGCCGGAGAAATTCTTCTTCAACAAGCTTTTCGGGCGAGATAAGCAGAGTATTTCCGGCAAACGCCGAAAAACACTGATAGGGCGAGTCGCCATAACCCGTCGGGCCGAGCGGCAGCATCTGCCAATACGCCTGTCCGGCCTGTTCCAGAAAATTTACAAAGGAATACGCTTCATTTCCCAGATCGCCGATGCCGAATCTGCCCGGTAAACTGGTCGGATGAAGCAAAACACCCGATGCTCTTGTAGATCTCATCCTGTAATTAAAATGATCGAATGGCCGGATAGCTTATAAGCGGCCGGCCGCCTGTTTTTACCAAATTTTTTAGAACTTTTTGTTGAGACGCTATAAGAGGAGACTGCTCATTGAACCAATGACGCGGCGGATGAAAACCGGAGTCAGACACCGTTACGGCGAGTGTCGTCCGCGCGTTCCGCATCTCGTTCACGAATGCGCAAAAAAGCCATAACGACCGCCGGATCAAATTCTATCGCCGCCCATTCCTTCATATAGGCAACAGCTTCTTCATCCGTCCTTGCCTTTCGCCTCGGCCTGTCGTCTGTCAGAGCGGCAAAGGCATCCGATACGCGAAGGATGCGCGCCGCCAGCGGTATCTGTTCACCCGAAAGAGCGTCCGGATATCCCGAACCGTCCCACCATTCGTGATGCCAGCGCACCAGCAGCTGCACACCGCGTGAAAAACTGCGCTTTGCGGCCTCCTGTTCGCCTATGACCGGATGACGCTGAAGGTCGAGCCGTTCGGCCTCGCTCAATGGCCGGTTCGTTTTTATGTATTCGCGGCCCATCACCATTTCGCCGATGTCGTGGATCAACGCCGCCTCGCGCATTGCCGCAAGGTCGGGAACGGCCATATTGAAACTCCGCCCGATGGAATCGGCAATATCCGCTATCCTCAGGCCGTGGGCATGACGATAGCCCTCGAACTCATCTATTTTCGAGGAAAGCTCCAATAGCTTTTCGTCACGCTGCGATTGTAATGTGGCTGAACTCGGCATGGGTTGTCCTGTTCGGCATTATAGCAACATACCCGAATATTTCCCCAATGGCGGAATTATTGCTGTGAAAGGCGGCTCAGGATCCTTGCGGCCTCGGTGCTGTTCGGCACAACCTCAAGGTAGCGCTTTAGCTCGCCGACCGCTCGTTTGGTCATGTCCATATCTTCAAAGAATTCGACAAGCAGCGAACGCACCTTCCAATCCACCGGATCCAGCTTGACGGCGGCCTGCAGCTCGGCTTCGGCCTTGTGCCTCATCCGCTCGTTGGCGGACAGGGCGTGGCCGTAATATGCGCGGTAAAGCGCATTTTCCGGGCTGTAATGAACGGCGCGGGCCAACAACGTGGCGGCGGCCTCATAATCATCATCGGCAAGAGCTTTCATGCCCTGGTCAAAGCTTTCCCAACTGCTGATGGCGGTGACATCGGCCTCTTGTTCGACTTCCGTCTTGCCGGAAGCACGCCGCTCTTCCATCATCTCCAGTTCCTTGCGCGCCTTGAAATCGTATGCCGAACGCGATTCCGGGTTCTTGAGCGTTTCGTATGCGTGAGCAAGATTGGTGAACGCCGCCTGGATGCGGCGCAGCGTCGTCGCCTCAGCCTTATGATAGCGGTCAGGATGGAACAGCTTCGCCAAACCGAAGTACGCATTTTTGACCGCCGTGCCGTCGGCGTCCTTGCTGATGCCGAGCAGGTCGTAGAAGGTCGGTGCGTTCTCCGTCCGTTCCAGATATTCATCCAGCGAAAGCACTATTTCAGGGATCTTCTTCGTTTCGGCAGGTTCGGCTGCTGCTGTCTCTTCGTCCGCCGGTTTGGCAGCGGCAGTTTCGTCGGCGGCTTTCGGAGCTTCCTTGACACGGGCAAGTTTTGCGTCCTGAATTGCCTTGATCTTTCCCGGAGAGAATGCAGCGTTCCATTCCTTTCGGAAAAGAAATCCGCCCAGCCACAAGATATACAGGCCCTGAAGAAGCCCCTGCTCCGGCATTCCGCCAACCTGTCTCAGTTCCTCGATCTTCAGATCGGTTCCGTTAAAGTTTGAATGAACGAACGCCTCGTGCGGCAGCAGTTGGTCGTTTGGCGTCAGTTCTCTGGCGGAACAGAACGCCTCTGCCACGCTTTTGAACCTTTGCTCGACGGTCGCCAGCGGAACGCACCGGGCATAATCCATCAGCGTCGGATGGATATTCACGTCATAGTCGATGTCCTCGCGAAGGCGGGCAAGCGGGCTGAAATGCCATTCGCCGTCCGTCCACAAAAGACAGTCAACTATGATGTTTCGCACCACGTCCGCCATCGCGTCATTGACCGCTTTTTTTTCCATGACGCCGTCACGGGCAAGCGCTCCGGCAAGCTCCATGTCATTGGCAACGCCGGGATATTTCGCAAGCGACTCGGACGTGAATTTTTTCTGTTCGATGAGAAAATGGAAAAGACGGTGTTCGCGGGCGTTTGAAACGGCAAAGATCACCCTGCCGTCACGAAAATAGATGATGACCTTTTTTGCCTCGCGCGCGAGGCGAAGGCTTCCGCTGAACTGCGACTGGCCGATCTCCACGACCAGCTCGGCAAGCGGATAGTCACGCAAATTTCCTTTTACATCAAGAGCGTTTTGAACAACCATCAGAAGATAATTTCAAGCGAAAGATCAGCGGCGGGCGGCGGCAAACAGGATACAGGTCGCACGCCGCTTATGGGATTATACCAGAACGTTTTTCATCAGCGTACAATTTAATTTACATCCGGCCAAAATGCCGTGTATTGACGTGTCCTTAACGCATTTGTCCGGTGAATTGCGAAACTCGGCGGGAATTGATACAAACTTTATTATTATAAGGGTTTTTTATATAAATGTCCGCTCCTGAAATTACCATTAGAGAATGTACGACCGTCGATGAACTGGCGGATTGCGTTGACCTCCAAAGAGAGGTTTTTGCCCTGCCCGAAATTGAGATTTCACCCGTTCGCCACTTTATCGTGACAAAGAACGCGGGCGGATTTATCCTCGGCGCATACAGCAGCGGAGAACTTGTGGGATTTGTGCTGAGCGTCCCCGCGTTCCTTCGCGGCGAGAAGGCGTATTATTCGCACATGACCGCCGTAAAGGACTCGTTCCAAAGCTATGGCATCGGCGGCCGCCTGAAATGGGCACAGCGAACGCGTGCGCTCGAACTCGGCGTAAAATTCGTAAAATGGACATTTGAACCGTGGAAGGCGCGAAACGCCTATTTCAATCTGGAAAAGCTCGGCGGCATTATCACCGAATATCACCCGAATTTTTACGGCGTTGATTACGCAACAGCCTCGACCGGCGGCGTTCCCATCGGACTTGCCAGCGACCGCCTGTTTGCCGAATGGCACCTCGAAAGCGAAAAGGTGGCAAAGCTCGCCGCGGGTGAAGCTTATATTGAAACCAGAACGCCTTCTCTTGAGATCGCGGTAACGCCTGATTGGGCCGCGCTTGTAAAGGCGGATGTCACTGCGGCCCTCGCGGAACAGGCCCGCCTAAAAGATGAATTCACCGCCGCTTTCGACTCCGGCCTCATCGCCGGCTCGTTCAAACGCGACGATCAGGAACCTAAATACCTTTTGTACAAAAAGGTCTGACCGGAATAGGGCCATTGCAAATAGCAATATATGGCCAGCGATATTCCTGGTCTGCCGCTTTTTTGTATGATCACAAGCAGGTATGTCGTACTTTATCCGCACTATCGGAACCTGCCTTAAACCATACCCAACGGGGTGCTATGAAGTGGCAAATGAATCGGGTACCATTTGCCTTATCTTTATAAGGAACGTTCCATTTACATTATTCGATGACAGAATTTATGGGTTAGAATATCCGTATGCAAATGAAGACCTTTGTCATAGATATACCCACCGCGATCTATGATCGCGGCGTCAGATACGCCAAAGAACATGGAATAACTTTCAGTGAACTATGTGAACTTGGCGTTATAGAGCTAATGGGACTTTCAGAGGAAGAATTGCTGGAATTGGTTCCGCAAAAAGATAAAAAAAACCAAGATGCCTGAAACTCCTATCACAACACAGATAAATATCGGTAGAGAACTTGCGGCACTTCGCTCTGAGATCGAGCGGCATAATGAACTTTATTATCAGAAGGCGGAGCCTGAGATATCCGACTTTGAGTTCGACCGGCTGCTTGAGCGGCTGAAGGAGCTTGAGGCCGAGCATCCCGAACTCATCACGCCCGACAGTCCGACGCAGCGTGTCGGCGGAAAGGCCGACAGCATCAAGCCGTTCACACACACCGTTCCGCTGATGTCGCTGGACAATTCCTATGACCTCAATGAACTAAAGGCGTTTACCGAACGCTGTGAACGCCTGGCCGAAGGCCGCAAGCTGGAATACGTTGCCGAACTTAAGATCGACGGCCTTAGCGTTGCATTGCACTACACGGACGGCATCCTGCAAATGGCGGCGACGCGCGGCGACGGCCAGACAGGCGACGAGGTCACGCAAAATGCAAAGACCATCCGTTCGGTCCCGTTAAGGCTCAGGAAAGATAAGCCCGCCAACGCAGAGGTTCGCGGCGAGGTTTTTCTGTCGCGAAGCCAGTTTGACCGAATAAATGCCGAACTGGAAATGCAGGGTGAAAAGACGTTCGCAAACCCGCGCAACTTCGCTAGCGGGACACTGCGGATGCTGGATTCCGCGGTGGTCGCGTCTCGGCGGCTGGATATGTTCCCTTATGATGTTCTGCGCGGAAATCAAAAGATGTTCGCGACGCACTGGGAAAATTTCACGTGGCTGGAGCAGAACGGTTTCAACGTAAATCCGCACCGACGTTTATGCGGAACCTTTGAGGAGATCGCTGAATTCATCGCGAAGATGGAGCCGCTTCGCGACACGCTAGATTATGACATCGACGGCGTGGTGGTAAAGGTAAATTCGACCGCGTTACAGGAAGAATTTGGAGCGACGACAAAAGCTCCGCGTTGGGCGATAGCGTATAAATATCCGGCGCGTCAGGCAACGACAAAACTCCTGTCGATCAGCGTTCAGGTTGGCCGAACGGGCGCCCTGACACCGGTCGCAAACCTCGAACCTGTTCTGTTGGCCGGAACCACGGTCGCGCGTGCTTCGCTCCATAATGAGGACGAGATAAAACGTCTGGGCATCAGGATCGGCGACACGGTGATGATCGAAAAAAGCGGCGAGATCATACCGCAGGTGCTTGGCGTTGTCGAATCGAAACGCGACGGCACCGAGACGGAATTTGAATTCCCGACCGTTTGCCCTGTATGTGATTTTCCCGCCATTCGGCCCGAAGGCGAGGCCGTCCGCCGCTGTACCAACACGGATTGCCCCGCAAAAATAAAGGGACGCATCGGTTATTACGCTTCGCGAAAGGCAATGGACATCGAAGGCCTCGGTGAAGTTCTGATAAACACGCTGGTCGATAACGGCACGGTTCGCGACGTTGCCGATCTTTACGAACTGACCGTCGAACAGATCGCATCGCTCGAACGGATGGCGGAAAAGTCCGGCACAAACCTCATCGAACAGATAGAGGCAAGCAAGACGCGCGGGCTGCAAAGACTGCTGTACGGCATAGACATTCGCCACGTAGGCGAACGCTATGCAAAGATCTTAGCACGTCACTTTCGCAGCATCGACCGGCTGGCCGAGGCCACTGTTGAGGAACTTGTCGCGATCCACGAAATAGGCGGTGCCGTCGCCGAAAGCGTCCATGAATGGATGCGGAACGAAAAGAATATCGAGCTTGTCAACAGGCTGAAAGCGTCCGGCGTCGTCACCGAAATTGACGAATCCGCTACTGCCGCCCTCGACGAACGCTTTGTCGGGAAGACGTTCGTCCTCACCGGAAAGCTCGAACAATTTACCCGCGACGAGGCCGCGAAACTCATCGAAGACCGAGGCGGCCGCGTCTCCTCATCCGTCAGCAAAAAGACCGATTACGTCATCGCCGGCACCGACGCCGGCTCAAAACTCACCAAAGCCGAAAGCCTCGGCATAACCATACTGAGCGAAGATGAATTTAAGGAGATGATGCAATGAGTGACGCATTTCATGACAGACTTTCTGCTGCAAAACGAAAACTTTGGGAAAAACTGACAATGGAAGAACGTCTCCTTATAACAGACCAATTCTATATGACGGCAAAAGATATTATTATAGATAATGCCCCAAAAGACCTTTCAGAAAATCAGCTCAAACGCTATGTTTATGAAAAAATGCATAACGAACCGCCACCCCCGGGATTATGGGAGTAACAAAAGACCAACGATAGGATGTATTGAAGTAGCTGATTGAAACAACGCGGTAAAAAAAATGAGATAATTAAGTTAAAAAATGAGATAATTAAGTTAAAAGATGCAAAAGTACTCTGTAAATCAACAGCTAATTGAAACCATTCTTGCATGGGTCAAATCTGGAGAAATAGCGATACCCGAGATTCAACGCCCGTTTGTGTGGGATAGTTCCAAGGTGCGTGATTTCCTTGACAGCCTTTATCAAGGATATCCGGTCGGATACGTCATTGCATGGAAAAATCCGAATGTGAGGCTTAAAGATGGGACGCTGAGCGAAGGTAAGAAAATACTTATAGATGGACAGCAGCGGGTAACAGCATTGACTGCGGCGTTGCTTGGTGAATACGTAATAAATAAAACGTATCAAAGAAGCAAAATCAAGATTGCATTTAATCCGCTGACGGAGAAGTTTGAAGTGCAAAATCCGGCCATTCTGAAAGACAAAACGTGGATTGCAGATATTTCAGAAATTCTTAACGATACCGGTATATTAAAACTTGTTCGCAATTACATTCAATCTAATCCAGATGCTGACGAAGACGCTGTTGAAAAGGCTTTCAGCCGATTGATTAATATTCCCAAAAAACAAATCGGAATTATCGAACTCGCACATGATCTTGATATAGAAACAGTTACAGAAATTTTTATCCGCATCAATTCAAAGGGCGTAGTATTGAGCCAGGCCGATTTTGCAATGAGCAAAATCGCTGCAAATACCGAATACGGCGGCAATACGCTGAGAAAGGCTATCGACTATTTTTGTCATCTTGCGAAGGCCCCGGAATTTTACAAACACATTGTTGACAATGACAAGGATTTTGCATCAACAGAGTTTTTTCAAAAGATGCAATGGCTCAAATCAGAGAATGAGGATATATATGATCCTGAATATACAGATTTAATACGTGTTGCGTTTACATCTCAATTTAATCGTGGGAGGTTGTCAGACCTTGTGAGTTTGTTGTCAGGCCGCAACTTTGAGACAAGGTCATTTGAAGAGTCCATTGCCGCCGATTCCTTTAAGAAACTTAGCGAAGGAGTTAATAACTTCATAAACGAGACCAATTTCAACCGGTTCCTGATGATAGTTAAAGATGCGGGATTTATCGATTCGAAGCTGTTGCGTTCGCAGAATGTCATTAATTTTGCCTACATAATCTATCTTAAACTTCGAGCAAAAGTAGAGAATTCGGTAGCCATCGAAAGCGGTGTTCGAAGATGGCTTGTTTACTCGATTCTTACGGGGCGTTACTCAGGATCACCGGAATCTACTTTCGATTTCGACATAAAGCAGATCGATCAGAAACCTTTTGGAGAATACTTGCGAGAAAAGGAAGAAGGCGAGTTGTCAGATGCCTTTTGGAATGCTGCTTTGCCGCAAAGTTTCGATACATCGGTTTTCAGCAGCCCCTATTTTCATGTATTTCTTGCTTCGCAAGTTAAAAAGGGTGATAAAGGTTTTCTATCAAAGCATTTTACGGTGTCTTCCCTTATTGCACATCGTGGGGATATCCACCACTTGTTTCCAAAGGACTATCTCAAAACCAATGGCCTTGAAAAAGGAAAATACAATCAGATCGCAAATTACACTTATATGCAGTCTGAGATAAATATCAAAGTTGGGAACAAGGCGCCGAAAGAGTATTTTGATTCGATACGAGAACAAATTTATAAAGGCGCACCTTTAATAACAGGCATTGCCTCAGAAGATGAGTTATTGATAAACTTGCGACAAAATTCTGTTCCTTCTGAGATCATGGAAATGTCGGTTGATGACTATTCTGATTTCTTGAATCTTCGCCGACATTTAATGTCCCAGAAAGTGAGAAATTATTATTTTTCCCTTTAGAATTGGTTTGGTTATAATATTGATTCTTCGTGGTTAAACTAAAATCGTTTTGTATATTTGTGGCAGTAGGGTGTGCCGCCGTTCTTTTCGTAGTAGCGTTGGTGGTATTCTTCGGCTTTCCAGAAGCGGCGGGCCGGTTTTAGTTGGGTCGCGATCTTTAGGCCTTTATCTTCCAGCAATTTGATAAGTTTTTGTGCTGTTTCTTTCTGGTTCTCGTCCTGAAAAAATATGACGGACTGATATTGCTGGCCGATGTCGTTTCCCTGTCCATCCGTTTGGGTCGGGTCGTGTATCTCAAAGAAAAGCCGGGCGAGCGTTTCATAGTTGGTCTTTTTCGGATCAAACTCCACCTCGACCGCCTCATAATGCCCCGTTTTCTTGCCAAGGACCTGCTCATAAGTAGGCCGGGAAACGCTCCCGCCGGTGTAACCTGACGTTACGCTTTTCACGCCCTTTTCCCGCATGAAATAGTATTCGACGCCCCAAAAACAGCCGCCGGCAAAAATTGCCGTGTTGGCTTTCTTTTTTGAGACCTTGGGTATGAATACCAGCGATGTTGTGTTTACACAATGGCGTGTGTTTTTGGCGGTAAACCTTTCTCCGTAAAAAACGTGTCCAAGATGGCCTTTGCATCTGGAACATATGATCTCAGTTCTTTCACCGTCCGCGTCAGGAACCTTGGTTACGGCTCCCGGGATCTCCTGATCAAAACTGGGCCAGCCGCAGTCCGAATGAAATTTATCGTTCGAAACATACAGCTCCGCATCGCACTGACGGCAATAGTATTTGCCCTCTTCAAAATTATCAGTAAGGGCGCCTGAAAAAGCCATGTCGGTCCCTTTATCGACGATAATGCGTTTCTCTACTTTTGTAAGCTGATTGAGCTTTAGATCTGACTCCGGCGTTGGGGTAGGGGACGGATCGACCATCGAACCGCTCCCCGCCAGCCCTGAGCGTCCTGACAAGATCGCGACCCCGACCAATGCCAGAAGCATCAGTCCACAGAACACCGACGCGGCCTTAAAGGTGATATTGTTAACCGACATATTGCGTGACTCAACGGATAGTTAGATGCAGATCATATCAACAGATAATAATATACCTTATCAGATGCAAAAGAACCCTTTTCAGGCCTGAAACTGTCTGTTGCCTTTCGTAATGAAGACAAGCCTGCATATAATAAGGGTTTAACCGGTTCGGCGGACAGCCTGGTTCAAAGAGGCTCAGTGGTTATTAAACTCTTTCGATATTTACGTTATCAATTATGAGAAATTTTTTTACGGATGATCTGGCTGCGGTCGATAGTATTATCGCAGATGCAATAGGCAATGAGGTTAAGCGGCAGGCGGATGGGCTGGAGCTTATTGCGTCGGAGAATTTTGTTTCCGAGGCGGTATTGCAGGCTTTGGGGACAGTTTTGACGAACAAATATGCCGAGGGTTATCCGGGCAAGCGTTATTATGGCGGGTGCGAATTTGCCGACGTTGTCGAGCAGGCGGCCATCGACCGCGCGAAGCAGATCTTCGGAGCCGATCATGTCAATGTTCAGCCGCATTCGGGAGCGCAGGCAAATATGTCGGTGCTGCTGACGGCGTTGGAGCATGGCGACACTATTCTGGGAATGAACCTTTCGCACGGCGGGCATTTGACGCACGGGCATCCGCTGAACTTTTCGGGACTGAATTACAAGGTCGCCGATTACGGCGTGAATAAAGACACCGAACAGATCGACTATGACGAGCTTCAGCGAATTGCGGAAGAAAGCCGTCCGAAAATGCTGATATGCGGTGCTTCCGCATATCCGCGAATCATAGATTTTGAACGCATCGGCGAGATCGCCCGCAGTGTCGGGGCTGTCGTGATGGCGGACATCGCCCATATCGCGGGCCTCGTTGCGGCGGGGCTGCATCCTTCGCCGGTGCCGCATTGCGAATTTGTCACGACGACCACGCACAAGACGCTTCGCGGTCCGCGCGGCGGCATGGCGATGTGTAAGGAAGAATATGCGAAAGACCTCGACCGCCGTGTCTTTCCTGGTGTTCAGGGCGGGCCGCTGATGCACGTTATCGCGGCAAAAGCTGTTTCATTTGGCGAGGCTTTGCAACCCGATTTCAAAACATATCAGGAACAAATATTAAAGAATGCGCAGGCTCTTGCAAAGGCTTTGACCGATGCCGGGCTGCGGCTCGTTTCGGGCGGTACGGACAACCACCTTTTGCTCGTTGACGTGTTCATGGACGGCAAGGGCATCACCGGAAAGGAAGCGGAAAAGGCATTGGACGAAGTGCATATCACCGTTAATAAAAACACCATCCCGTTCGATCAAAACAAGCCGTTCGTCGCCTCGGGCATACGCTTGGGTACACCCGCATTGACCACGCGCGGAATGAAGGAAGCGGAAATGACAAAGATCGGCGAGATGATCGGCTCTCTGATCAACGAACCTGAATCGGATGAGGTCAAAAATCGGGTGCGTGAAGGCGTCGCGGAAATAACGGCACGTTTCCCGATGTACAATTCTTAAAGCGGCTTGCCGCCAATGGCAGCAAGATCGCGGGCAAGCCCGGTCAAATTGGGGAAGTGTTGTGGCGAAACTTGTTTCGCCGCACAACATAGCATCAAGCTGCCCAAGCGATTATTGAATTTGCCAAGAATCACAACAGGCTATTCCTGAACCATCATTCTCAGCATCCGTTCTCAAACATTTCTACATCCTTGAGAAATTCGTCGATCTCCTCTGGGATCGGCGTATTTGTGCAGACATAGAATCGTTTGGCTGCCTTTAAAGATGCTTCGCCCACAATGGAGCTTCGCAAGCTCTCATTTTCTCGGAGTTCCGCGACCATCGTCCGAATAGTTCGTTCATGTCTTTCCAGCAATATCGAGCTGTCGCCTGACTTGATCAGCAACGCATCATTTGCGGCAGAACCCAGCAGGCCCGCATAGGACATCGCCGCCCATCTTTCGTGAGTATATTTCGCAATATATCCCGTAACAACAGAGCCTGCCACCGCTCCGATCACCAAAAACAACAGGCACAAAAGCACTTTTTTCATATATCGACCCTCCGCATAAACGCTACGGCATTGGACGCCGCGTCAGAGCTGTTTTTGCAAAACTCGGAGAGGAATTATACGACATAACCTGTGAGGTTGAGTTTTTCGGTTTACAAAAATATCAGTGCGTATAAAATAAAAGTGAAAATGAAAAGACAGCCATTCAAAGCATCCGCGTTAATAGTGCTCTTATCCTGTTCGGTGTTTTCTCAAAAAAGCGAACCGCCTCCGGTCGTGAATGACGCGGTGTCAAACCCTGTGTCTCAGCGTGAGGTCCCGGCGAGATTCCGGTCTGATGGCTGCACGATGTTCCCTGACGGCAATTACCGCGAATGCTGTGTCAGCCATGATGAGGATTATTATTTCGGCGGCAGCGGCAAGGAGCGTTGGCGTTCTGACAAGCGGCTATATAAATGCGTCAAGGCAAAACGCGGCTGGCAAAATAAAATAGCCGCTCCGGTTATGTGGATCGGCGTTCGCGTTGGCGGCGTCTCATTTCTCCCGACGCCTTTCCGATGGGGTTTTGGCAAGGACAAGGGCAAAGATGCTCAGCCCTGATTCAGCTTTGGCTGGGCATCATGCCAAACTGGTCTTCCATCTGATCCAGAACGTCACGGGCCTCTTCCGAATCATATTCGTATGCCTTCTGTTCCAGAGCGCTGATGGCGATGTCCGCGTAGATCGGGTCGTTCACCAAAGGCAGCAAAGCCCGGACAGACATCATCGACAATGACTCATAGGCGATGGCCCTGATCTGCGGATAATCGGTCTGTCGGATTATTTCCGCGACCTCGGCCGGGCTGAACCGGTCCATAAGATGGTCGGAAAGACGGTCAAGCCGGGCGTAATCGTGCTGGTTTAAGGCTCGGGCGGCAAGCTGGACAAAAACCTCTGCCGAGGCGCTCTGTGTTTCCAGTATCAGCGCGCAGGTTTCGGCAAGCCGTGCCGCTTCCTGCTCGGCACCGACATCCTTTTCTCGTTTTCGCTGATCGAGCGCGTTTAGCAGACGGCTTAATTCCCAGTCCGCATGAACGTCATATTCAAATTTCTGAACCTGATTATTCGAGTGAGGAATACCGCTCGATTCCATCGAACCGACAAGTAATTTTTTTGTGATCGGCCGCAAACCTTCCCAAATGGTTGCGACGCGCGCATCGAGACCTTTGATCATCATGTCAACAATTCCAGTTTGCTATCGCAATGCTGACTTGTCAAGCAAATTTGTTTTTGCCGGAAGCTTTTATCGATGTCTCCGCCATTTTCCTTTCAACCTCGGCAAGAATGTCCTCAATTTCCGGTTCTGGCGTGTCTTCGCCGATAACGGCAAGAAGCGCGAAAGGCGTACCGAAAAGCCGTCTCAGTTCCCACGTCTCCGATCCGTCATTTCTTTTCCGCGAAAACCACAGGCCGTCAAACGGCGCGGCGGCAACCACAACTTCACCATCCGCGAACGGCGGATCTTCCGTGTCTTCGGCAAGCACGCGGCAAAGCCGCCAGCCGTTCCTGACGTATTGATCGATGATCGCTTCCGCAATTTCGGCTGACATCTTTTTGCCCTATTTATTTGCTGACGGTGGCGGCGGTGGCGGCCCTTGTTTCGGAACCATCGGCTTTACGTTCGCGTCCATGCCGTTCGGCATGTTAGGCGGCGGCCGCATCTCGATCTGATCATTGCCGCTCAGGTTGGCGGCCTCGCGCTCACGCATGGCACGGCCCTTTCCCGGAGACTTGAACGTGCCGCCAAATTCGTCACCTATGGCAAGACGCCATGCGCCCGCCTCAAAGATGAACGGAATGTCGTGCCAGATGTTGTCCTTGGCGTTCCACACCTCGACCGCTCCCACATTGCCGTCAATGCGTTCATCGCGTATCTCCGGCAGCGACGGAGCAAAGGTCGTTGCGGTAAAACCGTTCTCCAGCACCTTTTCTATCGGAGCTTTCTGCTGCTGTGAGACCATCTCCGCAAAGGCCTGGGTCTTTAGCGTCATCTGTGCCTTGATCTCATCCGTGTTCTTCGCTTTCACGGCGTTGTAGAGGTTCTTGTAAGCTTCGGTCGGCGTCGTACCGCCGCCGGGCCTGCTTGCCTCTTCCGAGTTATCAGGCCCGCCTCCGCAAGCGAACGCCATTGCCGCAAAGGCAGTGAGTATGGATAAAAGAATGATTTTTTTCACAGGCTGTATTTTTCCGTTGTGGTTAAAATAAAGGTTAAGTTATCCTGCAAGTATATGTAAGCCGCCGGAAAATGTAAATTTTCACCGGCGACGGATGCTTTTTATGAAGGCACTCAGAGTAAATTCGGGCAAGGCCTCGGTTGAGAATATCGCTGTGCCGGATATTCCCGGCGAAGCGCTTGTCCGCGTTGTGTGTTCGGGCATTTGCAGCACAGACCTTGAGATAATAAAAGGTTACGCGGCGTTCGAAGGCACGATCGGCCATGAATTTGTCGGCATTGTCGAATCATGTCCCGAAGATGCTGCTCTTGTCGGCCGTCGTGTCGTCGGCGAGATAAACGCGGGGTGCGGTTCGTGTCCGCTGTGTCTGACGGGCGATCCGCGTCATTGCCCGACGCGGACGGTTCTCGGGATAAAGGGGCGTAACGGTTCCCACGCCGAATACCTTTCGCTGCCGTCGCGAAATCTTATTCCCGTACCTGACAATGTAACGAACGAGCAGGCCGTCTTTGCCGAACCGCTGGCGGCGGCCATCGGCATAACCGAACAGGTAGAGATAACGCCGGACACGCGCGTTGCCGTTATCGGCGACGGCAAACTGGGCCAGCTTTGCGTAAGGGCTTTGGCCGCGCTCACCCGTCATGCATCTCTCATCGGAAAACATTCATCAAAGCTTAAAATGGCCGAAGATCACGGCATTGAGACATTTTTGGCGGAAAAGGCCGGACAAATGTCGGGGCATTTTGATGTTGTGGTCGAGGCAAGCGGCGCCGAATCAGGCTTTAACTCGGCGCTTGACCTTGTCAGGCCAAGAGGCAAGATCGTGCTGAAATCGACATTTCACGGCCGGCCGTCGTGGGAAGCGTGGCGGGTCGTGGTGGACGAAATAACGGTCGTCGGTTCCCGTTGCGGCCGCATTGGGCCTGCATTGGAGCATCTGGATGAGAACAGGATAAAGGTGGACGATCTGATCGAGGACAGGTTCAGCCTTGCAAATGCTTTGAATGCAATAGATAGAGCGGCCTCACGCGGAACGATGAAGGTTTTGCTGGATACGGAAACTTAAATTGTCGTGAGCGCGTATCGAATTTTGGTATAATCTGCCATACCACAAAGCATTTTTGGGAGCATGCAATATGATCGTTGAAAAAAGACCAGTTTCCTTATCGGCAAGGTTTGTCGGATTGTCGTTCCTTGTTTTGGCACTTGCCTTCGGCATGGCCGTTCCCATTTATGCCCAGAACGAAGCCGATGTTCGCGAGTCGGCCGCTTCTCCTGAAAAGCTTTCCGATGCATTTGCCGAGGTCGCCAAAAAGGTCGGGCCGGCAGTGGTCAGTATTGACGCAAAGAGCCGGGCGCGCGAATCGGCTCGCGGCGAAGTATCGCCGGATGACGCCGACGATCTTCTTGAATTTTTCCGCCGCCAGATCCCGCGCCGCTCGGCAACGGCCATCGGCAGCGGATTCATCGTGGACAAGGCGGGCTACATTCTGACAAATGCTCATGTTATCGAAGACGCGGCAAAGGTAACGGTCCGGCTTGATTCGGGCGAAGAACTCGCGGCGGAGATAATCGGGGCCGATGAGGAAACGGACATTGCCGTGCTGAAGGTGAATGCGGGACGTGACCTGCCCGCCGTTAAATTCGGCAATTCAGAAAATGCCCGTGTGGGCGATTGGGTCCTGGCGATAGGTTCACCCTTTGGGCTGAACCGCACGGTCACGGCAGGCATCATTTCGCAGACAAAACGCGAAACGCCCTACGCCACGCCTTTTCAGAAATTCATCCAGACGGACGCGGCGATAAATCGCGGTAATTCCGGCGGGCCGCTCGTCAACCTAAACGGCGAGGTCATCGGCGTCAATTCTCAGATAGCCACATCAACGGGCGATTACAACGGCGTCGGTTTTGCGTTGCCTTCCGCCGAAGCGGAACAGGTCTATAAACAGCTTTTGACGGATGGAAAGGTCCGTCGCGGCTATCTCGGCGTTTTGCTTGACTCGGTAAAGGCCGAGTATGCAAAGGTCTATGAGATGGAGGACGAACGCGGCGCCATCGTCGTTGACGTAAGGGACAATGACGGCCCGGCCGCCGCCGCCGGACTCAAGGCAGGCGACGTTATCGTCGAATTTGACGGGCGGAGCGTGATGAATGCTCAGGACCTGATCGCCAAGGTCGCGTCCACACCGCCGGACCGTTCGGTCAACGTCATATACCTTCGCGAGGTTGGCGACGGCATCGAGCGGCGTTCAGTTGCAATGCGGCTTGGCGAAAGGCCGCTTGCCGGAAGAGGCGGCACAAGAAACACGCCTTCGCGTCTGCCGCTGGAGCGTGACAAGCCGGACAGCAGGCCGTTCGGCCTGACGCTGTCGAACGTTACGCCGGCGCTTGCCGCCTCGCTCAAGCTGGAAGGCAAGAGCGGCGTCGAGGTAAAGGAGATAAATCCTGAAAGCTTTATCGCGGACGTGAAACTGTCCAGCGGGGCCGACGCCCTGCGGCAGGGCGATATAATCGTTCGCGTTAATCGCAAGCCGGTTGCCGACCAGACATCGTTCGCCGCCATTGTCAGAGAGCTGAAAAAAGGCGACGCTGTCGTGATGCACGTTCTGACACCCGTTCCCGGAAATCGGGCAACCGAACTGAAAATAGTTCAGTTTTCTGTACAGGATTAAACATTTTCACAGCCATATCGAAACCGCGGTTGGAAATTCTTCCCGCCGCGGTTTACGATCATTATATTGGCGGTTAAATATCAGGAACACGAAATAACTATGGCAAAAGCAAAAGAAGCAAAGATCAAAAAAACATCAAAAGCGGCTAAAACAAGCAAAAAGACGTATCACAATTACATCAACGGCGAATGGGTGAAAAGCGCTTCCGGCGAATGGTTTGACAACGTCAATCCTGCGGACACGACCGACATTGTCGGGCGTTTTCCCAAGTCGAACGCGGACGACGTGAATACGGCGGTCGCGGCGGCAAAAAATGCCGCCGACAAATGGCGTCGGACACCGGCACCGAAACGCGCCGAACTGCTGTTCACATTGGCGGAAATTCTGCGTGATAATAAAGAGGCTTATACACGCGACATGACGCGCGAAATGGGAAAGGTGCTGAAAGAGGCCGGCGGCGACGTCCAGGAAGCCATCGACTGCACCTACTATACTGCCGGCGAAGGCCGCCGTCTGCACGGCTTTACGACGCCTGCCGAGATGAAGAACAAATTCGCGATGTGCGTCCGCCAGCCGGTCGGCCTGTGCGGGCTTATCACGCCGTTCAATTTCCCGATGGCGATCCCTTCGTGGAAGCTCATTCCCGCGCTTGTTTGCGGCAACACGGTCGTCATCAAATCGGGTGAGGATGTGCCGCTTTCGACGATCAACCTTATAAAGGCTTGCGAAGCGGCTGGCATTCCGAAAGGCGTCGTGAATATCGTCAACGGATTTGGCGATGCCGGTGCGGCGTTGGTAGATCATGACGATGTCCGCCTCATCTCATTCACGGGTTCGACCAACACGGGCCGCATCATTGCCGAAGCCTGCGCCCGCGACAACAAGATAGTCAGCCTGGAAATGGGCGGCAAGAACGCGATCATCATCATGGATGACGCCGACGTTGACAACGCCGTCGAAGGCGCTCTGTGGGGAGCTTTTGGCACCAGCGGCCAACGCTGCACGGCTTCATCGCGTATGGTCGTTCATAAAAAGGTGTATAAGCAGTTTGCCAAAAAGCTTGCGGAAAGAGCTTCGCAGCTTCGCGTTGGCAACGGGCTTAATGCCAAAACCGAGGTCGGGCCGGTCATCAACCAAAAAGCGATGGACAAGATCTTGAACTACATCGAGATCGGCAAAAATGAGGACAAGGCAACTGTCGCCTGCGGCGGAAATGCCCTGACGAAAGGTGCCTACAAGAACGGTTATTTCATTGAACCGACCGTTTTCACCGACGTTGCGCCGAATCACCGCATCGCACAGGAAGAGATCTTTGGCCCGGTCACATCGGTGATACCTTTTTCGACGCTTGATGAGGCGATCGACATCGTCAACGGCGTGAAATACGGCCTGTCGTCGGCGATCTATACGCAGGACGTCAACAAAGCTTTTTACGCGATGCAGGAACTCTATACCGGCATCTGTTATGTGAACTCAGCCACCATCGGAGCCGAGGTCCATCTGCCTTTCGGCGGAACAAAGGGAACCGGAAACGGCCACCGCGAAGCCGGAACGCAAGTCCTCGACATCTTCAGCGAATGGAAAGCGCTCTATGTCGATTATTCGGGCAAACTCCAAAAAGCCCAGATCGATGAAGTGGAGATCTGATTTCCAAAAAAACTTTCGATATATCAAAAGGCCGGTCAGGATCATACCTGCCGGCCTTTCGATCTTATCTCCACAGGATCTATCCCGAATCACGTACTAGAAACACCCCGACGAAACCCCGCACCGGAATAACAGTGAATAGTTATGCAGTTTACAGTTATTAGTTTTTTTCCACTGTTAACTAAAAACTGACAAACTATGAACTGTTAGACACTAAAATGATCTGCTTGATCTCCTACATTTTGAACTTTGGGGTTCTCTCATTCGGATCGCGTTTAGAAAGAAATTTGTCCGCGCCCGATCAAATACTCATATCGTGCGTGTTCGTTGTCCTCATCGGGCGGCAGTTCTTTTGACCTAACGGCGCCCAGCTTTTCTATCGCTTTTTGTGAACGAAAATTATCGACACCGATGTGAAATACAATCCGGCTGACATATTTGAAGGCGTGATCGAGCATCAACCGCTTTACCGAGCGGTTGTATTCGCCTCCCCAATATTCGCGTGCCAGAAAGGTGTAGCCAATGGCGACAGTGTCGGGCTGCTTGCCGATGTCGTAATAACGCGAACTGCCGATGACGCGGCCGGTTTTGCGGTCGATAATAACAAACGCCGCCTTGCCCGCCAGAGCCTTTTCAAAGAACCGCTCGAAAACTTCGCGTTTCCATCGGTCGTTGCTGGGATGCTGTTCCCAGATCAGCGGGTCTGACGCAACAGCGTAAAGCTCTTCCAGATCGGTTTCGTTAAGCGGTTTGAGCATTATAATTTTATCGCTCAGTTCCGCAGGCTGTGCGTCAAATTCGGCTGAAAACATGTTCCCGTCCATACCAACATATGGCCGAAAAGTCCGGCCTGACAAACTTACCGCAGAGGGGCGGATAGTTTTTTTATTCGTCCCATCGTCTGTATCCTTCGTATTTATCGGCGATAAATATTTTCTCTGCGGCTCGGCGTCTCTGCGGTTCAGATCAAGAGCTGTTCGTAAAAGCTGCCTATCTTTCTTTCGCGGTCAACGAACTGTATTTCCAATATCCAGTGCCGTGTGCCGCCGTCAGCCGCCGGAGCAAATATGTCGTTCGGATTGTCGCGGTGCATATACAGGCCCTTTTCGCCTTCCGGCAGACGTTCGTGCGGAAATCTGCCGACCAGATGCCCGGCTATCTCGATGCCGTATTCCCATCCGCGGCTTTCAGCCGCCTCGACGGCAAATTCGTAACATTCCGCTCCGGTCAGGCTTGTGTGTGAAAGTATGCGGTCACGCAGCTCCGCCCATGCGGCCTCGATATCTTTCATGATCCTTATTTTGTCAGGGTCGTCACCAAGCACATACGTCCTGCCGACATCCGCTTCATAGTCTTCAAAGATCGGCCCAAAATCCAGAAACACGATGTCATCTTCTTTTACCGTCAGGTTCGGCGGATTCTCACCATAAGGACACAGCGTATTCTCGCCCGCGCGGACAATGCGCTTATGCCAATATTTATCTATGCCGAACATTTCCCGCGCAAGGCCGAAAATATCTTCGCTTATCTCTTTCTCCGTCCTGCCGCCGCGTACAAGAGAGCGCTTTTCCACCTCAGAAAAAAGCTCCATTGCCAGGATCTCCGCTTCCTGCAATTTTGCCAATGTTGTGTCTTTGTTTTCCATCATCAGTTTTGAATAACCGTCCGCTCTTCGGATCTTTTCTTCATCACATCCAAAAGGCGTTCCTGAAAATCGCCCAATATCCATTCGCCCCACAGACGGCCGTAAAAGTTCACTTTGGAGGTCAAGCGGTATCGGGATGTTAGCGTCAAGCGCGTTTTCCCTTCCGGGCCTTCCGCAATATCATAGGCCGCATCAATAAAGCTGAAATAATTTCCGTTCAGAACGTGTTGGTCCAAAACCCTTGAACTGATCGAACCCGGATCGACCACAATGCTGAATGACACGTTCTTTTCGGGCTGATAGGTGTTCAGCGTTTCAACAAATCGCAGCCCGCCGTCAAATCTGCCTATTCGTGTGCCGCCGATCTCATGTTTATCCACCGCAGCGCTGACCGGACGAGGAATGCCGATATGATTAAAGAAGCCGGGTGTGAATTCATCATCGCCTATGGCTGGAACGTCAATGATATTTTCCCAGACCTCTTGCGGCGAGGCTGCGATAATGACCTCGCTCTGCACCGAATAGATCTCAGACGGGCTTTTTATCGCCTCTTCAACGGGCGAGAATAAAAACGGCAGCACCATTACCGCAAGCATTTTCTTGCTCTTTCGGTGAAGCAGAATAAGTCTTACTATCAAGGCCCCGACCGTTCCCAACACGATGAACGGAGCCGCCAGCATCAGGATACAGGCAATTTCTTCCAGGCTGACCATCATGCTTATCAGAAAGAATGTAATTATCGTCAGCCATGGAATAAAGATGATGTTCCGATATGATCGAAGCTGTTCTTCATTGGCAAAAACCAGCGGTATGACTCCCAAAACTGCCGGAACAAGAAACAGATAAGTGATAGAAGCAAGGGTTGCCCTTTCGCCAAAAAATATTCGCGTGGCAACGCCGTAGGCGGCCCCTATTAAAATGCCCAGGATCAATAACCCGTATTTTTGCCTGATCTTTGCCATAATTAACTACTACTTTCTTCTGTAGATATTATCATCAGATACCCTAAAAATAGGCGGCGGGTATGCACGTATGTCAATCACGCCCGCAACAGGCCTGATGCACCACCGATCCTTCCGATAAACATTGTAAACATCAAAATTAGAGTTTATATCATTAAACATCTGCCAAAAACTCGGAAGAACGGCGATCAGGTAAATACGATCTCTATCACACTTAACTACACAAATATGTAGGTAAAAAGCCGCTGCCGACCGTGATATTCTTGCGGCGTGACTCTGCTGTTCGGCCTGGTTTTTGGTTGCGGGTTCCTACACAAGGAAGGTTTTACGTTATGCAAAGAAGATTTCACGTCGCGATGTTCTTTTTGATCTTGGGCATATTGGCTTTTCCCGGCATATCACAGGAAAGGCCCGAAAAAAGCAATCCGTTCCCATCTTCGGTTCCGCCGGACAGTTGGCTGCTGCCCGATCTTCAGACATACGAAGCCCAACGGGAAGATCGTCTCCTCGATATCGGCTATCTTTCCGATAAAAGAAACCTGAATTTCGATCCCGTTCTTGAGGAACTTGTCCAAAAGGCCGAAAAGCAGGGAAAGGTGCCGGTGATCGTCGGTTTTCAGCAGGAATTTAAGGTGGATGGCCTTTTGGCCGAATATCAGATCGCCGAGCAAAGAGGCGAAATAAAACGAAAACAGACCGATCTTCTCAACAGGCTGGCAAATGCCGACATAAAGAACCTGAAATTGTTCAGCACGATACCTTACTTTGCAATGACGGTTGACGCCGACACCTTGCGTGCGTTGAGCGCCATGCCGGAGGTGACTTCCATCTCGGAGGACAAAGTTTCCGAGCCGCAACTTGCGGAAAGTACTCCGCTGATCCGCGCTCCCGGAGCCTGGACCGCAGGCTGGACGGGAGCAGGATGGACGATCGCCGTCATTGATACCGGCGTCGATAAAGATCATCCCTTCCTCAGCGGCAAGGTTGTTTCGGAGGCGTGCTATTCAACCCATGATCCGGAAAATGACATTTACAGCACATGCCCCGGCAGCGTCACTCAATCAACCCAACCGGGTTCGGGGGTGCCATGCTCGTCTACCGGCTGTGACCACGGAACTCATGTTGCAGGGATCGCGGCAGGCACGGGTGAAAACTTTAGCGGAGTCGCACGTGAGGCGAATCTGATCGCGATCAATGCCGCGTCAAGACGCTTTACTGTCGTGTTCCGCGATTCCGACGTGATCCGCAGCCTAGAGCGGGTCATGCAATTGCGTAGTTCCCATTCTATTGCCGCAGTAAATATGAGTTTTGGGATCGGATTTTATTCCGGGACGTGCGACAACAGGAATCCGGCATATACAACCGCAGTGACCAATCTGCGTTCGGTCGGCATTCCGTCGATAATTGCTTCGGGTAATGATCGTTACTATACGGGCATAAATTTCCCCGCCTGCATCAGCAGTGCGATCACTGTCGGATCAACCGATGATACGACTGACACAGTTTCCAGTTTTTCGAACAGTTCTGCCCATCTTACTTTATTGGCTCCGGGATCGGTGATCAACTCGTCCGTGCCGGGCGGCGGTTTTGAAAACAAGAGCGGAACGTCGATGGCGGCGCCGCATGTTGCGGGAGCCTGGGCGGTCTTAAAGCAGAGAACTCCCTCGGCCTCGATCGATACCATTTTGAGCAAGCTGAACTCGACGGGGGTTCCCATCACGGATCCGCGAAACAACATAACAAAACGCCGCATCGACCTGGGGGCGGCGACGGATTGCGTATCATCGGTAACGCCGTGGGTGCAGAATGTGGGAAATCCTCCCTGGAGCGGAACGGTGAACGTAACTGCCTCCAGCGGCTGTACGTGGACGGCGGTGAGCAACAGCTCATGGCTTCAGGTTACAGGACAGGCGAGCGGAACGGGAAGCCGGTCAGTATCGCTTTCCACATCGGCGAACACCGGTGGCTCCCGAACGGCTACTGTAACGATACTCGGGAGAACGATATGGATCACGCAAGGTGCGGGGCTTTCCGCATGTGCCACTGATCGCGTGGTCATCGTCGGTCAAACGGTCACAGGGTCGCTTTCGCCATCTGACTGTTTCATAACCGGACAACCGACACGTTATCTTGATTCTTTACGGATCAACGGAACCGCGGGCCAGCGAATATCTGTGATGATGCAGGGCGGCCAGTTCTTTCCCGCCATCTACCTTCTTGATGCCAATAGCACTGTCATCGGTTCTAACACTGATGTCCCGGCGCGTTTCCCAAGTCCACACGGATATTTCACTCTGCCGCAATCGGGAACCTACCGGATATATGCCGCCAGCGCGGCCGCCGGCGGCACCGGAAATTATGAGTTGACGATAAACGATGAGGCGAGATGCGCCTTTCGGTTTTTGGCACCGGAGATCGATGAATATACACATGAGGGCGGATCGGGAAACATATTTGTTATCACGGAACCCAACTGCTTTTGGATCGCCAAACGGCCGACTTCCGGATGGCTCAGTTATCCGCAGACACCGTTCTATGGAATTGTAGGAATGGGCAGCGGTGAAGTGCCGTTTATCGTACAGCCAAATAACGGGGATGTGCGCAACGATGTGATCACTGTTGACGGTATGGAGGCTATAATTACGCAAATGGCGGCGCCGACCGCGGCAAGCGTTACGGTCGCCGGACGCGCCATAGATGCGAGTGGGCGCGGTCTGGGCGGAGTGCGTGTCTCGATCATGGGGCCAACGGGGTCGCACCGAGTCGTAAACACTTCACCGTTTGGCTATTTCCGTTTCGAAAACGTTTCGGTGGGACAATCCTACGTGATCGAAGCAATACATAAACGCTACAGCTTTATACCACAGTCCGTAACGGTCATGGACGAAATGACGGATCTTCAGATAGTCGCATTGGACTAAGTTCTGTTGACATTTTCAATTTTGACATTTTTTTGAACGCGGATTAAGCGGATCGGGCAGATTCGGGCAAATTTAGAATTTCATATCCGCTCCTATCCGCTAGATCCGCCTGATCTGCGTTCAAAAAACTTTGCCGGCACGTCTTCCTGCAAAATGTCAACACAATCTGGAACTTGCATATGCAAAATTGCATCTATCGGTGTCGCTCCCCGGCTTCGTCGATAGATGATCTTTGTTCGCAATCGATCAACCAAATGCCATCCTTGTTGCCACTGATGATCGCTTCTTTTCAGGGATATATACACAAATCAGACTGATTAAAATAAGTAAACGTAAAATTACTACTTATGGTATTTAACATTTACGGAAAACTGGGTAGAATGACGGATAAGCAAGTATTTATATCTATTTCTGGAGATTTGTAATGAAGATCGGATTGCCAAAAGAGATCAAGGACAATGAATACCGCGTCGGGCTGACGCCGGCGGGTGTGAATGCCCTGGTCAACGCGGGACACACGGTTTTTGTGCAGCACACGGCCGGTGACGGTTCGGGAATACCGGACGAGGAATATGTGAAAGCTGGCGGGCAAATATTGGACACCGCTGATGATATCTGGCAGGCGGGCGATATGATCGTAAAGGTCAAGGAGCCGATAGCTCCGGAATATCCTCGAATGCGCGAGAACCATCTGCTGTTCACATATCTGCACCTGGCGCCGGAAGGGGAACTGACCAAGCAGATGCTGGAACGCAATGTGACAGGCGTCGCCTATGAGACGATCACCGATAAACAGGGCCGTCTGCCTTTGCTGACGCCGATGTCCGAGGTCGCGGGCCGCATGTCGGTTCAGGTCGGAGCAACCTGCCTTGAAAAGACAAACGGCGGACGCGGCGTTCTGCTCGGCGGTGTTCCCGGTGTTCCGGCGGCAAATGTCGTCATCATCGGCGGCGGCATCGTCGGCACTGAAGCCGCGAAAATGGCTGTCGGTCTGGGGGCAAAGGTCACGATCATCGACAAAAATCTTGACCGGCTTCGCGAACTGGACGACATCTTTCTTTCAAAGGTGCAGACGCTTGCGTCAAGCCATTTCGCCATTTCCGAGGCGATCTCGCACGCCGATCTCGTCATCGGGGCCGTGCTTATCCCCGGAGCGGCCGCACCAAAACTCGTCACGCGCGAGATGCTTAAGCTGATACCGTCAGGTTCGGTGCTGGTTGACGTTGCCGTCGATCAGGGCGGATGCTTTGAGACGACGCACGCGACGACGCATTCGAACCCGACATTTTACGAAGAAGGCGTTCTGCATTACTGTGTCGCGAATATGCCCGGAGCCGTTCCGCGCACATCGACCTTTGCCCTGACGAACGCAACGCTGCCCTACGCTCTCGCACTTGCCAACAAGGGATTTGAGCAGGCCATCAAAGACGACGCGGGCCTCGCCGAAGGCGTCAACACCTACGCCGGCAAGCTCACATACGAAGCCGTCGCCGAATCGCAGGGCCTGGAATACACACCGCTCTCAAGCCTGATCAACCTCAAAGCGGCGTCCGTGTGATTCAGCGTTTTAATAGAACACGGATGTAGCGGCTCCGGCGGATTTTCAAGGGTTGGAAACCTTATGTGTTACGGTTTCTTATCTGCGAAAATCCGCTTTTTCCGTTTCATCCGCGTTCAAATTTTCTGTCATACTTTAGAATGGCTGTATGTACGAATTTGCGGCCATTTCTTCCCCGCCCTCTTTTTCGTTTAAGAAATAATCATTGACACAAATTTCGATATTGTTTATGATTGGATAACTTTAAGCTATCTCTGACGGCATCAAACCCCATATAATTCGCAATCTTTAATATTCCAGTTACGCGGAGGTTGCCAGCAGAATGTTTATTACTCTCTTCCGCTTTTTGGCGGCTATTGCCTCAAAAATGAGTAAGGTTGCCGTTGTATTGGCGGTTTTCGCCATGACGGATGGAGTTTTGTTTGCAAATCAGCCTTTCTACAGGAATAACCTTTCTTCTTTTTCTCTGTTGGACAATCTCCGTTCAAAAGAGCCAAGACCCAAGAAAAAGTCTTGTTGCGGTGGAAATGAGCTGCTGACCGAAACACAGATACTAATTGGTTCTTATTACGATCTTACCGGCGGGTTTGAGACGACATTGATGTTCAATAACAAGGGGCCGGAGCCTTTGCCGGTGACTTTGGCGTTTTACGGCCTTTCAGGACAGAGGCTCGATATAAACTCAATTTCGATCCCTGCCGCGTCCTTTATTGAAATTGACGTGCGCGATCTGTTGGAACAGTATCAGCCTGGTTTTGAAGAAGGCAGCCTGCATGTGACCCATACCGGAATGCGGCAGCAGTTGGGCGTTCAGTTCAAAATATTAAAGCAGGGGCTTCTGTTCGAGGAGCAATTCATCAATCCCGCATCGCGTTATCCGACATCGAAACTGGAAAGCGTCTGGTGGAAGCCGTCCATACAGGCCGAGACAAAATTCATAATATCGAATACGACAAATTCGCCCGTTACAGCATCTATTGAGATAGACGGAACGGTTCCGACGCAAAACCAGCCCGCAAGTATTCAGCTTGCCGAGAATGAGACAAAGGTTCTGGACCTGTTGGATGACATTGTCGGGTGGCCTTATGCCGGCATTGTTATGAAGGAAGGCGGCATAACAATAGAACACAACGGCCCGGCCGGTGCGATAATGGCAAGAATGCACATATCGGAACCGAATAAAGGATATTCGGCGGTTATGCAGTTTTCCGATCCGACAACGGCGGTCTCTTCAAAGATGAACGCCGGAGGTTTGAGGATCGGTTCAATTGGCAGCGACAAGCTGGAACCTGTGGTCGTTGCGAGAAATATCGGAAATACTTTGAGTTGGGTGAAAGTAAAACTTCCATATACCGATGCAAACGGCAATGTCCAGAGCATCAATGTCCCGCAAAGGCTCGTTCTGGCGGGCAAGACCGCGAGCATTGACCTGCGGCCTTATTTGTTATTGGCAAACCTGCCTGCGAGCATCAAGTTCACCGGCATCGAGATCGAATACACGACCGCGCCGGGGACGGTTCTGTTAAATGCCGTCAGCCCAAGCAAAAGCGGCAAACATGTCTATCCCGTTCCGCTGATGGACCCGCAGAGAATGCCTTCGAGCGCGGGCGGCTTTCCGTGGAAGGTCGATGGCGGCTATAACACTATTGTCTATATAAAGAACGAAACGGATATTGCACGCAAATACACGGTCTCTTTGCTGTTTGACGGAGGAGGCGGCTACAGCCACGGCGTTCGTGAATTGAGGCCGAAGGAAACCGTCGCCATCGACTTCAAAAAGCTAAGAGATGAGCAGACAGAGGACATCAACGGAAACACTATTCCGCTGAATATCGAGACCGGCCAGATCGCGTGGTCGTCAAAAGGGCCGGACAACCGGACCACAAGCGGACGGAGCGAACAGGTGAACGAAA
>CAZOXY010000032.1:4535-39479 GCA_964583955.1 uncultured Chloracidobacterium sp. | reverse complement strand
AAAGACTGTAAAGAGGAAACTCATGTGGCAAAGGATATTCTGACCGGCATCGGCTTTACAGAACAGGAAGCTTCGGAATTGAAGGTTTATAGGGGGCGCGGATGCGATACGTGCCTTAACACCGGCTACAAGGGGCGAGTCGGACTTTACGAGGTCATGGAGGTCACTGACGACCTGCGTGAACTGATAATCATCGGCGCAAGCGCCATAGAATTGCGCAAGAAGGCGATCGAAACCGGAATGATAACGCTTCGCGAATCAGGGCTTTGCAAGATACGCGAAGGTATCACGACCATCGAGGAAGTGGTCAAGGAAACGGTCTCGTAGGATATGGAGGAAATATGGCTATAAGGGCAATTGCATTATCGTTGGCGATACTGATCGGATTGGGAACATTGATCCCGCTATCGACCGAATACGTCGAGGCAGGAGCAAAAAAGACCAAGCGGTACAAGAGTAAAAAACGTCAGTGGCGTGGAGTAAAACCATACTCGAAACGCTGGTGGCAGCTTTACCGCGCACAGGAACGCCGTAAAAAGGCCAGCCGAAAAGCGGCAGCGGCCCAAAGAGCGGCCGTTGCACGCCGTCAAAGATCGCTGAGGCTTCGCCAGCTTCGGCTGGCAAAGGCGCGTCAGGCAAAACAGAACCGTCAGGTTGTGGCGACGGCCCGCACGACCAAAGCGGCACCGGCACGTCCGGCAAAGGCGGTACTGCCCACGGGTGATTCCGCTCCTAAGGGTTGGGAAACAGCGTCGGCATCGCCAAATGAATTGAAATTTCGCGTCACGGGCAACAGCGGCGTTGAGGCCGGAACAGCGGCCATCTCGGTGGTCGGCCCGGCAACGGGCGAAACCGTCGGAACCGGCATGAGACGCGCGGTCGGCGGTGTCCCGACGACATCACTTCGCCGTGAGGTCATCAACCAGATGATCCGTGAGAACGGCTGGGTCGTGAATGATTATCAGAAAGAGGTTGGCGGCAAGACGGTCTATGTTGTTGTTGCCCAGTCTCAATCCGGCAGCCAGGTAAATTCACGCCTGTTCTATTTCACCGAGGCGGGCGGACGCATCTACAGCGTTGCGACCAACTCGGCAACAGGCTCGGCCGAACAGCTTGCCAGCGAATCTGAAAAAGTTGTTCAGTCCCTGCACAACGGCAGGGCCGTCCAGCAGGCTGCGGTCAAAGAATAGAAAAACCCGCCAATTACCGGTCCGAAAGGCTCGGCGGGCGTGACGCGAACATAACCTTCGCGGTACACGCTCGCCGGGCGGGACCATCCAAACAATATGAGCAACGAACAACACGAAAACATAGCCTCGCAGATCACCCTGCCGGACCTTCTGAAACGCATGACGGACGCGGGCGGTTCAGACCTCCACCTTTCCACCAATTCCTCTCCGCAGGTGCGCGTTCACGGCCACCTCAGTGCTCTGCCGGGAATTCCTCCTCTAACGCCCGCTGACACAAAGCGTCTTGCGTATTCAGTTCTGACGGACGCGCAAAAACACCGTTTTGAAGAGAACCTCGAACTCGACTTTTCATTTGGCCTGAAAGGGATGTCGCGTTTCAGGGCAAATCTTTTTAATCAAAAAGGCGCGGTCGGAGCCGTCTTTCGTGCAATTCCGTACGAGATCAGGTCGTTCAATGATCTGGGCCTGCCGACGGTCGTCGCCGACCTCTGCAAAAAGCCGCGCGGCCTCGTTCTTGTGACCGGCCCGACGGGTTCGGGTAAATCGACAACGCTTGCCTCGATGGTGGACAAGATCAATATCGATCGCCACGACCACATTCTTACCATTGAGGACCCGATAGAATTTCTTCACAATCACAAGAACTGCGTTGTCAATCAGCGCGAGGTCGCGGCGGACACACATTCATTCGGATCGGCGCTTCGCACCGCTCTTCGTCAGGACCCTGACGTTGTGCTGGTCGGCGAAATGCGTGACCTTGAGACCATCGAGATGGCCCTTCGTATTGCGGAAACAGGCCACCTTACATTTGCCACGCTTCACACGAACTCCGCCTATTCGACGATCAACCGTATCATCGACGTTTTCCCGTCGGGACAGCAGGCACAGGTCAGAACGCAGCTTTCGCTTGTATTGGAAGGCATTCTGTGTCAATCGCTGCTCCCGAAATCGACAGGCGACGGCCGTGTGATGGCTCTGGAAATTCTGGTACCGAACGCCGCTATCCGCAATCTTATCCGCGAGGACAAGATACACCAGATCTATTCGATGATGCAGACCGGCCAGGACAAGTTCGGTATGCAGACATTCAATCAGGCACTGGCGACGCTTGTTCATAAAAAGCACATCACGCTGGAAACGGCAATGCAGCGTTCATCTAACGCCGACGAACTGAAGGAACTGATCGAACGCGGATCGGGCCTGAACCAGAGTTACGGACCGGGCGGCTCAAAACCGCCGATGCCGGGTTCTTCTCACGCAAGCCCCTACGCACAGGGACGCCCGATCGGGCAAAGGCCGCCGGCACGCTAGGACGGCCCGGCAATGTTGAAACGAGTTTGAAACGAGGAGCATAGAGAAAAATGCCAACTTACGCATTCAAAGGAAGGAACAGACTGAACGAGATGGTCTCAGGCGAGCGCGAGGCCGCCAGCCAGGACGAACTCAGAACACTTCTGCGCCGCGAACAGATCGTGATGACGCAGGCTTCGGAAAAAGGTAACGTTATCTCGATACCGAAGCTCGGCACGCGAAAAAAGGTCGGGGCAAAGGAACTTGCGGTCTTTACCAGACAGTTCTCGGTCATGATCGACGCCGGTCTGCCGCTTGTCCAGTGTTTGGACATCCTGGCGGAACAGCAGGCCAATGCCTTTTTCAAAGAGGTTCTGCGGCAGGTCAGACAAAATGTCGAGGAAGGTTCGACCCTTTACTCAGCCCTCGAAAAACACCCGAAGGTTTTCGATTCGCTCTATACTCACATGGTCGAGGCCGGTGAAACGGGCGGTGTGCTTGACCTGATCCTGCAGCGTCTGGCAACGTTGATCGAAAAGGTCGTCAAACTGAAGCGAAGCATCGTTTCGGCGTCGATCTATCCGGCGGCGGTCATCACGGTCGCCATCGGTGCGATAGCGGTCATCATGATCGTGGTCATTCCGCAGTTCGAACAGATATTTTTAGGCCTGCTGGGACCGGGCGAAAAACTTCCTTTGCCGACGCGTATCGTTATGGCGATAAGCGGATTTCTGGCTGGTTGGGGCGGCCTTGCCATTCTTTTGGCGATAATCGGCACGGCCATCGGCACACACTTTTACTACAAGACCGAAAGGGGCCGCTGGCATATAGACACGCTTTTGCTGAAACTGCCCATCTTTGGCAGCATCCTGCGAAAGATCGCCGTGGCAAGATTTTCACGCATCCTTTCAACGCTGCTTTCATCGGGTGTGCCGATCCTGCAATCGCTGGACATCACGTCCAAGACCGCTGGCAACATCGTTATCGAGGACGCCATCCTGAAGGTTCGGGCCGGAGTTGAACGCGGTGAGAATTTCGTCGAACCGCTGAAGGCGACGAAAGTATTTCCGCACATGGTCGGCCAGATGATAGGCGTCGGTGAACAGACCGGTGCTCTGGACGCGATGCTCGGCAAGATCGCCGATTTTTACGAAGAAGAGGTCGATTCGGCCATCGCAGACCTTTTGGCAATGATCGAACCGGTACTTATCGCCTTCCTCGGCGTCACCATCGGCTCGATAGTCATCGCGATGTATATGCCGCTCTTCTCTCTCATCGGCAAACTCGCCGGCGGCCCGAAATAGACCTCCGCCACAAATCACACCACCAAAAAAGGACGGCCATCCAACCGTCCTTTTTTTACTTTCACCCATCCACAAAAGAATCCTGTCATATTAAATGCCGGATTCTGCGATTCGCAATATTTCCTCGACAACTACCTCATTCTCACAGTTTTCTCTCAGTCGTCTCCAAGCCTGTTCCGTCCGAGATTCGGAGCCTAGTTTCCGATTTAGGACTGTTGCGTCCTGTAGAAGAATGTCAATCATATTCCAGTCAGCCTCATTCATTGTTTCACGGTCTTTTTTGCGCGATGACCGAGCAAACATATCTCCGTCTCCCTTATAGGAACGGAATACTTTCAGTTTTGCCAAAGTTATCATACAAATTTTAAAATACCACGTAATAGATTATCTTTACCTGATTGTTTTTCAGAATTCCGTATTCGGTAGTTGCCCAAATACTATCTATTGCAATTCCTGCGCGACCATTATGAAAAGCTGGTGCTGTTCCGCGTGTTCCACGAGCAAATGCAGCGGATAGATCTCTCCATAAAGATCCAGCAACTGGTTTAGGAAGAAATGGTTCCCAAGACGCTAGTAGTTTTCCACCCGTGGTCATCTCCAAGGTACTTCCGCCGATAGTGTTTGCATGTGCGGTAGCCGCGTTCTTTGCCAAGTCGCGGCCTGACCAGAAGACTCTTGTTCCCATTGTTCTGGTTGCAAGAGATAAACCTCCCCTGTAAAGGCCGACTCCTCCTGTAGCAACAGTTACGCCGAGGCCCGTCCAGCCTCCCGCTTGGTAGGCAACCGAGCAATCAAGATTTGGGTCATCAATTCCTTGCCATTGTCGAAGGTATCGTGAACCACCCATAAGAACCGCATCACCAAAACCGATGCCGAACTCGATCGGAACCTCCAAAGCATTTATTAAGTCCTGTTGGGCTCGCCAAAGTTGTTCATCATCATAAGGGCTTAATCCAAAGGGATCACGGAACATAAGTGGCCGATTTCCAACATAACCATAAAGATTGATGTCACCGCCGCCAAAGCCTATCGGGTCTTCGGAGATGAAACGGCCGAGCGTCGGGTCATACATTCTTGCCCGATAGTAATAGAGGCCGGTGAAATCGTCATATTCTCGTCCTGTAAAGTTCGTTGAGCCGTTGCCAAACGAATCCATCAGTCCCCAGGATGAAAATGCCCGTGATGAATCGGTAGTACCAAAAGTGGTTCCCAGATGATCCTGTAAAAAGTATAACGACCCGCCGCTGCCCGCTATCCGAATATTGAGCTTGTTGGTTCCGAGATAATTAACAACTGCCTCAGTATTTCAAAGAGCCTTAGAAAAACTCATATTCAGCCGGCCCTTCTTCCTTTCGGGTTTCAGGCCGAATGAGCCTTTTTGCATCATATCACGCGTTAAGAGATATGAAATATCTAAAGTCTTATTTAACTTGGCGTTGTGTGCGGAAACGGTTTATCTTAATGGATATGAAACTGGTGCCTCTGGCGGCGTTTCTGCTGCTGATATTAGCAATGCAAACTGTGTCACAAACCCCTGCGGAACTTGCTGAAGTTTGGGAAAAGGAACATGTGTCGAACAAGTTCCCGTCGAACACGCGGCACAAGGACCTTCTGGTATATCTGGAAGGCCTGAAAAAGCTCGGCCTTGATGTCCGCGAGGTAGGCCGCAGCTATGACGTGCGTTCGATACATCAGGTCGAATTTGGCCGCGGGCCGCTAAAGGTCTTTATGTGGTCGCAGATGCACGGCGACGAACCGACGGCCACGCCTGCCCTGATAGATATGTTCACCGTCCTGCAAAACAACCGCGACAAGGCGTGGGTAAAGCTGATCGAAGAAAAGCTCACCATTCGCGCCGTTCCGATGCTCAATCCTGACGGCGCCGAGCTTTTCATCCGCCGAAACAAACAGGGCATTGACATCAACCGCGACGCTCTTGACCTGAAAACGCCCGAGGCACAGCTTTTAAAACGCCTCCGCGATGAATGGCAGCCCGAGGCCGGTTTTAACCTTCACAACCAGAACGCCCTGACCGCCGCCGGCCCGACCGATAAACAGGCCGCCATCTCTCTGCTGGTCGTTTACGGCGACGAGAAAAAGACCGAGAACGAGGGCCACGAACGCAACAAACGCGTTGCCGCCGCTATGGTGCTGGCGCTCCGTCAGTTCATTTCCGAACACATCGGCCGCTATGGCGACGACTGGACGCCGACCGCCTTTGGCGACAATTTTTCCGCGTGGGGAACGCCGACGATCCTCATCGAAACCGGCGCGCTGCACAGCCGTGACGAGATGTTCCTTGTAAAGATGAATTTCGTGGCGTTCCTGACGGCTTTGCGAACATACGCCGACGGCTCGCACCAAACGTTTGACCCCAACGTTTATGTCTCCCTGCCCAATAACAGCAGCCGGCGTTTGATGAACGTGATCTTTCGCAAAGCCAGCGTCCCCGACCCTGAAAAGCCGGAAATGCCGCCCGCGGTTTCCGACATCGGGATAAACCTTGAGCGCCGCCGCCAGGAATTCTCAACGCCCGGCTTCATCCGCCGCATGGGAGATATTTCCGGCGTGAACGGTTTGGACGAATATGACGCAAGCGGATTTTATGTCGTCGGTCGCTCTCAGCCCGTCAAAACAGGCAATCTGAGCGAATTGCTCTTTTATAAAAAAGACCGCAAGATAGACTGGAAGGCCTCCGACATCGAGAAGGAATATCCGCCAGACGCTATATTTTCTTTGGGCAAATGGATACACGGTGAAGGTGTCGTTAAAAAGATCCGTTAGCCGAGCACAAACGCGCAAGACCGACCATGCTGGAATTGCTGAAAATTCAGAACATCGCCCTGATAGACGAGATCGAGGCCGAATTCGCGTCCGGGCTTACGCTGCTGACCGGAGAGACCGGCTCGGGCAAATCCATCATCGTTGACAGCCTCGGTGCGCTGACCGGCGAACGCGTCCGCTCTGACCTTATTAAAGAAGGAAAGGAAAACGCCCGCATCGAGGGCATCTTTTCCGTGCGTCCGTCTGATGCTCTGGCCGCGATCTTTGATGAAAGCGGTGTCGAACTTGCCGTAAACGACACGGCCGAGATCATCGTCCGCAGAGATCTTTCGCTGACGGGCCGCAACCGCATTTTTGTTAACGACCAGACCGTAACGGCCGCCTTTTTGAAAAAGATCGGACCGTTTCTCGTCGATATCCACGGCCAGGGCGAACAGTTTTCGCTGCTTGACCCCGCAACACATTGCGAAATACTGGACAGCTTTGCCAAGACCGCCGCCGAACAGCGGTTAACCGCCGATGCCTTTGCCGAATGGTCACGCATCCGCACCGAACTCAACTCCTTACAGCAGGACGACGCCGAAAAGCTCCGCAGGCTTGATATCCTCGCGTTTCAGGTAAATGAGATCAGGCGGGCGAACCTTCGCACCGGCGAGACCGACGAGCTTGAAGAGGAAAAGCGAAGACTGGTGAACATCGAAAAGCTTCGTTCGTTGTCTGACGAAGCGTTCGCACTGTTGTATGAAATGGACGATTCGGCGGTCTCAACGCTTGGGCGGGCCGTCCAGAAAATAGACGAGCTTCGCGAATACGGATCCGCCTTTGACGGTTATCTCGAAGGGCTGAACACCGCACAGGCAGTGATAGATGACCTTGCGATAGCGGTTCGCGATTTCAGAAGCGGTCTGGCGTCTTCTCCGCAGCGGCTGGAAGAGATCGAGGAAAGACTTGTAGAAATTTCGGGCATCACACGGAAATACGGCGGAACTGTCGAGGCCGCGCTCGATCATCTTGCCGACGCGGAAACGCAGCTTCAAAATATCGAAACGAGCGAGCTTCGCGAAAAGGAACTGCAGGCGGCGCTTGCCAAAGCTGAGGCCGCGTATATAAAGGCCGCCGGCGCGCTTGGCGATAAACGCAAAAAAGCCGCAGCGGCGTTTGAGAGCAAGGTGGAAACAGGACTGAAAGCCGTCGCTCTGGAAAAGGCGCGTTTTGAGGTCAGGATCGTCTCGCCCACAGAAGAAGAACTTTCTAACGGGGACGCGCACCGGCGGTTCTCCGCCAATGGTTTTGATGAGGTCGAGTTTTTCTTTTCGGCAAACGTCGGTGAATCGCCAAAACCGCTTGCACGCGTCGCTTCCGGCGGCGAGGCGTCGCGCCTGATGCTGATCCTGCGCACCGTTGCCGGAAATACGGACAACGGAAAGACAACCGTTTTTGACGAGATCGACGCGGGCATCGGCGGACGCGTGGCCGAGGCGGTCGGGCAAAAGCTCAAAGGCCTGGCTGAAAGCCGACAGGTGCTGTGCGTCACCCATCAGGCACAGGTCGCGTCAAAGGCCGACCGGCATTTCGCTGTTGAAAAGACGATGAAAAAAGACCGAACATTCGTAACGATCCGTGAATTGACGGAATCTGAACGTGTAGAGGAAATTGCCCGTATGCTGGCAGGTGAAAAGATAACCGACGCGGCAAGGGAAAATGCAAAAGAAATGCTGGCAGTATCGGGCTAAGCCATAGCGCCTTGTGCTCGGGTTTTCACAATATGATTGCGACGGTCATTTAATATGACAACAAAGATTCTTGCAAAGGTCATTCGCGGCAGCACGGTCGAATCCGTTCATCGGGGGCATTTGATCGTAATTGACGGCCGGAGAAACACATTGCTTTCAATGGGCGATCCGCGAACGGTCACGTTCTTTCGCTCCGCCGCCAAACCCTTTCAGGCAATGCCGTGTCTGACAAGCGGGGCCGCAGATGCTTTTGGTTTTTCTGAAGAAGAGATCGCCCTGGCGTGTGCCTCTCATTCCGGCGAGGTTCGCCATGTCCGTATTGCGTCCCTGATGCTGGAACGCATCGGCCTGACGGAAGCTCATCTCCATTGCGGCTCGCATTTCCCATTCAATGAAAAAGAGACCGAGCGGATGCAGCGGGCGGGCGAATTTCCAACCCAGCTTCACAATAACTGTTCGGGCAAACACGCGGCAATGCTGGCAACCGCGAAGCATATCGGTGCTGACATCGCCGATTATGAATCGACGGGAAATCAGCTGCAAGATGAGATATTAAATGCAATGGCCCTGTTTGCCGAGGTGCCTAAAGAAAGCATACAAATAGCAATTGACGGCTGTGCCGCGCCTAACTTTGCCGTATCGGTTGAGGCCATGGCACGGTCATTCATGAATCTCATCTCGCCGCCGCCGCATTTTGAAGAAACGGCCCGAAAAGCGGCCGAAAGGATAGTTTCGGGAATGAGAACCTTCCCCGATCTGATAGGCGGCACCGACCGTTTGGACACGATGCTGATGCAGGCAGCGGAAGGCCGCATCATCTCAAAGGTAGGAGCCGACGGCGTGTGGCTTTGCGGTGTGCTGCCGTCTGAGCATTGGCCTGACGGACTTGCCATCGCTCTGAAAATAGAGGACGGAAACGATTATCGCGCACGGCCGGTCGTCGCGGTCGAGGTTCTTCGCAAACTCGGTGTGCTGTCCGCTGACGGTCTGCCGGACGTTTCGCCAATGCCGATAAAAAATCGCCGCGGCGACATTGTGGGCCGTGTCGAACCGGGCCGTATCAACATCTAAACGGATCAGCCTGCGTCGAAGCTTATGTGATCGGAGATAAGCTCCAATGAACGGTCATATCTGTAAGAGATATTGAAATGGCCGTCGTCAAACTCTTCGTGAATATGATCTATCTCATAGTTTTTCAGTCGCTCCGACAAGATCCTCGCTCCTATATCGAGCGCAAACTCATCCCGAGTTCCCGCGTCTAAATAAAGCAGGGAAAGGCCTTTCAGGTTTTCCACATATTTTTCCACAAGGCGGACAGGGTCGTGTTCCAGCCATCTTGACCATACATCCTCGCGTATCTCGCCCGTTTTCAGATCAAAAGGCAGTTCGGGTTCCGTGCCGTTCGGCGAATAGCACGCGCTCATTCCCAACATATTCACGGCGGGAAAATCGTCACGGCCTTTCTTTTCCGTCTCCCAAAATTTCTTCATAAAGCCTTTCGGATCGCCTTTCATCGCCCGATAAGCTTTTGGAATATCTGAAAGATAGCAGTGTTCAAAATACGCATCGCCGCTGGTGGAACAGACAAGCCCGAAAATATCCGCGTGACGCATTCCCATTATCAGCGAACCATATCCGCCCGAAGATTTGCCCATCACGGCACGGGCCGTTCTGTCCTTTACGGTGCGAAATGTCTGATCGACAAACGGCACGATCTCCTGCGTCAGGTAGTCCTCATAACGGCCAGTGGCGGTCGAATTGATATACTGCGATCCGCCGTAATAGGTGAAGCAGTCGGGCATTACAACGATCATCGGCCTAATCTTTCCGGCGGCTGTCAGACGGTTGAGCCGTTCCTCGAGGTTTGGCGTAAATGCACTGTCATTTAGCAGCATTTTGCCCCGGCCGGTGAAACCGGTCAGGCAATATACGGTCGGATACTCCGCATCGCCGTCTTCATATCCCGGCGGCAGATAGACATACAGATCGCGCACAAAAGGGTCGTTTAACGGATTATTTCTTAAGACGGAACTTTCATGCCTTTGCAGAACTGTTTTACCTTGCGTTTCAGCGGTTGTGGTCATAACATTTACCGGAGTCTGAAAATAGTTTCTCGCAAACGCGAAAGGAACGCAAAATCTTATGGCAGCCGGCGACCTTGTAAATGTAAATCCGACCGTACTCAATTCGACGATAGAGTTTCTGACGGCAATGATCACGCCGGCGCTGTTGATAACGGCCACAGGTTCGCTTGTGCTGTCAACATCCACCCGTCTGGGCCGTGTGGTTGACCGCGTCCGCGATCTGGAAAAACGGCTTAGCGAATTGATAATTGTCGAGGACAAAGCCTCTGTTCCCCTCTATGAAAGGCGTGTTGACACGGTGGTCGGGCTGTTGGACAAGGTAACGTCGCGGGCGCGCATACTCCAGCGGGCAATGGGGACATTTTACTACGGGCTGGTATTTTTTGTTCTGACAAGCGTTTCGATCGCCGTTGTCGGCATTTTTGGTATCTATCGCTGGCTGCCCATCCCGATCGGCATCATCGGCATTCTTTATCTGCTTTACGGCAGCGTTCTGATGCTAAATGAGACCCGCAAGGCAACCGCCACCGTCAACGCGGAGATGGATTTCACGTGGGCGCTGGCAAACGCGGTTGCACCGCCCGAGGTAATAGGCAAATATACATATAATGTTCACGGAAGGCGAAGAATACGTTCCAAAGCATCAGGAGCTACTGCGAGCGAGGAAATTACACGAAAGAGTGACGGCTCTTGAAGAGCTTTTGACCGCGTGCAATGTCTGTCCGAAGGATTGCGGCAACGACCGCACGAAAGATGAGATCGCCGCGTGTTATTCAGGTCGCCTCCCCGTAGTTTCGTCCTACACGCCGCATTTTGGTGAGGAACCCTGCCTGACCGGAACCGGTGGGGCCGGAAACATATTTTTCGGCAACTGCAATCTCCGGTGCGTTTATTGTCAAAATTATCAGATCTCACAAACCTGGAAGGAACAGAAAAAGAACGAGGTAACTCACGAGCGCCTTGCGGAAATGATGCTTGAATTGCAGGCACGCGGCTGTCACAACATCGGGTTTGTTTCGCCGACGCATTTCGCACCGCAGATGGCGCGTGCGATCCTCATCGCCGCCGAGAACGGATTTAACCTGCCGATAGTCTATAACACTAACGCATACGATTCGGTCGAGGTCATCAGGCTGTTGGACGGCATTGTTGACGTTTACCTGCCCGATCTGAAATACGCTGACGCCGACGCCGGTTTTCAATATTCCAAGATCCGCGACTATCCGCTGTATGCTCGTGCCGCCATCAGGGAAATGCACCGGCAAATGGGCAACAACATGATCTTTGATAAGAACGGCCTTTTGAAAAGCGGTTTGCTGATCCGCCTTTTGGTGCTGCCAAACGGCCTGGCGGGCATTGCCGAAAATCTGCGATGGATACGCGACGAACTTTCGCCAAAAACGTCCATTTCGCTGATGGCCCAATACTACGCCACGAACAAGGCCGCGACCGATGAACGCTACATCTTATTATCCCGTCGCATCTCCGAGGGCGAATGGTTCGACGCCGTTTCGCTTCTGGACGAACTCGGCATCGAGGAAGGTTTTATGCAGGAATACGAGTCGGCATCATATTATTACCGCCCCGATTTCACCGACACCGACCAGCCGTTCAGGGATATCAGAGACTTTGGCCAAAACAGATGATGAGCGACTCTTTTTAATAGTTACAGGTCGGACAGTTTATGGTTAGAAGTAGCAACCGCTCATCAACTAAAAACTATCAACTAAAAAACTTTTAACTGTTAGATTTTGACGCGGCTTTCGCGATCCAAGTTTTGTGATGAATTATTTGATGATGACCTCATCAATGAATATCCACGGGTCGCCGCCGGTGCCTAGGTGCCATTGTGGTATCTTGCCGAAATTGAATGCTTTTATTCTGATATAGCGTGTTTTTATCGGCGTTATTTTCTGGGTGAAATCCTGCACGGCTTTGTCCGGCGTTTGCAGCGGAAATTCGGTTTTGATGTCGGCGATGACCTTGAAATTTTCGCCGTCATCTGACGACGAAAATTCTACACGCTGCGGCATCCATATCCACGAACCGACCGATTGCAGAAAGCCGCCGCCGACCTCGGAAACGGTCGTTTCGCGCCCGAGGTCGATGACCGCTTCGTATGGTTTGCCCTGAACGCCCTGCCATTCGCCACTGGAAAAATTTATCGTGCCGCGAATGCCGTCAACTATCGCGTCATCGCCGCCGCCTGTGTATTGCGTGCTGTATTCGGAAATAACGTTCACCGTCCAATCGTTCTCGCGTTTCAAAAAGAACGCATCGACAATGTGGCTGCGATTGCCTTTTGCGTCAACGGCTACCGCTTTTATTGTCGTGCTTTTGTCTATATTGAACGGCCTGGTGTATTCTGCTGAACCCTGTCCGGGTTCGCTGCCGTCGGTCGTGTAAAAAATTTTGAAGTCAGGCGATAATGCCGCCATCATTATTTCATTGGTTCCGCGAAATGACCGCTCTCCGTTTATCGTCGGAACCGCAGGAAATAGAACTTCTGAAGAGGTCCCGATACTGCCGCCTTCTTTAAGCCCAGGCTTATCGGTCATCGAAAAGTCGATGACCGCACCGTTTTTGATCATATTGTGAGAGAAATGATGCCCGTCGAAAGACTTCCCATTCCATTTGATAGATCTGACGTAGAAATTTTTCTCAGAAACATTATCGGCATTAATTACAACCTGTTTTCCGTTTTCAAGACGGATAACGGTCTTCTTAAATAATGGTGTTCCAATCTGATAGATCCCGCCCCCCGGAGCAACCGGATAAAAGCCCATCGCGCTCAGAACAAACCACGCGGACATTTGCCCCGCATCTTCATTTCCGATAAGTCCGTCCGGAGCATTCTTGTAAAATTCGTCCATTATCCGACGGACAAGCTGCTGCGTTTTCCACGGCTGGCCGGCGTAGTTATACAAATAGGGAATGTGATGTGAAGGCTCGTTGCCATGAGCGTATTGGCCGATCAATCCGGTGATGTCCGGCTGAAATCTTCCTGTGAGTTTTTGATCGGTTGTAAATAATTCATCAAGTTTTGCCGCAAATTGCTCACGCCCGCCATGAAGCGCGATCAATCTGGCGACATCATGCGGGACAAAGAATGAATACTGCCACGAATTGCCTTCGGTAAAATGAAAGGTTACTTCGTTCGGCGCAAAAGGTTCGATAAATCCGCCGTTCTTTTTGGGGCGGAAAAAGCCGGTTTCGGGGTCGAAGAGGTTTTCAAAGTATTTGGCTCTTTGGTTGAATTTAAGATAGGTCCGGGTCTTTTCGCCATAGTCCTCATCACTGTCCGTTGGAAGGCCGGTCGTTGTAAGCTCTCGAAATCGTTTGAGCATCATCACTCTTGCGATCTGCGCTATACACCAATCGTTATAGGCATACTCCAGAGTTTTTGAGACAGATTCGTTCTCGTCCTCGCTGGAGACATAACCGCGTTTTTTGTAACCGGCAAGGCCAAAGTGGTCGAGTTCGGCGGAGTGTTTTGCCGCCGCGTATGCCTTTTCGTAATCAAAGCCCTTGATGCCCTTTGCCATCGCGTCGGCGATGACCGAAACAGCGTGATAACCGATCATTGTGTCCGTCTCTTCGCCCCATAGTTCCCACACCGGCAGCCGCCCGCCCTGCTCGTATTGGCGGATGAACGTGTTGATAAAATCGACCGTCCGCCTTTCATCAATGATCGTATAAAGCGGATGCGCCGCCCGGAACGTGTCCCATAATGAGAACACGGTGTAGTGTTCCGGCGGGCTTTGCCCGTCTATTTGCGGAAAAGCTTTGCTTTTCCGTTGTTGTCGATTCAATGATTCGCGGCTCCGCCGCCCGTTTGTGAGATCGGCGGCAGAGCCGCGAGTAGATACAAAGGAAGCTTCCGGCGAAGCAGAGCTTCGCCGCACATCGAGCGGCTGAGCCGCATAACCTGGCAATTGATGAATCTTCCCGTCGTGCCCGCGATACTTTCCGTCAACGTCGTTAAAGACGTTCGGATGGATCATCGTGTGGTAAAGAGCGGTGTAAAAATTCGTCGTCTGCTCGTCCGTCCCGCCCGAAACCTCTATCTTGCCAAGCTCTTTATTCCACGCCGCTTTAGCATCTGCCCGAACCTTATCAAAATCCCAATGCGGCAACTCCGCTTCGAGATTTTTTCTCGCTCCCTCGATGGAGACGTAGGAAATGGCTACCTTTAGAAGTATTTGCTCTCTATCCTTAGTATTAAAACTAAAAAAGCGACTCCATTTAGACCCGTCTGTGCGCCAAACATTGGCAGAAGTAAAGTTTTTCGAAAATTCGGCGACAAAATAAATTCTTTGGTCTTTAGCCCAAGAGGATGAACGGCGGAAGCCTTCAACACGATTTTTCCCCATGACCTTAATATCAGCGTCTAAACTCTTGTCTCTCCAATTAAGATCAAGAAAAATCCCTGCATCCTTTGATTTACTAAAAGTATATCGATGTAAGCCTACGCGATTGGTTGAGGTTAGTTCGGCAAGTAGTCGCTTCTCGTTGATCTTTACTGAATAGTAGCCAAGTTCTGCTTTTTCATCATCATGTGAAAACTCTGACGCATATCCTTGGTACGTACTTAAGTTGGAGTCGAGAAATGGGGATGCGAAATTCTCGTTCTTGCTTATCGTCGGCATGAACAAAATATCAGCGCCATCCGGGATGCCGGTGCCCGAGAGGTGCGTGTGCGAGAAGCCGTAGATGATGCTGTCGCTGTAATGATAGCCGGACGAGCCGTCCCAGTTGTCAATGCGTGTATCGGGCGAAAGCTGCACCATGCCAAAGGGGCGCGTCGCTCCGGGAAACGTATGCCCGTGTCCGCCCGTGCCGATGAACGGATTGACCCAGCGGGTGAGGTCGCGCGTTTGAGCAGTAAGCGGCAAACAGAAAGCGGCGATCAAACAAGTCAGAACCACCTGCGTTAGCGGGTGGGTTCTTTTTAGCAACAAACCGCAGAGACGCAGAGACGCAGAGGCGGAAAAAACTTTTAACAGAGCTTTCATAACATCTACCTGATAAAACCTACTCGACCATATTTACCCGCAAGATCCGGCACAAGAAAATGGAACGGAACTGTCTCAAATTGCGCATTCTGATCATGTTCAGTGTCTTCGTCAGAACACTCAGAAAAAGACACAGAAAACACAGAAACAATTCGTAACAAATATTCCGCGCCTCTGCGATAAAAAGAACTAATGCACGAACTCGCCGCCGTATGCCTGCCGCAGGCCCTGACCTTTTATACCGTAACGAAAGCGGAAATGCGGCACCACTTCGCCCCGGTGATTGTATCTGATCGAAACTTTGTGCAGGCCTTCCTTTAGCGGAACTATCGCAGATCTCATCGAGCGCTCTTTGGTTCCGGCTCCGTCAATAATGATCTTGTCGCCCAAAACCAGCGTCGCATCCCACGTCGAATCGATCAGCAATTCATAAACGCCGTCCGCAGGTATTTTAAGATAACCGTCAAATTGAACACTGAACCGTTTTGTGAGGTCGATGTTTTTTTCAAATTGCGTCAGCAGTATCGAACGTGTTTCGCTCCTTGTTGATTTTCCTTCATCGTCCGGCACAACGAGATCGTATCTCAGGCCCGGCGTGCTCGCATCGGTTTTGTCCGGTTCGCGCATCTTGCCGCGAACAAATGTTGCGGCATAAACGGAGCTTTTTCGGCCGTTTGGCAGAACAACGATCGTTTTTAATGTGAGGACCTCACCATCTTCAGGATTTGCCACGAATCTGGTCGGAATGAGCGGAGAGTTTTCGTTTGGCGTCGATCCGTCAACTGTGAAATGGACTTTTGCACCTGGAATCTCTGAACGAATGCCGCCAATGCTTATAGCCTGACTATCTGGAATAACAGTATTATTTAGGCCGATTGGTTCGGGAATGCGGTAATTGACATTCTGCTTATCCAGACGCGGCAGATGTGCGGCAAGGCGGCGTTGAAAATCCGCAAAGTCGCGGTCTTCCTGTTTTGACCAAACCACTTCTGCCAGCGCCAGCATTCTGGGGAACGCCATGTATTCGACCGCTGCGGGCGTTTCCAGATATTCGGTCCAGATGTTTGCCTGGCCGCCGATGATATATTTTGCCTCTTCGGCGGAAAGCTCCGGCGGAACGGGGTTAAAGCTGTAAACTCGCGAAAGCGGCACATAGCCGCCGATGTTCAGCGGTTCGTAGGCCGGATCGCCCTGGCCGTAATCAAAATAAACATAGTCGGTCGGCGTCATTATAACGTCGTGTTTCGCCTTTGCCGCCTCAATACCGCCGCGCATCCCGCGCCACGACATAACGGTTGCGTTCGGGGCCAAACCGCCCTCTAATATCTCGTCCCAACCGATGATCTTTTTGCCTTTGGAATTTATGAATTTTTCTATCCGCTGGACAAAATAGCTCTGCACCTCGTGTTCGTCCTTCAGGTTCTCACGCTTCATCAGATCCTGTACATACGCCGATTCCTTCCAAAAGTCTTTCAGCACCTCGTCGCCGCCAATGTGTATGTAAGGCGAATCGGGGAAAAGCTTGATGGTTTCGTCGAGAACATCCTCAAGGAACTTGAAGGTTTCGTCGGTCGGGCAGAAGACCTCCTTGAAAATGCCCCAGGTCTTTTTCACTTCGAATTTGTAATCCGGCGCGGCGCATCCTTTTCCCAGTTCCGGATAGGATGCGAGAGCCGCGGACGCGTGTCCGGGCAACTCTATTTCGGGAACGACGGTGATGTGCCGCTCCTTCGCATAACGGACAATATCTTTTATCTGCTCCTGTGTGTAAAATCCTTCGATAGGGCGGCCGTCACCCTTAAAGGTCGTCGAATACGGCCCCTCGTGGCTTTCAGGCCGCTTTGACCCGATCTCCGTCAGTTTCGGATATTTCTTTATCTCTATCCGCCAGCCCTGATCGTCTGTCAGATGCCAGTGAAAATAATTGAGCTTATACTGCGACATCAGGTCAATGTATTTTTTGACAAACTCCACCGGCATAAAATGCCGCGAAACATCCAGATGCATTCCGCGGTATTTGAAACGGTTTGTGTCATGAATTTTTACCGCCGGAATGGTAACCGTCTGTGTTGCGTGAATAGGTAAAAGCTGTCTAAATGTTTGAATTGCATAGAATAAACCTAAGTCATTAGGGCCATATAAGTCTATACGGTTCGGTTTGACTTCTATCTGATAAGATCCGTCATCATTTGGGAGAATCACGTCATCGCTGGTTGAGACTACGATATTGCTATATTTTGACGAGAGATTCGTAACAATTTTGAGATCAAAGCCAAGGCTGGTTTTTATATGATCACGTAGTTGTCTGGCTAGCGGTTTATCGGATGATTTAAGAATGACTATGCGAGTCTGTTTGTCAATAATGAAACGACCTTGACCGAATTGAATCTGCTCAGGCTTCGGAATAATGCTTATCTCATCCGACTGAGCATAACCAAAACCAGCGAACACAACACAAAAAGCGCAAATCAGGATCAAATTTTTCATATCAACATTTAGGCTGGAACCGCGAAATTACACGAATCAACACAAAATTTTACCAAACATATTTTGTGTCGGTTCGTGTGTTTTAGTGGTTCCAGTATAAGCCTTTTTTACAAATGAGCTAAAGCAGTGAAAGAAGCTGTGAGAGTTCCGGCGGCAGTTCGGCGGTAAACTCCAGCCGCTCCTCATTTCCCGGATGCGTAAAACCAAGCCGTTCTGCATGGAGAAAAAATCGGCCGAGTTTTTGGACGGCCCTTTTTATATCGCTGTCGGCAATGGTATTATCGCGGCCTTCGTTATATGTAGTGTCGCCGACAACAGGGTGATTTATCGAGGCAAGATGAACGCGTATCTGATGCGTGCGGCCAGTTTTAATCTCAACATCAAGCAGCGTGAATTTTTCAAACCGCTCACGCACTTTCCACATCGAAAGTGCGTTTCTGCCGTTTGCCGCCACGGTCATCTTCGTCCTGTGCCAGCGGTCGCGGGCAATGGGGCGATCAATCGTCCCGCTATTCCCACGCGGGCTGCCATGAACAAGGGCAACATATTTTTTTTCAACCTTGCGGTTACGAAACTGCGCGGCAAGCGCCTCATGCGTCTGCTCATCCTTTGCCACAACTATAAGCCCGGACGTATCTTTATCGAGCCGATGCACGATACCGACGCGATTCCTGATTCCAGAATGTTGATTCCAGATTCCAGATTCCAGATCATCTCCCTCTTCTGAAATTTGGAATTTGGAATTTGGGATCTGGAATTCGAAATGAAACGCCACCGCATTTGCCAGCGTGCCGCTCTGCACACCCGTTCCGGGATGCACGACCATTCCCGCCGGTTTATTTATCACTGCCAGAAATTCGTCTTCATAAACAATATCGAGCGGGATGTTCTCCGCTTCAAAAACAGCAGTTGGGGCTTCAACGAGGTCAACGTCTATCTCATCGCCCTCGCGAAGTTTATACGAAGGCTTTACCGATTTTTCGTTGACCAGCACATCGCCGTTTTCGATCAACCTTTGCAAACGAGAACGCGACCAGCCCTCTATCTTTTCAGACAAAAAAGCGTCGAGCCGTTTACCGGCATCGCCCGATTCGGCAGTAAACACAAATGCATTGTCGTCGTTCTTTTCCAAGGCTAATTGTTAATTGTAAATTGGAAACTTGGTAATTGAAAAAAGGATCTTTCCACCAATTTCCAATGCGGCAATGACCAATTTACAATTTGGGGCCGTTTTGCTGCCGATAACGGAACACAAGAAATAAAATGCTTGTCATCGCGACCGTCAGGCTGACCAGCTGAGACGTCGAAAGTCCGGTGGCAGATGTCAATCCCCACAGGTCGCCGCGCGGATCGTCGCGGATGAACTCGATCAGAAATCGGAATATCGCATAGATGATGCCGTAGGCGATCAATATTTGCCCGTCAAATTTCTTACGGCGGTGGAGCCATACGAGCAGGCCGAAAACGGCAAGCATCGTGAATGATTCTATTAACTGCGTCGGGTGCAGGTGAACGCCGTTTGCTATCGGGACACCGGTGTATTCGTGGCCTTTTTCGGTAAAATGCACGCCCCAGAACCACTCCGTCGGCTTGCCCCAACAGCATCCGGCCGCGAAACAGCCCTGCCGCCCGAAAGCCTGCCCAAGAGCGACCGCCGGGGCAAAAGCATCAGCAACTTTCCAGAAAGAGAGTTTGTAAAATCTGATCAGAAAAGCGACGGTGAGAAAACCGCCGATCAGCCCACCGTAGTAAACTCCGCCCGAACGAAGAAAATCCAAAGAAAAGATGTTCACATCCGGCTCGACAAAATACATCAGTATCTTTGAACCTAAAAGCCCGCCGACCAGCGTCCACAATCCCAGATCGTAGATGCGTTCCTTTGGCAAACCGTCGCGAGCCGCCAGCCGTGCCGCCGCAAGCAAGGCAAACAGCATCCCCGCCGCCAGCCAAATGCCATAGCTGGTCACAGGAAAATCGCCAATTCTGAATAGTTCTGGATACATTGTTTTGTCAGAACCGGGAGCGGTAGCGACCGGGTTCTCTTATCAAGTACGATCTGGCAAAAAACACATCCCTACCGCTCGTGTTTCTGCTCTTCTTCCTGCTGCTTCTTTTTTGTCATGACCATGTCCAATATCAACAGGCCCGCTCCCGTGATGATAGCCATATCGGCCACGTTGAATGTCGGATAGTGCCACGATCCGAACTGCACATCTATAAAATCTATCACGAACCCAAGCCGCAGCCTGTCGGTGACGTTTCCGGCAATCCCGGCAAGGAGCAATGCGAGAGCACCGAGAATGCGGTCGTCGGAACGCGGCGTTTTCCAAAAAAAATAAAGCACCAAGATTCCCGCGATCACCGCCACCGCCGAAAGCCCCCAGCGGCCGGCATCACCATGATCGTCCAGCATTGAGAACGCCACACCCGTATTCTGTGCGTAGGCAAAATTCAGAAAACCGGGAATGATGTTCATATCATCGCCAAACCGAAGCCGCCTAATGGCCCATGCCTTCGTCGTTTGGTCGATCATAAAAACCCCGCCGGTAATGACAAGGTAGCCAAGTTTCCAGAAAAAGTCTTTCTTATTCAAGATCTATCCTCAATTTCCGCCTCTGTCTCCGGCCGCTCTGACCGCATCGGCAAGCTCAGCAAATTTTTTGCGAACGGACCCGTCCATCTGCGATGCAAATTCGGCATCCAGGCCCTTCAGCTTTATCAGTTCCTGCACATCGGCCAGATCCTTCAACCTGTCAGGAGCCGATATGCCCGAAGCCAGCTTTAGCTCTATCAGTTTCTCAAGCGAAACGGTCTTTACGCCGTCTATCTCCTTGCTCACGTCTGCCGGGTCAGGAAAGACAACCGACTTAGGCAACCCGTCGCCGGGGTATTCGCCCGTAGTGATGATCTCAACCGGAATATTTTCTTCGGTCGTTCTAAATTTCTTTTTCGCGCCCTCAAATGCCGGCCTGTAACCCAGCCCGACGAGCTTTTCCCTGAACCGCTCAAGCCCCTCGCGTGTAAGGAGCAGGTCGATGTCCTCGGTAAAACGCCGATAGCCGTGCTGGTTCAGCGCCACCGCGCCGATGACCGCGTAATCTATCCCGTTCTGTTCCAAATCGCGAACCAGCCGCGACAGAACATCATTAAGCATACCTTCTCCGCGAAAGAACCTCAGCCCCTCGGCATAAGCCGCCGTCGGCGATTCCGTAATTGTCTGAAAATCAACAGCCACTTGTTTTATATGATAGTAAAGCCTTCGTTTCTGCCCGCAATTATTCAGTATAAGGAAATATCGCCTTTGGCGCCTTATAGCGGCTCCACCAATCCGAAGAGCAAACATCGGTGCAGCTTACGGCGTGGGCCACCATGCGCCATTTTCCGCCCGTTTTTCTTAACAGGCCAAAGAAGTTGTTCTCAAAGATCTCTTCGTCACCTTCGAATATCGTCCCCGCTATGCCGACCTCGCCGCCATCCGGCCTTTGCAAGTATCCGCTGGTATATGCCCATGTACCCTGGACATTCATGTAATGCACCACGAAAACCACCTTCTGTTTCATCACCTTTTCAACCGGAACACGCACCACCTCAAGAATGGCCTTCCGCTCCGCCGAACCTGGCTTTGGCGTATAAACCGCCTGCGCCGAAACCACAGCGGTAAAAAGCATAGATACAGCAATAAGCCCTGAAATTCGTTTGAGCATTTTTATGATCCTCCGATCTAACAGGTTACGTTGTGTAAAGCTCCAACTCTAGAGTTTGATCGCCAGCTCCAGCTCGCCGCCCAGCCCGACCTCGACTATCCTTTGCAGGGTTGAAAGACGCACGTCCTTTATATCATTTTCCACGCGCGAGATATACGCCTTGTTCGTCCCGACCTTGTCAGCAAGCTGCTGCTGAGTCATGCCTTTTTTATGGCGGGCTTCCTGAATGAGAAGGCCGAGTTTGAACTCTTCAAACCCGCGCTCTATCTCATCCCGCTCGGGCGTTCCGCGTTTGCCGAATTTTTCATCGGCAAACTCTTCGATCGTTCTTATGTCACCCTTTTTCAGCATAGTATTCCTCCCTGATCCTTGATGCCCGCTCTATCTCATTTTTGGGCGTCTTTTGTGTTTTCTTTTGGAAGCCATTCATCAAAACAATTACCCGCCCTTCGTCAAAAAAACAGAATACCCGGTAAATATTGCCGCCAAGTTGTGTTCGCATTTCCATCAACCCGTCTGTGTCCTGTAGGCTCTTGAGGTGAGTTTGTGGAATATCACGAACCGTTCTCAATATATTGATCGTCCAGTAAAGTTTTATCTGGACCTTTCTCGGCTGCTTATCAAAAAAATCATCGAAGTAGTGCTTATAAAAGACCACTTCGCGAAAGTCATCACCCATAATCAATAATACCGGAAGTTGTCCGATAAGACAACCTCTTTTTCCGAGATTCCTCTCCCTTTTTGCTTATGCCCGGGCTTCCGCGTTCAGCCCGGATCGCTCTATTTCGTTAAGAGCTTCTATACAGCGTTCGCAGACCGTCTGGTATTTTTCAAATTCGCCGACACGGACGGAGTAGTTCCAGCAGCGTTCGCATTTGCTGCCATCGGCCTTTTCTATCGTTATGTCAAACTTGTCCGCTTCGTGAACCTCAACTTGCGAAACGATAAAGATATAACGCAGTTCCGGGTAATAACCCAATAAAAATTTTATCGTATCCTTATCAACACTCAGGATCACTTTTGCCTCCAGCGAAGAACCGATGACCTTTTCACCGCGGGCCGACTCAAGTGCTTTCAGCACTTCGTCGCGGATGCCGAATATACGTTCCCAGTTTGCAAGAAGGCGGACTGCCTTTGTGTCTTCTGATGCAGGCAGGATGCCTGCGTTCCAGTCGGGAAATTCCGCCAGATGCACCGATGCCTTTTGCTGTCCGGGCAGATTTTCCCAAGCCTCGTCCGAAGTGAACGCAAGCAGCGGAGCAAGCAGGCGGCAGAGCGAATCGGTCAATTTATACAATGCTGTCTGTGCCGAACGCCTTTCGAGCGATGTCGGGGCATAGATGTAAAGCCGGTCCTTGAGAATGTCCAGATAACGAGCGGACAGCGTCACCGTGCAGAAATGATAAAGCGCGGAGTACGACGCCTGAAAATCATATTCTTCGTAGCCTTTCAAAACGGTTTTGGTCACTTCGTTCAGGCTCGCCAATGCCCAGCGGTCTATTTCCAGCATTTCGGCTTCGGCAACCGATTGCGTGGCCGGGTCGAACCCGTCCAGATTGCCGAGCATATAACGCAGCGTGTTGCGGAATTTGCGATAGGCGTCCGTTACGCGCTGGAGTATCTCGTCAGAACAGCGAACGTCCTCGGTATAATCGACCGCCGCCGCCCACAGCCTGAGTATCTCCGCTCCAGAACGGTTTATTATCTCTATCGGAGCGGTGACATTGCCCAAACTTTTCGACTGCTTCTTGCCTTCTCCGTCAACGACCCAGCCGTGCGTGACGATCTGCTTGTACGGCGCCCGGTCATGCGCCGCTATGCTGCACATCAGCGACGAATTGAACCAGCCGCGATATTGATCGCCGCCCTCAAGATAAACGTCCGCCGGAAAATGCAGCGTGTCGCCGCGAGTTTCCAAAACGGCAACGCTCGACGATCCCGAATCGAACCAAACATCCAGAATATCCGTTTCTTTCGTGAACTCGGTACCCGCGCATTCGGGGCATTTGTAGCCTTCGGGCAGCAGTTCGGCGGCCTCGCGGTTGTACCATGCGTCAGCGGTTTCGGCAGCAAAAATATCGGCGACGTGATAGATCAAGTTGGCGTCAATGACACAATGCTCACAGGATGCACAATGAAAAGCGATTATCGGAACACCCCAGACGCGCTGGCGCGAAACGCACCAATCCGGGCGGCCTTTTATCATGTTTGCCATGCGGCCTTCGCCCCATGCCGGATGCCATTTTACTTTCTCGACCTCACGCAAAGCCTGTGCTCGCAATGACTTATCGCCCTGATTGTCCATCGCTATGAACCATTGCGGCGTCGCACGATAGATGACCGGTTTATGCGAACGCCAGCCGTGAGGATAACGGTGAGTGTAATCTTCATGGAAAAGCAAAGCGCCCTTTTCCCGCAAAAACTCTACGATCTTCGGGTTTGCCTTAAAGACAAATTCGCCCGCAAAATGTTCTACATCATCGGTGAAAACACCCTTCGCGTTTACCGGGCAATACGCCGGCAAGCCGTGACGCTGGCCGATGTAAAAATCGTCCGTTCCGTGGCCGGGAGCGGTATGAACAAGTCCGGTTCCGGCGGTCTTGCCGGAGCGTTTGCCGTCCTCGTCCGCCGAATCATCGCCGAGCGTTACGTGGTCGCCAAGCATTATCAGCGAAATGCGGTCGATCCACGGATGCTGTGCTTCCAACTTGTCCAGTTTATCGCCCTTGAAGCGGGCTATTTCATTCGACGGATCAAAACCGGCCTTTTCGGCAACGCTTTCGACCAGTTCGGTTGCGATCAGCAAAACCTCATCACCAACCTCTATTGCCGAATAATCGAAACGCGGATTGACCGAAATACCCAGATTAGCCGGCAGCGTCCACGGCGTTGTCGTCCAGATAACGCATTTGACGTTCTTTCCGGCAAGTTTTTCATCGATCAACGCCGGATCTGATTTGAGCAAAAATTTTACATAGACCGAAGGGGAGACGACATCGGCATATTCCACCTCCGCCTCGGCCAGAGCGGTCTGGTCGTAAACGTCCCAATAAACAGGCCGCGCACCGCGATAAACGTAACCGCGTTCGACGTATTTGCCGAACAGCCGGGCGGTCTCGGCCTCGTATTCGTTCGACATTGTCAGGTACGGCGTATCCCATTCGCCCAAAATGCCGAGCCGTTTGAAATCGCGCGTCTGATTGTTCATCGCCGTCGAAGCGTGTTCGCGGCAGATGCGGCGGAACGAATTGGTCGGGATGTCGTCCTTGTTCTTGCCTTTTTCCTTAAGCTTGCGTTCGACGTAATTTTCTATCGGCAGGCCGTGGCAATCGTAACCGGGAACATACGGCGCATCATAACCCATCATTGAACGCGTCTTGACGACAAAATCCTTCAGTATCTTGTTCAGAGCCGTGCCGATATGAATGTCCGCATTGGCATACGGCGGGCCGTCGTGCAAAATGAATTTTTCGCGGCCCTTTCGCTCTTCGGCTATTCTTTCATAAAGCCCCATTTCGTCCCATTTCTTCAAACGGGCCGGTTCGCTCTGGCCAAGATTCGCCTTTTGGGCAAAATCGGTCTTTGGCAGGTTAACTGTTTTTTTCAGATCCAACGTTTCACTCGACATAAAAATAATTTTCCGATATCCAGATATATTAAACCCAGATCACGCACTAGAAGCATTAGTTAAAAAAGACGTGAGATCGGGCGATCTGATCCAGGTATCCAACAGTTGATAGTTAGTTAGTTTTTAGTTGGCAGTTAAAGAACTTATAACTGCCAACTATGTGACTATTAGCTGTTAGGCTGATCTTGGCTCCGCCATAAAACATTTCTAACGCGTAATGCGGGTTAATGTGCTTTCCCGATCCACAATCAAAAAAGCCCCAAGCCTTTTCCGGCTTGGGACCTAATACAGCAAAAGCTCGCCGCCGCTCAACCTTCGTCGAACGCAAGTCCCTTAATATTGTTAATAATGGGCGATGGCCTCCGCATATGAATATAATAATATCAATCTCGTCAACTGAAAGAAAGTTCCCGACGGATCACATCCATCCGTTTGGTCATTCTTAAATTGCTCCCTACTCTTAGAAAGCCGTTTCTTCCATACCATTCTGCAAGAGCTTCATTCCTTGCATCCAATACCAACGCCCGAAAGCCCACCAGGTCAGATGTCTGAAGAACAACAAATTGCGCATGTAAAAGCAGCATGATCCCAAAACGCTTCCCCTGATGTCTGTGATCAATGCCCAGTTGACCCAACAATACGGTCGGAATTTCCCGTTTGATCTTAGGCTTGTCGCCTAAAATTATCTCTTGGGATACACGAATTGGAGTGATAGTGTGATAGCCGATTATAAAAGCCGGATCAACTTCGTGATCGATCAATACATAAGTTCTGCTAAGATCAAGTTCCTGATCCTGCATGGCCTTTTGTTTCAGAAAAATATCTACCTCTTCGTCAAAACACGAGAAACCTTTTCGATCATGTTGTCGTGTCAACTTCTCGAATTGAAGTCTCATACACGAAGTTGTCCTTTTTTGACCATTCGCTTAAATTTCTTTGCTTCTTTTAGTGAATATTCAGTGGATTCGGGAATCGGGCCATCAATGATCTCAAAAAAGGCTTTTTTCTCGGCTTCCGTCAATTCGAACTGCTCGTAGTTTTCTATAACTTCACGAGCTTTTTCAGTTAGGATGGTTTCAGAGAACTCCGTCAAGTCTTGGCCTAAAATATAAGCTGCCTTTGAGATCCACTCCTTGGACCTGGTTTTAAGCCTGATATTCAGCCTACTGTAAGTTTCTTTGGATGTTTGTACAGTCATAAATATATGTGGCAAACTGCCACACTACAGATCATCTCATATTTCCTTTAATACTGCAAGATTATCAGAAAATCTCGGTTCTCATTGTTCTAATTCATAAGCCTGTTGATTCAGCTAAAGTCTTTCGCCACCGTTCAACATGAGGGCCGACCGCCCATTCGACCATGATAACCTTGTTGAAAGATAGTCCGTGATTCCGGCGATAGATCTCTTTGCCGCTTGTGGTATCTATTGCGATCATTTCTTTGGCGGTAAGGAAAAATGCCGTGTCTTGGTTAGGTGAAATAAAGACGTCGATCAATGTAGGGAATAGTAGTTCTGCCTCTTTGAAGTCTAGATCCGGATTGTCGTACTTAGCAAGTTTGGATGGAGCGGGGCCAAAATCAGCAGTCTGCAGAAATGACCTGTGCGTGTTTCCATCAACTAGAACACGGCCGATCAGCCTTGTTCGCGCGGAACGTCTTTCGATTGTGAATGTTGGCATTTCATCAGCGTGGTTACGGCTAAGATTGGTTCTCCATTTGTTCCAAACACAGTTACTGTTGTTGGATTTCAGACCAGAACAGTCCTGATAGTCGATCTTAAAATATTCAGCGTATCGATCAACTATCTCTTTTCGGCTATACCACTTGTCGAGATCTCCGGAAAACAGTTGCCCTGCCAGACTAACCAAACGGCTATTCTCACGAGCCTCAAACCAGGCGGCTCCTCCGTGAACCAGCGACCAATAGCCATCCTCGATAAAATACCCGTCCGATATCCAGCCGATCTTCTCATAGTCCGTTATGTTTCTATGATATTCCCTTTCGTCGCGATTTAGCTTTTTATATTCCTTATCGATCTCAGATTTTGTTTTCCGAATCAGGGATTCTGTAGCTGATATAATTTTAGAGGCGTCAGCAGCAACCCATATCCGCGAATAATCAAAACCAAAGTTTTTAAGATCACCTTTCTGTTCCAGTCCGTCCAGATGCTCATTCTTATCTCTGGGCTTTGGTTCAAAATACCTGGCTTGACCGAGAAAAAGCCAGCCCTTTGTCTGAGGGCTTGCAATAAAATCCAATTCCGCTGCAACTTCTACTTTCTCGCCTTCACGAACAAATAATCTCGTCCTGTTGGTTGGTTTCTTTTCTGACAACTTCTCAAAGTCATCATAATATTGGGCGTAGCTGTCTGAATCGCCGCTCTCATCCGTATCAAATCCAAGCAAAAGGGCTGATTTTCCGGGCGTTGGTTCTAAATGGCTGAACAGCTTCTTTACCTGTTCATCGCGGATATCGAGATCGTGATCATCAACCTCTACCTCACCAAAGAGGGGAATGAAAGGCAGCCGTGAATGATCACAAAACCATCCCGATACCAATATCACCGATGCAAGGACAAGCGCACGCATTAATAGACTCCTTTTCAGGACAACTTATAGCACGCATAAGCAGCCAGAATCAATAGTTTTTTTGATGTTTTATTCTTCCTCGACCGTCACCAATAGCGGATATTCGCGGGCCTTTGCGAGGTTCATGGCTTTTTGCGATTTCATGTACGCGACGTCGTAAGGGTAAACGCCGGCGATGCCTCTGCCCTCGTTGTGGACCTTCAGCATTATGGCGACGGATTCGGCCTCAGACCGTTTGAAAACATAGGCCAGCACAAAAACGACGAATTCCATGGTCGTAAAATCGTCGTTATGCAGAATGACCTTGAACATCGGCGGTTTTTTCAGCCTCGTTCTGGTTTCGGTCAGTACATCGGTATCGTTATCAGGAAGGTCGGACATTGGAAAACCTTAAACAGGATCGTCAACAGCTTATCATAAATGCCCTCGCGAACGTATGGTTTGAATATTCCATAAACATGCTTCCGAGTGCTGATCCATGCTAAAAATTGCGTGTTAAACACAAATGCTATGGACGAAACGCCTTTTTTTTGGTAAGTTTCATTTGCGCTGTTTACTAAGTATTCAATTTTGTTCCGATAGGAGATCCGCACTCGAGAGTATGGTTGATCGCGCGGATCGCCGTTTTTGCACAGAGCAGCCTGATGGCAACTCGATCAATAAAGAAAAAGGGCCTGATACGAACCGCCGAACGTAAGGCGGCGCCTGCAAAGCTCCGGCCCATTGAAAAGGCCGAGCTGAAAAAGATCTTTTCCCAGGTCGGGCAAAAGCTTCGCGAAGGTTATTCCAGCGAGGCTCAGCGCGTTCTCTCCAACACTATCGCAAATTACGCCCATTCTGACGACGATCTTGCCGGGCTTAACAGGCTGCTGTCCTTTACGCTGGAAACGCAAGGCAAATACAAGGAATCGCTCGAAGCGATAGAATATTACGAACAGCCCGATAACCTGGAAAAGCTGTCTTTGGAAAATCAGGTGCGGGTCACGACCCAGCTTGCCGTTGCCTACAACAACCTCGGCGATCACCCCAAAGCGGTCACGCTGCTCAAGGACAACCTGACAAAGGCGCGTGACAATGACCTGCGGCATCTGCAGGGAGCGATAGACATCGGCCTCGCCCGCGTTTACCGAAAGCTCAATGAATCATCGATCTGCCGCGACTATGCCCGGCGAGCCTTGAACCCGCTCCGCGAATCGGGCGACTGGCTGGGCATGGCGGAGGCGTATCGCGAAATAGCGATCAGCCATCATCAGGAAGGCGACAGCGAAAGTTCCATACAGTATTTCGAGCTTGGCGTTCAGATCATCGGCGAACGGTCGGCACCGTTCATGCTCGGAAAGCTTTATACCGATATGTCGGGCGCATATTGGTTCCTTCGCCGCTCTCAGGAAGGCATTGCCTGTCTGGAAAAATCCATCGAATTCTTTGACCGGACGGAACACATTCTGAACTCCGTCATCGCCTATAACAACCTCGGCATCAACCTGCTTCACATGGGCGAATGGACGCGGGCGGAAAGCATGATATCGCGGGCGCTCGACCTTGCCGTCTCGATGGATCACGCACACATCGCGGGAATAATGGACAGCCTGGGCGAGATAAAGATCCTGCAGGGCGACCTGCCAAAGGCGCGCGAGTTCCTTGAAAAAGCTGTCTCCTTTGCCCGCGAAAAGGGACGCGAATGGTATGAGGCGCAGGCAATGCGAAACCTGGCGCGGTGCATGCTGGCAGAAGGCGACCCAGAGGCCGCAGCGGCAAAAGCCATAGAGACCATCGAGCTGAGCGAACGCATAGGCGACAAACATCATGCGAATATGGTCGGCCTGGTCCTGGCCGAAAGCAGCCTGAAAATGGGCGATGCCGCCGCATGCGAAAATGCGCTGAAAGACATTGAGGACAACGATCCGTCCTCGGACTTTTTTGTACTTGGCAATATCCAGCGCATACGCGGGCTTGCGGCGCTGGAGAAGGGTGAAGGCGAACTCGCCATTCATCATTTCAACCGCAGCCTGACGATATTTGAGGCGGCCGAGGACATGTACCACACAGGCCTTTCTCATCTTTTGTTAGGAGAGCATATATCCGCCGAACGTCGTGATCAGGCGATGAGCCACCTGACGTCGGCCGCGGAAATATTCAAAAAACTGGGCATCAGATCGCTCACGGAACGGGCCGAAGGCCTTCAACGCGAGCTTGGCAATGGCGCGTCCACGCCAAAACTTCAGGCCGTTGCCACAACAAAGGCGTCAACGGCGGTCTCACAGCTTTTAATGGTCAGGCTGGCTGAGGCGACAGCGTCGCGTGAACTCCTTTTCCGTGAGGTCGTGGCCGTTCTGCAGCAGGAAAGCCAGGCGCGAAAGATCATGATCGTCGAATATGACGCCAACAAAAGGCTTACTCCGTTCATCGCTCACGGCATTTCCGCTGACGACAGCTCCCGGCTTGCACGTTCTTTCGATGAGGCGGTCAGGGCGGGCGAGGAAAAGGAGTTTTTGCGAAAAAATAAGCTCGGGGTCTTCAATCTGCGTTCGCTCAACGCACCGCCCGCGTTTGTGATGGTGTCACCGGCATCTTCGGCCCAGCTCAATGACGGCGGCGCGCTCGATCCGCTGTTCCGCGTGGTCGAACTCGGGCTGGACGTTATCACCCTTCGCGAAAAGGCCCGCTCGACGCCGAACGACCAGCAGATAAGTCCATACACGTCCGCCAACCTGATGCCGGGCTTTATTCATTCTTCGCCCGCGATGACAGCGTTGGTCGAGGAGGTCTATAAGATCCGCTCATCTGACGTTACGGTCCTTGTCACCGGCGAATCGGGAACGGGCAAGGAGCTTGTGTCGCGGGCGATCCACGCTCTTTCAAACAGAAAGGACAAGGTCTTTGTCCCGTTCAACTGCACGGCCGTGCCGAAAGAGCTTGCGGAAGGCCATCTGTTCGGTTTTAAAAAGGGAGCGTTTACCGGCGCCGTAAGCGATTCGCCCGGAATGATCCGATCCGCCGACGGCGGAACGTTGTTTTTGGATGAGGTCGGCGACCTGCCTCTGGATGTTCAGCCAAAACTGCTTCGCTTTTTGCAGGAAGGCGAGATCCAGCCCATCGGCGAGAAAAAACCGATCAAGGTGGATGTCCGCATCATAGCCGCGACGAACATGCCGCTGGAGGACAAGGTCGCTGACGGCACTTTTCGCGAAGATCTGTTCTACCGCCTGAATGTGATAAGGCTTCGCGTGCCGCCGCTTCGCGAAAGGCGTTCGGAAATTCCGCCGATCGTGAACTATTACATAAATCACTATTCATCGCGGTTCGGCAAACGCGACATAACATTCACGCCGCAGACCATAGACCTGCTGATGGTATGTGAATGGGAAGGAAATGTCCGCCAGCTTTGCAATGAGGTGCAACGCCTGATAGCTCGGGCGATAGACGGAGAGGTGATAACACCTGATCACCTGTCGCCCGAACTAAAACGTTCCGCCACACCGCTGACACCTGAGGGCGGAAGCCACCAAAGAACGATCACATCCTTTGACGGACCTGTAAGGCCGTTCGCGAATATCGGCGAGGGCGGCACGCTCGAAGATGCCGTGACCGAACTTGAGATGCAGATGATAAAAAACGCCCTCAGCCGCCATAACTGGAACATATCTCGTGTCGCCAATGAACTAGGGCTGACCCGCCGCGGACTTTACCTGAAACTGACCCGATACGGCATCGACAAGGTCGCCTAGCCAGGCGTCGATATCGCCCGCAGATCGGTCACTATCGCGGGCATTATTCCGATCACATGATCTATGTCAGCCTCTGTTGTGCGGCGATTAAGCGAAAAACGAATTGAACCCATCGCTCTGGCATACGGCACATCCATCGACTGAAAAATGGCACTGGGCAAATGGCCGGGCGACGCGCACGCCGAGCTTGTTTCGGCAACAACGCCGTGATCGTGGAGCCGTGACAGCATCGCCTCGCCATTTACATCTGCAAAAGAGATATTGCTTATATTCGGAAGCCTCCCGCCCGCGCCGTTGATATATGCCGCGTCTATCGACAACAGCCCGTTTTCCAGTCGGTCGCGGAGTTTGGCGATGTTCTCCATGTTCGAAAGATCGGCCGCCTGCTTTGCCGCCGCGTGAAAACCGGCAAGCTTTTTTATATCGCTGACAGCTTGGTGTTGTTCGGGAACCGAGATCTCGGTATCATTGCGCACATAGACGGCCCCGATGGCGTCAGGCCCGTAAAAGCTGTCTCCCAAGACGGAAACAATGTCCGCCTGTCCGGTTCTTATCTCAACGCAGCCCGTTGCCAAACCGGCATCGACATGAACCACAGCATTTGAACGCTGCCGGGCGATCTCCGTCATCTCCGCGACCGGAAAAAGCGTCCCCGTTTCCTCATTCGCCATTTGCAATGAGACAAGTGCAGTGTCTGCATCAAGTGCGGATCGGAAATGATCTATGTCAGGCGTTCCAGCCTCATTCATGCCGATCAGCGAAATCCGGCAGCCGTTTTTCGCTTCCAGTTCCCGATAACATTGTGTGACCGCCGCCGATGCCCCGACAATGGTTAAGAGATGCGTTTTGCCCGGACGCTCGGAAAGCGCGGCGAACAGCACTGACCTCATTTCCGACACACCGCCGGACGTTAAAACTATCTCTTCGGGCGAGGAACCGAGTAAAAGCTGCGCAGCGGCTTTGCGGGCATCTTCAATGACAGTTCCGGGATCGATGGCGGCCATTGCCGTCATTACTTCGTCCGCGATCAGCCCGCCTGCTTTTTTATCGAGATATATCATTTCCGGATAGGGTTTATTTTTCAAGCACTTGCGTCCTCAATTTACCATTTGCCGATTACCTATTACAATTTCTATATAGTGAGCGCTGTACTTCAAATATCAGAACCTAATGGCCGCGTCTGGGAATTCGACCTTGTTCCCGCAACAACCGTCGAGATCGGCCGTGCAAAGGACAATGACATAGTCCTGAACGACCGCCGTGTCTCGCGAAAACACGCCTTTGTTACGTCCGACAATGGCAAATTCAAGATAGTTGACGGATATTTTGAGGACGGAAACCTGGTCCGCAGCGTCAATCACGTCTTTGTGAACGGTTCGCCCATGACCGAAAAGGTGCTGCAAACCGGCGACACGGTTATCATCGGCGAAAGTAAGCTGCTGTTTATCGAGATCATCACCGCGCCGCTTCCCGCAGATGCCGCAGGTTTAGAAAGGTCTGTTTCCATTCCCGACGAAAGCACCGGAATGACAGCCACATCGGTCGGCAATGCTCCGACGGTCGTTGACCTTCCGGGCGGTGTCGAATTTGACGACAAGCCTCTCGGGCAGACACAGCTTCTTATTTCGGCAAATGAGATCATCGGGCGCCAGTCACATCTTTCGGTAGAAACGGGCATGGCATCGCCCGAAGAGGTAAAGGACCTCAGGCGAAAGGCAAAGATGCTGGAACTGCTCTATGAAATGAGCCGTTCGCTCGGGACCACATTTGATCTGAAAAGCATCTTTGAAAAAGCGACCGACCTGATATTTCGGGGAACGCCCGCCGACCGCGTCGTTGCTCTGCTCGCGGACGAAACGCTGGACGGACGCATACTTGATTACAGCCTGGTTCCGCTGGCGGTAAAAACGCGTGACGAGAACCTAGATAAATTGCAGGACACGATGACCGTCAGCCGAACGATCACGCAAAAAGTGATGCGTGAAAAGGTCGCTCTGCTTTCGCAGGACGCAAAAACCGATGAGCAGTTTTCCGGTGTCGAATCCATCGTGTCGCAGGGCGTTCGCTCCACCATCTGCGCGCCGCTTATAACCGAATCGAACGTTCACGGTGTTATCTATGCTGACAGGCTTGATCCGTATTCGGCCTTTACACCCGACCATCTCGAACTGATCAGCGCCGTCGCCGCACAGACCGCCGTCACCGTGGAAACGGTCAAGGCGCACAAACGGCTCGCCCGTGAGGAAGTTGCGAGGGCAAATTACAGCCGGTTCATGCCCGAATATGTCGTAAAACAGCTCCTCGATCATCCTGAATCATTCCGGCTTGGCGGCGTCAATCAAAAGATAACCGTGCTTTTTGCCGATATTCGCGGCTTTACCTCAACGTCTGAGACCGAAAACCCGGAAAAGGTCGTCGGCCTGCTCAATAAGTATTTTACGGCAATGTCCGAGATAATTTTTGCCCACGGAGGAACGCTGGACAAATATATCGGCGACGGGCTGATGGCGCTTTTCGGAGCGCCGACCGCGTCCGAAGAAGATGCCTTGAACGCAGTAAAGGCCGCCGTTACGATGCAGAAGCGTATTCCCTCATTGAATGACGAGCTTCGCTCAGAAGGCTTTGGACAAGTGGCGGTTGGCATCGGGCTTCATACCGGCGTTGCGACCATCGGCTATATCGGCTCAGAAAAACGCTCTGAATACACGGCCATCGGCGACACGGTGAACCTTGCCGCCCGGCTCGAATCTCACGCAAAAGGCGGCCAGGTGCTTATGACCGACGCCACCGCCGAAGCCAGCGGCAACCGCATTCCTGTCAACACCCTTGAGCCGCTGACCGTCAAGAACCGCGTCCAGCCCGTAAGCGTGCTGGAGATCAAATGGGGTTGACACTGATGCCGTCCCGCAAAAATTTCTCTTGGCTTGGCCGTTGGAAACGCATATAATCGTTTCACCGGAAAATATGCTGAAGATATCTTCGCTAAAAAAGCTTGTCACTGATTCAATGGCCATTGACCTCGGCACGGCCAGCACGATCATAGCCGTAAAGGATCGCGGAGTCGTGCTGGACGAACCGTCCCTTGTGGCAATACACGAAATATCGGAGGAGATAGTGGCCTTCGGCCAGGAAGCCGCCGATATGGAAGGCCGCGAGGGCCGCGACCTTGTTGTTCGCGAACCGATGATCGGCGGCGTGGTAGCCGATTTTGAGAAGACAAAAAAGATGCTTGCTCATTTCGTCAAAAAGGCGAAATCGGGTGGCTCGAACCTTGCGATACAGGCCGTGATGAGCATGGTCTCTGACGTGACCCACGTTGAACAGCGCGCACTGCTGCATGCCGCCGAAGAAGCAGGCATCGGCAAGGTGTTCATGATGGAAGAAGGCCTGGCGGCGGCCTTTGGTG
>CAZOXY010000032.1:0-4525 GCA_964583955.1 uncultured Chloracidobacterium sp. | reverse complement strand
TGCAGGAGTTCTGCCAACCGATAAACGCGCGTCGGCAATAATCGACATCGGGGCCGGCACGACGAATATCGCCGTCATCGCAAAAGGTTCGGTCGTTCACTCCACCAGCGAGCGTTACGGCAGCAATGAGATAAATGAGGTCATTGCCACACACCTGCGGCGGCACCGCGGATTACAGGTCGGCGAGGAAACGACCGAGTTTCTCAAAACAAATTTTGTTTCGACCTATCTGCCCGATGACATTTCCAAAACCATCGAGGTCCGCGGCCGCGATGTTCAGACGGGAAGTCCGTCAGCGGTCGAGATCACGTCAGGCGAGCTTTATCCGGTGGTCGAAAGCGTAGTCAGGCGCATAGCACAGCTTGTAAAGGACACTCTGACCGAGCTTCGGCCCGAAGTGGCGGCTGATATTTATGACCGTGGCGTGATCCTCACGGGCGGCGGCGCACTTTTGGACGGGCTTGACCAATATCTGCGCTCCTTCATCAGTCTTCCGGTCACTGTCGCTGACGAACCGCGTTATGCAACGGTCTTCGGGCTGGTAAAGATGTTCGACGACCTGAAATTGCTGGAGCGTGTCGCCCGAAACGAACTCAATGTGCTGCAAAATGCCGAAATTCCGTTCGAGGCGTAAGCTCCCGCAAAGCTCGGCCATGTAAACAAATTAAAAACGCTTCGGTTCATGCTTAGGAAGCTGTCTGTCCGGTTACTTCGATCAATATGCCGTCAGAACCGCAAAATTACAGTGAATTTTGGGATTTCTATGTCCGTGAGCACTCCAGGCCGCTGACCCGCGTGCTGCATTTTATCGGGACGTCGCTCGGCATCATTCTGCTGGTTTGGTTCATTGCGCGCGGCACGTGGTATTATTTTCCGCTTTGTTTTATTTGCGGTTATGCTTTTGCGTGGTTTGCTCATTTTGTCGTTGAAAAGAATCGGCCCGCCACATTCAAATACCCGTTCTGGTCGTTCATCTCCGATTACAAGATGATGTGGTACATGGCCACGGGCCGCATGAACCGCGAGGCCGAGCGTGTACGGCAGACCGAGCCTTAAAAGGAAAGTTCACGCAGAAGAGATGTGGCAACTATTCTTCATTCTTTTGGTGATCGCCATTATCGGCGTCATTGTCTGGCACAAAATTGTTTCCGCCGACGCGGCCGACCACAAAAGAAAACTGCATCGTTCACATCTGGTAAGCGTCCTGCTGCATCTGGACGAAGGTTCGATGGCCGAACTGTTCGATCTTTACAAAAAAGAGTTTGGCACCGGCCCGGCCAGATACGCCCGCAAAACCTATCGCAAATGGAAAAGCGGCGAGGTCACACCCGCCACGCAAACCTTTCGCCGATTTCTTCTGCATTTGCCCGAGGTCATGAGCTTTGACCTGAAATGCGAGGTTTTGCGCCTTTTTATGGAAGAATATGCTAAAAAGGATGCGTATGCGCTTGAGGTCACAAGCCGCGACTGGGAAGAAAAGCTGTCGCCGCTTGTTCATCAGATAATTGACAAGGCCTATACCGCAAGTCTGCCCGCCGAGATAGAGAAAAAGCTGCGTTGGCTGGGCGAAGGCGATATGGAAGCGGCACAGCAGCTATTAAGGCACTCGCAGGCGGAAGAAAGCAGGATCGTGGTATCAATGCTGCGCGAAGAGATAAAAGGCATTGAAATGATGCTGGCGGAAAAACACCTTGACCCAAAGGTCAGGCACACATTGAAATTCCCTTACGGAACCATTGATCTGAATTTTAAAAGAGGATAAGAGCAAATGGAAGACGAGACCACAGGCTTGGAACCAATACCAAAGAAACAGTCACTATTCCCGCTTTCGGGTGAGGACATTGTCGATAACGCCCTGCAAAATCTGGATGAAACACAGGCCAGACGCGTCACCGAAAAGGCAGCGGACGAGATAGTCCGCCTCGCGGTCGAAAAACGCAAGGCCGAATACCGAAACTCCGCCGCTCAGGACGAAATGCGCAACCTGATACACAACGCCAACCTCCTCGATCAAAAGGTCGGTGACTACAAGATAAACAGCAGCTTTGAAACCGCCTCCGGCACGACAAACGTTGAGATAAAAAGATCAGCGACGACGCCCATCAGCATAATCATGATCTCAGGCCTTGTCCTCCTGGCCCTTGTCCTGGCTTATTTTATTTTTGGGAGTTGACCCGGGTACTTTTTTTCGGGACCGCAACTTGCCGACAGGGTAATGGATCTTGGCCGCCTGCAACCCGGATCAATTCAACGGATGTTATCGAAAGCTACGCGTGTCAAAGGGAAATGGTTCGGCCCCTGCGATCTTTATTTTCCTGCACTCAGGATGTTTTGGGTTGATCAGAAAATTATAATCGCCCCGCACAACCGCTGACGGCACGCGTAAAATACAGTGTTTCCCCTCGGCCGCAAATCGGTCTCCGATAACCTGACTCGCCGGCGAATATGGGAACACCCGCCAATCAAACGGCAGATCATCCTCTGACATCATCCGCACTGAAACGCTGTCCGGGACCTTGATCGTCAGCATCAAAAAGTCTTCAGGAAGTGACGCAAGGGCCAGATGAACGGCCACTTCGGCCATTGCCAGAGAGCGATTTGCCGCGGTATAGATGACCTCGGTGCCAATAGAATTCCACCTGCCGCCGCCTATTGATGCCCCTTCCCCGGACAGGTGCCGAGAGTATTTTTTTCTCGAAAGCCTGAAAACGTCCATCTTACGCAAAGATACCGTGTTCGATATTGATCAGCTCACGTATGACCAGATCTTTTCCGTAGGAATGCTGCAGCAGTTCGATGGGCTTTACTTTTCCAAGGGCAAGACTTTCAGTGTTCAGCCACAGCTTGAATCTTTCCTTGTCGCCAAAAACCTTTTCGCCCAGTTCGTTCACCTCAGCCATTTCAATGATCTTTTCGGAATGAATGGGCCTGAACCGTTTCGTTTCTCTTTTATATCTCTGGAGCGATTTCGGAGACAGATCGAGTATTGCGGCCCAATCCCCTTCACTGAACGGCGTGAGGTCCTTTATCAGTGCAAACAGCGAATACGGCACTCCCGACCTGATCGCGGAGATCATCAGCATCTTGTTGGAAAGAAATTCGCTGTATGTAACACCTTTTTTTGCGACACCCTTTCTCACTCCGGCTGATGACGCCCGGAACATCATATTGATCTCTTTGTTCAGTTTTCGTTCTATGTCCACAGTGTTTTTACCTCAACGCATTTGCGACACTTGTCTATAATTATAGGACAAATGACCCCATCCGGCAAACAATATGGAGATCGGAAATTTGAACCTGCTTCGCAGGAAAGCCGGACAATTCTTCTTTGGATCTGAACATTCAGTCTAGGTCTTTTGTATCGCGTCCCTTGGAAACCGGAACTCTTTCCGGCTCTTTTTGGGCGAACACTTCTTTATCGAGCAGATTGGTCGTGCCTTCGGTGACTGATGTAAAAGGTTTTGCCGAGGCCAGCATCACCGGATCCGCCCTTTCATTGAATTCCTGAACACGGTCGGTTTGCCTCTCGGGCGGTTTTTTATCGAGCGCCCTTTTAAGCCGGTTCCATCCGAACAACGAGGTGGTAAGGGTGAACAGCATCAGGAAGGAGCATACCGCAGTGAAGACCAGCAGCAATTTAGGATTTATCAGCCCGGCAAGATTCAACAGATATATGGCAAGTATGCCGATCATTGCAACGGCCATGGTCACCGTTCCGGAAACGACCGATACTTTTGCCGCGTACGTTTCGGCCATCAGGCGCAATACTTCCAGCTCCGATGATTCCGATGTCAGCGGCGCGCCGCACTTTCGGCAAAATCGCGAGTCGTCGGTCGATTCGGTCTCGCACACCGAACACATTTTCTGTATCACCGGAGACTTGGAAAGGGCCGCTATCGTCTTTGCCTCCTGAACGACGATCTTGATGTCTCCCTGACTCAGCCATCCGTGTTTTATCAGATAATCGAACGTCACGCGGGTAGAGCCTTCGCCGACCGAACGAAAACGGACAGTAAGCCTTGCGCCGTAATCCAGCACATCGGCGGAAGAATACCAGGAGCCCCAGCCCTTTGCGTCGCGGCGGCCGATGATGTTCGGGTCGTCCTCGATAATGTAATATCCCAGCGATTCCATCGCGTCTGTCAGGCGCGCCCTGACCGTTTCAGGCCTGCCCGCCAACACCTCGGAATGGTATAGCTCGGTGGTCTGCTGGTCAAAATTATTGCTGCTGATCGTCTGGTTCTTCATAAACGTCCGTTTTGACCATTGTATGATATTACAACGCCATTCCGACAGGAAACCGCAGGCCTGCTCTTTCCGTCTCCAACAAAAACAAAAGAGCGAGGCCGAAACCTCGCTCAACAAAACCTGATTCAAAAGGCACTCGCTAAGCCGAATAACCTTTTGCGCCGTCAAAGTTGTAAAGATTCTCGGTCTTAATGACATCGAGGCCGGCGGCGTCAAAACGCTGAAGCAGGCGAAGGCAGCAGCGTTACCCACGCTCAGCTCATCTCGCTGCTTCAGC
>CAZOXY010000031.1:24637-41097 GCA_964583955.1 uncultured Chloracidobacterium sp. | reverse complement strand
TGTGAATCAGTGGCGCGATGTCGCGGCGTGTCAAAATCGTAAAGATACGTCGCGGTCTTGTTGCCAATGGGCAGCAGCGGCAGTTCCCGAAAATTTTGCTTTTCGTCGGCCGCCTCCAAAATGCGCCCGATCTCGTTCGTGCCGATAAAGGCATCGACCTCCGGCAGTTCCTTCATCAGGTCGTCACGATAGCGTTCGACCAAACACCCGGCAACGACGACACGTCGTGCCTTTCCGTCCTCTTTCAGCCGAGTCGCCTCAAGGATAGCCTCAACGGACTCCTGCTTTGCAGACTCGATAAAGCCGCACGTATTGACGACGACCGTATCGGCCTCGTCCGCGTTATTTGTTATTTCCCAGCCGGCCTGTTCCAACGTCCCCATCATCACCTCGCTGTCAACGAGGTTTTTGGGACATCCGAGGCTGACAAATCCTACTTTCTTCATTTACTTCTTAAGCCGCACACCGTTCAGCGGCAAATAACCGCGTCATGTATGGCTCGGTCACGATACAGGACGCGTCTCAATTTCCTGATTCCCAATTAAATTGTCGGATCAGAGCGATCCGTTCAAAATCTTTTGCGTTGCTTGTGATCAATGTCAAGCCCTGTCGCAAGACACTCATTGCGATCAGAACATCGTTGGTGATGCGGCCTTTGCCAACCGTCTCATATCCGAATCTCTGTCCGAATCTATTGATTATTTTCCCGGTTTCAACCCAATCCGTTTTATTTGGAACAAGAAGCCTGTTGTTTGATTCAAATACCTTTTGGATGCGTGCGAGCAGCTTTTGGGTCTTTATATCAACCGCTCCGGCAAGCAATTCCTCTACAACGACAACGCTAAGCCAAACGGGCATCTGACCGTCTCGGTCTTCGTAATTACGCAACAGGAAAATGCTCTCGTCACCTTTCCTGAGAGCGTTGACATAGACGGAGGAGTCAAAAACAATGCCCGCCACGCGTTACTCCATATTTCCGTAAACGTCTATGATCTGATGTTTGTCACTAACCAACTCGCGGACAAATTTCTTGTGGGCCGTCCATACTTTTTTGTTGGCTTCGGCTTCTGATATCACTTTATCCAAGGCCCTTTCGACCGTTTCGGTCTCAGTTGCCGCCCCAAGTATCTTTTTAGCTTTGCTCAACTTGGTTTGGCTCAAGATCAAGTGCTTGTTCCGTTTTGATGAAATTGTGGCACCCATATTTAATGCACATAATAACATAAAATATGCACATCATATACTGCAGTGGCCGGATGCCCGATCATGCATTATTTTCATCTATCCTGTTTAACCAATTCTCAATATCGGCTTGTTCGTCCTTTGACAGTTTCCTTTCGCCGAATCGGACACGATTGTATTTTTCGGTTATGCGAACGGCCTCGGTAAAACCGCTGGCGTGTGCAAATTCCATCGGTGACTGATGTGGTTCACGCCTAATGCCCTTCAGATCAAGTATCGCAAGAAGCCGCGAGTAAAATTCAATGGCCGATTCCCGGTTTCCGAACAGACGCCTGCGCAAACGTTGCCATATTGAAAGCGAGCGGATGAGCCTATAAAGCCAGACAAATAATGCGGCCACGACGGTGACGGCCAAAACAAGCAGAGTTCCGTAACCAAGCGCCGCAAGGCTGGACGCGACGCCGTTGTCGCCGCGAACTTCCGCCCACCATGCAGAGAGCGAATCGACAACATCGTTGGCGGCGGCCGCCAAACTGTTGTTGTAACTGGAAACGCCGCGTCTGACCGATGTAAATAGCGATCTTTGCTCCTGGCTGTCGAACGCGACGAAATATTGTATCCAGAACATCTCAAGCGCCTCGAGGTATTTGCCCACACGCTCCGTCATTCCTCCCGCGCCTTCCGAACCTGGTCCGGCGGGCGGCGTCGGGTCGAACGGGACCCACACATCCTCAGCGGGAAAATAGACCTCGACCCACGAATGTGCCTCACGCTGGCGGACTACATAAACATCGGCGGTCTCATTGTATTCACCGGCCTGAAAACCGTTGACAACACGTGTGGCAATGCCCTGTGTGCGGAGCATTATCGCCATCGCGGTGGCAAAATATTCGCAATGCCCCTCGCGGACGTTGAAAAGAAAATCGGCCAGCGGCTGCTCACCGCCCGCTTTTTGCACGAGTGTGTAACCAAACTCCGACCGCAGAAACCGCTCGGTCGCAACCGCGGCATCATAGCGGTTATCGGCCTCTTTGATCACCTCTTGAGCCAGATCATAGATACGTTCGTCCTGATCGCGTGGCGACTGTAAGTAATCCCTGTATTCGTAAGGATAGGCCGATCCGTCTGCCCTAAGCACGTCAGGTTCCGGCAGCGATGCGTCCGAAAGCACCTTATAGGATATACGTTCGCCCACACGCGGAAACGAAATGGAATCGTAGCTGTCCTTGAACAAGACCGGAAAATTTCCCTGTATCCCGACGGCCTTTGGCAGGGCGAAAAGCACCGGTGTTTCCATCGGTTCCAAATAAAAGGTTTGGATATGAAGTTCCTCCGAGCCTCGCGCAAAACCGACCTGAATGACATCTCTTCCGCCTCGTTCAAAAACATCGCGGAAACTCATTCGCGAACGCCGCCACGACAGGTTATCGAACCTGTCCAGAGCAATGCCGCGCCACCGAAGCGGCAGCCGGTGCGTCGCCGCGTCCTCGACACGAACACGCATCACCACCTCATCGCTCTGCTGTATCTCACCGATGCCGCCAAGACGAACGGTATCCGAAAAACCGGTCGAGGTCGAAAGCCTGCCCTGATTTCCGCCTATTCCCGCTCCGGCAACACGCGGCAGCAAAAAGAACATCGGCGTCGCCACCGCTATCATCGCCATTATCAGCAAAATGGAAACGACCGGCAGCCTGCGCGATATCGACAAAGGGTTCTTTGTCTTTTCTCCGCGCGGTTCTGAAGGTATTGACGACGTTATCGCCATTTCCGTTCTTCTCATTTCAAAAAGAACGATGGCCGAGATCATGGCAAATACAAAAAGAATGAAGCTGCCCAGATAAAGGGCGCTTATGGTGATGCCGGCGGCCAACAACACTTCAAAAAATGACATCACGTACAGAAACACCCAGTCTCTGTCCGCTTTTGTTTGAAGCAGCTTTATCGCGGCCAATGCCAGTATCATGCGGGCAAGAATGCCCGGAAGCGCCGACCCCGACGCCGTCGGGCCAAAGACCTGATATTGCCAGAGAAGAAAGAACACGGGAACGGCGAGTATGACAAAGGCGGTCCCGAGAAATTCCGACAACTGAAATCTTGTCCCCTCCAGAAACCACGAAATGCCCATTACCAAAAGGAACATTCCGGCTCCAAAGGCTCCGATGCCGCCCGATACCCACAGCGACAGAGCACCGCAAAATACGACTCCGTAAGAAAGGCTGCGAAAAAGCGTATCTGAGATCATTGTCGGCGAAATAAAGCTCCCGCACCATTATACCGCGTTGGGGCGGGCACGGGCAGGCATTATCTGAATTGGACGCGGAAAACCGGACAAGAGATTTCGGCCGATCTAAAGAATTGTCTTGCCAAAGGCGGAAAGAATAAGCTCACAGGCCAGCGAAACGGTTATATTCGAACGATCCAGCAGCGGGTTGACCTCCACTATCTCAAACGAACGCATACCGCCGTGTTCGGCAATGACCTCCAGCCCTAAATGGGCCTCGCGATAGGTGATGCCGCCGCGAACAAGCGTACCGGAACCGGGGGCAAAACGCGGATCCAGAGCATCTACATCGAACGTGACCGCATAACCGCCCGGAGCTTTTGAGGCAATGGCGATGGCGTCAGTGACGCACGCCAGCATCCCGCGACGGTCTATGTCGCTCATGGTAAAAAAGTTGTCGCGAAGCCCCAGTTCGTGGACGGTCCGCCGTTCGCCCGGGTCAAGATCGCGCCCGCCGATATGCGCAAGAAATTCCGGTTTTATCTTTGGCGCATAGCCCTCAAGGTTGACCAGTTCAGGAGCACCTCGGCCAAGTATCGTCGCCATCGGCATTCCATGGATGTTACCCGACGTAGTAGTTTCAGGTGTGTTTATGTCGGCATGAGCATCGAACCAGACCAGGCCGATCTCCTCGCCCTGTTCCTTAAAGAACGACGCTATCGCGGAGAACGTGCCGCTGTTTATGCTGTGATCGCCGCCGAGGATTATCGGGATCGAACCGGTCGCCAATATCGCCTTTAGCGCTGTCGAAACATTGGCGAAGGAGGCGGTTATCTCCTTTAGATACTTGGCCTTGTCTTCGGGGTCGGCAGGCCTTTCGGGTTTGATTATATCCGCGTCCCCGGCATCATTGACCGTATAGCCAAGGTCGGCCAGATGCTCATGAAGCTGCTTATCACGGATCCGCGACATACGCATCGCGTCCACGCCCAGTTCACTGCCCATCTTTGCGGCGCCGTATCCCAAAGGCACGCCGAGGATGGTCACATTTTTTCCTTTTCCCGGAAATTCGTTATTGTCCATACAATGGTCAGATCTCTCCAAAACCTTCCGCAAAAAGATCACGGACGGCATCCGCCGCAGCCCGCTCGTCGGGACCTTCCACCATCAGGGTAAGTTCCGTTCCCTTGCCTGCCGCCATCGCCAAAATGCTGAGTATTGATTTTGCGTCCGCAAATTCGGTGGCAGACCGGGCAATGGTCATCCTGCTTTCAAACGCCGAGGCAAGCCGGACAAGCTGTGCGGCGGCCCGCGCGTGCAGGCCCAGCGGATTGACGACGGTTAGCTTCTCTTCTATCAAACTATTTCCCTTTTTGCGGTTCCAACAAAGCAGCTGTGCGGTAGATCGACCTCTTTCCCTGATCTTCAACCAGCTTCGCTATCTCTGAAAGTGATGCGTCAGCCGCGTGCGATGCCAGTTTTATCACCATCGGCAGGTTGACGCCTGTCACTATCTCGACCTCATCCTCTTTCAGGAACATCGCCGAGATATTGGTGGGTGTGCCGCCGAACATGTCCGTCATCAGCAGCACGCCGCTGCCCGATGAGACCTTTTCTATCGCGCGTTCGATCTCTTTCTTTGCCAGGTCAACGTCATCGTGCCAGCCAATGGAAACAGCGGTTATATGGCCGAGTTCGCCCACGACGGCCTCGGCGGCCGCCAGCAATTCATTTGCAACCTGTCCGTGAGAAACTATTACTCCGCCGATCTTATTCATTGTTTCTATTTTTGCATATCACGGTGAACGACCGAAATATCAAATCCCTTTTTTCGCAGGCGTTTTCGGAGTTCGTTGGAGACCATCACCGACCTATGTCGCCCGCCCGTGCAGCCGACGCCGATGGTCAGATACGATTTCCCTTCGCGTTTATAAAAAGGCAGCAGATACGTCAGCAGGTCGGTAAATCTGTCCAAAGTCTCGGCAACATCGGTATTTTTGTTCAGGTATCTGACTATTTTCGGGTCTTCGCCGGGCAAATGGCGAAGTTCCTTTTCAAAATACGGATTTGGCAGGTGCCGAACGTCGAACATAAGGTCAACGTCCCTCGGTGTCCCGTATTTATGCCCAAAACTAAGGATCTGCACCTTTAGCGGCGTTGACTCCTCGGCGTGGCTGAACTGCTGCAGGATGTAGCGGCGAAGCGTGTGGACAGTATGCTCCGATGTGTCAACGATAAGGTCCGCCATCGACCGTATCGCCATCATCGCCTTTCTTTCGCGGCGGATCGCCCTCAACAACCCTTGTCCCGAGTCAGCCGGATGCGGCCGCCGTGTTTCTGAGAACCGCTGGCGCAGCACCTCATCCGCGGCTTCAAAAAACACCACAAAGATCGGGATCTTTTTCTTTTCGAGGGCTTTTATCTCGGTCGGAAATTCGGCAAGGAAATGCCGCTCGCGGATGTTTACCACAAGTGCCGCCTTTTCTATTGCAGGACGGCCTTCGTCTTCCTGCTCCATCAGCCGCGCGAACGTGGACAGCATCGTCAGCGGCAGATTATCGACGCAAAAATAGCCCAGATCCTCAAATGCGTTCGTCGCGGAACTCATTCCCGATCCGCTGAGGCCGGTTATGATGACAAGCCTCGATTGCGAAGGCTGCTCTCGTTTCCGTTTAGCCATGATCCCCGTTTTTTTTATCGTGAAATAAGGTACTGCTAACTGTTGCTATTACTGCCGACCGCCTCAGAATGTTTCAATAACATATCGGCGGCGGCGTTGAAACCAGCGTTTTGGGTCAAAAATATCTTCACGGCGGTCTCTACCAGCGTGGCGATGTTTCTGCCCGGCCGAACCGGCAGGGCGAATTTACGCCTGCTGATGCCCAACAATTTTTGCTCAAGCTGCTCCAGGCCGATGCGGTCAATTGCTGCCGCGTCATCCCATCGTTGAAATTCAATGAAAAGATCTATTGGAATGTCCTCACACACGGCGGCAACACCAAAAAGCTCGCGAACATTCACAATGCCGAGGCCACGTATCTCCAGATGCTCAAATGTCAGTTTTGGCGATGCTCCGAACAAACTGCTGCCTATGCGTTTTACACGGACCGCGTCATCAGCCACAAGGCGATGCCCGCGAGTGATGAGGTCAAGGGCGCTTTCCGATTTTCCGATGCCCGATTCGCCGGTTATCAGCACGCCGATGCCGCCCATCTCCATCAGCACACCGTGAATTGTGATCTCGCGGGCCAGGCGTTCACGCAGCAGTTCGGTCGTGATGTTTATCACCTGAGAACTGACCATCTGCGTTGTCAGCACTGGGACATTGATGTCATCCGCAATTTGTTTGAGTTCCAGCGGCGGTTCCAGGCCTTTTGTCACCAGAACGCACGGGATCTTTTGAAGATCGAGCTTTCTGAACGCCGCCTCACGCTCCTCGGAATTCATTTTTTCAAGGAACTTTATCTCATTGTTCCCGATCATCTGAATTCTTCCGGGACGCACATAGTCATTGAATCCTGCCAGCGCAAGCCCCAGTTTCTGCACCCTGTCCGAAGAGATATATCGGTCCTCCAGCCCGCCGCGGCCGGCAACGACATCAATGCCGATGGACGGATCGGCCAGGCGGCAAAATTCCGCCACCGAAACGCTTTTTTCCTCCGTAACAGTTGGTTCGATCATTGGGTCATGGTTCGATCAGGCCAAAATTGCCGTCCTTTCTTGTGTAAATGACCGAGATGCGGTCGGTGTCGGCATTGCGAAAAACAAGGAACGACGCATCGTTTCCGCTCAGCTCCAAAGCTCCTTCCTCAGGGGTCATCGGCTTGACAGCGTATCGCCGTGTCTTGATGATCCGGGGCCGCGAAGGAGAAGGCTTTACTTCCGATGACCTGTCGCTTATCGCACCGGCCTTTACCGCCTTGTGCGAACGGTCAATGACCTTGTTCTTCAACTTCAGTGCCTGGCGTTCTATCTTATCCACCGAACGCGACAGCGATAGGTACATATCCGCGTCGGTCGTTGTGGCGGTCAGCACATCGCTCCGCCATTTGACGACTATCTCGGCGCGGTGACGTCCTCTTTCGACCTCGATGGTCACGTGAGCCTCGGCACGCTTGCCCTTGAACAAATGTTCGATCCTTTTGAAATGTGACTCAACGTGTTTGCGAAGAGCCGGTGTTACCTCGATATGACGGCCAGTGTATTCTATTTTCATATTTTCCACCTTGTATATCTTTGACTTATGACATCCGGGGCATCAGACAACGGTTCAGATCACGGTCTTGCGTTCGCGCGAACCGGGTATGTTCATCTGGTCACGGTATTTTGCGACCGTTCTGCGGGACAATTTCACTCCTTCCTTGCTTAATATCTTTACTATCTGTTCATCCGTCAGCGGTTTTTTGCTGTCCTCTTCTTCAACCAGTTTCTTTATCCGGAGTTTGAGGATGCGGGTCGAAACCTCCTCGCCGTCCTCATTCATCATACCCTCGCTGAAGAACCGCCGAAGCTCGATAACGCCCTGCGGCGTATGGGCGTATTTTCGGTTAACGACACGTGAGATGGTCGAAAGATGCATCCCGATATCCTCGGCAACGTCCTTCAGCATCATCGGTTTGATATGCTCCACGCCTTGATCGAGGAAATCACGCTGACGGTCAACTATACATTCGACAACGCGGTATATCGTCTGCCGCCTGTGTTCGATATTCCTCAGCAGATCGACCGCCGACCGCACTTTTTCCTTGATGAAATCGGCGGCCTCCTTTGAGGTTTCCTCTTTATCTAAAAGTTTATGATAGGATGGGCTTATCCTGAGGCGCGGGCTTCCGTCATCGGCAAAATAGATGACGTAATCCTCCTCGATCTTTTCGATGTAAACCTCCGGGGCAACAAAAATGGAGTCCTCACTGGCGTATCGCCGTCCCGGAAAAGGATCAAGCACCCTTATTTTCCCGATCTCACGATCGAGTTCATAAATATCCTTGCCGGTCGCGTTGGCAAGATGCTGCAGGCGATGCGGCTGAATGTCCTCAAAATGATGCCGTATCAGTTCCACCGCCAGGCTCTCGCCTTCACCGTCGCTTTCAAGCTGTGCGATCAGGCATTCGCGAACGTCAAACGCTCCGCAGCCGACCGGTTCAAGCGCAAGAACTGCACGCCTTGCTCGTTCGACGGCCTCTGATGAACATTCGGCAAGCCGGGCAATGTCCTCGATGGTCGCACCGAGCCTTCCGTCGCTGTCCAGATTCCCGATGATGCAGATGGCGGCGGAGCGAACCGCTTCCGGCAATTCGAGCATGTTGAGCTGCCATTCCAGATGCTCGCTCAGCGATTGCTGATGAGAGAGGAACTGCTCAAAGCTCGGCGCATCGTCTTTGTATTCGATCTCCTGCGTCTTGTAGCCGGGATCGAGATAATCCTGAAATTCCCTGCCGTAATCTATCTCATCGAACGAATCCTCACTTTCACGCCCGCCGTCTTCCGCCGGGTCAGACGGGTCGGAACCGGTGTCAAACGATTCCGCCGTATTGGAAACATCGCCAATGTCTTCGCTTGCTTCCCTGCCGGAAAGGGCCTCAAATTCGTCCGTTGACCGCTGTCCCGGCTCAGAGTCCAGGTCCTGATGCCCGTTCGCGTTCTGATCCAGAATGTTGTCAGAGATCTCCTGTATCTCATCGCCCGGCATCACTTCCTCAAGTATCGGATTGGCGACAAGCTCCTGCTCTATGAGTTCGTCCAACTCCAGCGAGGTCATCTGCAGCATCTCGATCCGCTGGCGCAGTTGGGGCGTCAGCACCATTTTTTGCTGGAGTTGGGTTGTTAGCCGCAGCGATGACATAAACTTCTAAAACAAGCCGGACGGCGGGCAAAAATGACGCGGCCCAGGCTCTTCTAATCTAGATTATACGGAGTTTTTAGCAAAAAGGGAAAAATCGCGGAGTGTTTAGGAACGAAAATTGCTTGTCAAAGTGTAAAACGCTCTCCCAAATACAGTCGGCGGACCTCGGCGTCCTCGATCAACGCATCGGGACTGCCCGATCTGAGTATCGTTCCTTCCGCCATAATGTAGGCACGGTCGGTTATCCCAAGCGTCTCGCGGACGTTGTGGTCGGTGATCAAAATGCCGATCCCGCGTTCTTTCAGATAAAGGATTATCTCTCGAATGTCGTCAATGGCGAGCGGGTCTATGCCCGCAAAAGGTTCGTCAAGAAGTATATACCGCGGATTGGAGGCAAGGCATCTTGCTATCTCGACCCGGCGGCGTTCGCCGCCCGAAAGCGCGTCGCCGCGCGTTTTGCGGACATGTGCGACGCCAAACTCTTCGAGCAATTCCTCTAGTCGCTGAAAGCGTTCCGCCCGATTTCCTTCTCTCGTCTCAAGTATCGCAAGAATATTCTGTTCCGCCGTCAGTTTCCGAAAGATAGAAGGCTCCTGCGGAAGATAACCGAGGCCGAGCCGCGCCCTCAGATACATCGGCAGATGCGTGACATCCTCGCCGTTCAGGACAACGCTGCCGCCTTCGGACCGTTCAAGCCCGGCGATCATATAGAACGTGGTCGTTTTGCCCGCTCCGTTGGCTCCGAGCAGCCCGACGACCTCGCCTTCTGCGACCATCACGCTCGCGTCATTCACCACGCGGCGTCTGCCGTAGGTCTTTTGCAGGTGATGCGCTGCCAAACACCGAGACGCGGCATCATGTGTTTCGGCGCGTGTTTCGGTCGTTGTCTGGTTTTGATGATGATTGTCTTTTGCCACGTATGCGATGGAGCTAATTGTTCTTTATCTTATAAACGCTTCGGGTGCGGCCGGATGAGTTCGTTTCCGAGCTTCCCTCGACCACGGCGCGGTTGTCCCGCATATACATCGTCATCTCCGATCCCTGCGAAGAGCCGCGGGCACTGTCCTCGATGCGGGCCGGATCGCCGCGAAGCTGAACCGTTTCCTCAGCCGCGATGTAGCGAGCGAAACTTCCCGAAGCTCGCCTTCCCGGCTGTGTGATGACCACGTTCTGTTCCAGGTCGGCGCGGGAAAGTTCATTGCGGCCGTCCAGATATATCCGGGCGATGCCGCCGTTCAGCCGGTCCGTGCCTTGTCTGATGTTGACATCGCGTTCATAGACAATGACATTGCTTTCACGATTATATTCCATTTTTCCGGCGGTTGCGTAAACCGGTTCGCTGGCCGTTTTGCCGTCGCGTTTTCGCTCGACGCCATAAAGCATACTTTGAACGCTGCCCTCGGCAGTCATTTCACCCTGCTGCTGGCGAATGGTGAGGCTATCTGAACGAACATAATTCTTGTCCTGCCACGCGCGGGCGTTGCCCTTGTAAACAGCTACCTCGGCATTGTGATCTATCTCCGCCGAATCGGCCGTGACGAACACCGGGGCATTCTGTCCGGCGAACGGAACCGCTCCCGACGCCTGTTTTACGCTGTAATATGTCGTGCTGGCATTGCCGCGCAGGAACGAGCGTTGGTTTGCCGTGTCCCAATCTATCTCGGCCGCCTTGCCGCGCGCCCGCGAATCCCATACCGTCGGTTCGCCGCCCCGCAAACGAACAACGCGGTCAGACGCTGTATATTCAAGCCGGTCGGCTGAGCCGTTTCGGTCGAGTTCGGTGAATTTCGTGCTTCCCGACATAACCAGCCTGTCCAGGTCACGTGTGTTCTCGGAAAAAACAGCATTCAATGTCACGGCGGTAATGGTCTGAACACCGCGCGTCGGGCCGCTGACCTTTGGCGTCCGCACAGTTTTGGTATTCTTCCCCGCCTCACATACACGAACGTTATTTCCCGTCGGGAAAAAATCACAGTCAAATCGTGGAGCATTTATGACAGTACGGTAATTTGCGGGAATTGCCGCAACCGGATCGACATCGAGTTCCGCCTTCCCGACGGCTTCCGCCCGCCGGAGCGTTCGTCCGTCAGCGTCAAAGAACGTCCGCACCACATCCGCCGTCACCTTCTTGGTGCTGGCGTCCGCACCGCTGTTCGGCGCCGACAGCAGGATCGTCGTTCGCCCTTCGGTCGTGACCCTGTCGAGTTTTCCGCCGCCGGCAAAGATCAGCCGCATCGCGTCTGGAGCGGACATCGTGACCGATGAATAATCCTTTGCATTGACGGGCGTCATCACCGCCCGACTCTTTCCGACGGCATCCGACGTGGTCATCTGCTGCTTGTCGTCAAACGATGCCCGGAGTTCGTCGCCAAACACCTCAACGGTACGTTCCGGCGTTGTCTGCTTCAAATATGCGTCACCGTTCACGCGGGCGTTTTTAAGGGTTCTGGCAGGGTAAAGCTCGGCGTAGATGCTTTGCCCTTTTACGAGTTCGGTTCCCTGCACGATCTCCGCGCCGCCTTCGAGCCATACCTTTCCGGCCCTCTGATCGTAAACACCGGCAACGGCACGTATATCAACCGGCCCTTTTTCTCCCTGCGTGACGATATGCACATTGTTCTTTAGGTCGAATCTGTCTGCCTGGCGGTCATAAAGAGCGTACCCAGAGGAAATATTCACCGGTTTGCCGTCGCCTTTATCAGAAACGATGCGGACATTGTCAAAAAGCTCCGCTTTTTTCAGTTCTCGCGTTTTTGCTTCAGTGAGTCCAAGTTCCAGTTCGGCGCGGTCGGCGCGAACGTCATCTTTCTGGATCAGCTTTCCCTTGGCCGACGAGGACACGACATGAACCGACCCGCTCAGGGCGATCAGATCCCGTATCTGGTCATACATCGCGTATCCGGCGGTCACATTCAGCCCTGACGGCAGGCCTTGTCCTTCAGGTGAACCGGTTGTTTCTATTTTCACGTCACGCAAAAGCTCGGCCTTTTTTTCCGCGATCTTCACAATGGCCCCGTACGAACTGCCAATAATGTTGTCGCGCTGAAAATCGACATGCTCCTCTGCCTCGGCAATTTCAGCGGCGCGTTTGTAAGTAATATTGTCGGTCTTTACCAAAAGGCCGTCAGCGGTTTTTACATCCACGTCACCGGCAAAAAAAACGGTGAAATCCTTGTTCTCGCCCGGAACATAGATCGCCTTGTTCGCCGAGATCGCGTCCGGCACCTGAGAACCTTCCTGCCAGGCATCAAGCGTCACATTTTCCAGTTCCTGATGGTTGTCTGAAAATGTCGTGACACGATCGGCCTTTACCGAGTACAGCAAACGCCCGTTCTCAGTTTCCTGTCGTTCGTAATCTTCGATGACGGCAACGACCTCTTCGGAAAGAGTTGCGGGAAGGCCTATCATTCTGAATCGCGCCTTGCCGCTGTTGAGATAAAACCCTATGGCGATAACAATTACGGCTACTGCCAAAAGGGCCAGCGAACCGATGCGCAGGTAGAACGGAAAACGCGCCCGTTTCTTAAACTTTCCATTATTGTCCGTTCTTCCTGCTGACATTACCTTAATTATGTTCTCTCAAGTCCTCTACAACAAGCTGCAGCCGCCTGTTCCCTTGCCATACGTTCTCAGACGCAGTGTAAGCAAGTTCGATGCTGGAACCTTGCGCGAGCGTTCGCCGCATTGAACGTTCGACACCATCCCACCAGACCGCCTCAAAGCGTCGCCCTTCGCTGTCGGCCAGATAAAGTTTCAGATGTTTTTCTTTGAGAACAGTCGGTTCGTATCGCAAAAACAGCCCGCTCGTTGCAAAAACAGGTTTCGGATTGCCGATACCGAAAGGCTCCAGCAGAGCAAGTTCGTTCACCATTTCAAGCGAAATCGTCGCGGTCGATACGGTTGCATCGATCTGAAGCTCCGGTACAAGGTCATCTTCCGTCAACGTGCTTTCAGCATGTTCGTTCAGCCGTCTGAAAAGTTCGGGAATATTGGCGGAAGTCAGCTTCATCCCAGCGGCTGCCGCATGTCCGCCGAACTGGTCGAACAGATCGGCGCAGCTTTCAAGCGCGTTGAGGAGGTGATAATTCCCCACGCTTCGGCCGCTGCCGTGGGCGACGCCGTTATCCGTGGAAAGAACTATCGCAGGGCGAAACAGACGGTCTGCGATGCGTGACGCCGCCAGGCCGATGACGCCGCGATGCCAGCCCTCGCCGCTTACGACAACAAATTTCGCCGCGCCGTTCTCAACGGCTTCACGCAAGGCGAGTTCGGTTATTTCCTGTTGTATTTGCTGACGTTCGCGATTGCGGCTGTCCAGAGCAGATGCGATCTTTCGTGCCTGTTCAAAGCTTTCTGCCTCCAGAAGTTCGACCACCTGACGCGCGTTGTCCATTCGACCCGCGGCATTTATCCTCGGGCCAATGCGATAGCCGATATGAAAACTCGTCATATCCGAACGGCAATCCGCCGCTTCCATCAATGCCTTGAGGCCGTAATTGCGTGTTGCGGTCAGATCGCGAAGCCCCAGCGAAACGATGGCCCGATTCTCGCCGCCGAGGTCCATCAGGTCGGCAACCGTGCCGATGGCCGCGATCTTCAGGAACGCCTGCGCCGCATCTTCCCTGCCGGCCTCACGAAGCAGAGCCTGCGCCAGCTTGAACGCGACGCCGACACCGGCAAGTGCTTTGTCGGGGTAATCGCAGCCCGGCTGATTAGGATTTATCACCGCATACGCCGGAGGATTTCCCTGCTGTTCGTCCGCAAGATGATGATCGGTGATGATAACGTCCAGCCCGTTCTCTTTTCCCCACTCCAGCGATTCAAAACCGCGAATGCCGCAATCGACGGTTATCACAAGCCCGCATCCGCGCTGTTTTGCGGCCTCAAGCATAGGGATATTGATGCCGTAGCCTTCCGCAAAACGGTCCGGGATGTGAAACTCGCTTTCCGCTCCCAAAACCCGCAGAACGCCACGAAGAAGGGCCGTTCCGGTCGTGCCGTCAACGTCATAATCGCCCCAGACGAGGATCTTTTCACCTTGCTCGACGGCGCGCATTATCCGTTTGACGGCGCGGTCGATGTCACGAAGCAGGGATGGATCATGAAGCTGATCGAAGGCAGGCCTCAGGAAACGTTCGGCTTTTTCCTGTGTGTCATGTCCTCTGGCAATGAGAAGCGCCGCCGTAAGAGGCCGCAGGCCCGTTTCCTCCGCCAGTCGGGCGGCGGCGGTTCTGTCGTGTTTTTGTATATTCCAGCGTTTTTCCACGTGGGACATTAGACATTGACGGTAGGGCTTATCACGCCCTGCCAAAGAAGGACAAGAATGACCACACCAATAACTATGCGATAAACAATAAAGATCATCGTCGAGTTTTTCTTGAGGAACGCCAACAGGAACCAGATCGAAATATAACCTACAATGCCGGACACGATGGTTCCGACAAGGAGTGGCATAAAACTGTCCTCCGGCAAAATATCCCAGGCCTCTCTTAGCTGCAGCAGCCCGGCAGCGGTGATCGCCGGTATAGAAAGAAGGAATGAGAAGCGTGCCGCGGCCTCGCGGTTGATGCCCGCAAAAAGCCCGCCCATGATGGTCGAACCCGAACGGCTGGCTCCCGGCATCAGAGCAAGCACCTGAGAAAAACCGACGACCAGGGCTTCCCAAATGCCCAGATGCCGCATGTCCTTTCGCTGATTTCCCGCCATCTCCGCCAGCCCAAGCAAAACCGCGATGACGATCAGCATTATGGCTATCACCCAAAGATTTTTTGTGTTCGGGCCTTCGATCAGATCCTTGAACCAGATCCCCGCGACGCCTATGGGTATTGACCCGATGATTATCAGCCAGCCAAGCCACGCCTCGGGCGAAAGCCATATCGGACGCACGCCCTGTGTGCCGGAATGGTGAATTGACCGCCTGTTTCGCGAGATAATGTTCCAATGATCCCGCAGAAAAGCTCCCGTTATGCTCAAAATATCGGACGCGAAATATACAAGAACGGCCGCAACGGTCCCTAACTGAATGATCGCCATCGTTGCAGTTATTTGCTGCGGATCGCCGTTATATATGTTGGTGATCCGACTCGCAAAAACCAGGTGGGCTGTGGAGCTTATCGGGATGAATTCGGTGAGGCCCTGAACTATTCCCAGAATTATGGCTTGAAGTATGTTCATTAAAAATGCCGGCCACAAAAATGGCACGTTTTTCATTCTAGCCGACCCGATGCTCAAACTAAAATCTGGAAGATCGAGGAATCCAACAGGCCGGGTATGGTTTTTAAGAAAGCTTGTGGTTAAATGAACCCTGACGAAGCATCACGCTGCATCTTTCACGATATTCTGTTTTCAAACTCTCTGTTGACAAAAAGGAGGAAACCTAAATGCCCCAGAGTTTTCATAAACTCAAGACCAAACCGGCCGGAAACACCATCAACGTACAAGAAGACCACATAGGAACGGCTCAAACCGAGATCTGCTACCCGCGAATACAAAGCTGCATCTCCCTGACAGTTCTTTCATCACTTGGTATGATTGGCGCTCATATAACAGTGGCGACCGAAAGTTCGATCATAGATGAGGTCCTGACAAAGATGGCTGCCGGCGGCCCTTCTGTGGCGTATGTCATAGGAGGCATTCAGCACTTTAAGGGAAAAACGAATATCGCCGGTTTCAAAACCCGCAAGAAAATGAAGTCAGCGATCAAAAAAGCTATGCCTACCGTTACAAACGTATATTTTTACGATACCTGGCTTGTCTCACAGGACGTGAATTTAAGGGCGGTCAAGAATAGCAATGCAATAGATTTCGCTTGGACACAGGGTGTTCCCGTTGATTGGAACACCGCGCCTGACATGAGCGGATATACACCGATCCGCACCGATCTGCTTGTACAGCGGTAAACTTTTATTCATCATTCCCTGTATCTGGCTTTTCCGGCTATGGCGTCGTAAAGCCACGCGGGGAATATCCGGGCTGCACGGACAAGCGTCGCAAGCTGCCATGGGAAGGCGGCAAATTTCTTGCGTCTTTCTATCGCCGAGATGAACTTTGGCAATGCGTCTTCAAGCTCCATCAGATACGGCATTTCGGCCTCGCGTCCTGCTGTCAGCGGCGTTTTGATGAATCCGGGCTGGATGATGGTGACGGCAACACCCTTATGCTGAACATCCAGCCGAATGCGCCGCGCGCCCAGTAGTTGTTGTCGATGGTGGA
>CAZOXY010000031.1:3791-24627 GCA_964583955.1 uncultured Chloracidobacterium sp. | reverse complement strand
AAAAGCGGTCATCCCCGCCTTGCTGGCGCAATAGGCCGCCGAGCGCGGCAATCCGCGAAAACCGGCAAGGCTGGAAATGGCAACGAGATGGCCTTCGCCGCGTTCCAGCATTTGCGGCAAAACGGCGTGCACGGAATTAACCGCCCCGATAAGGTTGATGTCAATGACCTTTTTCACCGCGTCGGGCTGTAAGCTTCTGGTTTCCTCATTGTTGCCGCCGATGCCCGCATTTGCGATCAGGATGTCTATATGGCCGAAATCCCGCCGCATCGTCTCCGCCGCATCATGAACGGCCTTTGCATCAGTTACATCACAGGGAAACACCCACGCGGTCGCTCCCAGTTCCTCACATTTTCGGGCAAGGCTCATCAGCAGGTCTTCACGCCGGGCCAGCAGTCCCAACACAGCACCGCTCTTCGCCAGTTCAATAGCCAATGCCTCGCCAATACCGCTTGAAGCTCCCGTGAGAAAAACAACCTTGTCCTTCCAATCCATATACGCGTTCAGGATATTTCTTAAACCTCAACAACTGTCGTCACGATCACCGGCTTGGTCCCGAGTTCCTTTTGAACAAAGCGTTTCAGGTGTATCCGCAGATTTTCCTTAAAGACCGTTTTATCAGCTATTTGTTCGCGTTTCATCTCGGCAACGGCTTTTGAGACGGCCTCGCGGGCGATTACGCCGAAACCATCCAAAGGATCGAATCCGGCAACGCCGTTGAACGTTATCTGCGGCTGGCCGACCAGTTGATGCGTCGCCTTATTGACCGTGACGACCAACGAGACGACACCGCCGTATGCCAGCTTTTTACGCTCGCGGACTATGTCGTATTCAACCTCGTCCAGCGATTCCTCATCTATGAACGTCTTGTGCAGTTCATGTTTTTCGATGACCCTGGCTCCGTAGGCATCAAGTTCCAGCACGTCCCCGTTCTCTATCAATATTATATTGTCGTCGCTGTAACCTGGAATATGATTTTTTACGTATTCCTTGTGCCTGAAGAGCATCCGGTATTCGCCATGGATCGGGACGAGGATCTTTGGCCGAGCCGTTTCGACCATTATCCTGATGTCCTCCTGCGATGCGTGTCCCGAAACGTGAACGAGCCGCCGTTTTTCCTCGATGATGTCCGCGCCGCGTTTGTAAAGATTTCCGATCAGCCGGCTTATCGCCCGTTCATTGCCGGGAATGATCCGCGCCGACAGAACGACCGTGTCCCCTTTTTCGATCTCAAGCCCTTTATAGGTCGAGGTCGCGATGTTCCACAGCGCAGCCCGAAATTCGCCCTGCGACCCCGTGACCAGATAGCATATCTCGTCGTCATCGCAGGCTCGGGCATCGCTCAGGTCGATCTTGGTGCCGAAACCGATCTTCAAAAGCCCCTGTTCCTCAGCGATCTCAACATTTTTCAGCATCGAACGGCCTAGAACACAAACCTTCCGCCCATATTCGTGGGCCATGTCAAATATAACCTGAAGCCGATGCAGCGATGATGAAAAGGTGGCAACAAACAGCCTTCCCTCGGTGTCCTCAAATATCTCGCGGAAAGCCGGTATCACATCCTGTTCGGACGGCGTTCGCCCCGGAACGGTCGCGTTGGTCGAATCGCCAAGCAAAGCCAGAACGCCCTCATCACCATATTTTTTCAGTGTTTGCAGATCGTAGGGTTTTCCTATCACCGGCGAATCGTCGATCTTATAGTCGCCGGTATGAATGATGGTGCCGACCGGCGTTCTTATCGCCAGCGAAAAACACTCGATCAATGAATGCGATGCGTGGATGAACTCAATGCCGAACGAACCTATTTCGACAACATCATTTGCCCTGACGCGATGAAGCAGCACGTCATCAAGCATATTGAATTCGTCAAGACGCTTTTCCGCCAGAGCCAGCGTGAAACGCGAACCGTAAACCGGCACATTATATTTTTTCAGGATGTAGGCAAGCGCGCCGATGTGGTCCTCATGGCCGTGGGTCAAAATTATCGCCGTCAGATCGTCACGGTAGTCTTCAAGAAAATCAAAATTAGGTATGGAAATGTCCACGCCATACGGCGTTTCTTCAGGAAATCCCATGCCGGCGTCAACGACGATCATCTCATCGCCGTAACGAATGCCCATGCAGTTCATCCCGAATTCGCCGATGCCGCCGAGCGGTATTATCTCTATTTTGTTCAACACTTTATTTAATTGCTTATGATAGCACACGACCGTGCGAAGTATGGAGAATTATCGGTTTTAAGGGACTAAAAGGACCTAAAAGACTTAAGGGAGTAAAACTCAAATGTCCTATCGTCCTTTAGGTCGTTTATGTCCTTTGTACTTTGCTCAGTGTGCTCCATTCCTCAATCGTCAGCGTTTCAGCCCGGCGGCGTTGGTCGATGCCTGCCGCTTCGAGCATCGCCGAGGCATTTGGATAAAGCGCCTTGAGGTTGTTCAGGATGGTCTTTCGTTTTTGCACAAAACCGGCGCTGACCAGCCGCATCAGGGCCTTTTCATCAACATCTGACGCGGGTTTCGGCATTAAACGCACGACGGAACTCCATATCTTAGGCTGGGGCCGAAAGGCGGTCGGCGGAACATCCGTTAGCCTTTCCATTTCAAACGCCGCCTCGGCCAGTACGGTGAGAAAACCGCGTTCGGACGACCCCGGGTCGGCAGTCATTCTTTCAACGACCTCGCGTTGGAACATAAGGACAAGTTCCGAGAAAAGATGCCGCTGAACAGCAAGTTTTTGAAGTATCGCCGTGGAGATATAATAAGGCAGATTTGCGATAAGCTTTATCGAATGCGGATCGCGAGACGCGGAATGCGGAATTTCGGCTAGAAGTGCCTCGAAATTTACCTCAAGCACATCAGCTTCGACAACGTGTATGTTTTGGTTTCCCCGGAATTTTTCCCGTAAGAACGGCACGAGGTCGCGGTCTAGCTCTATGGCTATAATATCCGCACCCGATGCGGCAAGCCTTTCCGTCAAAGCTCCGCGTCCCGGCCCGATCTCAATGATCGTCTCGCCCGATGCGGGAGCAAGCGCCGAGATGATCTTATTTACATAATTCGGATCGGACAGGAAATTTTGGCCCAGCGATCTCTTTGCAAACGTTTTTTTCACGGATGTTCTGAAAATTATTAACTGTAAACTGTTTGACCATCAACTGTTGGAACAAGACATTCTGACAGCTAAAGGTTTCATTGAGGATAGCCTGTTATCTCAATGTCCGAGCCATGGTGCGTCACTGTTACGTCCTGAAGCCTGAGCGCGTCGGCAAGGCTCTCGACACCTTTTCCGCCGATGGCCGCCGGAGCCTGTCCGCCAATGATGATCGGCGCCATGATGAACGTAAGTTTGTCCACGAGTCTGGCATCGACAAACGCTCCGGCGACTGCGGTTCCTCCTTCGACCAGAACGCTCTGGATCTCACGTTTCTTCAATTCTTCCAGCACACCGGCAAGATTTCTCGCGCCTTCTGTGACCGGAACGACCTCGACACCGGCGTCCTGCAAAGGCTTTATCTTTTCGATGTCAAGGCAGTTCGTCATCACCAGTGTCGGCGTTTCTTTGGCGCTCGTGGCCAGCTTTCCCGTTAGCGGCAGGCGAAGACTGTTGTCCAAAATTACACGGACAAGCGGACGGCGGCGCGGATTTCCGCTGCGGTCGGTCAATGCCGGATCGTCAACGAGAGCCGTGGTCGAACCGACAAGTATCGCGTCGTGTTCGTGACGGAGTTCCTGAACACGCTTGCGGGCTGCCTCACCCGACAATGCCGTAGAAACACTGTCCGTCAGCGAGATGCGACCGTCGAGCGACATCGCCAGTTTCAGATGAATGAACGAACGGCCTTTCTTATGCCAGCAGATGAATTTTTCATTCAGCTTTTCAGCCTCATCCGCCAAAATGCCGGTCACGACCTCGACGCCCGCGTTTCGCAGCCGCTCGAAACCTCGTCCGGAAACCAGCGGGTTCGGATCTTCTATCGGGGCCACAACCCTTTTAATGCCTGCATTTATCAGAGCTTCCGTGCATGGCGGCGTCTTGCCGTGATGGTCGTGCGGCTCAAGCGAAACATACGCCGTCCCGCCTCTTGCCTTTTCTCCCGCCTGTTTCAATGCGATCGCCTCTGCATGAACCAGATCATTCTTGATATAGGTTCCTTCACCGACAACGTCGCCCTCCGCCGAGACAATAACGCAACCGACCAGCGGATTTGGCGAAACCAATCCTACACCCAATTGAGCTGACATCAATGATCTAGTAATCATTGTTTCGTCGATATTTAACGATTCAGTGTGCAATAAAAAAAGGTAACCTCCAAACTTCAGTAAAACTGATGATTTGTTTCATCGAAATCGTTTAATCGTTATTCAACTGCAAAGAAATAATATCATCCTGTCCTAGAATACTTCTTGTGATTGATTTCAAACACAGTGCGGGATTGAATCTAATGCCTAACTTCTCTCTCAACCATTTACTTTCCCCGATTTCCAGCCCCTCCAGAATCCTAATAAGTTCCTCTTTGTCATCTGCAGAATTGATAAGTATGGCTCTATGTGAAACTTCCTTAATGTGTTGAGCTTGAGTGTAAACAAGATTCTGCAATTCAGCGATAGCATTATCTTTTTGCTGGATAAGCCCGGCCTGTGCAATCAATAATTCCTCGCTAGATTTCAATTCCCTTAAAGCTAAAGTTTGAGAAATTTGAAAGTGTTCAATTTGTTGTCGAAGTCTTAAAGAGACCAGACGATTTTCATAAATAATAGGACTGGACGGCAGTTGCAGATAAATAGCAAGAGCCTCTTTAATTCTCTCAAGTGCAACCGCATCGTCAGTTGGCACAACAGTTAAAAAAAGCTGTTCTTTAATATCAACTAGAGACGATGTTGCGGATAAACCTAGGTCTGTTAGAAATTGTGCGAAATATTGCAGATATTGCGTACAAGCGATTTTAAGGCTTTCAGGAAAAGAAAAAGCGAACTCAATATAAACCTCTTTATATCTATTTCTCAGTGTCCGAAGGGTTAATTCATGAATTTCCTCTACATATTTCCTCACATAAGAAAGGATAGATTCTATAGGCATTGAAAAAACGTCAAAAACCATCTCCAATCTAATGGCGTTGAGCTCTTCAAAGTTGAATTCATAAGAAAAATCGATTCTATCCTCACATAGCTGCCCGAATTCAGTAGCGTATTCGGCAAAAGAAACTCCTGTTACCCAAAAAGCCAAATTTGGAGAAAAGAAGAACGTAAATAAGATTAAATCTTCTGACAGTTCATCGTCCCGCTCTTTCGTGATTATGATTGAGTGGCCACGTGGTATCTCCGAAAAACAATTATTGAATGTTATTACTGAAAAAGGTTCAAAGTCATCAAGGCATTGAGTTGCTAGTACTCTCCACAGGTATCCGTCAGCAACATAGTGATACTTGGGTTCCTCAGAATTATCTGTCGGATAGGCCGAGCCACAAACTGTTAAGCCTTCCCCAACACATACGTCGAAAAGGGTTACATTTGACTTCGAATTTTCTTTTAAGACGATCATTTCGCTGGGGATAAATTTAATTGAACAACCCGTTCACATAATTCTCGGGGTCGAACACCATCAGGTCGTCAACCTGTTCGCCGATGCCGACGTAGCGGATGGGCAGGTTCAGGTCTTTCGCTATGGCGACGGCGATGCCGCCTTTTGCAGTTCCGTCCAGTTTTGTCAGGACGATACCGGTGACGTTCGCGACCTTTGTGAACTGGCGTGCCTGTTCAAGCCCATTTTGCCCCGTAACAGCGTCTATCACAAGCAGCGTTTCGTGTGGCGCTCCCTCGACCTCACGGCCCGCAACGCGTTTCATCTTTTCGAGTTCCGCCATCAGGTTTGCCTTGTTGTGCAGCCGTCCGGCGGTGTCCACGATAAGCACGTCGGAATTTCTTGCCTTCGCCGATTGCAGAGCGTCAAAAAGCACCGCCGCCGGATCGGTTCCCTGTTTTTGCTGAACTATCGGCACACCGGCGCGTTCGGCCCATATCTCAAGCTGGTCTGACGCCGCCGCGCGGAAAGTATCGGCGGCACAGATAAGCACGTCGTTCCCTTCATTCTTTATCCGCTGCGAAAGCTTGCCGATGGTTGTCGTTTTGCCGACGCCGTTGACACCGACGACCATCAGGACGTAGGGTTTTATCGCGGCATCGACCGATGTTTCATCCGCAACGCCCCTTTTGCCGGAATTTTGCAAAATATCCAGCAATTCCTGCTTCATCACTGCCTTTAATGCGGCGATGTCGTTGATCTCCTGCCGCGAAACGCCCTTGCGGACGGCGTCCACAACCTGCATCGTCGTCTGAACGCCGATGTCGGTCGAGATCAGCATCTCCTCGAGTTCATCCAGCAGAGCGTCGTCTATCTGCTTGCGGCCTTCAAATATTGTGTCGAGCCGGTTGTTTATCGAATCGCGCGTTTTCGATATGGCGTTTGAAAAACGCACGCCAAGCTCGCGCTCGACCGCCGCTTCCTGAGCTTTCAGTTCCTCAATGGACTTATCAAGCCCAAGTACAGAGGTCGAAAATTTGTCTTCCTTGTTACGCCGCCAAAATAAAGCCATATAGGTATAAATAATGTTCGTTATTTGAAACTATTGAGTATAAAAAAATATCGCGCGTCAAACAACGCGCGATATGCATACGGCCACGTTCAAAAGCTGCTAGCGGGGCAGTTTCAGCCGGTCACGTGCCTTGAACAAAACATAACCGAGCAGACACGAAAACACGATAAACACATAGAACCAGATAAGAGAGCCGACCGCCGTGGCTGGAATATTGCCGACGCGGGGCATATTGAACGGCATGAAAATGATAGACAGGGCCATCATTGCAACCGTCATTACGACCAACAGCAAAAATCCCATAAAGAGTATCTTTACATAATCGCCGCCCAGCCGCCTGATGGTGTCCAGGCCGACAAAAGGATTAAGCGTGGCAAAGAACGAACGCGTATAGCCCGCGACCAGACACGCCGCCGGAAAGAACAGAACGCCCCATAAAAAGAATATTCCCGAAATTACGACAAAAGGCGCCGCCAACTTCAGAATGCCGGCAAACATCGCCTGCGTCATCTGCTGTTGGGCCTGTTCCGATGAACCCAATGCATCCTCAAGCTGTTTTTGCCGCATCTGCTGAACCTCGGCCCAAAGCTCATTTTGGGCCTGCGTTTCAGCGTCAAGCACCGGCGTGTTCGCGGGCGGCGTCACGCCTTCGGCCTGCATTGTCTGTTCGCGGACGTTCCTTTCCTTTGCCTGAGCAAGAATTTTCTTTATCTCCTCAGATTGTTCGACCGCGCGGTTGTTTGCGTAAAACTCGGTTCCCGGTATCTTTTCCAGGTCGGCCTGTATCGTCTGGACATGCGTCGCAACAGAACTCATCACCATATAAAACCCGATGACGAGAGTTATCAGAAACGGCCCGAACGATACCAGATATGCCGCGATGCTCATAAAGAACGGATGGATCATATCGCCCCAGAGCGAAAAATCATCAAACGACGGCATGAAATCCTCTGAAAGGCGGCCTTGCGAAAAGTTTTCGACGGTGTTCGCCAAGATGCCGAACGTCAGCATATTTGCCAGCATTGCACACACAAGCGCCGCTGCCGCCATGAATATTCCGCCGATGGCCCCCGCAGACTGCCCTATCGAGAACAGCGTGAACAAAACACCGCCAACCAAAAGGCTGGTTCGGTATTTGAACGGATGCCTCAGGGCATTGCCCAGATCGACAAAACCAAAATTCTGGTCAAGGCCTGAAACACCGGCGTCTTTTGCGGCCCGTCCCACGGCTGACTGCATTGCCTCGACCGGTTTGCACAACTGGCCGCAGTCGGGACATATCTTTACCGATCCGCCATAGGATGACGGACACGCCTTACAAAAACTTCCGCCGCAGCCGTCACAGATAAGCACCGTCGGAACATCCGTGTGATATTTGCAAAACTCCCCGTCTGCGGAATTTGCCGGCGCCTGTACCATGACAGGCTGGACGGGCTGCGTCACCGCCGGTAAGGAAACGGCCGGTTCATTGACGATGGCAGCGGCAGGGGCGACGTTCACCGAAACGACCTCGGACGATGCCGCCGGGGCCGACTCCGTCACGCTGACCATCACGGGCATCGGTTCGCCCGCCGCCTTTGCGTTAAAGAACGGAACTAGGCGAGGCACTTTTTTCGCTTCTATCCAGCGAAGGTTGCCTTTCCGAACCTTGTCATCCGGCAGCAGAGAGCCTTGGGCTATCCAATCCGGCAGTTCATTAAAAGCCGCCTCGTAGATCTGTCCGCCGACCTCAACCTGCCAGGTCTCTTGTTGTATCTGATCGCTCATTTGTTATCGGGCCAAATTCCGGTATGTCTAAAATATCGTCAAGGCCATCGTCCAGTATCTCGGCCGGTTTCTCTATCGGCAGGGCCGACATATCCATCACGGGTTCAGGCTCATAGGGCCGTGCATTCATCGGCCCAGGCTGATGAGTATATTCCGGGGCCGGCGGATCTGTCGGTTCGGCCATTTCAGGAATTTGCTCCTGTATTTCAGGAGCTTGTTCCGGCTCTGCCAACGCCGCCATCGTTTCCGGTTGAGGATGTTCCGTTTCTACCTGTGGTTCTTCAGCCTGTTCCTGCGGGACTGCGGCCTGTTCCGGTTGCGGCTCTGATTCCAGCGACCGGGCGACGCCTACGTTTACCTGCTTTTCGGCCTCACGCTGCGGATCGGCCATGAACTGGACAACTCCGCGTCCGATATCGCCTGCTTCACAACCCTTTATCAGAGCTTCGACGACCGCTCCGTCATATCTTGTGCCGACCAGTTCGCGTATGCGTTTCAGCGCGTCGCCCAATAGCATTCCCTTTGAATACGGACGGTCTATCGTCATTGCGTCAAAAGTGTCCGCAACCGAAACGATCTTTGCCTGCAGCGGTATCTGCTCATCCACAAGGCCCTGAGGATATCCCTGTCCGTTTACCATTTCGTGGTGCATGTACATACCGGGCAAAAAGTCCTTCATCGCCGGTATCTGCGACATTATCTTGTAGCCCTTTACCGGATGCGTCTTCATTATCTCGAACTCTTCCGCCGTGAGCGCCGCCGGTTTTTTCAAAATCGCGTCATCAATGGCGATCTTTCCGATGTCATGCAGAAGAGCGCTTATCCGCAGCGTCTCGGTCTCTTCTTCCGGCAGTTCAAGCTGTTTGGCGATGGCAACCGAAATGCGGGCGACACGCTCCGAATGGCCGCGCGTGTATTTGTCCTTGCCGTCAATGGCGGCGGCAAGTGCCTTGACCGTTCCGACGAACAATTCGCGGTTCTCCTGTGCGGCGTGTGCAAGTTTTGCTATATGCTCTTCCAGCTTGTCGCTCATGGTGTTGAACGACCGGCCGAGCGTGCCTATCTCGGTTATCTCTGTTATGCCGTGCGATTCGACGCGGGTTGAAAGATCGCCCGCCGCAATGCGCTGTGCCGCCGATGACAGTTTCAGTATCGGCGATGTCAGCAGACGGGCGCCGACCGATCCGACAAGAAGAGCAAGCAAAGCGAACGCAAGGCTGATGAGCCACGTCTGCGTTCTCATCTCGCCGACCGAGGCCAGAGCGCGTGCCTCGTCCTGCATCGTTATTACGCCGAAGAGCATCGAATCGCCGACCGGAACGGTCGAATACGCTCCGATCATCTCGTGCGTTGTGCCTTCGTGATCGGCTGAGAACGGCACAAGTCCCGATTGGATCTGCTGGTTCGACTGAAGCCATTCATCGACGATCTTCAGATCATTCATCGGCTTTCGGCTCCGCATCAAGTTTGTATCAGGATGAAAAACGGCCTTGCCGTCCTGATCGACAACGTAAACTATCGGCAGGCCCGAACTCCATAATGCGCCCTCAGAGGTCGGTTCCATTCCGACGATGCTCCGCGCAAGTGAACTCATTGATACGATAGACACCACCGTGCCAATGGTCACGCCATTGGTCTGCACAGGAGCGGCTATCGTCATGACCGGTTCGTTTTGGGCGATTATGCGCGGCTCTCCCAGCGTAAGCCTGTCGGCATTAAGCGTAGTAAGCGCGTTTGACGCGATAGCGTCTATCTCTTCGCGTCCGATGTTGCCGGGGCGATAAAGCGTCAGCGGCTCTCCGTTTATTGGCCGTATATGAAGGGCAATAAGATTTGGGTTATCGCGCAGCGTCTTTTCCAGTTTCTGGTCGCTCTGCGGCGCCGAAAGTATCTCGGCATTGCCCGAAAGCGCAAAGGCGTCCGTCAATCCGGTCATCAGATCGCTGTATCGCTGAACGAACATCTCTATCTGACGGGCCTTTTCCTGAACAAGCTGTATCTGGTAACGATTTTCGACGGTTCTAAGCTCGCGGCCGCTGCGCTCCGAGAGGAACCAGCCGGTCAGGACGACCGGAACCATCCCGACAAGAAGCAGGACGAGGATCACGAAATACACCAGACTGAGTTTTGGTTTTTCCTGGGTCATTGGGCGGGACAGCGAGTGGAGTTCGCTTTCACAATGATATGGCATTTCTAAACATTTTTCAACAATTTTTAACGACCGGGGCCTAAACCGGCAAAATTATTCAGAACCGTGTCAATATGCCGCGCGTATGCTATGTTTGCCGCGAAAATTCGATCTATAATATCCAGGACAATGACACCCGAGCGTTGGAAGCAGATTGACGATATTTTTCAACAGGCGGCTGATATGCCTCCTGCTGACAGAGGTGCGTTTCTGGACACGGTATGCGGGAATGACGCTGATCTGCTGAGTGAGGTAAGACGGCTGCTTATGGCTTTGGGATCCGCCGACGATTTTATCGAAGCCTCCGTTTGGACCGATGACCGGTTTCTTAACACCCGTTCAAAAAAGGATATTTCCGATTCACTGGGCGGCCCTGACGATGATCCTCTGACAGAGCCTCGTTTTCCTGAGACCGTAGGAGCCTTTCGCCTTGTAAAGGAACTGGGACGCGGCGGCATGGGCGCGGTCTATCTGGCGGAAAGGAACGACGGAGAGTTTTCGCAGCTCGCGGCAATAAAGCTGATCAAGCGCGGAATGGATTCGGATTTCATCGTCCGCCGGTTCCGTCATGAACGACAGATACTGGCATCGTTCGAGCATCCGCACATCGCACGGCTTCTGGACGGCGGCACGACACCCGACGGCACGCCGTATTTCATAATGGAATATATCGAGGGCGAGTCGCTCTACCGATATTGCGATAAACGAAAACTGGACATTCCCGCCCGCCTGAAATTGTTTGTAAAGATATGCTCGGCAGTGCAGTATGCCCACGAGAAACAGATAGTCCACCGCGATATAAAACCGGGCAACATCCTCATAAATCATTACGGCAGCCCGAAACTGCTCGATTTTGGCGTAGCAAAGATACTCGATCCCGACCTGATCCATGAATCGGTGAACCCGACGGCATCTATGCTGCGGATGCTGACGCCGGATTACGCCAGCCCCGAACAAATGCAGGGCGCGGAAGTAACGCCGTCAAGCGACATATATTCGCTCGGCGTTCTGCTCTACGAACTTCTGACCGGCCACCGTCCGTTCCTGTTCGGCAAGCGATCATTCCACGAGATCACAAAAATGGTAAGCGAGGAAATGCCGCTGCCGCCAAGCAGGATATTGGAAAATCAGGAACACAGGCTGTCAAAATATGCCGATCTTGAAGAGGATGTGACTGAAACAAGATCGACCACGCCAAAGGCCCTGCGGACAGCGTTGCTCGGTGCGCTGGACAACATCGTGATGAAAGCGATGGCAAAGGACGCAACCGACAGATTTGCGTCCGTAAAGGAGCTCTCCGCTGATATTTCCAGACACCTTGCCGGCGAACAGATCGCCGCGCCCCCGTTCCGTCCTCGGCATCACAACGAGACATCGGGAATACTGCGCCGTCATGTGACCGCCAAGACCTTGGCAGTTCTGCCTTTCAGGGTTCTCAATCTTGACCCGAACGCCGCGGCGGATGACGGATTTTTAGGCCACGGGCTGGCAGATGCTCTGATTATGCGCCTCAGCAAGGTAAAGAGTTTCATCGTCCGGCCTTCAAGTTCGGTCCGGGCTTTTAGCGACGGTTCGCACGACCCGATCGAGGCAGGCCGCGAACTGAAAGCAGACCTGATCCTGGAAGGCACAATAAAAAAGGCGAATGACCGCGTCAGGGTCTCAGTCCAGCTTTTGGACGTGGCGGAAAATTCCGCCGTTTGGGCAACGTCGATAGATGAGACGCTTGCCGATGTGCTGGTACTGGAGGACACGATCTCCGGCAAGGTCATTGATGCCCTGCTGCCGGAACTGACGGTCGGCGAACGCCGCGACCTGACCAAACTCGGCACCAGTGATCCCGAAGCATTCGAACAATACGTCCGCGGCCGGTATCATTTCAACACGTTCACCGAGGAAGGGCTGGCAAAGGCGTTCGTCTGCTTTCATTCTGCCATAGCCGCCGACCCTGATTATGCCCTCGCATACTGCGGAATCGCCGATTATTACAACTGGATCGGCATCATCGGCGTTTTGCCGCCAAAGGAATGTTTCCCGCCGTCCATCGAGGCCGCGCGTAAGGCTGTCGAATTGGACAACGAGCTTCCTGAGGCTCACGCAAGCCTCGGTTTTTCATTGCATGCAGGTGAATTTGACTGGGCCGGGGCCGAACATCATTTGCGGCGTGCCCTGGAACTGAATCCCGCCAACGCCGTTGCCTGTGTCTGGTATTCCATTGTCCTTTACACGCAGGGCAGATTTGACGAAGGGCTGAAGCTGGCGGAAATGGGCGTGGAACTTGACCCGATGCGTGCATTTAACCACCACAACGTCGGCTGGGGATTGTATTTTGCCCGAAGATACGACGCAGCGGCGGAGCGCTACCGTCACGTTGTGACGGATTTTCCCGGATACGGTTTTGGCTATTACGGACTCTCCAAAATACACCGCATGACCGGCGACCACGAGCTTGCCTTCAGTGAAAATGAGGCCGCTCACGACCTGATGGGAAAAGGCATTTTCACAATGATGTCTCAGGCAGAAACGCTTGCGGGCATCGGTAGAACCGAGGCGGTTTACGAGATACTTGACCACCTGAAAGAGCTTTCCGAAAAGCGGCACATCTCATGCTGCCTCGTCGCGTTGGTTCACTGTGCGTTGGCAAGGCATGAAAGCTCCGTAAACGGCGCGAACGACCAACAAAAGATCTCAGACCATATCAACAACGCATTTTTCCATCTGGAAAAGGCCGTGGCGCAGGGCGATCCGTGGCTTAACTGGACAGCGGTCGATCCCGCCTTCGATATTGTGCGCGATGACGAGCGTTTCATCGCCGTTCTCGAAAAAACAGGTTATGCAAGCCTTTTCAGGGAAGATCCGCTTTCCAGGTCGATAACCGGCAATCCGACCACCGAACCGACAACGCTGAGGATTGAGGATGTCCATAAAACGGCCTCTGACGAGGGTGAACAAGGCCTGCTTTCCTCCGTTTTTGCAAAAGCGGCAGTTGCGATCCTCGCCCTTTTGGTCGTTGCCGGGGCCGTCTATTATCTGGTGCTGCCAAGGTTCGGAACGCCGTCGGCCGTTTCGGTTTATGAGGGATTTCGCGACCCGAGGCTCGTTGTTCTGCCTTTCAAAAGCTCGGACATAAAACAGGCACATCTGGGGCTTGGGCTTGCCGACGCTCTCTCCAATAAGCTTGGAAACATCAAGCGTATTCAGGTAATATCACCTGTCGCCGGACGCTCGGTTCAGGATATGCCTCCGGCAGAGATACACCGGACGATAAACGCATCATTTATTGTCGAGGGAACGTTTGGGGAACGCTCCGACCCGAGATCGCTGACGGTAAAAATGACCGAGGCGGCGTCCGGCATCGTTTTGTGGACAGAGGATTTTTCGGCTGAGGACGGCGATCTGTTCTCGATGCAGTCACGTATGGCCGAAAGGATCTGGACATCGCTCGGCATAGCCCCGCAGCCGCTGGAACTTCAGCAGGTTAGAAAGGTTCCGACCACAAGCCCGCGGGCATACGAACTATATCTGATGGGGCGTTATCTGATGTCACGCCGTTCGCCCGACGATCTGCGCCAGGCGATATCGACATTTGCGGCCTCGGTGGCAGAGGATGAGAATTTTGCCCCTGCTTATGTCGGTATGGCGGACGCTCATTCGCTGCTGAGGCTGTATGAGATACCGTCACCGCCCGATGCGTATGACCGGGCGTTGGAATACGCCGCAAAAGCCCTTGAAATAGACCCCGATCTGGCCGAGGCACATAATTCGATCGCTTATGTTCGTTTTTACGCCGAGCGAAACCGCGCCGAGGCGGAGCTTGAATTTCGGCGGGCCATAACGCTCAACCCGTCGCTTGCCCTGTCGCGTCACTGGTTCGCCCTGTTCCTTTCCGCAACGGGAAAGCACGCCGAGGCCTTGGAGGAGGTCGAGGCCGCCCACAGGCTCGATCCGCGTTCGCCGTCGGTGCTGGCTGCATCGGCGATGGTTCATTATTACGCCGGGCGTTTTGACGAAGCAATCTCAGAGGCCAATAAAGCTCTTGACCTAAATCCTTCATTTCTTCCGGCCATTCGGGTCATGCGATGGACATACTGCGCAAAAGGAGATCTTGACGCCGCTGCTGCTGCATTTGACAGCGAGATCGCCGCTGCCGGTGTCAACCCCGAACTTCCCGGTTGGCAGGTGATCGCCGCACAGGTCGGAAGGCTCGGTTCTAACCATGCCGAAAGCCGCTCGATGCTCGACAAGGCCGCCGCCCATCCTGATGTTCGCAACGACGATCACGCATTTGCTCTTGAATTTGCCGTCGCGTATCTGACGCTTGATGACAACGCGACGGCATTGAAATATCTGGAACGGGCCGAAGCCGCGTCCGCCCACGGAATGTCGTATTTGGAAGCGGACGCGCGTTTTGCGAAACTGAAAGGCCATCCTGCCTTTTCGCGTATCCTTGAAAAACTCCGCACGGTCAAACCGCTTCGGGTAAAATGACCGCCAATAAAAGTATCTGAAAGGAACGAGAAAAAACCTGTGTATATATGTTTCTATGTGGTTTTAAGAAGAAGTATCGACCACATAGAAACATAGTTCACATAGAATTTGCCATACGAGCAGCCGCTCACTTAACTGCGTTTGTCCATAAGGTCAAAACAGCCTCCCGATCATTGCCCGATGTGTTGGTTATCACCAGTTTCCACGTTCCGGCGGCTATGTTCTTGTCAACAAATATCGACCGGAAAAGCCCTCGCGATTCGGGTGAATTCGCCGCGTTCTTTCCGGCCGGTTTTCCCGAAGGATCGACAAGGATCGCGCTCACATCAGGCAATGCCATGAACGTTATTCCAAAGTTCTGAACGGCCTGCACCGGCAACTCAAGCTCCGTTGTGCCGTTCGGTGCAAGATTGATTGCTCTTGCCCACGGCTCGTCCGCACGAATGACAGGAGACTCCGCGAACGACGCGTCAAAATATGAAGCACCATACATCCTCGGGAAAAAACCTGATCCCGACGCCGCGCCATGGGCAGCGTTGAGGTTCAGCGTATTTTGCTCTGACCTAACACCGGTCATCCGGGCCGGAACGTAAACTTCGGGAGCATGATCTCCCTTTGGCCCGATCGCCAGCCTCGGTTTAACAAAATCGGAGAAATCCGATGTGCCTGTCAGATCGGTGTGAAGGTTTTTTGACTTTGCATTATCACCTATCTGATGGATCGCCGACGGAACGGAAACGACACCATCATTCCAGACCACCGATTTGCACATCGTCGGCAGCGGATCGCCAGCGAGTGCCGAGAATTTTACGCCTTTCCGGTTCTGGATCGTGCGGTTGAACGCCGCCACAGAATCCTGACGCAGCTCCTGAAGCGCAATCACCGGCGTTCCTGTCAGGGCGAATGCCGTACTCATAACGTCAGCACAGGTCGTACCCGCGTTCGGCGTTCCAAGCATTATCAGGCGTGTCACCTGTGGCCTGCCGTCCTTGTAATTCATCGGCATCAGCCTGTCTATGTAATATCGCGAGATCAGTCCGCCCATCGAATGAGCAACGATGTCAACGTGCCACGCGTTTCGGTCACGCTGTGCGTAGTCGATATAGTTTTTTACCTGCTCGGCGTTCTGGGCAATGGTGTTCGTCCTGTCCCGTGACATAAAACCGCCGCCGGTGTTCATAACGCCGTTGCCGGGTTTTTCTCCGACCGGAAACGCCTTCCAGTCATAGGAATGCGATGTGGTCAGGATGTTCTGCCACGTTTCCCATGCCCTCCAGTTGCTCCACAATCCGTGAACGAGGATCAGCGGTTTCGGGGCCACCTTAATATTCTCGGTCCTTTCATCGACCTTTTTGTCATTCTCAAGCAACTCCGCTTTTACGCGTTGAACATATCTTGGCCTTCCGTCGTCATACCACGCGAAACCGGACGTGTCCCAGAGCATTTCGACCTCGCGCTCTTCGCCCGGCTCGACCCTTACGCTAACCGTGTTGTCCTTTAACGGAGCGTCGGGCCTGGCTCCGTCCCATTTGTCGCCTTTGTAGGTTTCTTTGAAGACGACATCGGCATATTTTGTCTCACCTGAGGCGTTCATTACCTTGGCGCGGATGCGGACAAAATTGCCGTCGATGGTTCCGGTACGGTCGTCAACCTCCCGCCATTCGCCCCAGTTTGGAAAGACCATGTCGGCAAAATCCAGATCGGTTATCCGCAGCGGAGCGCCGCATTTTTCCAGATTCCATGTAATTGTTTCGGTGACGTTTTGCCATGTGGACGTATAGCTTCCGCTGATACGGTTCGGATCGGCGGGATCGATCCGATCAGTTCCCGGACTTATCAGCGAGTTCCCGTCGATGGTCGTCGGAGTGGCCGGCGAGGTCAGGTTCTTTCCTTCCTTGGGCGTGCATTGGCCGCTGAACGATGAATTTTGTTCACCGCTGACGGTCCCCTTTATTTGCGGGATGCCGACACTGACGGAATAAGTGCCGTCGGCGTTAACGCCGATACTGACGTTGGCGTCAACCGTCGCTTCGCCCGCAACTTCTGTCCGCGAGGTAGATGTTCCGGTCATATCGCGCCATGTCTTTCCCCGGTCGCAGGAGTTTTTCTCTACCGCGTGTACCTTTTCGGTGGAAACCATCGAATGAGACACGTTCGCCCTGCCTTTGCTGCCGCCTCGCGGATCTTCCATCACGGAAACGCGGGCCTTGTAGTTGTAATTCATCTGAAAGTTGGTCGTGTCCTGGCCTCGGCCCGAAACGCGATCAACGGTCTTGTTGTTCGACGTTGACTGAGTGCGTGTATATGTCACCGTACCGGTCCACGCTCCCGAACATTTCGCCGGAGCGGAACTTTTACGCGAGGCAGCGACCGTTCCGCCGCTTTTTGCCTGAGCGAACAGATGCATCGACGGCGTCATGACAGACGCCAGCGCCATTATTGAGAACAAACCATATAAGAACTTTTTGACTTTCAGCATTGCAGTATCTCCGTGTATCAGTGAGATCATTCCCGATAACAAACGCGTATCCGCCGCCCGCATCGTATCAACGGAAACAAAAAAAAGGCGTCTCCATTGCGGAAACGCCAAAGTTGATAACAGGAGAAAATCTTTTCCGGCCTATGCCTTTTCGGCCTCGATGATCGAAATTAGCGATGCCGTGTTTATGATGCGGGTCAGTTTGAATCCCGATCCGGCAAGCAAATGCTCAAATTCCGCTGCGGTGCGTTCAACGCCGCCGGGAGCCACGAGCATTTCCATATCGATTATCTTTCCCGGATGCGGCGCATTGCCTTCGGGAATGACCGTGTCCATTATCAGAAGTTTCGCTCCGTCCGGCATCGATCTTCGCAGATTGCCAAGTATCATTTTATTGGTCTCGTCCGGCCAGTCGTGAATGATGTGTTTGAGAATATAGGCGTCGGCTTCAACGGGTATCTCGTTCATCATATCGCCGCTTACAAACTCCATCCGTTCCGACACACCGTATTCTTCGACGGTTTTCTGAGCGCCGTCCAGAACAGGCCTAATATCAAATAATATGCCTTTCGCCTGCGGGTTGTTTTGCAGTATCGCCGCGAGCAGATGCCCGTGGCCGCCGGCGATGTCGGCTATAACGCCGTATCCCGAAAGATCATACGACGCCAGCACAGCCGGTATCACCTGTTTTGAAAGCGATGTCATTGCCCGGTTGAAGATGCCGCCCAATTCCTTGTTCGTTTCAAAAAGATAGGAAAAGACCGGCTCTCCATGCACGGTTTCCCACGCGGGTTTGCCAGTCCGCACGCTTTCATTCAATCCGCCGTAAACCTTCCAGTGTTCCGGGTCACCAAGCCACAAAACGAGATCTTTTATACTGTCCGGCGTGTCAGAACGCAGAACCTCGGAAACCGGTGTATTGGCAAATACTTTATCGCCCGTATCAGTAAAAACACCGACACTTGCAAGGGTTCTGAGCAGGCGATATAGCGATGATTCTTTGCTGGATGTAGCCACGGCCAGAAATTCGGCAGAGCGCGGAGCTTCCGCAAGCAGATCGGCAATGCCAAGCCTGGCGGCGACATATATCGCCTGCGAAACAAGGCTTCCCGCCGCTAGTTGAAGGGCCATCTTGGACGGTTCAGGTGTGTGCCGTCCGGCCTGTGCGGCACCTGTTGTTTCAACATTATTCATAGATCTTTGTCCCCGAAACCGTTGAGATTCGGCTCAGGGCCACCTCCTGCAACATAACGCGGAATTTGGGCATAATTACTATCAGCGGGAATGGTCGATAAAAGAGAAAACCCTGCCGATGTGTACGGCAGGGTCCGGTGTGGAAGTCCTATTTGGTTTGAAAGTGTGAGGTTACTTATCAATTGCCACCTATGATGATCCCACAATTGGTTCGTTCGGTTGTCCTTTCAGCGAAGTTGCCACCGATGATGATGCCCACCAGATTGCCGCCAATGATGATGCCTGCAAGGTTGCCGCCGATGATGATGCCGGTGTTGACGCGTGTCTTTTCCGTTCTTGTCGCCGGAGCTTCGCCGCAGGGGTTCTCAGTGCTTGTCGTTGCGGTAAAATCCGATACGAGAAGGCCTGCTCTGTCTGATACGAGCAATCCTGCGTGTGCAAATGTTGAACCAAGCAGCATGATCGCTACCAAAGTCATGGTCGGGATAAATCCTCTAAAGTTTCTCATTTTTCTGTTCTCCTTACGCTCTTTAATTTTTAGGTTATTGGGAAGTGTCTTCCCGACGATCTCTCTAATAACAACCTCCGTGCCAAAAGAGCGGGAGCAAAGAGTAACTCCTCTAAGCTATTGCGACTAAATGAGTTAATGGCTCCCGTCCATGAGAATAATGTTGGATGAGAATCAATGCCTAAGTTGGATACGTGATATACAGGGACAGAGGGATCGCGGCTTATCCTATTTGTTATCAGTGATTTGCAGAAACTGAATACTTAATAACCACCAAACCCGCCGTATAGCAGATATACACTTTGAATTATGTTCTTCCATTTTGTATGACAAAGTGCTATTCTTTCGTAGGGTTCTGTTTTCCTTTTCGGCCATATCGTCTCTAGTTTCTTTCACTAGACCTCACCAACACCAATATGGAAGGGACTTCCCGACTTCTAGGTTTTAAGATCATAAATATGATCGTTGGCGGCGTTATCCTCGGATATGCCGTCCTCGTCATGCCGTATGAGTTTATCAGCCTGACGGGCCTCGGGATGCTCCTAATAGCCGTACTTCTCATTCCTCAGCTCAGCCTGACCGTACCGCGATCTGACCTTGCCATCAGCTTTTCAGACCTGCCGGTATTCCTGACATTTCTTATATTCGGAACGCCTGCGGCAATAGGGTTGGCCGCTGTCGAAACGCTTGCCAGTTGCCTGTATCTCCGTTCAAAAGGGTTTCAATTCGCCCGCCACATGATAGCGGTAAATGTGGCAATGAATGTGGTATCGACCGGCGCGACCTGCGCTATCGCCATGTGGGTGATAAATGCAATGGGCGGCACACAGGTGCTGACCTCGTCTCCGAAATTGATCTCGATACTCGGCGTTCTTGCGTTTTTCCAGTTCCTGTTCAGCTCGATCCTCGCCTCTGTTTATATGGGCCTAAAGGAACACGGCGGAATTTTTGAGAAATGGAAAAAGAGCTATCTCACCAGTTCATTGTCGAGCGTGGTTGGAGTGGGACTTGCCGGCCTGGTGTTCAAGCTCATCAATTACGGCGATGTTGTCACGGCCATAGTCTGCGGCATGGTGCTGCTGATCATCTTCCTCGGCTATCGCCAGACGATCTCAGACATGAATCTGGCGTTTGAAAAGGCACAGGAGGCCGAGCGGCAAAAAGCGGACGCCGAACACGACAGGGCAGAAACAGAACGGACCCGACGCCGTGAAGCGGAAAAGTATGCCCAGGAACTGTCAACGCTGCTTGATAAAGAAGCGCGTGCAAACGCTGCTCTTCGCAAAAGCGAAAAGGATTTTCAATACGCGGCCCTGCACGATTCGCTTACCGGGCTTCCGAACCGCAAATACCTTGGCGATATGCTTTCACAACTGATAAAAGATTATCAGCGTGACGCCGAAACCAATTTCCAGGTGCTTTTTCTGGATATTAGAAGCTTTAAGAACATCAATGATTCCTTGGGACATTCGATCGGCGACAAGGTCCTGACCATCGCCGCGAAAAGATTTCAGCGTGTCGTCAATCACAACGACACCGTTGCCAGGATCGGCGGAGACGAGTTCGCGATTATACTTCGCGGCCTATCAACGACCAGCAAGGCCCAAAAGGTCGCCCGCCGCA
>CAZOXY010000031.1:0-3781 GCA_964583955.1 uncultured Chloracidobacterium sp. | reverse complement strand
TATCGGCATTGCGTCGTGCGACATCGAATATTCCACACCGGAAGAGATACTGCGTGACGCTGACATTGCGATGCATTACGCAAAGGAGCGCAGCGACGGCCCTGCCGTGTTCACAAAGGAACTCCGTCACCGCTTCCTCGAAAATGTCAGGTTCGAGATGGAGCTGCGTCACGCTCTTGAACGCAATGAATTCTCTATGCATTATCAGCCGATCGTTTCTCTGACGGATGGCCGCATCATTGGGTTTGAGGCACTGCTCCGCTGGCAGCATTGTGAGTTCGGCCTCGTTCCGCCGAACAAGTTCATCCCGATAGCTGAAAAAGCGGATCTGATACAACCCATAACAGTCTGGATACTGCGCGAAACGACCCGTCAGACCGCCGAATGGCAAAAGATCTCGCCCGAATATAGTGATCTGTCAGTAAGCGTCAATATTTCGGGCAAACATCTGAAAAATGACAGCCTGATGGATGATGTTGAGGACGCCCTGGAACTGTCGGGCCTGTCTGCGGCATCATTAAAGCTTGAGATCACCGAAAGCACGGCGATGGAGAACGCGGAATTCACCATATCGACCCTTCGGAGATTAAAACAGATCGGCGTTCAGTTGAGCATAGACGATTTCGGAACCGGATATTCTTCCCTTAGCCACTTGCATCGCCTGCCTTTTGATACACTGAAAATAGACCGTTCGTTTGTGAACAACGTCGGTGAACATGGAGAGAACGCAGGCATTTTGCAGACCATTATGTCGTTGGCAAAGAACCTTCAGATGACGGTCGTCGCGGAAGGTATAGAGACCGAGGTACAGCTCAATGTCCTCAGAAATCTAGGCTGTGAAATGGGCCAGGGCTATCTGATGGCAAAGCCTAAAGGCCGTGACGAGGCCGAGCAGCTTCTTTATGAAAGGCCCGCCCTTTTGCCCGCGGCCGAGATCGAATACACCGCAAACAACCCTTCATCGGATGAAGACGACCGTTTGCCGGTCTTCTGACATCACACATTGATTATTGCCTGATGCACGCACAAGGCATTATACTATCTGGAAATAATTTTCAGAGAGGTGTTTTGTGCAGATGCTTAGACGATCTTGTGTGTTCACGCTTGTCCTGTCGCTTTTGGCTCCGGCCGTTATGGCCCAAACCCGTTATTCTTATCCGCCTGCCAAAAAGGTGGAACAGGTTGACGATTATCACGGCACGGAGGTTCACGACCCGTATCGCTGGCTTGAGGACACCGGTTCTGAGGATTCACAGGCTTGGATCGAGGCCCAGAACAAACTTACTGATTCCTATTTCGCGTCCATATCGGAACGTGACGCCTTGCGCAAACGCCTGACCGAGATATGGGACTACGAACGCATCTCCGCTCCGTCAAAGATCACTGACGGCTTTTACATCTACACCAGAAACGACGGCCTGCAAAATCAAAGCGTTCTTTACAGGGCAAAATCAATAGACGATCCGGGAACGATCTTTTTTGACCCCAACAAACTTTCCGATGACGGAACGGCCGCCTTGAACGGTTGGACGTTTACGAAAGACGGAAAATTTTGGGCTTACGGTGTTGCCCGTTCGGGTTCTGACCGCACCGAATGGCGGATAATGAATACCGAAACCGGTGAGCATCTGGCTGACGCTTTGCCGCCAAACCGTCAGGGCAGCTTTGCGTGGCTGGCGGACAATTCAGGGTTCTTTTATCAGCGTTACCCCGCACCCGAGGCTGGAGCCGAACTTCGTGCCGCCAACCGTTTTCCCAAAATATATTTTCACAAACTTGGAACACCTGTCTCTGAGGACAAGGTGATCTACGAACGGCCCGACGACGGCGAACTGACCTCGGGCGGGCGTGTTACCGAGGATGGAAAATGGTATGTGATATTTACTTCTAAAGGAACTCAGCGAATGAACGAGGTGCACTTCAAGGATCTGACAAAACCTGACGCCCCGATCATTCCGCTTATTTCAGATCGCGAGAATAGCTGGTCGTTTGTCGGCAACGACGGCCCGGTGTTCTATTTTCGCACCGATAAGGACGCCGAACGCGGCAAACTTGTCAGCGTTAATGTGTTGGCAAGGGGTCGCATTTGGAAAGACGTGATACCTCACGGCAAAGACACCCTCAACGGTGTGCAGATGGTAAATAACCAGTTTGTCGCCAATTATCTGAAAGACGCTTACACGAACATCCGCATTTACGACAAGAACGGCAAACACATTCGTGACGTTGAACTTCCCGGCATCGGCTCGGCCGGCGGTTTTGGCGGCAAACAGGACGCAACTGAAACGTTTTACACCTTTTCGAGCTTCAATGCTCCGCCGACCATTTATCATTATGATCTGAAAGCGGGTAAAAGTAAGGTCTTTCGTAAAACTCCTGTAAAGTTTGACGGCTCACAGTATGAGGTCAATCAGGTTTTCTTCACCAGCAAGGACGGCACTCGCGTTCCGATGTTCATCTCGCACAAAAAAGGGCTGAAACTTGACGGCTCGAACCCGACGATCCTTTACGGCTACGGCGGTTTCAACATTTCTCAGACACCGGGCTTTTCGGTCACGCGCGCAGTCTGGATGGAAATGGGCGGCATTTACGCTGTCGCAAACATTCGCGGTGGAGCGGAATACGGCAAGGAATGGTGGGCGAACGGCGCGTTGCTGAAAAAGCAGAACACTTTTGACGATTTCATCGCGGCCGGCGAGTTTCTAATAAAGAACAAATACACAAGCACACCAAAGCTTGCGATACAGGGCGGTTCAAATGGCGGCCTGCTTGTCGGCGCAGTGCTGAATCAGCGGCCTGATCTTTTCGGTGCGGCTCTGCCCGCCGTCGGTGTGATGGACATGGTCAGATTCACCGAATTTACCGTTGGCGCGTTCTGGAAATCCGATTACGGCGACCCGAAGGATCCGAAGGAATTTGCGGCCCTTTACGCGTATTCGCCGCTTCACAACATCAAACCGAGAACTAAGTATCCGCCGACATTGGTAACGACATCCGATCACGACGACCGTGTCTTTCCCGCTCACAGCTTTAAATACGCGGCGGCTCTTCAGGCTGCTCAGGCGGGCGACTCCCCGATCTTGATCCGCGTAGAGACAAAGGCAGGCCACGGAGCAGGCAAACCAACCGCCAAACAGATCGAGGAGCAAACCGATATTTACGGATTTCTGATAAAGAGCCTGGGGATGTCTCTCAAATAACTTCTGACATCAAGTGTAATGAAGACGCAAATGAGGATGTCTGAAAAGTAGTTTCCCTCAAAGTCAAAGCAGTTTTGCTTGAAGTTTCCAGAATCTGACCCGTCGCTGTAAGTGACGAACAATCAACGATCTGTGTTCGTCTCCTTCAGAGACGGGTCGATGAGCCTCGTCTCACCCGGCGATTCTCGCCGGGCTATAATGTTGGTCGCCGTTGGCGACAATGCCGCAAATTTTGAATTTTCAGACATCCTCTTTTCTTTCGGACTCTTTTCTTTCGGAGGCACAGCCTCCTTTATTCATTTAGGGAAAATGTTACGGTCTGGCACAGCCAGACCGCAGTGCTTGAGGGCATAGCCCATGAAGAAAACCTTACCTTTTCACCTTTCCACTTTTTCACATTTAAACATTAAAAGAACACACTCCCTACTGGGCGCGTTTCATACTTCTTCAATGAATATTGCAGTAAAAGCGCGGTTCCAACCCTGACCCGAAAGTCGCCATTCGTTTGATCGGACACGAGTCCTTTGACTTTAGGCCGCTCTGCGGACAGATCGAGACCACAATATTTTCCAGAGCTTTTG
>CAZOXY010000030.1:33010-42703 GCA_964583955.1 uncultured Chloracidobacterium sp. | reverse complement strand
ATCTGCACGACGCGTGTCGTTACCGGTGCGGGAGTTCCGCAAATACTGGCAATTTCCGAATGCGTCGATGCGGCAAAAGGCACAGGCGTTCCGATAATCGCTGACGGCGGCATAAAATTTTCGGGCGATGTCGCGAAAGCGATAGCCGCCGGAGCGGATTGTGTAATGATCGGGTCGCTTTTTGCCGGAACCGAGGAAGCTCCCGGCGAAGTGATCCTTTTTCAAGGACGCAACTTCAAATCCTATCGCGGAATGGGGTCGATAGGAGCAATGAAAAAAGGTTCAAGCGACCGCTATGCTCAGGAACTGACCAAGGCAGAATCGAAATTTGTCCCCGAAGGCATCGAAGGCCGCGTCGCCTATAAAGGAACCGTTGCCGAAATGGTGACGCAGCTTATCGGCGGGCTTCGCGCCGGAATGGGCTACACCGGCAGCCGGAATATCGAGGAACTTCAGACAAAATCGAGCTTTGTCCGCATCACATCCGCCGGCCTCCGCGAATCGCACGTCCACGATGTTATAATCACAAAAGAAGCTCCGAATTATCGAAGTGAATCATAGCTGATCTGAATAACCTTGATCGAAAGGCCTGCGAAAGCGAAACGCAAAACGGTTCCTCTCTGCGGTCTTTCATTGATCATTTCAGATTCACTTTCTCCGATATTTGAACAAACCTGCTGTCGTCACGAACGAAATCAAGCAGCGGATCGCGTATTGCAAAAGGCAGCATGAAATGTTTCATTTCCAGCATTTTTTCCATCACTGCCAATGTTTCGTCTTTGTTCTGATACCATCTGTGGAAATTGAGTTTACCGTACAAATAGGTTCCGTAGTTCATATCTTTCGCCTCTTCAGACGGAAACTCCAGTTTCATCTGTTTATTGAGCGCTTCCTCAAGTTTTGACAGACTTGCGGGCTTTTCTGCGGTCGGATCATGCTGTTTTATTTCTTTCCAATGTTGGAACAGGGCATGGTTATAAAAACTCGTGGCGGTAATAGCGTCACTTTGCAGTTCAAGAGCTTTTTGGCTTATCTCCATTGATCTTTCATAACGTCGCTGAAAATAATACAGCTGAGCCAGATCCGTCGTTATGGCTGCGGATGTCGGGTCGAGTTCCAACGCTCTCAGAAACTGGGCCTCAGCTTCTACAAACCGTCCCTGAAGCATCAAATTATTCGCATACCATTGTCTTACCAAAGAATCCCTTGGGTCGAGATATACAGCCTTTAGAAACTCGGCCTCGCTGTTTTGCCAGTCCCAATCGTGAAAGCTCATTATAAAAGCCTGCGTTGCGTATGACTCAGCCATTTCAGGCGCAAGCTTGATGGCTCTGGTTGCAAGTTCCGCAGCCTCCTTACTTTCGTTTTGGCGAAAGGCAAGAATATTTGCCAAGCCGACCAGAGCCTCCGCAAACTTATCATCCAGAGTAATGGCTTTCTTAAAATGCTGTTCCGCCCTTAAAAGGTCGGGGCCGTTACGGCGGGCAAAAAAATACCGGCCATTTAGATACTGTTCATAAGCCTCACTGTTTGTTGTAAGGTCGCCGTCGCGCCTTTTGCCGCCGGCTTTTGGGACGGTCAATCCGTTCTCTGAGAAAAATCTCGATGTAAAATCATCTTGCAGCGTCAGTAATTTATCCGCTTTGCCGTCAAATTGTCCTGTCCACAATGTGTCGCCGGTCCGAACCGAAATGAGCTGTATGTTAAGCCGGAGCCTATCGCCCTCTTGCTGAAGACGGCCATCGATAACAGCATCAACCAACAGGTCTTTGCCTATCTCGATCGGATCGCGTTTGTCGCGAATATATGCCATCACGGACGAAACGGGTCTGACGTTCATATCGCTGTTCGAATGAAGGCCCGTCACGAGGGCATCGGTGATCCTGATGCTGATGGTTTCGTCCTCACCGCCGTGAAAATCAAAAGGGATGACCGCGATCGATCGTATGTCCTTAAATCCCGTTGACGAGCCGCGCTCATCGGGATGCCAGAAGACTGAACCAAATATCGAAATACTGACAACCGCGACACCTATCATCCCAATCAGGACAGAACGTGTGTTGATCAAACGGCCCCACCATACACGCGAAGGCGGCGGCAATGTATGTTTTGCCGCAATATCGATGGCCTCGTCGAACCCGATATCCTCAACAAAACCACCCGCAGTTTCCTCGATGACGGTCTGGGTAAAATACCGGCGTTCTATCGTGATCTCCTGATGCTCGATAATGCCCGAAACAGTTGCGTTGAACTTGTATCCGCGCCGCGGCACGGTCTCAATATAGTTTGGCCCCGAGGCAGACTTAAAGGTCTTTCGCAGAAGATATATGTTATGTGAAAGATTACTTTCCTCAACAAACGTATCTCCCCAAACGGCATCCAACAGGTCATCCTTGCTGACGATCAAACCGGGTCGCTCTATAAAAACGAGCAGCAGTTCGACCGCCTTTGGCGGCAGCGGCGCGAGTTTGCCCCGATGCCAAAGGGTCAGATTCTGGCTGTCCAAACGAAATTCGTCAAATTCGTAAATTGTGAACTGTTCGTCGCTTTTCATTGATCCTTGACCGGAGTGGACGCATATAACGGAAAATTGTTTTTGTGATTTTAAGAGATTGGCCCAAATAACACAAGATTTTATGATCGGAAGCGGAATGGCGGCTTAGACAAAAGGTAGCCTAGAAATGGGCATTCATCAACTGTTGAAATCTCGGGTCGTCGTGAAGAAACCTGTATTCGGGTTCGATATTGATCTTATCTGCCCATGGATGCCGATCTTCAACGGCTTTTTTGAGAAGCCTGATCGTCTCATCCTTGTCGGCACGATGCGATGTAAGAATAACAATGCTGTAAACCTCATCATCAAACTGCTGCCATGCCTTTATCCATTTCAACAATATTGAGTCAAGGTCTCCTCCGGGCAATTCTGTTTCGATCATCTCGGCAATATCCTTTGAACCGACGCCTCTGAGCGCATCGGCGTAGGCCTGCATGGAGGCATCCTTATCGCCCTTCTGCCAAAGGCATCGTGCCATCAGCCATTTGGAAGCAGCGAACATCGGATCAAGTTCGAGCGAAGACCTGAATTGTTGTAAGGCCGATTCATAGTCACCTTTGAAATATAATACCTGGCCCAGATTCTTTGTGATATTCGCTGACGTCGGATCAAACTCCAGCGCCCGGCGAAGCATGGACTCAGCTTCATCAAACCTGCCGTATTTGGCAAGCAGCAGGCCATAACGGTTCAGAGCTTCGGGGGAATGCGGATCGAGTTCGAGGGCGGTCTTAAATGAACTTTCCGCAAGGTCTATCTCGCGGTCATATATTCGACGTATAAGCCCAAGGGTCGAATGCGCCTCGCTGAGGCCCGGATCAAGGTCAATGGCTTTATCAATATGTGCCTTCGCCCGATTGACCATCTTAAGATCGATCTCGTAGGCGCTGTCATACAGCAGAAATAGCGAATCGGCCAGGCCGACATGGGCGGCAGCAAAATCAGGATCGAGTTCGACGGCTTTTTCAAACAGTCTTATTGCGTTTTTGATCGAGTCATGGCTGCGTTTTCGCCAAAAATATCGGCCATTCAGATAGTTCTCATAAGCTTCGGCATTCTCGGTAGGCTGTTTTCGCAAAGAACCGGCGAATTCCCCGTTGAGAGATTTTGACAGATGAAATGCCAGCCGCTCGCTTATTGAATCCTGCAAGTTAAGGAGCCTTTCCGGGCTTCCGCTAAATTGATCTGACCAGAGCAATTCGCCGGTTGCTACAGAAACGGCTTGTGATGTGATGCGGAGCAAACTGCCTGATCGCTGAACACGCCCATCAACAATTATCTCAACCTTCAATCGTCGTCCGACCGCATGAAGATCATTATCCTCACCGGTGATCGAGGCCACGGCCGAGGTTGGGCGGACCATGATATTTTCCAGCCTGTTTATGCGCGTAATCACAGAATCTGCGATTCGAATCCCAAGACTCTCGTCGTCTCCGTCAATAAACTTGAAAGGCAGCACCGCTATCGAGGTTGCATTCCGCAGCCCATGAGGGCCAATGGCGGACTGTGACCTCCAAACATACAGACCAACAAAGAAAAAGATCAAAACACCGGCTGCTGCCGATGCCGCAAAGACAATCCGGCGGGAAATGCCGTCTCGCCCGACATCCGGTGGATCGGGTGTGTTTGAGCCTTGTGATTCCAGTGCTTTAGTGTGAGCGGTCCCGACTGCTCGCGGGGCATCCTCTGTCTCCTGGTCTGAGACTGTTCCGACAAATCTATAACCGCGACGGGGTATGTTTACGATCAGATCTTCTTCGCCGTATTGCTGAAGGGCCTTTCTCAGCAAATGGACCGTGTGCGTCAGGTTATTCGCCCCCGAATCGGAGTCTGGCCATAGCTCTTCGATCAAAACTTCCTTTTTAATTATCTCGCCGGGCCGCGATACCAGCATCACCAGCAGGTCGAACGCCTTTGGATTTAGAGTGACCGGGTCGCTCTGATGCCATAACTGTCCATTCCGTATATCCAGACGGAACTCTCGAAATCCTATTAACTTGTTGATAGCGTGGGACATATGGCGTTAAGAAGTTTGAAAGAAATAAATGAGAAAACCCTCAAGACTTTTACCGATGGTCTCATTTACCATCCGAACTCAGCCACGGGAAAAAATCAAATTTATTCGGATCCAAACTTCGGAAACCGGACATTTACGACAATGGCTAGATTGTAAGCGAAGAATCAATGGATAACAAGAAAATTACCATTACGACACACTCCGTCGAGAAGATAACCGTGAAAGTGCGGAGCGTTCTTTCGGCACCGGCGGACCAGGATTTGGAAAAACCTGATGAATTGTTGCAGAAGATGGCCAACCGTACAGAAGCCGAGTCCCCGGAAAATGCCCAGGACGGTTTGGAATGATCTTACTCAGGCGTCCGGCTCCGCGCCGCTGCCTGTGGAAACATAAAATATGAGAGACATCGGAGATATCACCATGACAGCAAAAGGAATTATTGCGGCAAATAAAATATATACGTACGGCAGAATAGCCGTTCGAACAATTATTGCATCTGTTTTGACGGCCGTATTTTGGCTGCTCCTTGCCGGCGGCTCGGCTGCTCAGAGTGTGGATGTCCCGATAACGATGCCCCTTAATGAAAACGGTAATGTAAGTGAAGATATCACGGGCGGCTTTGACATCTCCGGCTTCAGCATGACCGACAGGTCGAACGGCAGGCCTGCATTTTTGTCAACAAACAGGAACCGGTCCTCGAAAACGGCCTTTGCTCCGACCTGTGCCGATGGCTGGGATGACCGATTCGGGTTTGACGATTTTATAAGTACCGTCGCGGTCGATGGGGCGGGCAATATCTATGTCGGCGGCTTTTTTACGTCGATAGGAGGAGTTCAGGCGAACCACATCGCCAAATGGGACGGCACGCAATGGACATCATTTGGTTCCGGGATGAACTCCGCCGTCAGAAAGATCATCATTGTCGGGACAGATGTTTACGCGGCGGGTAATTTCTCAATTGCGGGCGGCGTATCGGCGTCCGGTATAGCGAAATGGGACGGTTCCGCGTGGACATCGCTCGGTACGGGCTTGAATAGTGTCGTTTGGGACATTGCCGCGTCAGGAACGGATATCATCGCCGGCGGGCAATTCACAACCGCCGGCGGTTCACCCGCCAGCCTGATCGCAAGATGGAACGGCACGACATGGTCGCCGATCGGTACCGGAATGACCGGAACGCATGTTTATTCAATCGCGGTTGATGGAACAAATATTTACGCGGGGGGATCGTTTACCGCCGCGGGCGGCACGGCAGCGAACAACATTGTGCGCTGGAACGGCACAAGCTGGTCCGCGCTTGGTTCCGGCACCGACAACATGGTCAGGGCCGTGGCCATATCAGGCGAAAATGTCATCGCCGGAGGACTTTTCACCTCCGCCGGAGGCGTGGCTGATACAAGCCGCATCGCAAGCTGGAACGGCGGCGAATGGTCATCGCTTGGCGGCGGGACGAACAATTCCGTTTTTACAATAAGCGTGAACGGCGGCGATATTTATGCGGCGGGAGCGTTTACCGAGGCCGGAGGCTCACCCGCGAACAGAGTTGCCCGATGGGACGGAACGGTTTGGTCCCCGCTTGGCGGCGGCATCGGCAACTCAAACGTTCTGACGACATTTTTCAGAGGAAACGTCCTATATGCCGGAGGTGCGTTCAGATCCGTCGAGGACACACCGGCACATGGGTTGGCAAAATGGAACGGAGCAAGTTGGATATCTCTAAACACCGATACCAGGATGTTTATGGGGATGAACAGCAGCGTCCATAGTCTGGCAACGGCCCCCAACGGGGATATATACGCCGCCGGCAATTTCAGTACGGCGGGGGGAACCGTCGTTAATGCTGTCGCCAAGTGGAATGGTATTCGGTGGGAACCGCTCGGAACAGGCATGAACAGCACCGTTTTCACGCTTGCCGTTGCCGCGAACGGCGATGTTTACGCCGGAGGCCAATTCACAACGGCAGGAGGAGTTCCGGCCAGCCGAGTTGCAAAATGGGACGGGACATCATGGTCGGCCCTGGGTTCGGGAACGGCAGGCGAATGGATCGCCGGGGCCGGCCCGCGTGTTTGGTCCATGGCGATAGCCGATAACGGCGATGTGTTCATCGGAGGAGATTTCACTTCGGCCGGAGGCGTTACAAGCCGTGTGGCAAGATGGAACGGTACCGCCTGGTCCGATACAAATTCCGGTACGGGCGGAGGCTCCATCTCGGCATTGACCATCTCCGGTACGGACCTGTATGCGGGCGGAGGTTTTTCATCTATGGGCGGCGTTTCCAGTACAAATCGCATCGCCCGATGGAACGGTACTACATGGTCGCCGGTCGGCAATACAACGGGAGCGGACGGTATTCTGGGGGCGATCCTTGTTCAGGGATTGGACATTTATGTCGGAGGAAGCTTTACCAATGTGGGGGGAGTTGCGAACACCGCCAATTCGGCGCGTTTTAACGGAACCTCGTGGGTTTCAACAGGATTTGCCGCGAACGGTCGTGTCAGAGAGATAATTCCTCATAACGGCGATATGTATATTGCCGGCGAATTCACTTCAGCAGGCGGACAGACTGTCAACTACATTGCAAAAAGGGTTGGAGTCAATTGGTCAAGCGTTGGAACCGGAATGAACTCAATCGTTTCTTCGGTCGTCTTTTCGGGTACGGATATGTATGTGGGAGGCAACTTTACAAGGGCCGGATGCCGTGACTCGTATTATTTTGCAAGATACTTCGGAATCCAATGGGAAGGCGAAGTCACGACCGATTGGCATCTTGGCGATAACTGGAGTACGGGAACCGTTCCGGAGGCCACGGCTAATATTGACATTGCCACTAACGACGCGGCGATCACCTCTGCAAACGTCGTTGTAAATGATCTGCGCATAGACAACGACCGGACGCTGACAATAGCCGCCGGCCTGACGCTGACCGTAAACGGCAATCTGAACATAAACAACGGCCGTATCGAGGGGCCTGGCAATGTGGTCATTGCAAACTGCGATCCAAATTCTCTTTCAGGCGGCTCGCCCGAATCCTTCATCAATGCTACGCTGACGCGCTGTGTCAATGGCTCTGGGTCTTTCAATTTCCCTGTCGGCAGTGGCGGGAATTATGCTCCTGTGCTGCTGTTCAACGTTGACGGCGACGGAAACTTTACCGTCGATTCAAAGCATGGGCCATATCCCGGCGAGATAACCAATTTGCCCGAACAAAGGCTGGGCAGATGGTGGGAATTAACGAACGGCGGCATTAACGAAGCGGATGTGACGTTCAGCTACCCCAATTCCGATGTTGTAGGCGTCGAAAATGTCTATCGTGTTTACAGGATAGACGGCGGCTCGGCGACCGAGTTTGCCACGGCGCTCGCGTCTGATCTGAACCGGGCGACCGTACGCAATATCACACAGTTTTCGCCGTGGACGCTGGCACAGAGCGAAAACGTTTCATTGCTGGAAATATCTCCGACAGCCGCAACTGTCAATACCGGCGGAACGCAGCAATTTATGGCGACTGGCGGTATCGCCCCATACACATTCAGCCTTGTTCAAAATCAATCAGGCGGCACCATCAACGCATCAACCGGCGAATACACGGCCGGAAACACGCCCGGAACGGATATCGTTCGCGTAACCGATGACACGGGACAGACATCCGATGCGACCGTAACCGTAACGACTGATTCCACGCCGACACCAACGCCCACACCACCCGGCGGGCCGCAATGCGAACCGGCGGCTCCGGGGCTTGTTTCGTGGTGGTCGGGCGACGGGAACGCGCTTGATTCACGTTCGCGGTTAAACGGCACTCTGCAAAACGGAGCGACATTCGCTGCCGGACAGATCGGACAGGCTTTTGATCTCGACGGTGTGGACGATCATGTTCGCATTCAGTCAAATCCAAACCTGCGGCCGCAAAGATGGACGGTTGAGGCGTGGGCATTTCCTCGTTCGTTAAAACCTACCATTGACGGTTTTGACGCGGTTATAACTTATGGTTCGTCAGACGGTTTTGGCAACCCGTATATAATCGGCTTCAGAAACCAACGGGCATACACGGCAATCGCTCATAATGCAGACGGCTCCGTGTTTACAGAGATCAACAGCAGTCATATAGCCACGCTTAATGAGTGGATTCATCTTGTATCGACGTTTGACGGAACAACTTTAAAGTTGTTTGTAAACGGTGTGTTGACTAATTCGATGTCCGCAAACGGTTCGGCACCGTTTTACGATCCGGCGGCAGATGTCCTTATAGGAGCAGATACAAATCAAAATAATCCGGGCATTCATTTCAACGGTTTGATAGACGAACCTTCGGTTTACAACCGTGCGTTGTCCGCCGATGAGATTGCGGCGATCTATAATGCGGACACTGCCGGGAAGTGCAAGCCGACGGCGACAACCGCTCCTTCGGGGCTTGTCGGCTGGTGGAGCGGCGATGGCGACGCCAACGACATCTCCGGCAACGGTTACAACGGCACGCTCGTAAACGGTGCTGATATAACATTTGGCAAGGTCGGTCAGGGATTTTCGTTCGACGGCATTGATGATCTTGTTCAAATAAGCCCGGCCGGTGTCTTCACGAACCAGCCCGGCGGAACTGTTGAAGCCTGGGTATTTCCTAAAGGACCTTCAGGACAAGGACTTGGCGAGGGAAGGATATTTTCTGAGCATCTCATAACGACCGGACAGGCTCGTCTTGCTTTGTCCGTACTTGATAATGGAAATGTCTTTGTAGGAGGACGCGATACCAACACCGGCGACACTGGAACGCTCAAATCTGCCCAGTCGGCTCCCGGAGCGGCTCCGCTTAATACATGGACGCACATAGCCGGGGTCTGGCATCCCGGTGTCGGCATCAGGGTCTATGTAAACGGAGTTCTGGCTGCGTCACTCAACGATGCAACCATAGCAGGATTTACTGCGAATACGCAGGTATTTACATCGATCGGCGGTTATCTGAATGACGTATTCCCAGGTACCTCTCATCCATTCAATGGCGATATTGACGAAGTTTCCGCATACAACCGCGTGTTGACCGTTGCCGAGATCGAATCTGTCTATAACGCCGGTGTCGCCGGAAAGCTGAAGAAGGAATTGACCCGCAGCGGACAGATCGCATGGTGGCGCG
>CAZOXY010000030.1:22084-33000 GCA_964583955.1 uncultured Chloracidobacterium sp. | reverse complement strand
CGGAAATGCCCTCGATTCTTCCGGCTACGGCCACAACGGTTCACTCAACGGGGTGGGCTTTGCTCCGGGCAAGATCGGGCAGGCATTTAATTTTACCGCTCAAAATCAATATGTTAATGTTCCACACAACCCTGCTTTATTTCCAACAACCGGCATGACAATGGAGGCGTGGATCAATCCATCTTACCCAAACTGTAACGCCGGTAACTTCTATCGAATTTTACATACGATAGAGCCCAATCATACCGGATGGCTCAGCTATATATCGTGTGGGAGTAAGAGCTTTTCCGCAGCTATATTTCATACACCGGGACAGGGGAACTCATATCTCGCAGGCACTAACTCACAGATTCCGGAAGGCGTGTTCACGCATGTTGCATTCACATGGGACGGATCTGTGATCAAAACGTATGTGAACGGACAATATGAGACTGAAACTGCCACCCCGCTCTCACAAATGGCGGTTAGTACCGCTAATCTTCGGATCGGCAATGCAAATAGTCAAGGTTTTGTTGGTCGTATCGACGAGCCGTCGGTTTACAACCGAGCGTTGTCAGCAGCCGAGATCGCGGCCATATACAACGCAGGAGCGGGATTCAGGTCTGAGGAAGTATCATCTAACGGTTCTGGCCGTTTGGCAAAGGCTGAGACTCCGGCAAGCCGCAAGGAGCTTTCACCCGAAGGCGGGCCGCTGCCGGTCACGACCTCCGTCGGCGATGTCACGATCACGTTTGACACGGTGACGGCGGGCGGTATAACACATCAGATACCGCTTGACCCGGCCATTTTGCCGCCGCTGAATGGTTCGGGCAAGAGGCTTGTGTATGACATCGCGACCAACGCCGTGTTCACCGGCGATGTCGGGCTGTGCTTTAATGTCCCGGCTTTTTCGACCGAGGCGGAATTTGAGAACCTGCTCGTTCTGCATCTTGAGAACGGTGTATGGAAAAACCGGACGACGACGCGGAACTTTGCCACGCGGACGATCTGTGCCCAAACTGCTTCGCTCTCGCCTTTCGCGGTTGCGAGCATTGCCCCGACATCGGCAAACGCTTCGCTGTCGGGACGTGTTCTGACCAGCGGCGGGCGCGGTATCGGACAGGCAACCATAACGCTTTCCGACGATGGCATGTCCGCTCCGCGACGCGTCACCACGAATGGCTTCGGGTATTACCATTTCGCCGATCTGCCGGTCGGACGCTCGTATGTTCTGGAGGTAAAGGCAAAGCAATATGTTTTCCAGACGCCGACCATGTTGGTGGATCTGCATGACACATTGACCGATGTGAATTTTGTTTCCGACAACCGTTGACTAAAGCCCTCCTGTTGTCGATCTGCCTGTGGGAAGGCATTCGAACCGTGTCCGGCCTCGATCGGACACGGTTCTTTTTTCTTTGCGGCCTATTGCTGAGTGTCGAGCATTGATTCCCACTCGGCATAAAGCGATCTTGCGAGGGCATCCGCCGCCGCGATCTCATCCGCCAATTCCTTTAAGCGAACGTGGTCGTTGACATTTTCAGGCAGGCTTAGCACTTCAGTAAGACTTGCCGAACGCTCCTCTGCCCGCTGTATCTCAGTTTCGATCTCGGCGATCCGTTTTTCTATCCGTTCACGTTGATTCTTGCTGAGCACCGGGCCGGACGAAGCTCCGCTCTCGGCGTTCTGTGTCTGACCGACGATGACCGGCGGCTCATTGGGAACAGCGACCGTTTCCCTGACCCGGCGGAGCTTGTCGTCGTGATATTCGGTATAGTTGCCGTTGAAGACATTGACCGTGCCGTCGGCCTCGAACGCGAGGATCTGCGTTGCTATTTTGTCGAGGAAAAACCGGTCGTGGCTGACGGTGACGACCGTGCCGTCGTATTCAGTAAGAGCGTCCTCGAGCGCCTCGCGCGAGGGGATGTCAAGATGATTTGTCGGTTCGTCCAGCACCAGAACGTTCTTTCGTGAATAGATCAGCTTTGCCAGGGCCAATCGGCCCTTTTCACCACCTGAAAGATCGCTCACCCGTTTGAAAACGTCCTCACCCACAAAAAGAAATCGAGCGAGAAACGACCGCAGCGTTCCGTTGTCCGCCATCGGATCGACCCGGCGCAGTTCCTGTATTATCTCGTTCGCCTGGTGAAGGTCATCCAGATTCTGGGAATAGTATCCGATATTGGTCTTGGTTCCCCATATCACCTCGCCGGCAATCGGCGGCAGGCTGCCGAGGATCGTCTTTAGAAAGGTCGTCTTGCCGGTGCCGTTCGCTCCGATGATGCCAAGCACTTCGCTTCTGTGAAGTGAAAGAGCTATGCCTTCCGCCAGTTTGGCCGAACCGTAACCGATGCCGAGGTCTTCCACCGTGAGAACATTATTCCCGGTTCGTTCGACGCTTTTCAGGCCGAAATGCCCGCCCGAACGATCTTCAACCACCCGGTCTATGCGCTCCATTCGTTCGAGCATCGTCCGGCGCGATTTCGCCTGTTTGGTCTTTTGTCCCTCAAGGTTTCGGCGAATGAATTCCTGCGTCTTGGCGATGTGGGCCTGTTGATTTTCATATTCGCGCCGCTGCTGGTCGCGGCGGAGCTCCCTTTCGACCAGAAACTGCGAATAATTGCCTTTATAGATGGCCGCCTTTCCGTTGTCGATCTCGATAATACGGTCGGTCGTGCGGTCAAGAAAATATCGGTCGTGGCTGATGACGACATAAGCGGTCTGATACTCACGAAGAAATTCTTCAAGCCATTCGACCGCGTTCACGTCCAGATGATTCGTAGGCTCATCAAGCAGCAGAACGTCAGCCCCGGACAAAAGCAGCCTAGCCATGCCGAGGCGATTTTTTTGCCCGCCGGAAAGCGTAGCCGTATCGTGATCCCAGTATTCGCGTGAAAAACCTAGGCCGAGCAGGATCGATTCCGCACGGGCCGTGTATGTAAATCCGTCGGCCTGTTCAAATGCGGTCTGCAGATCGGCGTAGCGTTCAAGCACCTCCGGTGAATGATCGTCCGCCATTCGGAGTTCCAGTTGGCGCATCTCGGATTCGATGTCCAGAATTGTCTGAAATGCCGACAACGCCGCCTGATGGACGGTCTGCCCTTTTTTGAGATCAACGTGCTGGTCAAGCAGGCCGAGCTTCAGGCCGTTTGCCTTTACGACCTCGCCGGTGTCCGGGCTTTCCGACCCGGTCAAAAGACGAAAAACGGTGGTTTTACCGGCCCCGTTGCGTCCGACCAACCCGACCTTTTCCCCCGGATTGACCTGAAAAGAAACGCCGCGAAGTATCTCGGTCCCGGCATAGCCTTTCTCAACATTGCTCAAACGAAAAAGCATCTTTCACGTAAAAAGCCACGAAACGCTTGTCCGAACGGTTTCGTCCGTCGAAATGTTTCGTGGCAGTCCTTTTTCACCACCTTATGTCGGTGATGTTATTGGTTGGCGTTGGCGTTGGCGTTGGCGTTGGCGTTGGCGTTCGCATTTGCCGCCGTGTTCGAATTCGCCGCAGTATTCGCATTGCTGTTCGCGTCGCCATTTGCCGCTGTGTTCGCATTGGCACTCGTATTCGCGTTCGCGTCAGACTGATTTGCGTTCGCCGGGGCTGCCGGACGCGCTCCGCTCAGCTCGTTCGGATTGGCAACGACCTTGCGGGCAAGCAGATTCTCGACCTTCGATTCATTCATCGCCAGAGAAACATACGATTGCCACAAAAGATTCTTGCGGGCGTTCGTCAAAAGCTCGGTTATCCGCGGACGCACCTGCGGGCTTTCCAGCGTAAGGTCCTCGTCCTTTTCCTGTTTGCGGAGCAATTTGACCACCAGAAAGCGTCCGTCCAGCGTCAAGACACTGGGAAACACCTGGCCGTTGGTCATCTTTTCCATAACATGGGCCGCAACCTGTGCTCCAAAGACCTGACGCATCTCGTCCTCAGAGAAATATCTCCAATCGCCGCCGCGAGCACGGGTCTCAAGGTCTTCGCTGAATTCGCGGGCGACCGCCGCAAAATCGGTCGTCGCCAGCCTCTGGCTGATCTCATTGAGCCGCAGCTTCACTTCGTCCTCATTGGTCGTCGTGTCGCCCTGGCCGCTATTGCTGGGGTCGATGACGATGGCGGCAAGCTCCGCTCCGCGTTTGTTCTTGAACTGCTCTTTATTGCCGTTATAGAACTGCTCGATCTCGCTGTCCTTGGGCGAATCGACCTTTCCGGCGATCTTTTCCTGAAGCCGCTGAAGAGCGATCTCTTTTTTGACGTTCTCACGCCACGACGCCTCGGTCTCGCCCGCTTCCTTCATCTGCTTTTCAAATTCCTCGGCAGAAAGGGCGCTTGCGGTCTTGCGCTTGTTCATTTCGGCGGTCACTTCATCATCGCTCGGAATGGTGTTTTCCTTTTCCGCCTTTTGATACATGACCTCGGTCTGGATGATCTGCTGAAGAACCGTCAGCCGTGCCGACGCCAGTTCAAGCGGTGAAAAGGAACTCTGCGTTCCCTGGGCCTGCGCCTTTACCGCCTTTTCGACCTCTTCCATACGGATGTCGCGGCCATTGACCTTTGCCGCCACTTCGTTCGGGTCCGTTCCGTCAGGACCCGCTACGGGTTCGCCCGAACAAGCCGTCATGAAAACCGCCGCCAGAACCATTCCGACGACAAAGGCCGGGTTTCTTTTTATGTTTCGCACTATGAGATTGACTCCTTCACCAATTCGATTCTTTTCCATTACTTGACTTTAAGCCCTATCGTTTGCTATAAAATCTGTTTTGGGTTTTGTAAACTCATTCTACCTCGTTAATATTCGGAGGCAATAATTATGGCACAGAGATGCGACGTTTGCGGCAAAGGGCCGCAGTTTGGAAACAATGTTTCACACGCTAACAACAAGACCCGACGCAGATTTAATGTAAATCTGCAGCCCGTCCGCGTTAAGCTCCCTTCGGGAAGCAACGGACGGTTAAAGGTCTGTACCCGCTGCATCAAATCCGGCAAAATTATCAAAGCCGCGTAGCAACCCAATCACCACGCTTTTTTTATCAACGCCGGGCCTCGATATTGATCGCTGCCCGGTTTTTCCTTGCCCGCACGCCGTATTTACGCAACGGCGATGCAGTCTATCTCCACACGGGCGTCACGCGGTAGCCTTGCCGCCTGAACGGTCGCACGCGCCGGCTCATGCTCGCTGAAATATTGAGCATAGATCTCATTCATAGCGGCAAAATCGCCCATATCGGCCAAAAACACAGTGGTTTTTACGACCTTGTCAAAGCCGCTGCCAGCCGCCGAAAGCACCTCACCAAGGTTTTTGAGCACCTGATGCGTCTGCTCAACCACGCCGCCGGGAACAAATTCGCCGGTCGCAATATCAATGGGTATCTGGCCGGAACAGTAAACAACGCCGTTAGCCTTTATGGCCTGTGAATACGGCCCGATCGCCGCCGGTGCCTTCTCGGTTGAAATTATGTCCATAGATCAAGCCTGCAATATCCAAACAAAAGCGTAATATTAGCAGATTTTGTGTCGGATTGTAAAACTCCCGCAAACGGAAGATGCTCTCTGACCTCCGTCAAATAGACCGTTAATTAGCGTTCATTCGCTCAACGGCAATGACGCCCGGAACCTGTTCGACGGCCAGAATGACGCGGTCAAGATGTTTTTTGTCAAAAACTTCGACCGTTACCTCGATCAGGCCTTTGTCATCACGCGAAACGCTGGCAGAAGCGTTGCGGATGCCGGTCTTGATCTCAGCGATGGCGTTGGTGATGTCCGCAAGCATCCCGGTGCGGTTCTCGGTCGTTACAAGCAGCCTGACCGACTGTATCTCTTCCTTGTCGCTCTTTGCCCATTCCACATCAACGATGCGGTCCTTATTGACCATCAGCTGTTTAACGTTCTTGCACCGTTTGTTATGGACGACAATTCCCTTACCGAGCGATATGTATCCGATTATATCCTCTCCACGCAACGGGTTACAGCATCTGGCCCGAGTTGTGAGCAAATTGTCCACGCCTTTCACAACTATTGCATCCTCGCCCAAACCGATAAGGCGTTTGACGGCCTTCATTCCGGTTTCCAGCCGCGTTTCCTTGTGCTTCTCGGGATCAAGCTCGGCAAACTTTTCGGGGCCGAGAAATTTCGCGATTATATTTCGCGGAAGCGTCTTGCCGTAACCTATTGACGCAAGAAGGTCTTCGAACCGTCCGAGGCCGTACTCATTGGCGATTCGCTTCATCTCGGTGTCGTTGTTCATAAGCTTTTTCGGAGAAAGCCGAAAGCGGTCGGCCTCCTTTTCCAAAAGCTTGCGGCCGATGTCTATCGATTCAGCCCGCTGTTGTTCCGATATCCAATGCCTTATGCGGTTCCTTGCTTTTGACGTGACAACGTAGTTTAGCCAGTCGCGCGACGGTTTTGAGTTTGCGGTGGTCATTATTTCGACCACATCACCGTTCTGCAGTTCGGTCCTTAGCGGGACAATACGGCCGTTTATCTTGGAACCGGTGCAGGTGTCGCCGACCTCAGAGTGAATGGCGTATGCAAAATCCAACGGCGTGGCGCCGCGAGGAAGCTGTATGACCTTGCCCATGGGCGTAAAGGCGTAAACATCCTTTGGGAACAGATCGAGTTTTAATGACTCGATAAAATCCTCGGAATCGCCGTCCGCCTCGGAATTTTCGACCAGCGGAAGCAGCAGTTTCTCAACCGTCTTGCGAAGCTCATCAATGCTTTCGTTATCGTCCGGCGTCCCGAGTTTGTTCTCCTTGTATCGCCAGTGTGCGGCAACGCCTTCCTCGGCTATGTGGTGCATTTCCTCGGTCCGTATCTGGACCTCGAATGCCTGTCCGCCGTCGCCTATGACCGACGTGTGCAGCGATTGATACAGGTTGTCGCGCGGTATGGCGATCCAGTCCTTGAAGCGTTCCGGCACGGGCGTCCATGTGTCGTGCATAACGCTTAAAGCCAGATAGCAGTATTTTTTGTGGTTTGGAGTAATGACGCGGACAGCAATAAGGTCATAGACCTGCTCAATGGAAATTTTCTGTTTTTTCAGTTTTTTCCAAAGCGAAAAAAGCCTTTTGACGCGTCCCTGTATCTCGATAAAAGGTACTTCATTCTCGCGCAATCTATGTTCGACCGTGGATCTTATCCTGTCAAGAGTGGCTTCGAGTTCCGGACGCCGTGAATCTACCTCTTTTGCGAGCCGCTTGTAATCCTCGGGATAAAGGTTCTGAAATGAAAGGTCCTCAAGTTCGCTCCTGAGTTTACCCATACCGAGGCGATGAGCGATAGGAGCGTATATGTCCAGCGTTTCCTGAGAGATGCGGGCGCGCTTTTCCGGATTGAGGAACTGCATCGTCCGCATGTTATGCAGGCGGTCGGCCAATTTTATCAGCACGACCCTGACATCTGTGATCATTGCCAGGACCATTTTCCTGACGTTCTCAGCCTGCTGGCGTTCTTTTGAGAGGTTGCTGATCTGTGCGATCTTTGTGAGGCCGTCAACCAGAAGGGCTATTTCGTCGCCAAAATATGAGCGGATCGTGTCCAGATCGACCAGTGTGTCTTCCACAACGTCATGAAGAAGCCCCGTGGAGACGCTGACCTCATCAAGCCCCATCTCTGCAAGCAGGTCAGCAACCGCCAGCGGATGGACAAGATACGGTTCGCCCGATGCCCTCTTTTGCCCCTTGTGATGCAGGGCGGAAAAGAGATAGGCACGCCGTATCAGCTCGACATCAGCGTCGGGCCGGTTATGTTCCACCTTTGCAATGACATCTTCAATGCGGATCATATCTCTTTTATCACGACTATAATATTATTTTAGTTGTCGCGAAGATTGCAATGACACGGCAAGTTCCTGATAACGATACAATAAGCAAAAAAAGTGATGTTCAACTGAAAAGCCGAACATCACAAAATTAGAGAACGTTGTTAGATGACGCCGTTCCGTTTATGAAGCGGAATTGCTGTTGGCAGCTTCTTTCTCCGCTGCCTCAGCCGCCGCCTTTCTGTCGTCTATTTCGGTCTGCATGTTGCGGCTGACCTCGCTAAGTTCCTGGAACTGCGTCCTTGCGGCCTCTGCCTCACTGCGAAGACGGGCAGCATCAGGCTCCTTTCCGTCCATTTCCGCAAGACGCGATGCCTGGATCAAAAGGCTGGCCCTGTATGAACGCGTCGATTCAAACGATTTGACGAGTTCATGGTTTTTCACAAGATCGGCGTCGGAAACCGCTTTGAGATCCAGCCCCTTCATATTCTTGACCTCATCGGTCTCAAGGGCTATCGCCTGATCTATAAGTGCCGTTCCCTGTGTAACACAGGCACGCAATTTTTCCAGATCGGCTGCATTCTCAGGCTTGACATAAATAAATACATCTTTGCCGTCGCGTTTGCCTTCTTTTTTGGTCTTGTCGGTGTCCGTTATCTCATTCGCACAGTTATACTGCTTAACGGCGAGTGAGGTAAGGGCCTCGGCCCGATATTCGTTGTTGATCTGAGCATTTTGCGAACGCTCCTTTACCCAGACCTCCCACTGGTCGTTCTTTTGAAGGTTTTCCAACAGCCCGGCAACCGCTTTATAGGCGCTTTGTTCGTTGGGGTCAACCACAAGTACCTTTTTGTATTCCTCTATCGCCTGTTCCGCCAATTGCGTGTTCCGGCGATCGCCGATAAAACGAGAATGGATCGTTCGGGCAAGGAAAAGCTGGGCAGTTCTCCCTTCCAACGTGGTGCCTTCCGGATCACGGGCGGCGGCACGTCTGAAAAGTTCTTCGGCCTCGGCAAATTTGCGGCCTTTGTAGGCTTCGGCTCCGTCAACAAGGTTTTTTCTTGTGACGATCTTGTTAAAATAAGCGCAGTTGGTTGTTGTAATTACAGCCAACACCACTAATAAAAGTATCCCAAAACGAGAAGATTGCATCTTCAACTCCCTGAACCACCGGCCGGAAGGCACAAGAAACCTATATAAAGGCACTCTGCCGCCCTAGAGACCGGAAAAATTTTTATACCGCTGACAGATCGTCAACCTGCAAACCTATCGGTTCGGCATCGCCTTCCTTGGCTGCATCAATAACCTTTACCACATCGCCATACTTGACCGAAGTGGGAGATTTGATAAAGACCGTTTTTTCGATCTGGTTCGAATTGTCCCTGAAAACTCCCTCGGTCGTACGCTGTCTGAATATCTCTTTCAGCCTGTTCGTAAGAGCGGACGGATCATCGATAGTGCCAACCGCTTCCTGATTAAGCATGATCGATCTGTCCGCCGGCCTTATGGAGATCACCAGCGTTAACGGATTGGGCGATACCTCAAGGTTATCCTGTTTCTTAGGCTCCGCAGGAACCTTTGCCTCAAATCTGCTCGGTTTGACCGGAGTGATGATCATAAAGATGATCAGAAGCACCAGCAAAACGTCGATCAGAGGCGTCACATTGATATTTGGTGTGGCTTCGTCTTTCGAGCCACCTGATGACATTCCCATACTGACCTCATGATGAGCCAGGGCATCAAAACTTTGCCCCGGCCTGTTAGTCTGAACTATTCTGCCGTTCCCTTCTTCCTATCAGCAACCAGACCGACCTTGTCGATGTCCTGCTGCCGAATGGTATCTATCGCCTGAACCACCGTTCCGTAATCGACCTCGATCCCGCTCTTGATATAAACAATGCGTTGAGCAGGAGGCTTATCCTGCATCATTGTCTTTATCTTTTCGCCAAGCTCGGTCAGCGGATAGGGGTCTGTACCGATATAGAAGCTGTTGTTGTCGGGAATGGCGATAACCACGGACGTGTCCTTGGTTATCTCGGCATCCTCTTCCGGCGTGTTCATATTCTTCGGGATATTTACGGTCACACCGGCCTGGAGCATCGGTGTGACGATCATAAAGATGATCAGCAGCACCAGCATGATGTCCACCATTGGCGTGACGTTGATATCCGAATTATATTCATCGGATCCACCGACTTTTGCACCCATTGTCTTTTCTCCCTTAAATAACAGAACTTCGGGACCGTCCCCAACTAGCCGTTGAGGCGCTTGGTCCGCTGACGGATGAAGTAGTCAACCAATTCAGAGGCTGAGTTCTCCATTTCAACGCCAAAGCTTGTCACCTTGTTCGTAAAGTAGTTAAAGAGCCACACAGCGGGAACCGCAACCGCGATACCAAATGCGGTAGCCACAAGAGCTTCGGCTATAGCCGCGCCCACCGTGCCTATGCCCGCGTTTGATTCCTGGGCAAGGGCGACGAACGCACCGATGATGCCGACAACCGTTCCGAACAATCCGACGAACGGAGCGGTCGAACCGACAGTGGCAAGGCCGGACAAGCCGCGCTTAAGTTCGGCGGTCTTGACGGCGATGGCACGATCAAGGGCACGCTTGGAAGCTTCCATCTGATCGGCCGTGATCTCCTCAGAGCCAAGATGTGCGCTGAATTCCTTCAAGCCTGAAGATACGACCATTGCAAGGTGCGAATCCTTATGCTTGTCGCTGATGTTGATCGCTTCATCAATATTGCTGTTCTTGAGCGCCTGGGCGACCTTGGGAGCATATTGACGGGACTGCTGCTTTGCCTTGTTGTAGGTAAGCCAGCGTTCGATGCCGACAGCGATGATGTACACCGACTGGATAAGCAGGATGATGATCACCGCCCATCCGGGAATGGTCAAACTCTTTGCGATATCGTATATACCGAAAGAGATCTTTGCGCCCTCGGCAAACATAAGCAAAGATGCCGAAATGTCGTTTGCTGCCAGGCTTGCTAATAAAGTCATGGTTTTTCCTCCAAAGAAATCGAAAAAAATCTAAATTATTGCAGTATCTTAATTTGGCGGCGACCGCACGCGAAAAAGCCGTAACGGCCGCCGTTTATGCTAACTGTGGATCACGGAGCCACAAAGTTATAGGTGATCACACCCTGCACCTCGACCGGCTGTCCCGAAAGCATTGTCGGGC
>CAZOXY010000030.1:0-22074 GCA_964583955.1 uncultured Chloracidobacterium sp. | reverse complement strand
GTCGGGCTGAATTTCGCCTGTCTGGCTGCGGCCACGGCGGCAGGACGCAGAAGCGGATGTCCGCTGACCGCCGATGCGGATTTCACGTTGCCGCTGGTGTCGATAACGACCTGAACCTGCACGGCCCCACCGGCCCTGATCGCCCTTGCTGCCGGCGGATATGCCGGTTTCGGCAGTGATCGCGCCTTACCGTTCAAAACTCCGCCCGATATGGGCTTTGAAGGCGGCTTTGGCGGTGGTGGCGGCGGTGGCGGCGTGCTGCTGCCTCGGTCAGAGTCGCCTCCGCCTCCCCTGCCGCCGGAATCACTTCCCTCTCCCTGTGTGTTGACCCGTCCTTTATAGTCGGATGGCGGAGCGTTCGCAGCACTAAAGTTGCGGTCGCCCTTGACCGTGAACTTGTTCGGATCACGCGGCGGCACGGTATTCTTTACGGTGCTGACCTTATCCGGGATCTTCGGCGGCGGCTCATTCATCGTGGCGATGATCTCTTTTCGGATATCGACATTCGGATCTTTTTGACGTGCCTGCTCCGGCTCCGGTTCAGGCTCCGGCTTTGGGGCCTCGTCCACGACCGGAGGAGCGACAAGCGTGGTTACATCCAGGCCGCCGGCTCCCATGTCAAAATCCTTTGCAAAGAGGCTGTATAGCCACGAGCTGACCAGCACGGCGGACATGATCACAAAGGTCGTCAGCAAAAGGCTGCTCCTTTTACTGTTCTCTCCGCTATGGCTTTTGGATTCTACCAATTGATCTAACATTTTCCATTCCTCCCTTTCTTCCGGTGCCAAACCTGAGGTTTCCAGGGCTTCATACCTTATATAGTTCGATGAACAATGCAAGGTTTCACGTTGTAACCTTCATTGCGCTGTTTCACAAGATACAGCGAGATTTCGCAAGTTTACTTTACTTTTCGATATTAAGTTTCAAAAAATTGATCAGGTGTGAAATCGGACCTTTGCCGGCAATCCAAACAAAAATCCCACGTCTCCTTATCCTTCTCGAAAGAAACTCAGAAAAGAGCAGTAACGAAATATTAAATTGACCAGCAACGTAATGAAGTCTAATTTCTCACGAGCCGAAAGTCAAGAATAATTAACCAAGTTTGAAAGATTTTCTAATCTTTTTTTGCTCTTCAGCTATGAGAGGTTATCAGGCGGCTGGGATACCGCCCGTATTTTATCGTGTCACCGGCCTTCGGGTCACTGAACGCCTGGACGCCGAGGCAAGCTTTTCTCCCTCGGGAGTTCCCAGAGGCTGGGCCTTCATATCAGCCTGCCCCACCTTGCTCTGCCACCAGATCGCGATCGGGCTGGCAATGGCAATAGTGGAATACGTACCTGTTATACAGCCGACAAACAACGCCAGCGAAAATCCGCGAAGTACCTCGCCGCCAAAAAGCACCAGAGCGAGAACTGAAAGGAACGTGAGGCCGTTCGTCACAATGGTGCGGGACATTGTCTGGTTAATTGCCTTATTCGTCAGGTCGTAAAGCGATTCGCTCCGGTTCAGCGTCAGGTTTTCCCTGACGCGGTCAAAGATAACGATCGTGTCATTGACCGAAAATCCAACCAGCGTCAAAAGCGCCGCGAGAACCGTGAGGCTGACCTCCCATTGGAAGATCGAAAAGAAAGCAAGCGTTGTCAGAACGTCGTGAAATACCGCTATTACCGCGCCCGCTGCGTATGTCCAATCGTATCGGTAGGCAATGAACAGCAACATTCCGACCATGCCCAACAGCGTGGCGATGACAGCCGCGTCGCGAAGCTGCGAACCGGCTATCGGGCTGACGTAATCGCGTCCGACGATCTGATAAGCGGCGGCCTGATCGGCATCCAGCGTGCTTCCTGCCCCCACCTCGGGGCCGAACTTGTTCAGAGCGCTTCTGACCATCTCAACGCCCCTGTCCACCTGCCTGGTCTGAATGGCGGCGGCATCCTCGGCGGACTCGCCGCCCTCGGCTGTCGTCGCTGCGGGTGTCTCAGTCTCAGCATCAAGAAGCGGGATCTTGATCAGCACCTCATCCGTTTTGTCCAGAGAATCCTGGATTATCGGCTGCTCGATGCCCACGTCGTTCAATGCCGCACGGATCTCATCGACAGCGGGTTTTTGCCTGAATTTGGCAGTGACGACGGTCCCGCCCTGAAAATCCACGCCCAGATTGAACGCGTCGGTGCCGCCCGGCGTCAACTGTCTGCCGGCGGCGGAAAACAGTCCGGCCAGCAAAAGGACGACGGACAAGAAAATGAGCGGCCTGCGCCAACCCATCCAGTCAACATTGATGTTAGGAAAAATTTCAAACATTCTATTCAACCAAGGCTCCCACGAACGGTCGGAGAAGCCGCAAAAAAACTTGTCACCGCACCGGAAATGCCGGAATTCGCGGTATTAAATAAAACCCTAGATACTGAGGCTCTTGATATTCGGGTTTCGCGCCATGATCCACATATAGATCGTCCGCGAAACGTAAACGGCCGTGAACAGATTTATCAGCAATGCCAATATCAGCGTTACCGCAAATCCGCGTATGTTGCCCGAACCGAACAGATAAAGTATCACAGCGGAGATCATCGTCGTTACGTTCGTGTCCACGATGGTGATGAACGCCCTGTCAAATCCCGTCTCGACCGCGTCGGCAACGCTCCGTCCGGCCTTTAGCTCCTCACGCATTCGTTCAAAGATAAGAACGTTGGAGTCAACGGCCATGCCGATACCGAGGATAAAGCCCGCGATCCCGGGCAGAGTCAGTGTCGCATTCATCGTAACCAATGCCGCGCCGGTCAGAAGCATGTTCAGCAACAGCGCGATGACGGCGTTTAGCCCTGATGCCCTGTAATATACGAGCATGAAGATCGTGATGAATATCAAACCCGCCAGCGAAGCGGTGACACCCGCCCGTATAGAGTCGGCACCGAGGCTTGCTCCGACCGTGCGTTCCTCAATGTATTCGATCTTTGCCGGAAGAGCACCCGAACGCAGTGTCAGGGCGAGGTCTTCAGCGGTCGATTTTGTAAAGCGGCCCGATATTTCACCCTGATCGAATATCTGCGATTTGATAAAGGCGGCGGATTTGACCTCTTCATTGAGGACGACCGCCATATAGTTATTGATGTTGCGGCCCGTCCAATCGCCGAATTTCTGCGCTCCTGATGGTTTGAAGGAAAATGAGATCTGATAATCGCCTTCGTTACCGGTTCGGGAAACTGCCTGTGCGTCGCGAAGCTCGCTGCCGTCAACCACGGGCGGATATTCGATAACCACCCATTGCGTCGGGACCTCGGCTCCGGGTTCGGCTTCGGCAGCCAGATCACGATCGGTGTATTTCAGCACCTGACGATTCGGCGGAATCGCACCGCCAAGCGACTGGATCGCTGCTTCCCGCGTCGGATACAACTGAACGTTGGCCGGACTCGGCGGGCTGACTATCTTCGCCAAAGTCAGATTGGATTCGGCATTAAGCAGGTCCTTGAGCCTTTTCGGGTCGTCGATGCCGGGCATTTGCAGAAGTATCTGCGCCGATGACTCGGCTCCGTGACGCTGGAGCGTCGGCTCCTGGACACCGAAAGCATCAACGCGCGTCTCGATGATCCTCATCGCCTGATCGACCGCCTGATTTTTCAGTATCGTCTGCGTCGCCGAAGGCAGGGTCCACGTGACGGTGTTTCCGCTGACTGATTCGGTCCAGTTAAAAAGATCGACCCTTTTCTTGACCTCTTCTACGATGGCAGCGGTCTGAGACGCGTCCGACGCCTGTATGCTTATCGAATATGATCCCGGCTGGGCAACGACATTGCTTCCCGCAACCGAAAGTTTTGCATCCTGAGCGGCCGTTAGGGCGGCCTGGGCGTTGTTTTCGGTAAGGGTTTTGAGGTAATCGTCCGTCAGCACCCGCATCAAAAGATGCGATCCGCCTTTCAGGTCAAGCCCAAGGTTGATGTTCTCTTCGAGGTTCGCCTTTATGCCGTTCCATGTAAAATCATGGGCGTTAGGCGTTCTCCTTGGCCCAAAGACAAGGTAGAGGCCTATAAGCGTTATCACTAAAATGACAAGCGTTCTTATCTGTAAACTTCTGTTGTTTATCATATGGATCGTCGATCGTTCCCGGCCTGACCGGCGAGGAACGGCCAACCTACTCTATTCGGCTTTTTTTCCAACGACCGCGCTTTTGCCGATCTCAAGAAAGGATTTTTCCGCGCTCTGAATGATGAAGCTGGTTTCCCGTATCTCTTTTATCTTTCCGATGACGCCGCCGTTGGTGACGACCTCATCATTTATCTTCAGTTCGGTTATAAGGTCCTGAAGCTGCTGACGCTGACGCTTTTGCGGCATTATCACCAGAAAGTAAAATATAGCAAAGATGGCCAGAAAGGGGGCCAACGACCACAAAAGGCTTCCGCCGCCGCCTTCCTGAAAGAAAAAGAGAAAATTGATCATCATTTATATTCACGCAAAATAAAAGTTCAATAATATACACAGCATCGCCGATTTTCAAACATCAACTGTGTCGTTTTCCGCCAACCGCCCGAGAAAATCCTTTTTAAAGGCGCTGAAACGGCGGTTTCTTATAGCATCGCGGGTCTTTCGCATCAGATCCAGATAGAAGAAAAGGTTGTGATGTGAGATCAATGTTGCCGCCGCCATCTCGCCCGCCTGATACAAATGACGAAGATACGCCCGGGAATATCTTTGGCACACCGAACATCCGCATTCCTTATCAAGCGGCCCGCCGTCGGCGGCAAAACGCGCGTTCCTTATGTTTATCTTGCCAGCCGATGTGAACACTCCGCCGGTGCGTCCGTTTCGTGTCGGCATCACACAATCGAACATATCAACTCCGTGAGAGACCGCTTCGAGAAGATCTTCCGGCGTGCCGACGCCCATCAGATAACGCGGAGCGTCTTCGGGCATCTTCGGCGCGATGTGTTCAAGAACGCCGTACATCACGCTTTTTTCCTCGCCAACGCTCAGGCCGCCGATAGCGTATCCGTCAAATCCTATATCGACTGTTCTATCAAGGCTCTCGTCCCGCAGGTCAAAATGTCCCGCTCCCTGAACTATGCCGAAAAGCGCCTGATCGCCGGAAAGGCCGTCGGCTTCCGCATGGCCCAGATCACCGCCTTCAGCCTGAAGCTGATCAAAGCGGTCGCGTGAACGCATTGCCCAACGTGCGGTAAGCTCAAGGCTTTTGCGGGTCGCTTCGTGTCCCGCATCGCCGGGCGGGCATTCGTCAAAGACCATCACGATCTCAGAACCCAGCGTCGCCTGAATTTCCATCGACACCTCGGGCGAAAGGAATTTTTTGCTGCCGTCCAGATGCGAGCGAAATTCAACGCCTTCCTCTGTAAGTTTTCGCAGGTCGTTCAATGAAAACACCTGAAAGCCGCCCGAATCGGTCAGATATGACCTGTTCCATGTGGAAAAGCGGTGTAGCCCGCCGATATGTTTGAATATCTCAACTCCGGGCCGAAGAAAAAGATGATAAGTATTACCGAGGATTATCCTCGCGTCCATCTCATGTTCCAGCCATTCAAAGCGAACGCCTTTTACCGACGCCTGAGTGCCGACGGGCATGAACACCGGTGTTTCTATCACGGAACGCCGTGTGCGAAGCGTTCCGCAGCGCGCGTTTCCGTCAGCGGCCTCTACTTTCCACTCTATCGGCCTCACTTGCTTTCAACCTCGCTATGAACCCCGATCAGCGCCCAGATATTCGGCGAACCGACGGCTGCCTCAGAAGCAATTATGCCATCCGCATTGATAAGAACGGCTGAAGGAGCGCTCTGCATCCCGATCTTTTCGGAAATGGCAAATTTCGGGTCGTCAACAACGGTCGATGCGAGGCCTAATTTTCTGAAATGCTCCAGTTCGCCGTCAGAAAATATCACGAACCGCGCATTCTCATTTGCTCCGTTCTGTTCCCACGCCTTAAGTTCTTCGGTGACGGTCACACAATGGCCGCAGGTTTCAGTAAGAAAAAGCGCGACGGTTTCCTTACCTTTCAGGTCAGAGCTTTTCAGAATCTTACCGCTGGCGTCGGGAAGCGAGAAATCCGGCACGGGCTTGCCGATATTGGGCAGCCGCAAACGCGTCGTGCCGCTTCGGAAATAGGAAAATTCCTTTTTCAGATCTCCGCGTCGTATCTGCTGTATCAGTTCCCTGATGGCGACATCGCCGACCGCCGGATGGCTGCCGACACGCCCATCGGCATTGACGAACAATGCGGTCGGTGTCCAGGGTGAACGAGCAAGCATTGCCACCTCTTTATCCTTTTGCAGCAGCAGATTTTCACGCAATTTGCCGTCAAATTTTTTCAGATTGTCCTTTATCGTTCCTCTGCTGATGAGCCAAATATCCATCTGTCCGGCAAACTCCTCTGCCCACAGTTCCATTTCAGGATACAGGATGCGGCACGGCCCGCAATCCGAACTGGCAAAAAAGAAAAGGACGGGTTTTCCGTTCATCAGGATATGATCGAACCGAACGTTTCGGCCGTTGGCGGATCCGAGTTCAAAATCGGGAAAAGGCGCTCCGACGGGAAGCCCGTTGTTCGGGTCGCCGACCTCTTCCCTGCCGGTTTCCGGCGATTCCAGCCCGGAGGCAAGTTCCAAAATCTCTATCCGCCGACGCAAAGTGTCGGCTTCGCTCTTTGAAGCAAGCCCAAGTGACACTAGCCCGACCATGCCGCACGCTATAATGAACAACAGAACAAGAATGCCCGCTTCCCACGACGTCGTCGCAAGCCGCAGCCCCTGTCCGCCGGTTCCCTGATAAACAACGGCGGCAGCAAGAGAAGTAAAAGCAACGTTGCGAACAACGCTCATCGTGCCGACAGGCTCACTGTGTATCTGTCCGAAACAATGACAATCGGGCGCGTTCCCTTTAGCGATCTGATAGATCATCCCGGCAGTAAACGCTAAAAGCAGGACCAGGCCGCCGACACCCGCATACCACGAGGTCTGTGTGAATAAAAGCAGGATGGCTATGCCGATCTCAGCCAACGGCAACGCCGTCGCAAAAACTCCGACAGCTTTTTCCGGCACGCCAAAATCCCGTGCCGCCTTCTCAGAACCTTTGCGGTCGATCAGCTTGCCGACACCGGCAACCGCGAATATTCCGGCCAATGTCACTCTGCAAAGTAATAAGAACAATTCCATCTTATCTAACAGGTTGTTTGAGTAGAGCCGACATTTTTACTTTCGGCATTCCTAATCTGTGCCATTCGGTTTTCTCTCTGTGCTTTCTGTATTTATGGTTTTCACTCCCATCAAAAAACTCCGTGGAGCTGCATATCAAACCCGAACACAGAACTCACAGACCAAAGCACACAGAGATCGAAGAAAAACCGGCCTCAACGATCTTGCCTAAGCCGCTTTTCCTCTGGTCTTGTGCCTTTCCTTTAACCTTATCGGCGTTGCAAAAAATTCAAACTCATCGCGCAGCCGGTTCTCGATGTATCTCAGATACGAAAAATGCAGCCCGCCCTTATCGCCGCCGGATGTGAACAGAACAAATAGCGGCGGGCGAGTGCCGCCCTGTGTGAGGAACTGCACTTTCGTTCGTGAAACACCGCCTTTTACGGGTGCCGGAGCCGCGCCGCCGCGCGGCTGCGAGACATTGTCCTCAAAAAATCGGTTCAGCCGCGATGTTTGTATCCGTGTATTTCTGGCCTCGGCGGCCTTTGCCACCAGCGGCAATATTTTTTCAACACGCTGGCCGCTCAACGCCGAAATGAAAACGACCGGCGCCCAATCAAGGAACTTCATATTGCGGCGAAGTTCCCTCTCAAACTCGTAAACCGTGTTGGTATGCTTTTCCGGCACGGCGTCCCATTTATTGACAGCGAGAATTATCGAACAGCCCGAATCCAGGGCATATCCGGCGATGTTGGCGTCCAGATTGGTCACGCCTTCCACGGCGTCGATGATCATTACGGCAACATCCGCCCTTTCAAGTGCCTTTCTCGCCATTATCACGGAAAGCTTTTCCGCCATCTCCGTGGTCTTGCCCTTTCGCCTTATCCCGGCTGTATCAATAAGCAGGAATTTCTGTCCGTCAACGGTCAGCGAAGTGTCTATGGCGTCACGCGTGGTTCCGGCTATCGGCGAAACTATGACCCTTTCCTCGCCCAATATCTTGTTGAGCAGCGATGATTTTCCGACATTTGGCCGGCCGATGATCGCGAGCTTTATTTCATCTGAACCTTCCGCTTCTTCCTCGTCTTCGAAATGAAGTTCCTCAAAGACCTTGTCGAGCAGATCACCGACCGATGTGCCGTGTTCCGCGGAAACGGGGCTAAGGTCAAAACCAAAGCGATGAAATTCCGCCGCCTCCTCTTCGACCTTTCGTGTCTCGGCCTTGTTGGCGGCGATGAACACAGGCTTGCCCATGTTACGCAGATAGATCGACAATTCCTCATCCAGCGGTGTCGCTCCGGCCCGCGCGTCCACGACCCAGATGATCGCGTCGGCCTTTTCCAGAGCGAAACCGGCCTGTTTGAATATATTTGCGGGAATGATCGCGTCATCATCCGGCACAATGCCGCCCGTATCCACGATCTCGAAAACCTTCGATCTCCATTCAACGTCGCCGTAGATGCGGTCACGCGTAATGCCGGGTTCATCACCAACAATAGATTTGCGCGAACCGGTCAGCCGGTTGAACAGGGTGGATTTTCCTACATTTGGGCGGCCGACTATCGCGACCAGCGGTTTATTACTCATTTCGATCACCGTCAGCGGCGCCGCGGATCGAAACAATGTTCTTCTGACATCGATCCGAACAATGGCATGATCTCCACTGATGAATTTGCATCAGCAAAGCAAAACTGTAACATTAAGGCTTCGTTACGTTAAAATCAAAGAACATTTTACCAATCTAAAGGCCAAACCACACAACAAGGAGTTTACTGATGCGATCATTGTCCATGTCCGAGAGACGAAAAACTACAATTCTGCAGCCCGCTTTTTTCTTTGTGGGCCTTTTTCTGCTGGCATCGCTTTTTTTGGGCTGCACGCCGACGGAACATTCAAACACCGCTCAGCAAGGCGATGATGACAGCTCAGCGGCCAATACGGCGGCTGAGGCAAAAAAGGAAGATGCTGCTTCCGGGCTTTGCTTTAACGAATACTATCCCATCAGCGATACCGTAAAGCGGGCCTACAAGGTCACTGGCGCCGAACCGGGAACCTATGACCTCGCTCAAAAGGAGATCACCGATTCCGGTTTCGCGGAAGACAGGTCGTTCAGTTACGGGCTGGTCGTCACAAACAACTGGATATGCACCGACGAAGGCCTTAGGACAGCGGAATTTACCAATCAGGGCATCTCTAAGGATGTAAAATTTGATATGGAAACACTCAAAAGCGAGGGTGTGACCATTCCAAAAACCCTTGAAGCCGGAAAAGAGTGGACGGCTAAATATGACGTAAAAGTAAAGCTCAATGCCGGAAATATTGCCGTTGCCGCCGATGGCGATGTAACGATAACGAACAAGGTCGGAGCCATCGACGAAACCGTTAATGTCGCGGACAAGGAATACAAAGCCGCCCGTATAGATTCGGACATCAAGATCGTCGTCTCGATGAAGGGAAAGACCACCGAGGCGGCAACGGTCAAAACCAGCAATTGGTTCGTAAAAGGCGTAGGCATGGTAAAACAGGTCACTGGCGGAACGCTTGGCAAACAGACTGTCGAATTTGTCGGAGAAAAATAATACCGCTTCACAAAAAATTAAAAGGCCGTGCCCGTTTTTCGCGGACGCGGCCTTTTGCCTTTCAGAACGATCCCGACAGCGGTCTAGAAAGAAGCGATGTTGAGAATTGCTCCAAGTATCCCGCCGAGTACGCTGTATCGTCCGTTAGAATAATTTCCGTACTGTGAGCGGCTGTGATAGCCGTCCTCATAGCCCTTCTGGAAACCTTCACGGAAGTAGTGGCTGTATTCGTCAAGTTCGACGTAATAGCTGTCATAACCGAAACTTGCGTCCTGATAACCATACGAAGCTGACGGGTTATAGCCCCAGCCGTCCGCCCTGTCGGCCTGTCCGGCGCGGAACCCTTCCTCATAGCCGTTGTTGATGGCGTCCTGAAGCATTTTGGCCCCGTACTGGCTGGTGTAGTAATAGTTTCCGCCACGGCTGTAGCGATAATTATAGGTCAGATTGTCATAATATCTGGCCTGCTGGAGCCTGATCTGATCCTGACGGATACGCTCCCAATATCGCTGCTGATAACGGATATACTCGCGGCGTCGCTGCTGTTCCAACTGACGCTGGCGTTGACGCTGAAGGTTCTGCCAGTTGCTCATCCGCTGGTTATAGCGGCGAAGCTGTTCGGCCCGCTGGGCCTGCTGCTGCTGACGTGTGTACTGCTGATACTGGCGACGCTGGTTCTGTGCCTGTCGCTGCTGCTGAGCCTGACGCTGCTGCTGAGCCTGACGCTGCTGCGCCTGTCGCTGAGCGTTTTGACGCTGTTGCTGCGCCTGTCGCTGAGCGTTTTGACGCTGTTGCTGCGCCTGTCGCTGCTGCGTCTGGCGTTGGGCATTCTCTCGCTGTTGCTGCGCCTGTCGCTGTTGTGCCTGACGTTGAGCGTTCTCACGCTGTTGCTGCGCCTGTCGCTGCTGTGCCTGACGTTGAGCGTTCTCACGCTGTTGCTGAGCCTGACGCTGCTGTGTCTGGCGTTGTGCGTTCTCACGCTGTTGCTGCGCCTGTCGCTGCTGGTTCGGCTGTGTCTGTTTTGCTGGTTGTGTTCGTTCCGGCTTTTCTGACCGGCGAGCATCGTCGTCCTTACGGTCAGTACGCGTACGCTGAGCGCTGACGTCGGCGGCCGCTCCAACGAGCAATGCCCCGGCCAACATAGAACCCAGGCCGATCTTTTTAATGTAGTTTATATTCACGTTAACCCCCTTGCGGCTCCGTCACGCGGACAGAATGCCGGATATGCAAATTGTGGGTGCAATAGGCGTGCCATACGTCCATTGTCATTGAGAACAAAAGAGTTATGCGGGAAACACGTCATCAGGGCATCGCATATCGTATTTTGGGGATACGAAAAGGGGAGAAAGCGGATTTCGCCGATCACGCTTTCTGAAATTCATAGACAATGTGGATCACAAGGCGTTCATTCTGCACTTCGTGGCGGATGCCTGTGGCCTTCATGCGAATATTTGAGGAATTCTGAAGAGGCAGCATCAGAGAGATCTTGTCCAGCTTGATTATCTCAATGGGATTTATCCGCCGGTCGATGGAATTTTGCACCATGCGTGCGATCAGCGAACTGCCCATACCGCCCGTGCCGTTCAGGTGAACCCCGTTCACCGTTGCGTTTGCAACCAGTCTTTGGCCCGTTTCGTCAAACACAAGATCGACCCTGGATTCGGCCCAGCCCGCAAAATCTATGCATCCGACCAACGGAGGGTTGTAGTTTCCCGAAAAAGCCAGAGGAGCAAGCACCTGCCCTTCGCGAAAACGGACAGATGTTCTAATGCCGCTGTTCTCTCGCTGGAGCCGGATGGATTCATCACAAACGGCATCGGTAGAATCACCCTCGGCATAAGACGCCCTCAAAAAAGCTGGCGAACCGTCAGACGGCATGCCGAATGGCGCGAAATTGCCCGCAAGCGGAAGTCTCGGCGGAGCGGAATACTGAAAAACAGCGTCCATTACCGTATCAAAAAAATGTTCGCTTAGCGATATTGATATTTCCGTTCTCTGGCCAAAAGAAATTGTGCCGCAAAACACAAATATCAGCCCGAACAACAAAATTCTTGCAGATCCCTTCATTTTATATGCCTCCGGAAACAGCGAAAAGCCAACTGATAGGATGAGAAAACTTCGCGGCGGTTTGCACGCTTCCGTTCACAATCCGGCACGGACGATGTCATGCAGGCGGAGCATTCCAACACATTTGCCGTCAGCATCAACGACCGGCAGCACGGAGATCTGCGAAGGCCGGTCTTCCATCAGACGCAGCGCGTCGTATGCAAGCATTTCCGGCGAACATGTTGTCGGAGAAACTGTCATCATCTGTTCAGCGGTCAGGCGTCCAAAAAGCTCAGGCGGCGTTTTTTCCATTGTCCTTCGGAGATCGCCGTCAGTGACGATGCCAAGGAGCTTTCCGCCGTTTTCGACCACATTAACTGCCCCGAGTGAGGCGTCGGAGATCGCCTTGATGACCTCAAGCCAACCGGCTGAAGGAGTGATATTTGGGCTTGAATGCATCAGGTCGCTGACATGCAAGGTAAGCCTTTTTCCCAAACGCCCGGCGGGATGATTTGCCGCAAAATCTTCGGCGGTCAGGCCTTTTGCTTCCATAACCGTCATTGCCAAAGCGTCACCGATGCTCAATGCGACCGTCGTCGATGTCGTCGGGGCGAGGTTAAGCGGACACGCCTCTTTATCAACAGAGGCGTCCAGCACAACATCGGAATGTCGAGCCAGCGTGGAGTCCAGATTTCCCACTATCGAAATTATCGGCACCTCGCGATGCTTCAAAGCGGGCAGCATGGCAACAAGTTCTTCCGTTTCGCCGGAATTGCTCAATGCAATGACAACGTCGCCGTTCGTCACAACTCCAAGGCTGCCATGCATCGCGTCAGAAGGATGAACATAGACCGCCACCGTCCCGGTCGAGGTCATCGTCTGAGCGATCTTCTGCGCGATCACACCCGATTTACCGACGCCCATAACGACAACCTTGCTGTCACAAGCTGCGATAATCTCTATCGCGCGGTCAGCCGCGTCATGGTCAAGATTATCCGCCGCACGCTCAACCGATGCCGCCTCAAGCCGCAACAATTCAATAACTTTTTCAAAATTTTTGCTCACAATTAAATGAAATGAATCCTAAGCCGCATCATCAAATGAACAATTTACCACGCAAGTGATCGCGCTATTTATCGCCGAATACAGATCTGCAGAGACTTGTGCATATTGCACATTGGTTTCTTTGTTGTCAAAACCAAGATCGTTCCATGATCCCATTCCGCCAAAAACCCAGCCGGTTTGTGCTGCTGTCAAAAGCTGTCGTTTTATCAAGAGATGTTCACCGGGCGGCAAGAGGTCTTTGGAATATTCCGCTAATTGCGGATCCTCGCTGTTCAGTTGTTCATTTGCCCTGTCAAATATTCTCCCGAAATGATCCAACCCTTGCTCATAAGCGAACAAGGATATTTGTTCAAGAGCTTCTTCAAACTGTCGTTTAACATCATCGGGAGAGGCAAATCGTTCAATGTCCGGCTGCTTTTCCGCGGCAAGAATATAGTTTACGATCCAACTGGTTTTCCCCGATTCATCTTCGGAAACCATCCAGCGGTCGATCCACATATCAGAAAACTCTGGGTAAACTGCCTCGATCAACCATGTGCCGCCGCCACCGACAAAACCGGCGAGCATATGATCGGGTGTGTCGTTGTTGGAAGAGACTTGATGATACAGCCTTAGTTTTAGACAGCCCTTATCTTTTATATGTTCGAACCATTCAGGCGGACTATCGGCCAGAACATTTCCGCTGCCGTCCCTGAAATCAACCGAACCGCTAGAACTAAATACCTTGTTTCGCGGATAAGATCCTTCCGGCAGTCTCTCACCGGAAAGATAGGCGTTCCCGTAAGTCACCAACGCGATCATTTGTACAATGTTGCCAATCATCCCGAAATGAAGTTTCCCGAAAAAACCTTATTTTATCAAGCAGAGGTTGATTTTTCCGATCTGCAAATATTTTTATGCAAATATTGTATTGGGCAGCGTCACCACCCTGAAATCTCGATCTTCATTTAGGAGGCATGTAAAATGAGTTCTACCTTTACCCTGTATCTGAAACACAAGGGCGGTTCACTGGACTCCGCTCAAAAAGCGGTCACGCTTTTAAAAACATACCTGCCCGAGGTTATCAAGAAAGCGAACGGATTTTCCGCAGCAGACGCCGTCCTCGTGGATGAGAACGCTTCACCGGCCTTGCTCGAAACAGATGTCATTGTTTATATGGTAAGGAACGTTTCCAAGAGTATCATTGCCAAAAAAGGCGGCAGTGCGGCCATGGCCGAGTCAAATGAAAATATTCTGGGCCTTACAGACCTTAACCTCAAGATATGTGAGGTCTATTTTGACCGGATGTACGACGGCAGCCCGAAAGAACTTTCCGGTGCCTGCTATCACGAAGCGGCCCATATACTTTCAAACATGGACAACTCGCTGCACCAGGGCCAGAACGGCTTTCTCAAGGATTCTCCGGATTATAACGGCTCTCCGACCGACAAGAACAATGAGTTTGTGGGTAAACATTTGGGCCGTAAATTAAATATGAATGCGGGATTGTGATCATGCCCGCCGATCTGCCCACGCCCTCTAACAAAACGGGATGAAGAACGCACCTGCTTTCCTCATCCCGTTGTTTTGTATGACTCGGACATTGCCTACTGCAAAGATACGGCCTGCCGCTTTGTTACTCTACATTCACAAAATTTGTTCCAAATGTCTTGATCGTTTACTTATATTCAAATTCAGTGTATTTGTATTGGCTCTTATTATATTCAAATGTCATCTTATCAAATCTCTCGTTCTTTCTGATACTTCCAAACCCACAGGAAACCTTTTTGACTGCGTGATTTTCCAGAACAGGTATCAAATCCTCAGGTTCTTGGTTTTGAGCCATGACAAATATAAACTCTTCCAGCACTTTTGCCGTCTTTAATGACGACATGTCGTCAAGACCTTTAAGATCCTCAAGATAAATTCTTCTCAATGAGTTGCAGCGGCTAAAATCAGGAAGTTGTTTTACTTGTTTCAGCGACTGAATAAATAAACTCTGAAGCGTTGTCAGTTCGGAAATAAATGACAAATCGAAAAGTCCTCTTATCAACCACAACTCCAGGTATTTTAAATTTGTAAGCATGGTCAAGGCATCAAAATTCTTAATACCGCCAAGCTTTATGTCAACTGACCACAATTCATCAAGACCTTTTAGGTAATCAATATTTTCCGTAGAGATCGAGCGTAGGACAATGCTTTTTAGTTTATGCAAATGTCTTATTTCCTCAATTCCCTTTTGCTGCCCTTCTAAATACAAATACTCTAAATCAGAAAATCTTGAAATACTGTCTATTCTAGGTTTCTTTGATCTGGTTAGATGAAGATAAAGCCTTTTTAGAGTCGGGCTTATGTCGTTTAAAAAATCAAAGCTCTGAAGGTTGAAAATACCGACCCCAAGCAGTTCAAGATCTCTCAATTTGCATACGGTTTCAATCCCTGCCACGTCCATTAAACAGTCAGCGGAAACCTTTCTTAATGACGGAATGCGTTCCAGAAAAGTTAAGTTACACACTTCCCCATAATGTCCATATATTCTTAGCATTATGTCAGGCCTTTTCGAAAATACATATCTCTCTAAATCGTCAATTTCATTCCTACTCAAAGGTTTAACAAATTGAATCGATTTCGTTTCCAGGTCAGCGGTAAGTTTCTCAAGTTCATACCGCGTCACTCCGGTTCTGATCCCGGACAGTACGGGATTGATTCTTTCGACCGTTTCCATTTTCATATCTAACTGTCTTCGATGATCAACTTCAAAGAAAGAGCCGTCCGCATCAGCAGGCGGCTCTTAATTATGTCAGAACTTATCTTCCTGACAAAGCAAATTTCCAGAGTTACTCCACGTTCACAAAATCCGTCCCCGTCCTGCCAAAGGTTTCCGGAGCGTACATTTCCTCGGCCTTGGCGGGCGGAGCGATGAATTGGCCCGGCGTTGTGGCTCTGGCTACGTAGGTGTAGTTATAAACGCCTTCCCAAAGCAGGGACGCAAAGGCTTCGGCCCGTTCGTCGCGGAAGTTCTGATGTTCGAACCAATTCTGACGCCACCACCAGCCGCCGCCAAATGAACGGCTGCCGAATTCGATCACGCCGGTGTTGCCGCCGCCCGTGTCTGCCGGTATCGCCTCGGTCACTGCCAGTCCGGGATTGATTATCTCCAATCCGGCAGGCAAATAATCGACCAACGCGACGTGATAACGCCGTGCCTGTGCGACCATCGTCAGACGGACGCGGACGCGTGCTCCAGACTTGATCGTCCAGCTTCCATCAGCGTTTTGAACCACATCGGCCGGATCATCTACTGCCTCGTATTTCCTCAGAACGGTGAAGCCGTAATCCGCCGGATCGAGCTTGAGGTTCCGAGGGGCATATTTCATCCCGATGCGGTAATACAATCTGCCCGCTCCCTGTTTATCAAGGATCAGGTTCGACGTTCCGCCCTGTTCGACCAGATATGACATCGGTATGTTCAGAACGTTCGAATCGGCGGAACGGCCTTTGAACGCCTGCTCGCCCGCATAAGTATTGCCAAGCCAGGCCTTTGTCACAAAATCTGGTGTCACGCTCTCGAACGCGTTGAAGTATTTGTCCATCGCCAGCAGGATGAACACATTTTCCTGCGTCGATCCCCAATGCCCTTTCTTGCGATGGGCCAACAGGCCGCGAACGAGTTTGGGAATGAGGTCCTCAACTCCAGGAATACTGTGAGTCGGTATCGCAAGTCCGATATTGTTCCTAACCTTGATCAAAGCTTCAAGGAGTACACCATCCGCTCGTCGGTTCGACGCCATTATCAGCCAGCCGCCGTCTGCGTAGTTGGTGACGAAATTTGCCGTGGATGCCGTTTCAGTCGTTCTGTTCATCAGAAAACGAACGATGCTCTCGACCTCGGCGGTGGAGCCTTTGTCATCCGCAAGCACGGAAAGCACCCAACCCAAAGCCTCGAACGGCATTTTCTCAATGGTCGCTTCCGCAAGCAGCTTTTTCGCCTTGCCAGCGTCCTTGTCACCCATCATGTCGCGGATGTAAAGCGCATAAGCCGAGATCGTCCAGCGAACCTGCGGCGACGCAACATACCATTCGCCGGTAAAATGCTTTTCGACATCCTTCAGATACGGCTTTGTCTTATTGAGCATATCGTCCGGCACCTTGTAGCCTTTGGCTTTTGCCAAAGCAAGCGCGTGTGCAACGTGAACCGTCAGGAACGGATATTCATAACGCTCGCGGTCACGTTTCCAAAGACCAAAGCTGCCGTCGTTACGCTGTCGCGACTGCAATATCTGAATATCTCGGGCATACTTTGCCTCAAGCTGCGCGGCGGTCGGCATGTCCTTCGCTTTGAATGCGTTAAGCACATCGCGAAGTGCTGCCGTAGATATCATCCTCGATGAGATCTGCTCGGAACATTCATACGGATAGTTCGACAGATAGATAAAAGCATCGGTCAGTTCCTGTAATTGCGTTGAACTGGTTGTTACCTCAAGCCCGCCGAATTGCGGATAAACGTCGCCCGGCGTCTGAACGGGCTGGAATATCGCGCCGTTCGCATCAGTCGTGCCGTAGGTGGCAAAGGCTTCGGTCGTCGCCGGTGTCCAAACAGGCAAAGAGATCTCCGCCGCGTCTGTGTTTTGGCCGGAACTTACAGCTATCTGGAACCGCGCCGTACCCGCTTTGTCGGTCGAAACCGGAAAGCGTACTTCTTCACGCGAATTTGCCTTTACGAGAACTCGCTTTCCGACCGAGGTAGAAGGCTGTCCGGGAGCGACAATATGATTGCCATCTGCCCGAAAGCCAACCGCCGAACCTGCCGGACCGGTGAGAAACGCGTTGCTCGCACGGACTGCGACATCGACCGCCATGTCGTTGTCCGTCTGGTTTTGGATGACTACCGGCAGTTCGATCTTGTCGCCAAAGTTCATAAAGCGCGGAGCCGAAGGCCGCACCATCAGCGGTTTGCGTGCCGTGATGTTCGATTCGGTCTTGCCGAACCGTTTACCGGAATCGACCGAAACCGCCGTCACGCGATACCGCGTCAGATTATCCGGCAGCTTTACGTCAACCGTCACACGACCGTTCGAATCGGTCTTGACCGACGGAGCGAAAACCGCGAGAGCGTTAAAGTTCTCACGGAGATCGATTGCTGAATCTGATGAAGATTCCTCTGTAATAACTAATAGATCAGCTTCAGGAGAAGCCGCTAGTTCGGATCTGACCGATCTTCTCGCGGCCATTGGCATAGCCTTGGCATCACCATCACCGAGCCCAAATCCAGCTCCACTGCCCGAAGGCGGTGGTGGCGGCGTTGCCTGCGGGGTGGAGCCATCCGAAACATCAGCAGGATTCCCGAGCAGGATGTCCTTTCTTAAATGATGATCCGTCGTTCCGCCTGACCGATGTGTATAAAAAACCGAAGTCGGGTCGGCAATGCTGTAGCCGGTCAGGCTCAGCACACTTTCATCCACGACGACTATGGCAACCTCGCTGTTCGCGACCGGTTCGCCGTTGTGGTCTTTGACCAAAACATCAACCTTAGTCTCGCCGCCCGGAGCAAGCGTTTTCGCCTGCGGCTCAGCGGTGACGGTCAGTTTTCGCGACGCAGTAGAGATCGGAAGACTTAAGTTTCCGCTCGCAAAAGCAGGACGGGGCGCCAGTTTCTCCTCGACCTCGCCCTTGTCGTTCACCCTCGGCGACGTGCCGACCAGATCGACCTGGGCATAGATGTTCGGCAGATATTTTTCCTCTATCGGTATCTTGAGCGTCACTGACGAATCCTTCATCGTGAACCGTTCGGTTTTGACAATGCCCTCGCGGCGAAGCGTCAAAATGCCTTCGGCTGGAGCAAAAGGAGCGATAACCAATATCTCTGCGACATCGCCCGGAGCGTAATCTTTTTGGCTTGGGATGATCTGAACTTCTTCCTGATCGACGCTGCGGTTCGGCGGCGTCTGTCCGCCCGGAACCCAAACGGTGAATTCGCTCTCATTAAACCGTTCGCGGTCATCCATCACGACGGCGGTTATCGTATAGCGTCCTCCGTTCTTTGCAATGAAATCACACCCGACGCCTTTGTCGCCTGACTTGACGGCGCAAATCTGTTCGTCGATCACGGTCTCTTTCCACGAACCGGCGTCAAAGCGCCAATCTTTCAAGACCGCTTTTACCTCAATATCGCGACCCGTCACCAAATTGCCGTCGATGTCTGAAACGATTGATTCGACCGTGAATTTCTGTCCTTTTTGCACGAACGTCCGCTGTGTCCTGATACCGACATAAAGATCGGCCGGATGGACAAGAAGCGATGTTCTGCCCGCCCACGTCTGGCGGTTCACGTCCTGAACCGAACCCGAAGCCGAGATCGTGTAAGGACGCGGCGGATTGACCGATTCAAAATCGACCTTCAGGCGATGAACGCCGCTCGCATCCGTCACGCCCTTAAAGGTGTGTGTCGAATTGCTGAACGCCGGGCCTGAGATCCCGTCATAGATCATCGGACGCCACCACGGAACCCATGTACCGAACGTATAGTCCCCTCGGTTTGGCGGAGTGTAATTTGTCGGGGTCGCTGTCACGGTCCAGTTTGCTTCGGCGTTTGCCAGTCCGCCGCCGGCATAATATTTCGCTTCGACCGACAGGTCTGCATGGCCGCCGACAAAATGCGGAGCTTCGTTATCGACCTTTGCCGTCACCTCAAATTCCGGACGCCGAAATTCCTGTATCTGGAACTGATGCGAATATGTTTGGCCGGAAAGGTTCGAATTGGTGGACAGCGAAACGCTGGCGTATCCGAGATTGGCATTGTCGGGCAGCTTGAATTTAAGGTCAAAGGCGCCGAATGCGTTAAGCTGGCCGGTACCTTTTGCTATCTCGTTATTGCGCGGATCGCGCACCGACCACGTCAGGCCGCTTGCGGCGTCGCCAAGTCCTTCGATGTCGCCGAGCTTTCCGCCTCTGAGTACGCGAACGTAGCCTTTCACCGAAACCTCTTCGTTGGGCTTGTATATCTTTCGGTCATCAAAAACGAACCAACGGAGCATATCCGGCTGAGACTTTCTATACCAGGAACCGCTGCTCTGCCAGTAATACTGGGAATTTTCAGGCAGGAACGCCACGTCGTTCCCTTTTCGGGCAACGAGAATGTTCTGGCCTTTACCTGAAGGCTCGTCTGAAAGACGCAGCCGCAGAACGCCGTTCTCGCCCGTCCTGTTTGTCTGGGCAGGCTCGACCGTTTCAATATCCAATTCCGAACCGTTAGAATCGACCGAACTTACGTCCGTTGGATCAGCCGACCCCCAACTCCAGACCCAGTTCCAGATAGAACCAAAAAATGTTCCCTGTTCCTCCGTTCCTGAACCGTCAGCCATATCGGTTCCGCTCACGGTCGTTCCGTTGTTGGGATAGATCGAAAGTTCGACACCAGACATCGGCTTTCCTGACTTCAATTCCGTTGCAAAACCGACCAGTTCCTCGCTATCGACAAACGCGTCCAACCCGATCTGTGTTGACTGAACCCATTTAACGATCCTTGTCCTGTCGTATTTGTCGCGTTTGACCGTTGGTTCTATGTCAAGAATGACGTTGCCAAGGCCGTTCCTGAACGCCGGCGAAAGGTCAATGCGTGTCTCGACCAGTTCATCCGTCACATTTTCGATATTCACGAGCTGGTTCGAAACAAGCGTCCCCGGCATTGCGGGACGGCGGCCGTCGTCATAATTTATGTAACGGACAAATTCCTGATAACCGTTCCAGTGTTCGGGACCGACGCGATACATCTTTACACGGACCGTGCGGTGATTTGTGGTGTAGATCGAATAAACAGGCTTTGCCGTCGGGTCAAGCACGGTCATAAAACCGCCCTGTGAATACATCATCACCGGAGCAGTTCCGGTTTTGATGGTCGCCTCGGCGTTCTTTCGCATTGATTGGCCGAACCTGTCCGTAAGGCTGGCATCGACCGTTATCTTATAGGTCGTTCTTCCCTTTTTTACACCTTCGATATAAATAAAGTTACCGGACGGATAGATATTCGCCCCTTCTACCGCAGGCTCGATCTTTACAAGGTCTTTGTTGAACCTGGAAGCATCTATCGGGTTCGTGAACCGCAGCATCCACGACTCGAACGGCGAGCATTCCTTGTTTTCACGCCAGCCGCAGGCGGCATCGACAAAAAGCATCTCACCAAAGGTCTGATAGCTGAACGCCTGTGCCTCTGTCGTGGTCAGCGGCCCTTCGGCGGAAGGCGTTCCCTTTTCGATCGTGACCGTGATCGTTGAGGCTCCGGGCAATGCATTGTCCGTCAGTCCATCGCTGTTGACGGCGCGAAAAGCGAGCCAGCGTCCCGGCTGTGCCTGCTTTGAGTAATATTGAATGCTCTGATCGCTGTTGATCTCTTCCTGAGTTGCAAGCCGGATCGGGACCTTACCGCCGCGGCCTGTCACGCTGATCGTCCTCAAAACCGCTTCGGGGTTTATCGCCTGATCGAACGCGATGAACATCAACGCGTCACGCGTGGTCGTTTGGCCGCTGCCTGGGTACACCTGCACGGTCTTTGGCGGCGGCGTGGAAAATGTCCATGTAAAATCTTTTTGCAGAGCCGGGCCGACCGCCGACTTTGTTCCGGCAGGTATGCGGGCGGTGAACACGGTCGCCATCGGAAAACGCTTGTCCGTGTCGAACATCAGCGTCCGCGTTCCCAGCCAACGCCAACGGCCTTCGACCTGCGGCGAAAGCTCGACCGGGGCGTATCTGGCCGCTTCCTCCTGTGAGGTCACGGCGATCATCGGATGCGAGAATGTGACGTTCAGGTCGGGAGCAAGCGGAACCGCTCCTTCCGGCGAAAAGCGGATCACCTCAAGCGCGGTCTTTGCGTCCTCGCCCTGTGTCGGCGGGGCCATGTCGCCGTCAGCGGGAAATTTTACCGGTATCTTTTCACCGGTCTTTGGCGCCGGCAGCGTTCCGATGCGTTTTGCAAATTCCGATTCGTCGCTCGGATCTGACTTGATCGCCGGAAGGCGCCTGAGCAATGCTCCGGTGTCGTCCGGTTCAAGCCCTTCAGCGGCGGCAGGCTGCTGAACCTGACGCTCTTCCTGCATTTCAGAGCCTTCGCTCAACCTGAACTTTAATCCGTCTTCCGTAGTACTCATCTTTGAATCACGGGCTTTGCCGATCACCTGAGCCTGGGCATCAATCACGAACGGAGCAAACATTGACCAAAAAATGGCCGTCGCAACTATTCCCGACACGATCTGTTTCATTTTTATTCCCCACAATTATTCGCT
>CAZOXY010000029.1:0-43918 GCA_964583955.1 uncultured Chloracidobacterium sp. | reverse complement strand
CTAGTGTCACGTCACGTTTGAACTGTCGCAAGTTTTAGGTATACACTCTCCTCAGGGGAGGAAGTGCGGATGCCAAAGATAAGGTACAAGATAAGATTGGACGAGACGGAGAGGCGAATGCTTGAGGGGATCGCGACGCGGGGACGGCATAGCAGTCAAAAGATACTTAATGCGTTGATATTACTGAAAGCGGATGAGGGGCGGTTTCAGACCGGGAAAGTAACGAACGAGGTGATCGCCGAAGTATTGCCGGTGAGCATGAGAAAGATCGACAGGGTGAAGCAGCGGTTCGTGGAAGAAGGGATGGAAGCGGCGCTGGACAAACGGAAAGCGGAGCGGGTTTACAAGCGGAAGGCGGACGGGGATTTTGAGGCGCATCTTATCGCGTTAAGCTGCAGCAAGCCGCCAGCGGGACACGCTCGATGGTCATTGCGTCTGCTGGCAGATCGGATGGTGGAGTTGGAATACGCCGAGAGCATATCTTATGAGACGGTGCGTCGGGTGTTAAAAAAAACGAGTTGAAACCGTGGAAGAAGACCCAGTGGGTCATTCCGCCGGAACAGAACGGAGAATTTGTGGCAGGAATGGAACAGGTGCTTGATGTATATAAAAGGCCGTATGATCCGATGAATCCGGTTGTCTGTATGGACGAATCACCACGACAACTGATCCGCGAAACCCGGCTTCCACTCAGCATCGGCCGGGGAGTGGCAGCACGTTACGATTACGAGTACGAGCGGTGCGGGACATGCAGCGTATTTCTGGCGGTCGAGCCGCTGGCCGGTCGGCGTGTAACGAGAGTCACCGAGCGGAGAACCAAAACGGACTGGGCTTATTTTCTGGAGATGCTTGCCGGAGATTACCCCGAAGCACAAAAGATCACGCTCGTCATGGACAACCTGAATACCCACACTCCCGGAGCACTTTACGAGACTTTTCCTCCGGAACAGGCCAAAGCCCTGCTTGACCGTTTTGACTTCGTTTACACTCCAAAACACGGAAGCTGGCTCAACATGGCTGAGATAGAACTCAATGTTCTCATCAACCAATGCCTCAACCGCAGGATCGACAACCTGAACGAGATGAGCCAGGAGGTCACTGCTTGGGAAAAACAAAGAAATAACCGGAATTCAAAAATTGACTGGCAGTTCACCGCCAAAGACGCCAGAATCAAATTGACGCGACTATACCCGACACTTAATACTTGACGTGACACTAGGTTCTGTTGGCATTTGGTTTTATAAATTGCCACTGGCTTCAGTCAGTGGTTCGAAATAGTGGGAACAAAGGCTTTAGCCGCATATGGAAAATTATAGTGCCTTATGGCTTTAGCCCTTTTGAACTAAAGCTCAAGGAAAATTATCTATCAGAAATTCGGCTAAAGCCTGTGTTTTTTGAATCTCCAACCACCAGCTAAAGCTGGAGGCAATTAAAAAAGCGGGCAAAGCCACAATTGTCAACAGAACCTAATAACTGACCTGTTTGATCAAATATAAAAAGAGGCCTTTTCCTTATGAAAAAGTGCCTCTTTTATTTTTGACGCAACAGCGGTGAGGGCCGTTTCGTCAATTTGTTATTACTTCCCCTTGTTCGTAATTTCCGCGGCTCAGCACGCTGCGGGATATTCAACCCATCAACTGTGCTGCCAGGTCGCGGAGAGCCTCGTCGGAAGCGGTGTGTCCGGCCTTTATCTTTCCAAGCCATTCCTCATCTGCCTTTTGCAGTTCGATCTCGACCTGAAGCGCCCTTCGTGTTTCGCTTGGGGCGGTTCCGCCAAAAACGGTGCGGACGTTGACGAAATTTTCGGGCGACACCGCCGCCAAAGTCTCATCCTCGGTCAGCGAAAGTTCGTGACCGAGCACGTCCTGTGCCGAGGCCTGAAGTATCTCGTAAGTAATGTCCGTTCCGGCTTCGAGAGCGACCTTGACACTCTTGCCCACGATCTTGTGCGAAATGCTGAAAGGAAGCGATTCCCTGCGGACGATGGTATCGGCCAGTTCGGTGACGGCGATGAAATTCTCGCCCGCTCGTTTTGCCAGATGTTCGGTATTGAAAGTTGCGGAACGCAATGCCGCCGCCAATAGAGCAACAGCACGATTGGCGTCACGAACAGCGCTGTATATCAGCGGCTGAAGGTCGTCCTCAACGTCATTGATGTCGCCGAACGGTGTGTTGTGAACCGCTGTGAAAACACCCATCGTCTGTCCCAACGCCTTGCTGCCGATGGCGCGGACGTGTTCCAGAGCGACCGGATTGCGCTTCTGCGGCATGATGGATGAACCCTGAACGTATCCGTCAGGCAGACGAATAGCGTTGAATTCGATCATGCCCATCAGCATGAATTCCTGTGCGAATTTGCCAAGATTTACAAGCAAAGCAGCGGTCGAGCTGAGAGCCTCGGTGAAATAATCGACCGAAGCTATCGAACCGTAAGAATTGACCGTCGGCTCGGTAAATCCGAGCAGTTCGGCAACGCGGTGACGGCTGATCGGGAAACCGGTGGTCGTGATGGCCCCGGCGCCGAGCGGACAGGTATCCATGTTCGCATACGCTGAACGCAGGCGGCGGATGTCGCGACCGACGTTCTCAGCCATCGCCAAAAGGAAATGCGCGAGCGTGGTCGGCTGTGCCGGCTGCGTGTGCGTATATGCAGGCATCACCGTTTCATGATGCTCCGCCGCCAAATCGAGAAACACCTTTCGCAGGTCGATGGCCGAGCCGAGCAAATTATGCATCAACGGCCGCAGACGAAGCCTGTAAATAGTGACATCTATGTCGTTGCGGCTGCGTGCCGTATGGAGTTTACCGGCGGTATCAGCATCGGTGTTTTTTGCTATTTCCTGCTGGAGCAGATAGAAAAGATCCTCAAAAGTACCGTCGTATTCACGGGCATTGATCGCGTCGAAATCGAGCTTGTGCAATGCCTTTAACAATGATCTTAGCTCCTCGCGTGTGATGATGCCCTGTTCTTCGAGCATGATCACGTGGGCCAGATCGACCTTGTGATAAGCGTCCAGGAATGACTGCTTCGCATCAGCGAAGCAGTCCTCCAGAACGTTGTCCTTATATGCCTGTGCCGGAAATTTTTCACTCATTGTACTACTTGCTGCTTTCATTATTTCTCCGCTTTGGGCATGCTGAGTATGTTTGCGAACAAACGGTATGCTCCGGGAACGCCGACAGGAAGCTGACGGAAGAACGAGTATGAAACATACATGTACTTTCCTTTGCCTATCGGCGCATAGAGCATTCCGCCCTTGACCGGGTCCTCATCGGGGTCTGCCGCCTCAAGAAGCGGCGTGTATTGGTCGTCAAAGGTCGAGAAGCTGTAAAGGTTCCTTTCCTGCACCCAATTATCAAAGTCGGCATCGGTTATCTTGTTCGGGAAATTGAACACCGAATGTGACGGGACAAGAACAGTGACCTTTGCGGTCTCATCGGTAACGCGGAGGTTTGATACTCGCTGGTTTCCGCGTGTGACGCCGGTCATGCTTGCCGGGAACGGCTGGAGATTTCTCTGAACGTACTCGTGCTGCTGGTACTGAACGACCAGAGTCCCGCCGTTCCTGGCAAAGTCGAGAAGACGGCCATTGTTGGCGACATAATCAGGACGCGTCTGTGACGCGCGAATGCCGATGACGATGGTGTCGTATTGTGAAAGATCACCGGTTGAGAGGTCTTTCTCTTCAAGCATGGTCACGTCAAGGCCCATGCGTCTGATGGCTTCGGGAACACGGTCGCCGCTGCCCATCACATAGCCGACCTTGACCGGAGAAACTTCCATGTCAAGCACCTGAGCAGTGACCTTTGCTTCGTTGAATCTGCGGTGCGTCTGCATGTGCGGATAGGCGATCTCCGTCATCGACTGTGAATACCGATTCCCGCTGACATTGGCAACGGCAGTTATCTTAAATGAACCCGCCGTCGGGTTTGCTGGCAGGCTTACTTCAAAGGCGAAAGCAGTTTTGTCGCCGGGATTGGCCAATGAGAATGACTGGTTCTGCGGCGTCGCTCTCCATCCCGAAGGAAGGTCGAGGCTTGCGGTTCCTTCTATCGCTCCCTGCGTGTTGTTCGACACCGTCGTCACAACGCGATGCGTTTTTCCGCCCTTGACCGAGGCGACCAAAAGGTCTGATTCGACACCGAGCGTGACCGCCGGAACAACGTTAAGCTCGCGGCGAAGTTCTCCGCGAATGTCATCGGCATAGCGATACTGGACGGGCTGTGTAATGGTGACGTCCTCGCCGCCTAGATTTACGACGACGCTTGCCGTAACAAGCGGCTCGGCGAACGGCTTATTCTTATTCTGTGCCGCCTTTGACCAGTCAAAAGTGAACGATTCCCTTTCGCTTTCAAGCCAATAGGGCTGGGTCGGTTTTTCATTGGCCGCGACCGTGACCTTAAAATGAGCGGTTGATGCCGAAACTTCCTCGCGGCGGCGGAAAGATGTTGTCTCTTCTGCCTTGGGAGCTTCGGTTTCATCTGCCTTCCAGCCTGCCGGAACGCTAAGCGACGTGTCCTTGACCGCTGCGGTAATGCCTTCGGGAACGAAGACCTTGACGGTCACGTTCGTGCTTGCTCCCGGGTTGACCGTTTCAAGCGAACTGAGGGCATCAACAACGACACCCGACGCAAGCTGTGCGGCCTGGACGAATTCTTTCGCTTTTTCTTCCAAAAGAGATTTGGAAACCGGATTGGATGTTGATGCGGCGGCGTCCTTTGCAACGCGATATCCTTTGATAAGGGTCGGGACAAGAGCCGGAGCGGCAAACACATCGTAATTTTTCAACGACTGTTCGGCTATGCCCTGAAGCTCGGCAAGTTTAGCCGGCAGCGAGGCCGTATTGTCCTTTGCCAGAGATGTGATGCCCCTGATGGAGGTGTCGATGCCGTCAAAAACGCTCTTCTCAGTTCCTGTCTCGCCGACGCTGCTTTCCAGAAGCGTCACGCCTGAGCGTTGTGTTCCGCGAAGTTCGAGCGTTCCCATTTCCTGCGATTTATGCTGGCTGCGGCCTTCCATAGCAACCTCAAAATAGGTGCGGCCAATAAGCGGATCGTAGGTGCCGGTGTTCATGAACAGCGAAGGATTGTCCTCAGGACTCGGCGAAAATCCCTGCGAGCGGTAGAGCTTCAGCGGCTGCCACGGCTGGAGGCCTTCCTGAAAATGCTCAGGAAATGCGTTCGGATCACCTGCGGCCTTAAAGGCAAAAGGCGTCAAATATCCCGCAAGCTGGTGCTGTCCGTGGCCGTCACGCGGCGTGCCGGAAAAACGGGAGATAACAACGAGCGGCCGATAAAGGCGGATAGCTCTGACCATGTCGCCAAGAACCTTCTGCTCGCCCCAGATCGTGGCGGCCTCGGCCCGCGTCTTTGAGAAACCATAGTCCATGAATCGCGTGAAGAACTGGCCGCCGCCGTCCAAACGGCGTGCCTGCAAAAGTTCTTCCGTGCGGATGACGCCCAGCGATTCGAACAGTTCCTGTCCTATCACGTTCTGGCCGCCGTCGCCGCGATTGAGCGAAAGGTATGCCGTGCGGGCATGTTCATTTCTTGCCAGATAGGCAATAAGGCCCGAATCCTCATCATCAGGATGAGCGGCCGTGTGAAGGGCGCTTGCAGTAGTTTGCAGACGCTGAAGTTTTTGCCCAAGGCCGGTTGCTCCCCGGTCATAAACGGCCTGGACCTGTGCATTGGTTCTCTCAGGGAGAAGCGCCGAGAACGACACCGAGAAAACCGCTCCTATCATAAGAGCGGAAAGCATCCGCCGTGTTGATACAAAAAATGATCGCATAGTTATCTCTCTCTAAGGTTATTTAGTTGGCCGGCACCTCATAGCCGGGATCGTCTTTGACAGTGAGGCTTATCAAATATCCGGCTGCGACAGTCACGAGGCAGCCCACCACGTTGAACCATAGAAACTCGATCTTTGTATAATTGCTTGCTATCCAAACGGAAACCACGCCGAAGATCAAGCCGATGAAAGCTCCGCGAGCCCTGGCACGTTTGACACCGATAGCCAGAACAAAAACACCGAGGAGCGAACCGTAAAAGAATGAACCGAACTTATTAACGACCTCGATAAGCGAGCCGAGATTTGTCGCATAGGTTGCCACGACACAGGCAAAAAGTCCCCATGCCACTGTCGCGAGCCTGCCAAAGATGACAAGCTGTTTCGATTCGGCATCAGGCCGTATATGACGCCTGTAAAAATCTATCGTCGTCGCGGTCGCCAGCGAGTTAAGCTCTGCCGCAATGGTTGACATCGCCGCCGCGAACACGATGGCGATGAACAGGCCGACAATGCCTATCGGCATATTATCGAGGATAAATCTGGGAAAGACATAGTTTACGTCATTGAACGAAGCGTTGCCGGAAACTGTTTTGACCATATCGGTCGCTTCGCTCCGAGCTGTTTCAAAGGCCGTATTGGCTTTTACATATTCGCCGCGTGCCTCGTCCGACCCGTTTTCGACATACTTTACCGCCGCTTCTGCCCGTTGAGCATGGGCATCATTGAATTTTTGCTGAACTGAAGCGTATTCCGTTGCCTGCTCGACGCGCTTTGCCTCGACCGGATTGAAGATCATCGGCGGCGTGGCGAACTGATAAAATACAAAAACAAGAATGCCGAGGCCCAGAATGAAGAACTGCATCGGGATCTTGAGAAAGCCGCTCATAAGAAGCGACGTTCGGCCCTCGCTGACGGATTTTGCGGTCAGGAACCGCTGGACCTGGCTCTGGTCACAGCCGAAATACGACAGGAACAGGAACAGGGCGGCGATGACACCGGACCAGATGGTGTATTTTTCGGTCAGGTCAAAACTTGTGTTGACCGTTTCCAGTTTGCCCAACGCACCCGCAAGATGCAGGCCGTCGGAAATAGAGACGTTGGCAGGAAACTGGCCGACTATAATGAAGATCATCACGAACAGTCCGCCAAAGATGAGTATCATCTGTTTTACGTCTGTCCATGTAACAGCCTGCACGCCGCCGAACATCGTATAGACCGTGGTTGACATGCCGATCATAAAGATCGTTGCGACCTCGCTCCATCCTAATATTATGGAAAGAACGACCGAAGGGGCCGCGATGACAACACCGGCGCCGAGGCCGCGCGAAATAAGGAAACAGAAACTTGTTAATGTGCGCGTTTTGGCGTCAAAGCGCCTTTCCAGATATTCGTAAGCGGTAAAGACATTGGCCCGGTAAAAGAACGGAACGACCGTAACGCACAGAATGACCATTGCCAAAGGCATTCCGTAATAGAATTGCAAGAAACGCATTCCGTCCGTATAGGCCTGTCCGGTTGTGCCGACAAGCGTTATGGCGGACATCTGCGTCGCCATAACGGACAGCCCGACCGCCCACCACGGCAGGCTGCGGTTCGCCAAAAAGAAGCCTTCGGCGGTGCCGGCATGTTTTGTAAGGCGAATGCCGTCCCAAATGACATAAGACAGATATGCCACGACAACCAGCCAGTCAAGATAATGCATAAATTCAGACCCTTACCGAGAGAAGTACCATGTGAATAGCTTGAGAAGCAGAATGACAACGACCGTTGTGACGATCACAAGCGCATAGATCTTGTACCACCACTCATCCGGCTTTTCGACGATGACCTCGTTAGGGTCGCGCTCATGATGTCCCATAATAATGCCTTCCGTAAGTTTTATCGGGGCCGGAAGCCGCCCTCCGGCCCCGATACGAGTTTAACAGACAAACAGAGATCAGAAGCTGAACTTGAAGCCAAATTGCAGCTGTCGGCTCTCCTGTGCTGTTCTGGTGAAACCGTTATAAAGGCTGTCAACAGAAACCAGCAGGTCGCCCGTTGTCTGATCGAATCGTGGAGTTCCGGTATTGGTGATCGTCGTGCTGCCGTAGCTCAACGTGCTATTGATATTGAAAATATTTGTAGCTTCACCAAAGAACTCGATCTTGAATCTTTCCGTTATCGGGAAGATCCTTGAATAACGAAGGTCAACATTGACAAATCCCGGAGCACGTCCCGCGTTCCTTTCAAGGCCGACCGGAATATCGTTGCCAATGCCGTCGCCGTTAAGGTCAAAGTTGGTGTTGATCGGGAACGTCTCACCGCTTCCGGCAAATGCCGAGATCCCGAATTCGTTGTTGTTGAGCAGATACCTCAGAGCCTTGCTCTCAACATCGAACTTAGGCCTTGCCACAAAACTGGATGACACAGTATGACGCTGGTCGGCAACGCCATAAGCCCAATCCCACTCACGATTGGAGGGATCCGTCTGGCTGGCCGCTCCAACACCCTGAAGATTGCGTTCCGGGGCATTATCACGAACACGCGAAAGCGTGTAGTTAAAGCTGAACTGATAGCCCTGTGAGAAACGCTTGGACAACTGAAGTGTCATAGCATCATAATGCGAGTTTCCGCCCGATCCTACTTCAATGATGTTCTGGAAAGTCGGATTGTACCTGTTCCCCGCAGCACAACTGAACTTGGGACGGCCATCGGCAAGCGTAGCTCCGGTCGGCATACAGTTCGTCTGTCTGTAAACGGCAAGCTGGCGACCTTCAGAGTGAATATATCCGGCCGTGATCGAGTAATTCTCTGAAAGGGCCTGTTCAATCTGTGTCTGAAAGTGCATCGCATACATGTTGCTAAAGTCAGGCGACACAACCGTAATGTTTTGAGGCGGAAGTACCGTTCCCGGCGGAAGAGATCCTAATGTTCCAGGAAAGGTCGGAGCTCCGGCAGTTGGTGTTCCTGTTCCGGCATTTCCACGACCAGTAAAGGTGCGGTTTGCATAGCGTCCTACGCCGTTCTCCTGCAAGGCCCCTTCATACATAGCAAGGTAAACAGTGTCATAATAGAAACCGAAACTTCCACGAACAACCGTCGGGCGGTCACCTTCCCTCAGCAGATAAACGGCACCGAGACGCGGAGAAAAGTTATTTTTGTCAACCTTGAACTTACGGGATTCTGCCAACGGGGCATCTGAAATGCCTTCAGGAATATTGTAAAGGTCATAGCGGAGTCCGTAGCTCAATTTGAGACGACGTGTAGCTTTCCAGTCATCCTGAGCAAATGCACTGAAAAAGGTAGTGTCATATTCAAATTCAGGATCTCCCATTGTTTCGGCATAGCTGGTATAGCTCTGCCTCTGTATCTCAGTCGCTCCCGGAGCAATTGCAGCCAGATATGCTGCCAATGAACCGAAAGTGTATGTCGCATTTACATTCGAGCGGCGGTAATCATAAATATGATTGATGCCAACCCCGAATTTCATCGTGTGGTCGCCCCTGGTCCAGGTCAGATTGTTCTGGAACTGGTTCATCGTTTCAATAGGCGAGACCGCATTAAGGTTTGCGGCAGGGCCAAAGGACGCCACGTTCGTGATATTTACAGAAACCCCGTTCGGAGTGTACTCCGTCGGCAAAAATGTCGAATGGCGATGAGCTCGCTGATAGCGGAACTCATTGAACACATTCGGCGTGATGACCGAAGCAAGCTGTATGGCAAGCGAGTTCGATTTATCGTCAAGATCGACAGTGCGTTCCAGTGTGTTCAGCCCACCGCCAATGTTGTTCGGCGAGTAGTTAGTGAACCGGATAAAGCGTCCTGTCAGGCGATTGGCGCTGTTCAACTGGGCGTCGGTACGAAAGATCAGAAAGTTGACCTTTTGCGATGCCGGAATGGAGTCAACAAAGATACCGGACGGCAACCCGGATGCGATAAGGGCCTGTCTATTGGCTTCCGAGATCGTAACTGTCTGCTGCGGACGTCCCGAGAAGTCACGCTGAACCCATTCGTAACCGCCGTAGATGTGCCATCTGTCCTTGATGATCGGACCGCCGGCGGCGAAAGTCAGGTTATCGACCTTTGTCGGTGCCTTTATGGCTGTCGGCAGTGTATTGAACGGACGCGATGACATGCTCGTGCGGCGAAAACGGTATGCCGCCGAACCGTGGATCGAGTTAGTGCCGGAAGGCGTAATGTTGTTCATCACTAGTCCGGGCGTGTTGCCGAACTCGGCTGCGAAACCGTTGGTCACAAGCTGAACCTCGCTGACAAACGTTTCCGAGATAGGAACAAGGCGGAGGCCGCCGCTGTTCGCCTGTGTGTTGACGTTTCCGTCAAGCTGAAAATTGGTGCGGCGGGCGTATCCGTTGGCGCTCACACGCGGCACACCAAATTCGGTGTTCGGGCGGCCGACAACGTTCGCCTGAAGCAGCGAGAAGTTATACGGATTGCGTGAAACCAGCGGCAGTCCCTGAACCTCGCGGGTATTAAGCACGCGGCCAACGTCTATTTTGCCCGGATCGGCAATGGGAGCGTCAGATGTTATCGTGACCGTCTCTTCCAGGCCGCCCGGTTCAAGTTGGGCGTTGATCGTGGCTATCGAACCCGCCGCGATCGTGATGCCGTCACGAACAAGGCGTTTGAAACCGGAGCCTTCGATCGTGACCTGATATGTTCCAAGCGGAAGCAGAGGAGCACGGTATCCACCGTTCGAATCAGTAGTCACCGTTCTCTCCGTTCCGGTTTGGGTGTTTCGCACCTTAACGGTGGCGCTGGGAACGGCAGCGCCGTTCTGGTCAGTTACCACACCCTCGATCTGACCATTCAATGCTTGTGATTGTCCGCTGCCTGTTTGGGTAACAATCGCCACTACTGCGAATAAAGTGAGTATAGTGGCTAGCAGGGATCTGAAATCCGATGACTTTCGCATAAAAGATTCTCCTTCGCTTCGTATAATGCGGGAAAGCTGGTAAAAGGCTCTGGGCCGCATTTGCCTGTATCGAAAATGCGTCAGAAATGACCTCCCCGGTTTTGCTCCGGTCCATAAGACCGGCTTTGCTCTAAAGTTTGTTGGTGTTTCCAACAAAGTTTTAATACATCCCGACCAATGTGTCAAGAGTGTAAACGTAAAACGTGCATACAGCACAAAAACTCATATATTAGCTGACCGAACCGAACTTTCGTGCAAGCACGAGGCCGATGGCACCGATAAGCGTGGGCGAATCGCCCAGCGACGACGGTATAAGTTCGGTTTGCGGCAGGCCGGCCAGCACACTTCTTTCGTAGATCCTGTAAAGCTGGTCCGAAAACTGGTCCCACGCCTTTGTCATCTTTCCGCTGACGACCACGACCTGCGGGCTGAGGCCCACGATAAGGTTCGAGATGCCGTTGCCGAGATAATATGCGGTTTCGCGCACCGCCTCGACCGCGTGTTTTTCGCCGTTGGTAGCAAGCTCGACGATGTCGCTGACATCCATATTGTTCTGCTTGAGGTCGTCGTCCTTCAGCCGCATCTTGTAGCGTTCAACCGTGGCACGGTCGGACGAATAAGCCTCCCAGCACTCGCGGCTGCCGCAGGAACAATCGACCGGAGCGTCAGAACCGGCGATCATGTGGCCGAACTCGCCGCCCGCTCCCATTTCGCCGCGATAGACCTGGCCGTCAAAGATGATGCCCGTACCGACGCCTTCGCCGACCAGCACCATCACAAAAGTGTCTATTTTGCGTATCTTTTCGTGTCCGAACCACAATTCCGCAAGCGCCGTGGCGTTGGCGTCGTTCTCCACCGTGATGCGCATTCCGGTCGCGGCCTCAAGTTTTTGGCAAATATCCCAATCGCGCCAGTCAAAATATGGTACATGATAAATGCGTCCAAGTTTCTGATCGACCAGTCCGGGAACGCTGAATCCGACCTCCAAACCCGAAACGTTCAGGCGGTCCTTTAAACGCATGACCCTGTCAACGATCTGCCCGGACATGAAATCGGCGTCGGGAGATGTGGAGAAGGTTTCCTTTTCCAGAATGGTCCCTGCCAGGTCGGCCGCCGCTATTGTGGTCGTCCTCGGCGTCAGGTCAATGCCTATCGCAACGGGCGTTCCCTTTCTCAGTTCGAACAACGTCGGCTTTCTGCCGCCGGTCGAATCACCCGATCCGATCTCGACAATAAGGCCCGCGTTTTGCAGTTCATCGACAATTACCGACACCGTCGAGCGATGAAGCGCCGTTTCGCGGGCGATCTCGGCTCGCGAGATCGGCGAACGGTCACGGACGTAATTCAGCACAATGCGTTTATTGATGTCGCGTATGGTCGTCGGCCGTGCGATCTGGGCTTTGGCCCGTTGTAGATTGATTCGCTTCATCGAAATAAATGCCCGAAACAGGGTCTTTAGGGAGCGTGGAATTGGTCTTACCAACTGTTCAATAGTTTGTTGTAAGTCCAGACAAACTATTTAATACACTGTTTACATCATCAATGCAAGCGCAAATTTAGAGATATGTTCAGATAAATTTGATACATGCTGCGAACAAAGGGTCATAATGACCCGTAAATCCATTTTTTTCAAATATTTCCGCGTTGCTCCAGACAAAGTGGCGATATCAGGTTCGATGAAATCCTTTTTCGATATCACGCATTGTCAGGCGAAGAATGACGGGCCTGCCATGGGGACAAGTGGTCGGAGATGATGTTGTTAGAAGTCGGTCGATAAGCCACTGCATCTTTTCATGCGTCAGCGGCATGTTTACCTTGACCGCTGCCTTGCAGGCAAGGCTTGCGGCGATGTCGTCGCGAATGGATGAACTCGGATCGCGGCGGCGCTCAACGTCGATGGTATCCAGTATTTCCGCAAAAAGGTTTCGAGCATCGGCGGCAGGCACGTCATTGGGAACAGATTTTATCGCCACTGTCCTGCCCGAAAGCCGCATAAGCCCAAAACCCAGTGCGGCGAGGTCGTCAGCCACAAGCTCGAACACCTCGGCCTGTGCCGGTGTCAGGTCGAGCGTTTCGGGAAGCAGAAGATTCTGCGATTCGACGGGGCGTTCGGTCTCGGAACGGCGAAATTTATCGAAAAGGATCCTCTCATGCGCGACGTGCTGGTCAACCAGAAGAAGCCCTTCGTTATCAACGGCGATTATGTAGCTGTCATGAAGCTGTGCCACCGGACGTATCTTTGACGCGGCGACGGCGGCAAGATCGGGCGATGTCACATACCGGGCGGCCGAATCGAGCGGCGGAAGATCGTTGGCGGCATTGCCGGAAATGCTTTGAATGCGGGAAGCGATGTCATTTCTCTCCGTTCGTTCGGTGTTCAGCCGTGAAAGAGCATCGAGTTCAAACGCGGCAGAAATGTCGGCGGCATTGGCATCTTCGCCTGAGCCGAAATCGAACAAATTATTGTTCGCCGGCTGTGTTTCTGATGCGTCTTCGGTGCGAACCGCTGTGTCAGAAGCAAACGTTGGGGCCGTTTCGCGAAGATCGGCTTGTGGCGGAACGGCGAACACAGGCGGCTGTTGAAATACAGGTTCCTCAAAATTCCCTTCTGTCGGCTCCGGCGAAAACGCCGTCGGTTCTGAAACCGGCAACTCGTCAGATGCGTCGGGAGTTCTGAATCCGGCCTGTGTGAGCGAGACGCGGACGGCCTCGGCGATGACCTCTCTGACGGCATCGTTTCGGCGAAAGCGGACCTCGGTCTTTGCGGGATGAACGTTCACATCGACCTCTTCGGGCTGCATCTCCAGAAAAAGGAAAGCGACCGGATAAAAACCGTGCGGCAGTACGGAGCGATAGCCTTCGCGAAGCCCGTCAGCGATGACCTTGTCGCGGACGAACCGCCTGTTGACGAAAAAATACTGCGAATCGCGATTGGTGCGGCGCTCGCGCGGAGCGGAAACGAATCCGTTGACGCGGGCGACATGTTCGCGTCCGGCCGCAACCGGGACAAGCCCGTCCAGAAGCCCGCCGCCGAAAAGCTGAAACGCCCGCTCACGAAGATCCTTTGCCGGTGTTACGCGAATGACCTCGCGGCCGTTGTTCGTAAGCGTAAAGGCCGCGTCAGGATATGAAAGAGCGTAATGGGTGACAATAGACGTGATGTGATAATTTTCGGTCGCCTCGGAACGCATGAACTTTCGCCGGGCGGGCGTATTGAAGAACAGGTCTCGGACGGAGATCGTCGTGCCGTCCGAACGCGAAGCGTCCTTTACATCGATAAGGCGTCCGCCCTCGATCTCGACACGCGTCGCCGCCTGTTCCGATGGCGTTTTTGTCACAAGCTCGACACGGGCGACCGAGGCGATAGATGCCAACGCCTCACCGCGAAAGCCAAGCGTGCTAATGCTGCCGAGGTCTTCAGGGACGCTGATCTTTGATGTTGCGTGGCGTTCAAAAGCAAGGATCGCATCGTCACGGCCCATTCCCTCGCCGTCATCGGCAATGCGCATCAGGCGTCTGCCGCCGAGTTCGATGTCAACGGTTATCCTGCGGGCGCCGGCGTCGAGCGAATTTTCGACAAGCTCTTTTATGACGGACGCCGGACGTTCGACCACCTCGCCGGCGGCGATCTGGTTGGCAAGGTTGTCCGATAATACGCGTATTCTGTTCATATCAAAGCCTGATGATGCGATGCCCTTTGTCGCCGAGGTCGATGCCGCGATAGATCCAGTCAACAAAGCCCGGGCCGTATTTGTTAAGAAAATACAGCACGTTCAGGCTGCGTTCCTGTAAATGCCCCTGCGGCAGCACAGACGCAAAAAGGCCCTTTATCCGGCGGCTGACCGTTTCGTCACGGCGAAACTGCGACCGCTGAAACTTTCCGCGAAGAGCTCCGATGTGATAGATGATCTTTCTTCGCCGCGTCGCAAGATTTTCGGCAAGCGTCGGGTCGAGTTTGGCAAATTCCTGATCGAGCCGGTTGAGTTCGGTATTTATCTTCTCTTCGACATCGGCAATCAGGCGGGCCGTGTCGCGGTTGAGATGTTCGTTGACAAGACGCGGCAAAAGTTCATCCATGCCTGCAAAAAGATCGGTAAATTCGATGCCGAAACGTTCCATCGCCCTCCGCTGACGCGATTCGATAACGGTAAAGCTCTGTCTGTGAAGTATCGGCGTAACGGGACGTTCGAGAAGACGGTAAACCTCGCTGCTCTGGGCAAAATAGGCTATTTCCGCACCGCCGCCGAAATAACAGGCCGTCGGAAGAAGATAATCCTGAACGACCGACCGCAAAACGACGCTCGGGCTGAATCTGCCCGGTTCCCTTTCCGCGATCTGGGCAAGTTCTTCGAGCGTAAAGCGTCGCGAACCGTCCTTTGTCCAAAATGCCCCGTCCTTGTCTTTTTTGAGGGCGTTCCGCGTGCCGTCGCGTGCCTGCCAGAAGAGCGGAAAGTAGTCTTCGGCGACGTGAACCTGAGCGACATAACCGTCACTGACAAGCTCTTCGCTTCTGGCGCGAAGAGCGTCCACGATCTCCCGCGACCTTTCTATCGCCTTGATGTAAACCGGTGCCGCAAGCGATTTCAGCCTGGAATCAAGAGGGCAAAGGATAATGACGCCGTGTTCGCCAAGTATTTGGGTCAGCAGCCGTGCGAAGGCGTCGCCGAAATAGGCTCCGCTCGACCACGCATCCTCGATCATAGAGCGAAGCTCATCGGTGAACTCGGTCTTTTCGAGGGCCGAGAAAAGTTCCGATGTGGTCGCGGCGATGGAATCATCCAGCTTGATATATCCGACTGGCAGCTCGTCATAGCATCGTTTGGGCTGATTTGAAAGCAGCACATCGGAGCCGTCACGGCCCAGAATATGCGTTTTTGAAACTTCCTCAAAATCGTGGTCTTCGGTCGCGACCCAAAAGACCGGCACTGCCTTGAAGCCGCGTGAACGCAGGCATTCGGCCATGCGGACGGCGGAAAGAGCCTTGTAGATCGTGTAAAGCGGGCCGGTGAACAACCCGGCCTGCTGGCCCGAAACCACGGCGACCGTGTCATCGTCCCTTAACATTTGAATATGTTCAAGGGTCTTTTCAGACGCTCCGAACTTGCGGTTCATTTCGTCCAGCGTGTCGCACAGCACCTGGCGGTCTGCCGTGTGATTGGCCAGAACCTCAGGTATCCGGTCGGCTATCCAGTCATGTGACGGAACAGCGTTTGGATAGAACTTTTGAAGCGACAGAGGGTCGTGCTGATATTGTGTGAAGAGCCGGGACTGTCCCGGTATTTGCGAAAAATCGATCCCGTCAATGGACAATACGATCTCACCGTTCGGGGCCGGACAAGCTATCTGTTGGTGCACGCTGATTTTTCTCCTTGGTTAGAATTATAGTTGCGCGCTCCGTCTTGTTCAAAATAGAAAAAGAGACTGCCTTTCAGACAGCCTCCAAAAGATAGGAAAAAGTTGTATTTGCTATTGTTTAGCGACGGTCGCCGCTTCTTCGGCAGCGGCCATGTCGGCTATGCGGTCGATCCTGTAAACCCCCGATGAATGGGACGCTGCCCATATCCGATGTGGATTTGCTGGGTCAAAGACCATCGCCCAAACGCGGCGGCTGGGTACCTTGAGCGCTCTGGTATCGACACGCCGCCACTGTTCGCCGGCGTCCTCTGAATAAAAGATGCCGCCATCCGTTTCCAGCGAACTTGAAACAAAGATCTTGTCAGTGTCATCAGGATCGATAAGGATGCTGGTGTATTTGCCCAGCGGCAGGTTGCCGCCGCGACGCGTCCATTTTCGGCCGCCGTCACGCGTCAGATAGAACGACTGTATCGTGCCGACATAGATGTAATTTGGCCGAACGGGGTCGCCCTGTATGGATGTGACAGGGATATTGTCCGGCGTGGCGCCGACCTTTTCCCACGTCGCTCCGTCATCGCGGGTGACGACAATGCCCGACGTGGCGGTTCCGGCCCAGATGGTTGCGGGAACGAGCGGCGAGGTATAAACCGAAAAGATGTTCTCATTCAGCCCCTGTCCGAAAGTGAGCTTTTCCCAGCCTTTGTTTATGTCATACGTCCTGTACAGGCCGCCGTCGGTGCCTGCAATAATGCCGTTCAGGTCATCTTCGGTAAAGCGAAGCACCTTTACGCTGTTGGCCAGGGCCGGGATCAGCTTTGGTTCCTGAGCGGCCTTTGCCGCAGCCGCCGCCGCCGCACGACGCTGTGCCGCGGTCATTCGCCTGGCCGGTATCTTTGCCGGCGGTTTCGGAGCCTTTAAAAGTGTCCAGGATTCGCCGCGATCCAACGAACGATAGATGCCCTGATTTGTGCCGAGGAACATTCGCGTCGGTTCTATGCGGTCCTGAAGGATGGTGTATGCCGCGATGCTGTTTGCGTCCAGGCCCTTTGCCGTGCCCCATGACCTGCCGCCGTCTTTGCTGATAAAAAGAAAACCGCCGCTTGAGGCTGTGTTGTGCGTGGTGGCGTAAAGACGGCCTTCCTGTGCAACGTCAGCCGTGATGGAATAGGTCAGGCGGCTGGTGAAATTGTCGTTGGTCTGTTTGAACGTCGCTCCGCCGTCCTCTGACACCATGACGCCGTTGACGTTGGTGGCGATAAAGATGCGGTTGGGCATATCAGGATGAACGGTGATGGAATTTACCTCAAGATTTTTCTGACTGGTCATCTTCCACGACGCCCCGCCGTTTGACGACATCCAGAAGCCCTCGGTCGTGCCGGCAAAAACGGTGCCGGGTTTAGACGGATGCTGAAGTATGTCGCGGGTGCGGCGCGAGGTGGAAGGAATGCCCTGTATCTTGCGCCATTTTTCGCCGCCGTTCAGCGATTCGTAAATGCCGCTGCAGGCGGACGCGATAAGGTGGTCGCGGTTCTTTTCATTGACGGTGATGGCAAAGATGTCCGAATCGTCGATCATGCCGTCCTTGATCAGCCGCCAGCTTTTGCCGCTGTCAGTGGATTTGTAGGGACGATATGTCGTTCCGGCATAGATGGTGCTGGTATTGCGCGGGTCAATGGCAAGCGAATTGACATTGATCGGCATATTGCCTGATTCGATCTTTTTCCATGTTTCGCCGGAATCGTCCGACCGCCACACGCCGTTGGTCGTGCCGACGAATATCTGATCGGGAGCGAATTCGGACTGTGTCATCGCGTGGATGGCCTCAGACCGAAGTTCAGGCGATTTTTTCCATGTTTTTCCGCCATCGGATGATTTGAAAAATCCGCCTCCGCGAATGCCGCGATGGCCGGACGCATAGATGATGTTCGAATCGCGGCTGTCAACGAACAGGTCGTCGATGATAAGCTGAGGCTCTTCAAGATTGACCAGGAGTCGCCACGAACGGCCCGCGTCCGTTGAGACGTGTATCTGGCCGTCCAATGTGCTGATGTAAAGTTTGTCCTTGTCGCGCGGATCGACCGCTATCGAGCGGACATCGCCGCCCTCAGGCCCGACAACGGTCCATTCCGAAAAATTGGCGGCGTCACGAAAGACCTCGCCGTCATCCGCAAAAACAGGAAACCACGTTGCCGACAACGACAACACGGCCATAAGAAAGCCCGAGAGAGCAAACCGAAGAAAACTGGTCGTTCCACTGTGCATATTGTCACCTTTAACTTCCGGCACCTCGCGGGAACCGGCCGGAATGCCGCGACATGCGGCTAAAAACTAGGATGAATCGGATAAGAAAAGAGTTCGCAACTTTTAACTGCCGCCAGACCGATGACGGCTGAATCATATTCTGCAATATTACACTAAATGAAAAGCTAAAGCAAAACTTTAAGTAAGTGCTTAAAGCCGCATAAGTATTAGCAGTTGGCCGTCAGCAGTAAGCGGTAAGCGGTTTTAATTAGTGGCAAGCCCCGCGTGCGGGCTTTAGTAATTGAGGCCGAGCCAATTAAAAAGAGGCCGCCTTTTCAGACGACCTCTTTTCGTTTCTATGTTCACATCAAACCGCGATGTGAAGCGGATGGTTATTACGGATTCGGATTTTCAGCTCCCGGCGGCACACGATAAAGCTTGGTGCTGATGCCGGTTCCGAGGTCGCCGCCACGGACCATTGTGATCCTGCTGCGGTCAAACCGTCTGAACGCGATGTGGTTCTGGATGAGCCGTTCACGAGCCTGTATCTCGCGAGCCGTGCCGTAGTTGATGACGTAACCCTGATTTGTCGGGTTGTTCTGCAGTTCAACAAAGAACTGGTCGAGACGTGCTCTGACATCATCATTGGCAAGCTTGTCGAATTCGTCGATGAGTACATAATTCGGTTTCGGAGTGACCGGGCCGCTGTCCGAAGCCTCTGTCTGACATCCACAGCCATCCTCAAATCCGCCCAACTGAACGGTTGCTGTGATCGTGGTGTCAGCGTCAGCATCAGACGTTCTGACCGTGATGCTCGGTGTACCCTGACCGGATTCAATGGTTCCGCCGCTGACGGTCCAGTTGTATGTCACTTCCGGTCCGCCAACTACGTTAGCGGTAAAGGACATCGAATCGCCCGGATCGGTCACGCCCGCCGGTCCCGTAACGGAAACGGAGCTTGGGCATTCACAAACCCTGACACAATCACACTCAGCGATCGTGATGGTCTCGGTTCGGGGCTGTCCGCAGAAACCGCAGCCGTCATCGACAGCAGCCGTGATGGTGTAGCTTCCCGGAGCAAGTCCGGCGACATCCCATTCAACATTGGCACCGGAGCCGACTATGCGTCCGCCCGAAACCGTGTAGTTGTATGTAAGAACGTCTCCTTCCGGATCGAATGCCGAGGTCGAAACGTTGATGGTGGTGGTGTCGTTGCAGGTCTCGCCTTCTTTCGGACGATAGCCGTCAGCACAACCGCCTTTGATCTCAGTGTCGCTCAGGCTGATCGCCGTTACGTTGGCGGCCTGATTGACGACGTCCGTCAGACGCGGGTTGCGGCGTCCGCCAAACACCTGAACGATGTAGCCATGGCCGTTATCCGATGTAAGGAATCCCGCAGGCGTTCCGCGCATCGCGGTCGAATAGGGTGTCGAGATACACTGTTCTCCACCTGCTACCACACCGCCTTCACCACCTTCCCCGCCAAAGCAGGTAACAACATTGGCGATAGCGTTAACGTTGTCTTCGTCACTGAAATAATCGGTTCCCTGCTGATTGAGGTGGTAGCGATACGCCAGACCGATACCAAAGTAACGGGTCGGGAATATCCTGGCACCGGCGATGATGTCCATCGGGTGGTTCTCAAACGCATTTATCGTCCTGCCGCCCACATATCGGGTCGAACGGAACTCTACGATCGGCTGGAAATACTTGTTGACCGGAAAGTCAACACCGACCGAGGCGAGAAATTCATCCGGCCTGTCAAGCAAAGTGTATTTGCTGCCGCCGATCTCAGCCTTGATGCTGCCGTTCCAGTGATAACCGGCGTTTGCCGAAACGTTCATCCAGCGGGCAACGCGTGCCGAAGCGAACAGGCCCAAAAGCACGTCGCCATTCTGCATGAAACCGGTGCTTGCGCCCGGGCTGGCTCCGCGTTGGAGCATGTTGAACTCACCGGCATTGCTGGCATCTTCCTGATAGAAGCGATAGCCGCCGCTGATACCAAATCCGACCGGATTGTTCACGTTGGTCCAACGCCATTTGCCGCCTATCGTATAGGTGCTGAATGATGAGGTACCCCATGTCCTGTTGATCAGCGGAGCATCCGGCAGATAGCTCGGAGCCTGTGTGAAAGAAGTCGGGTAAAAGCTTCCTTCGCCGTCGAGGCTGGCCGTTTGAAGCACAACACCCGGCAGAATGCCGCCGTAAACCGATCCGATGCCCGGGAACAGGTCAGCAGCGCCGTTGCCGCCGCGCGGCGGGCCAAGCAGTGCGGTTGTTCCTGCCGGAAACCCGAACAGATCGCCTATCGGGAACGGGTAGCCGTAATCACCGGCCGAACCGCCCGTAAAGGGAAACTGGACCAACGGAGCTCCCGCAGGCCTGAAGATCGGGATGCCCGAAAACGCTCCGGCGTTCGGACCTTGCGGCGCCAAAACAATGGCCGCCGGGGTCACGCCGTTAATGGTCGAGTTCGGAAGGTAAAAGCTGGAAAGATTCCTTGGCGAATTTACCTTTATACCGCGATATGCATCGGTCGTGAATGCCAACTCAAAATAGTTGCTCAAACCGATGTGAAAACTTACCGGAAGCTCAGTAATGTCCACATTGCCCGGATCGCGGTCAAAATTGCTCGCCGCGGCGCTGAGTGTCCATTCCCCCCTTCTCAATGTTTCGCCGTCCAGCACCGTAAAAAGGCCTGTCAAGCCGCCAACCGGCCCACCGGTCCCTACAGTGGGAGCGACGTTCCTGTCGTCCTTGTCTGAGCGCCTGCTTTTGTCCGTCGAGCTTGTAGCCGATTGGGCTGTAGCCGATAATACAAGAGCAAAAAGCGTCAGAGTCACAATAAATACTCTATAAGCGAGTTTCATCATATTCCTCCGCCGAAAAAAAATCATCAATTTCAATTTGCAGCCTTAAAATACCGTTTTACAATATTTTACCAAGCCACATAAGTATTACATACGCAGGCATTGTATCCAAACGCCTGACGCCAAAAAAATCACCTGTAGTGCAGTCGATCTAATTCAATTCTCAGGTTTCTCCGTAGAAGGAATTGAAAGAACGAGACCCAAACCCGGACTTTCCACAGACCCTTCCTACATATTGACCTTATTACAACTCTACCTGAAAATCAAGCATTTTTAACTAATTAGCAAAAATAATCACGCGTAAATACCGCGCATTCTGGTGTCATAGGCGACGCGGTCGATCGCCAGCATGTAGGCCGCGGTACGGGTGTCAACCTCATGCTTTTCCGCATAATGGCAAAGCTCATTGAAGCTGGCGACCATTTTTTCCTCGAGCCGTTCGTTGACCACGTCCTCGGACCAGAAGTATCCCATGCGGTCCTGGACCCACTCAAAATACGACACGGTCACGCCGCCGGCGTTCGCAAGTATGTCGGGTATGACGAAAACGCCCTTGTCGTGCAGTATCCTGTCGGCCTTTGGTGTTGTCGGGCCATTTGCCCCTTCTGCCAGTATCTTGCAGTTCAGGCGGTCGGCGTTCTCCGAGGTGATCTGATTCTCAGTGGCGCAGGGCGTCAGCACATCGCAATTAAGTTCAAGGAGTTCCTTATTGCCGACAGCGTCGGCCTCGGCAAAGCCTTCAAACGTCCTGTTTCTGGCCAGATAATCCAGAGCCTCCGGTATGTCAATGCCTTTCGGATTGTAAATTCCGCTGGCGACCTCAGAGATCGCCACGACCTTGTAGCCCGCCTGATGCATCAAAAGGGCGCCGATGCCGCCGACGTTGCCTGCTCCCTGCACGACCACTGATGTCTGTTCAGGGGTCAGGTTATAGCGTTTGATCGCTTCATTGACCGTGAACATAACACCGCGGCCTGTTGCCTCGCGGCGGCCGAGAGAACCGCCAAGCGCGACCGGCTTTCCGGTAACGACCGCTGTTACCGTATGGCGGGCATGCATTGAGAACGTGTCCATTATCCACGCCATTGTCTGCTCGTTGGTGTTCATATCCGGCGCCGGAACGTCCTTGTCCGGCCCGATGAAATCGATCAGTTCCGCCGTGTAGCGTCGTGTCAGCCGTTCGAGTTCGCCGATGGACATCTGAAGCGGATTGCAGATTATCCCGCCTTTGCCGCCGCCGAACGGCACATTCACCACGGCGCACTTCCAGGTCATCCAGGCGGAAAGTGCCTTTACCTCGTCCAGCGACACGTCCGGAGCATACCTTATGCCGCCTTTTGCAGGGCCGCGGGCAAAATTGTGCTGAACGCGAAAACCTTCAAAGACCTGTATGTGGCCGGTGTCCATTCTTACGGGAATGTAAACTTTTATCTCGCGGCTGGGCACGCGCATGACCGCATAAAGATCCGGGTCCAGCCCCATAAGCTGTGCCGCCCGGTCAAAACGCTCGCTCATTGCCTCAAAGGGATTCTTCTCATCGCTTCCCTTGAAGCGCCGCATCTCATCCGCCATAGGATTTGCCATTGCCTATATCATCTCCCAAACCATTCGATTATTTTTACGTCAGACACCGCAGCCGTGTCCGAACAAAATGTACGACCAACATATCGGAGAACCGCCGCATCAGACAATAAAAAGGCCGGGCCGATGCCCAAGACCGTCCATCCGGCCCAACAGGTGTCGATCAATGCTTTTCGGGTTTTGCCGGAGCGGGCAGGCCGTTCCGTTCCGCCTGTTCAAGCTCAAAATCTTAACTTAGCCGTTGGGCTAAATCAACCGATTGGAACGAATAAAGCGGCGTTCCGGCCAAAACACGAAAAATATGGGAATTTCCTTTATAAAATGTTACAATCGCCGTGTTCAAAGAACTCAGGAGTGTTCAGGTTGAAGTATCTGTCGTCAGGACGCAATAGAACGCGGCCGCTGCTGTTGATCACGGTTGCCGCGATGATGTTATTGTTCGCCTTTGCCGCTCTAGCGCAGGAAGGCGACGACGGCCCTGACCCGATAGCCATTTTCAATGAGGCACAGGACCACCATGAAAAAGGCGAACTGGACGAGGCGATACGGCTATATAAAAAGGCCATTGAACTGGCACCCGAGTTTCCCGAAGCCGAATTTCAACTGGGCAACGCCTGGCTTTCGCTGAAAAAATACGACGATGCCGAAGCTGCATTTCGGAACGCGGTCGAATATCGCGAAGATTGGACGCTGGCAATGTCTGCCCTCGGTTCCCTGCTGGTTCAAAAAGAAAATTATGACGAAGCGGAACCTCTGCTTGCCAGATCGCTGGAACTTGAGCCGCTGAATTTTCCGGCATGGGTCGGCATGACAAACCTCAGGCTGCGAACCGAAGCGTCGAAGGAAACGCTGCGAAAACTTCTGACGGACGTAACGGCACTGACGGCAAAGGCGAAACCGACATCGGCAATATGGGCTGCACGCGGAGCGTTGGAACATCGGCTAGGCGACGCGAAGGCTGCAACGGAAAGCGTCGGCAGGGCGTTGGCAATAGACGGCGGGAACGAGGCGGCGATAGCTCTCGGTGCAGAGATAGCCCTAGGCGGGAACGATCCCGAACGCGCGGACCGTTTTATCGAGCGGCTGAGGGCCGCTGAGGGAGATTCCGCCGCCGTAAAGATGCTCAGGGCGCGTTCCTATATATTAAGGAACAACGCTGACGAGGCGATGGCCGTTCTTGAGAGCATCTCGCCGGCTACACGCGATTCGGAAGAACTGCTTGTAAAACTGCGGGCAGCGACCAATGACGACCCGGCCGCTTTGGAAAAAGAACTCGACCCCGCGTCGCCCGATCCGGCGATACTCGGAAGGCTCTGCGGGCTGTATCGTCGGAGCGATCCGCAAAAGGCATTGGAATATTGCCGCCGCGCGGCTGAGGCCGAACCGGACAATATCGCTCACGCCATCGGCTTTGGCTCGGCGCTGATACAGGCAAAGCGCTATGAGGACGCGGCAGGGCTTTTCAAAAGGCTGGTGCCGCACGCACCTGAAAACTCGACCGCGAGGGCAAATCTTGCGTCGGCGCTGTTCTATTCCAAACAGTATGCCGAGGCGAAAAAGGAATTCAGGTGGCTGTTAGACCGTCAGCCCGATCTGACGGCGGCATACTATTTTATAGGCGTTTGTCATGACCAGCTTGGAGAATTTATGGACGCCATGGCAAATTATCAGGAATTTCTCAGGCGGGCCGACCCCGAAAAGAACAAAGAGGACATCGACCGCCTGACGCTGCGACTGCCAAGCCTGGAAAAACAGATAAAGCGAACCGGAGGAAAGAAACGTTGATCAGGAGGTTAAGATGATGGGAATAAAAAGAAACTTTACGACGCTGGCAAATATCCGTTCTTTCTTTTCAGTAACCAAATATCTGGCGGTCGTACTGTGTACCGTTTCCGCCTCTGTGATCGCATATTCTCAGCCGACGAGCGCCCAGACCACTGACGATTTCCCAACCGCTCCGCCACCGCGAAAGTTGATGTCAAAGGAAGAGCAAAAACGTCTGGACGGCGAATCGGGTGTCAGAAAGCGGACGGAGATCGCCCTTTCGATGATGGACGGCAGACTGAAACAGGCAGAGGCCGCCAACGCCGATGAAGCCCTGACCGAAATGTTCGACCAGCTTGGAGCCTTTCATGCCCTGATGGATAACTCGCTCACCTTTTTGGAAAGCTCGGATACCAACCGCTCAAAAGTTCTGAATAATCTGAAACGTTTTGAGATCGGGATACGTCGGTTCGCCCCAAGGCTTGAGCTTTTGCGGCGCGAAGCTCCGCCGTCCCACGAATATTATCTGCGCTCGCTTTTAAAGCAGCTGCGGGACGCTCGTTCGAGGGCCGTCGAACCGATGTTCTCGGAAACCATCGTGCGGGACAACCGCCCCTAAATTCACAAATGAAGACCACTTTTTTTTCACGCATCGGCAGCCTCGCATTTAGATGCGCGGCGTTTGGTATATGCCTTTTGTGCCTTGCCTCCGTCAGCGACGGCCAGCGCCGCGATTACCTGATAGACGAGGAGATCGAGATCGTCCGTGAAAATCAGGACATCGACGTCAGGGTAGAAGTGCTTGTAAAGATGATCGACCGGCGGTTCTCAGCCATCGGCATCGACATCGGCGGATGGAAAATGAAGGACAAGGAATCTCCGGTCTGGGGAACGCTTCCCGAACTGTCCCGCGCCGATACTCTGTGGGACATTCGCCAGATAATGAACAAGGCGATGGAAGACATTGACACCATTGCCGAACGCGACGGCGACGCCCTGATGCAGAACCGCACCTCCGGAAAACTTTTTCCTAAAGCGGTCAAATCGCTGGAAAAGGCCGCGAAAAGATACCTGCCGAAACTAAAAGAACTTTCGGCCGCAATCACCAACGACCGCGAACGCGGCCCGGTCGAAACGCTGATCGGGATGTGTGAGGACGTCATCCAGGCCGCCGCGACGATACCCGAACCGAAGAAATAAAGACGGGAGACAGGAGACGGAAGACAAGGAGCGAAGGAGTATTGAGGCACTGGTACTTTCTGTCTCCTGTCTCTCGTCTCTTGTCTTCCAATCGCCCGCGTTGCGGAAATCATAGCGGTGATTTACGATAAATAACTTATGTCATCAGAAGAATTGAAGAAAACGCCGCTGAACGATGTTCATCGCGCATCAGGCGGCAAAATGGTCGATTTCGGCGGATGGGACATGCCCGTTCAATACGGCGCAGGCGTCATTGAGGAACATATGGCAACGCGGACGCGGGCAGGCCTGTTTGATGTGTCGCACATGGGCGAGATATGGGTCGAAGGCCCGGACGCCATACCGTTCGTAAATCGGCTGGTCAGCAACAACGTGGAAAAATTGGCCGACGGACAGGCACATTATTCGTGCCTGACAAACGAGAAAGGCGGCATCGTGGATGATCTGCTCGTATATCGTTTCGGTCAGGAAAAGCTGCTGCTAGTTGTTAACGCCGGAACGACCGAAAAGGACTGGGATTGGATCACGGGAAATGCGGAACGCGGAACGCGGAATGCGGAATCAGGCGAATTGGCCGCTCCTGATGTTCAATTAACGAACGCAAGCACGGAATATTGCCAGATCGCCATTCAGGGGCCAAAGGCGACCGAGATCCTTCAGAGGCTGACGGACACAGACCTTTCCTCTATAAAGTATTACTGGTTCACCACCGGACAGGTCGATGGTGTTGACGGCATCATCTCGCGGACAGGCTATACGGGTGAGGACGGTTTTGAATTTTACGCCGCCGCGGGCAAGGCGGAACAGCTTTGGAACAAAATGCTGGAAACGGGGGCGGACGAAGGCATTATTCCCTGCGGCCTGGCTGCACGGAACACGCTGCGGCTCGAAGCCGGGATGTCGCTTTACGGACACGAGCTGAGCGATGACATAACGCCTTTGGAAGCAGGCCTCGGCTGGATCACCAAACTGGACAAGGGCGATTTTACCGGCCGCGAAGCTTTGCTTGCTCAAAAAGAAGCGGGCGTCAACAGAAAGATAGCCGGTTTTGAGATGACCGAACCCGGCATCGCCCGTGACGAATACGACGTTTATGTCAACGGCGAAAAATGCGGCATCGTCACCAGCGGCAGCCCCGCTCCTTTCCTGAAAACAAGGATCGGCTATGCAATGCTGCCCGTCGGGTTTGCAAATCCCGGACAGGAAATTAAAATCGATATCAGAGGCAAGCACACGGCGGCAAAGGTGGTTCCGACGCCTTTTTACAAACGGGCGAAGTAGTTTCGATTTGGATGATATTGATGGAGGCGACCTGCCCAAAATGCAGTGGCGAGATGTCAAAAGGTTTTATTGCCTAACGCGGAAGCAATATCTCCAGATTTATGGCTGAATGGATCGAAGGCAAGCCCGAGAGTGTTCGATATTTTGGAACAAGCGGAAGCAACCTGGAGATCGAAGGCAAACGAAAACTTCCCATCAGTTCGTCAAGATGTGAAGAATGCGGGTATTTGGAGCTTTACGCAAATTAGAAAAAAAGATTTTTTAACAAAAGAACATGTCAAACATTCCTGAAAACTTACGTTACAGCAAAGACCACGAGTGGGTCTCGGTCGAAGGCGATGTCGCAACGGTCGGCATCACGGATTACGCGCAGTCGTCGCTTGGCGATGTGGTGTATGTCGATTTCCCTCGCGTCGGCGATACCTTTGACGCACACGGTTCGTTCGGCTCGGTCGAATCGGTCAAGGCCGTATCGGAGGTCTTTCTTCCGGTTGGCGGCGAGGTCGTCGAAGTGAACGAATCGCTGAACGACACGCCGGAAAAGGTCAATTCCGACCCGTATGGCGACGGCTGGTTCGTAAAGGTAAAAATGTCGAACGGCGGTGACGCGGACAGCCTTCTTTCCGGCGAGGAATACGAGGATTACCTCTCAAACCAATAGTTTTTGCATGATAACGCGGGAGAGTGGAGATTCGTCTCGTAGCGACGGAACCGCGCCCGCTTTTTGTTTATAATTTCAAGATATGCGCTATATACCCAATTCGCCCGAAGAGCAGCGGGAAATGCTCGAAGAGATCGGCGTCGGTTCGTTGAAGGAGCTTTTTCGCTCGATACCGCAGGACGTTCAGCTTGACCGCGAACTAGGCGTGACCGAACCGCTTTCGGAACCGGAGGTCATCGCCGCTTTTGAAGCAATGGCGGCACGGAATACGGCCGCGACAAAACCCTCGTTCCTGGGCGCGGGCGTTTATTCTCACTTTTCGCCGACGATCGTCGATCATTTGCTCCAGCGTTCGGAATTTTTCACCTCATACACGCCGTATCAGCCGGAAATTTCGCAGGGAACGCTGCAATACATCTTTGAATTTCAAACGCTGATCTGCCAACTGACCGGAATGGAGGTTGCGAACGCCTCAATGTACGACGGTTCGACCGCAATGGCGGAAGCCTATATGATGGCTCAGCGCGTGACGCGGCGGAACAAGATAGCGGTCGCCACGAGCGTTCATCCCGAATACCGCGAGGTCGCCCGGACATATACACAGCACGGCGAAGCGGAGATCGTCGAAGTTCCCTTTGATGAAGCAACGGGACGTTTGGCAGATCTCTCGGCCCTTGATGACAAGACCGCCGCTTTGGTCGTGCAGTCGCCGAATTTCTTTGGCTGTATCGAAGACCTGCAGGTGTTGGCCGAAGCCGCACACGCTGTCGGAGCTTTGTTCGTCGTTGTCGTGACCGAAGCCATTTCTTTTGGGCTGCTCAAGTCGCCGGGTTCGTGCGGCGCCGATATCGTTGTCGGCGAAGGCCAGTCTTTCGGCATCCCGATGGGCTTTGGCGGGCCTCACGTCGGGCTGTTTGCGACGCAGGAAAAATTCGTGAGGCAGATGCCGGGACGGCTCTGCGGCGTGGCGTATGACAAGGACGGAAATCGCGGTTTCGTACTCACGCTTTCGACCCGCGAACAGCACATCCGCCGCGAAAAGGCCACGTCAAACATCTGTACCAATCAGGGCCTGATCGCGCTCGCCGCAACCATCTATATGGAAACGATGGGCAAAAAAGGCCTGCAGGAAGTCGCCGAACAGAACGCCCAAAAGGCCGCTTATGCAAAGAAGGCCATTGCCGCCATCGACGGCTTCTCAATTCCCTTCACATCGCCGACATTCAACGAATTCGTCGTCCGCGTCGAAAATGCAGAAGCCCGCACGTCAGGAAGGGCGAGATCTGCCGCCGAACTGCTCGAATCCGTCCGCGAAAAAGGCATCATCGGCGGCCTTGCTTTATCAAAATATTACACCGGCCACGAGAATGATTTTCTTGTCTGCGTAACCGAAACAGCATCACGGGAAAATATGGACAAACTCATCGAGGCTTTGAGATAATACCTCAAGTTACAAAACGAGACGTTTTATGGGACAAATCAATAAAATTCGAATCGAAATGCCTATATCGCCCGAAAAGATCCAGTTGCCGAAAGCTGTTGATAAAAGGCTGCAAACGCTCTTGGACAAACAGGATCGTGGGGACAAACTCACTTCTGAGGAACGTAAAGAAGCAGAAGGCCTCGTAGAATTGGCCGAGTTGCTGTCTCTTATGCGAGTTAGATCGGAACGCGTCGCCAACACTCTATGAGTTCACCTCATATTCCCATTTTCTTGAGAAAGCTTGTCATTAAAAGAGCGGAAAATCGTTGTGAATACTGCCGGCTTTCACAAAAAGGTCAGGAGGCCACGTTTCATATCGATCACATATTACCGGTCTCCGCAGGCGGTCAAACAACATCCGAAAACCTAGCACTTGCCTGTGTTTCTTGTTCTTTACGAAAAGGAGCCAAGCGGACATTTTTTGACAAAAAGGCGAAGAAGGATATCCTGCTTTTTGATCCGCGAAAAGAAAAGTGGCACGATCATTTCGAGTGGGACGATGTCCGTATAAAAAGTAAAACATTAATCGGACAGGCTACGGTTGAGTGTTTAAATCTGAACCGGAAGTTGATATTGGCGATCCGTAAAGAAGAACTGCTCGCAGGAAGAAGTCTCTGAACGCCATTAAGACCATAGGGATCCATTCATCTCACCACTGATATACAGGCAAAAAAGTTGACGTATGATTTACTTAAACACCGGTGTTGTTCAAAGCTTGCCGACGTTTATTTGAAATATTTGTAGGAGTGTTACCCATAATCTGTATATGTTTTTGTGCTAAAACGCCACAAAAAAGGCAATACACTACCCATTATGAGCAAGTTTAATAAGCGGCTCATAAAAATTCAACAATGACAAATGATAAGAATTTTAGACCTTAATAATACAGAAGCAAGACAGTTTTTTCTCAAAGAAGAGAGTTACTTCAACTTTGACCTTCCGACATATTTTGTGTTTGAGAATTTATTGCAAGCCATATCTGTCCATATCGGGGGACAAGACCTCCGCTCGTTACATTCAACTTATGTCAACGCTCAAGGACGATCTAAAAGACATTCACCTGCTGAATTTGAAGACGTGAACTATAAGTTCCTTAATAATAAAGATGGCAAGTTTGGTTGGCGACCTTTTCAATTAATTCACCCGGCACTTTATGTTTCACTTGTTAATAAAATTACTGAACGAGCAAATTGGAATTTAATTGTAGCTCGGTTTGCTCAATTTCAAGCCAATCCAAATATCAGATGTTACAGCATCCCATTGCGTTCAGATGACCAACAGTCAGACAAAGCAACCTCAGTTAACCAATGGTGGCAAGCGATTGAGCAACAATCATTAGAGTTAGCATTGAAATACCAATATGTTTTACATACTGACATTTCCGATTGTTATGGCTCAATCTATACTCATTCTGTTCCTTGGGCTATCCACACAAAGCCAACGGCAAAGGCACAAAGACGCCTTGGTTTGGTCGGTAACGCCATTGACAAGCACTTACAAGATATGGCTTACGGTCAGACAAATGGAATTCCCCAAGGAAGTGTTTTAATGGACTTTATTGCAGAAATGGTTCTTGGTTATGCAGACTTAGAACTATCAGACAGAATCCAACAAGCCAACTTACTGGATTACGAAATAATAAGGTACCGAGATGATTATCGAGTTTTTTCAAATAATCCACAAACGATCGAACACATTATCAAACTTTTGACAGAGATTTTGATTGAGCTTGGAATGCGGTTGAACGCACAAAAAACAATTGTTTCAAACAATGTCATTAAAAACTCTTTGAAGTCCGACAAGCTATTTTGGATTACTTCAAAAAAAGGGGCAAAAAGTATTCAAGAACACTTATTAATTATTCATAGACTATCGGAAGAGCATTCTAATTCGGGAAGTTTATCGAAAGCCTTAGGTAAATTTTATAACAGAATTAAAGGCATAAACGAGACTAACCAGAATATTACTGTATTGATAAGTATTTTGGTTGACATAATGTATAAAAACCCAAGAACATATCCAATTGCTTCCGCCATTCTTAGTAAACTCTTATCTCTAATCCCAGACAATGACAAAAAGAATGAAATATTAGACCTTGTTTCGCAAAGATTTGAAAAAATTCCAAACACAGGACACATAAAAATTTGGCTACAAAGACTTACTATTAAACTTGACAGACAAAAACAATATGCTGAAAAACTTTGTGAAAAAGTGAATAATCCAGCGTTACAAATTTGGAATTCGGATTGGCTTGAAACCAATCTTAAGACCATTGTTGAAGCAACGGCTATCATTGACGAACCTGCAATTGCTGACATTGACGTTGTCATAACGAGAGAAGAGGTTGAATTGTTTAGACCAAACTATAATCCAGCCTAGGAAACAACAGAGGCATAACCCGGAAACGTCAGCCGCAATTTTAAAGTTTAATCAAAATAAATCTGACTGGAATTGAAAACCAATTGGATATGGCTAATAATACGAGCAATAAATTGCAATGAAAAAGCCTGTTATAGATCGCAGGAGTTTTATTTCGGTGGCCGGGAAGGGGTTAGGGTTGGCGGCTTTGACATCGGCGGCCTTGCTTTATCAAAATATTACACCGGCCACGAGAATGATTTTCTTGTCTGCGTGACGGAGACGAATACGCGACAACAAATTGATGAGTTGGTTACTGCTCTGGCTTGATTGAAACGATGACGCTTGCTCCGCGATATTACGACGCAAGATCGTTCGACCTATCAGAGCAAATTGAGTCAGAGCAATTGAGTTTGCGTCCGTGAGCGGACGCGATGTCAATAGCCCGCCGATTCATCGGTGGGAATAGAATAGATTCGACGCCGCGAAATAAGTCCCGAAGGGACGGCTGACAACGCAAATTAATCGAATACATATTTCGGGTCATATTCGATGAAATGTTTGTCAAGAAAAGCAGTGAATTCATCTTTGAAATCTCTGCCTTTGTGATGTTCGGCTTGGTTTTTTATATATTCTACGGTTCGATCAACGTCGCTGATGCCGATCGAGAATGCCCCGTAACCTTCTTGCCAGGCAAACGCAGCCAGTTCGGGAAATTCGTCATGGATCCATTTTGACGACCCGCCTTTTATCAACTGCATCGCATGTGCTACGTCGAGTGTTTTGGATAAAGAGATCAACAAATGCACATGGTCCTCAATGCCGCCGGCCGCTATCAGCCTAAATTTGTTCTTTCGTGCGATGCCTCCCATATACGCAAACAGCCGCACTTGCAGTTCGGGCAAAATAAAGCGTTTTCTTTCTTTTGTGCTGAAAATACAATGTAACAATATGCTCGTATATGAGTGTGCCATCGAAAGCTCCTTTTACAGAAATTATGCTACTATTTTATAAGTAAATTACCAGAAAGCAGTTCTATCTGAAAATAATTGACGATATTCAGATCATCAGCCGTCCCTACGGGACTTTTCGCTCTGTTACGACTTTTTTCCGCCGATAAATCGGCGGGCTATTAACGGAACGTCCGCTCACGGACGTTGCCTTCGACTTCTCCTGCTGATGAATCGGCGGGCAATTAACGGAACGTCCGCTCACGGACGTTGCCTTCGACTTCTCCCGCTGATGAATCGGTGGGCTATTAACGGATCGTCCGCTCACGGACGTAAGCTTAAAGTAATTCTGCAGCAAAATTCTAATTATGAATGTTGATCGTCGAAAATTTCTTTCTTCTGCCGGGAAAGGTTTGGGGCTGATGGCGTTGACGTCGGCGGCGGTTGGTTCGCTGCTTGAGGATGTTAAGGCGGCGGTGAGAAGTGTTGAGCATTTGTCGCCGTTGCAGGCGGCGGCTGACGAAGATTTTTGGGCGGAGATACAGCGATCTTTTTCGGTGACGCGGGGCATCGTCAATCTAAATAACGGTGGCGTCAGCCCAAGCCCGCGTATCGTGACCGAAGCGTTCGTCCGTTACACGTGGCAGCAGGAGGACGCGACGGCTTACACAATGTGGCGGATACTGGAGCCGCAATCGGAGACGATACGCGCCGGGCTTGCGGAAATGTTCGGCTGCGATGCGGAAGAGATCGCCATCACGCGAAACGCCAGCGAATCGCTTGAGATATTGCTGATGGGTTTTGACCTGAAATCGGGCGACGAGATATTGACAACGACACAGGATTATCCGCGAATGCTGACCACGCTGAAACAGCGTGAACTTCGCGAAGGCATCAAACTAAATCTGATAAAAGTTCCGATAGCTCCTAACGACATCAACGACCTCGCCACACCTTTTGAAAAAGCCGTAACCGACAAAACAAAACTCACTCTCATCTCGCATCAGATAAACCTGACCGGACAGATAATGCCGGTCAAAAAGATATGCGACATGGCTCGTGCGCGCGGCATCGAGACCATCGTTGACGGCGCTCATTCTTTTAATCAATTTGATTTCAAACGCGACGACATCGGTTGCGATTATTTCGGCACGTCGCTGCACAAATGGACATACGCGCCGAAAGGCACGGGGATGCTCTATGTCAAAAAAGACAAGATACCAAAGATCTGGGCACTGATGGCGAGCGAGGACAAGAACAAGAACGACATCCGCAAATTTGAGGAGATCGGCACGCATTCGGCAGCAATGCGGCTTGCCATCGGCGAAGCGATACTGTTCAACCGTGCCATCGGAGCCAAGCGAAAAGAAGAACGGCTAAGATACCTTTCGCGATACTGGATGAACCGGCTAAAGGACATTCCAAAGGTCGGTTTTAACACGTCGTTCGACCCGGCACAATCGTGCGCCATCGGTAATTTCAAGATCGAGGGCATCGACCCTGTCGCTCTCGGCGATCACCTGATGGCAAAGCATCATATCTTCACAACACCGATCATCCACCCGGAATTTCAGGGCATCCGCATCACGCCAAATGTTTACACAACGCTGTGGGAACTGGACAGATTTTGCAACGTGGTCGAGAGAGCGGCAAGGAACGGTTTGCCCAAGTCAGGATAGGCGGTTCAACCTGATATTCTGTGCAAAGGGCATTTTTTTTTCATTTTATTGAACAATTTGCTGACTGAATACGTTACAAAGTGTTTTTAGAGGATGGTAATAAAATGGAAAATACAACTGTACTGCCGCATCGTTCCGAACATTTGTTTTTGACCGATGGCGGACTTGAAACGACTTTGATATTTCTGGAAGGCTTTGATCTTCCCTGTTTTGCCTCGTTCGATCTGTTAAAAGATGACACGGGATATGATGCACTGAAAAAGTATTATTCCGGATATTTGAAAATGGCGCGCGGTCACGGCACAGGCTTTATTCTGGAAAGCCCGACGTGGCGTGCCAGCAAAGACTGGATGGAACCGACAGGCTATTCGCCGTCAGCTTCCACAGAAATAAACCGAAAGGCGATCGGCCTGATGAAGGAACTCCGTGATGAATTTGCGGACGGCGGCGAACCGATCCTCATAAGCGGCTGTGTCGGACCGCGAGGTGACGGCTATCGCCCCGAAACGATGATGACGGCCGAAGAAGCTCAAGGCTATCATTCGGAACAGATAGCGGTTTTTGCGTCGGAAGGCGTCGATATGATCTCCGCCATTACGATGACGCATACGGGCGAAGCTATCGGCGTTGCACAAGCGGCGGCAGAGGTCGGCATTCCGTCGGTCATCTCGTTCACGGTCGAAACTGACGGAAAACTGCCGACGGGCATGAGCCTCGGCGACGCGATAGGCGAGACGGACGCCAACACGTCAACTCCGCCGGCATACTATATGATAAATTGCGCTCACCCGACGCATTTTGCTGATGAGCTTACGGCGGCGCAGGGAGCCTTGTGGGCTGAACGGATACGCGGCATCAGGGCAAACGCCTCGCGAAAAAGCCATGCCGAACTGGACGAATCTACCGAGCTGGACAGAGGCGATATGAATGATTTTGGCAACGGACACGCGCGGCTGAAAGAACTGCTTCCGCACCTGAACGTTTTCGGCGGCTGCTGCGGCACGGACGAGGAACACGTCCGCACACTGGCCGCTCAAATGGCCGGATAGCGTTTGGCCGAGTGTTAATGTTTCGTCCGGAAATGGGATAGTTCGAGGCGATGTAGCAACTTTTTTGTGACCGTTATAAGTTATCATGTTTGCAGTTAACAGTTTTCAAAAAACTGATAACCGGCAACTCTGAAACTATTAACTGTTTGACTGGAAAGATGAGCGATATTTTCAAAAAAGAGTTTGAGGTCGGTTGGCGAGACATAGACCTGAACGGCCACATGGCAAATTTTGTTTACCTGACCTACGCCGTCAGCACACGCGTCGCGTTCTTTGCCGCGAGCGGATTTTCGCCGGGCGAATTTCAGCAGATCGGATTTGGCCCGGTCATAAAAAGCGACCTGACCGAATATTTTCGCGAACTGAAAATGCTGGAAGAGTTTTCCGTTACTATGGAAAACGGCGGTTTCAGCGATGACGGTTCGCGGTTCCGCGTGGTCAATAATTTCTATAAAAAAGACGGCACACACGCCGCCCGCGTCACCAGCATAGGCGGCTGGCTGGCACTTAAGGAAAGAAAGCTGACCGCACCGCCTGACATGCTCAAAAAAGCATGGGAAGAACTGGCAAAAACCGAAGATTTTGAAGAGCTGAGGTCGAGTATTAAGCGGTAGAAAAACATGGTATTATACTGCTATGAATAGTGCGATCGAATTTGACGATGCCACTCTGAACAAATTGGTAAAAAACGCTAAAAACAAGGGCGTAACGCCTGAGGTATGGCTGAGTGACATTATCGAGCAGGAATATAAGCTTTCAGCACTTCCGCGACTAACCCGTGAGGAGCGCAAATCTCTCAATGAATATTCGAGAAGCCTGGACAGAAGGTTCGCGGACATCATGAATAAGAAGCGCGATAAGATCATGGGCCGAAAGCAAAATGATAGTTGATACCGGGCCACTTGTTATGCTTCTGACGGAAAGGCATGACTCAAGATACCAAAAGGTCAAAGCGGCATTTGATGTGTTTCGCGGTGAACTTATTACCACTTTGCCCTGCTTGACCGAAACAATGTATCTTGTTGACAAATGGCATCTTCAATCGGCTCTGTGGAACTGGTTTCTCGAAGGGTCAATAAAACTATATGACCTAACTCATCAAGACATGATCCGAATGGAACAACTGATGGAAAAGTATCAGGACATGCCAATGGATTTTGCCGATGCTTCGGTCGTGGCTGTAGCCGAGGCTACAGGTTCCAACAAAATTCTCGCAATAGACAGCGATTTTCTGATCTATAGATTTCGAGACCGAATACAATTTGAACTGATTCCAAATGACGATTAAAAAAGTAACACAGCATCCTTCGCAAAATGAGGCGTTGATATTTGAGCGGTCGCAGACCGGACGCATTGGTTATCGGCTGCCGAAGCTGGATGTCGAGGAAACGGCGATCGACGAGGTCGTTCCGGCGGAGTTTCGCCGTGACGACGATCTGGAAGGCGTGCCGGAGGTTTCGGAAGTTGACGTGATCCGCCATTTTACGCGGATGTCCACGTGGAATTATTCCATCGATCTGGGTATGTATCCGCTTGGTTCGTGTACGATGAAATACAATTCGCGGCTGAATGAAAAGGTCGCCCGCATCGGCGGTTTTGCCGGTCTGCATCCGCTGGCGCCGGAGGAAGAATCGCAGGGAGCGCTTGAGCTGATATATCGTTTGCAGCAGGATCTGGCTGAGATCACCGGTTTGCCGGGCGTAAGTTTACAGCCCGCCGCCGGAGCGCAGGGCGAGATGACGGGCGTTATGCTTATCCGTGCGTTTCTGGATAAACGCGACGGCGAGGCAGCAAAAAACCGCCGCGTGATGCTGATACCCGATTCGGCCCACGGGACCAACCCGGCATCGGCAGCGTTGGCAGGATTTTCGGTAAAAACGATCCGCTCGACACCGGAGGGTTTGACCGACATGGATCACCTTCGCGAGCTTTGCCAGGCGGGCGATGTTGCTGGTGTGATGTTCACCAACCCGAACACGGTCGGCATTTTTGAGAAGAACATCAAGGAGATCTGCGAGGTCATCCACGCCGCGGGCGGACTTGTTTACATGGACGGAGCGAACATGAACGCTCTGGTCGGCGTGGCGCGGCCCGGTGACATGGGCGTGGATGTCATTCACCTTAATTTGCACAAGACGTTCTCGACGCCGCACGGCGGCGGCGGCCCGGGCTGCGGGCCGTGTCTGTGTTCGGCAGAGCTTGCGGAATTTCTCCCGACGCCTCACATCGTAAAAGATGGCGATACTTACAGGCTCAATTACGATGTCCCCGATTCCATCGGCCGCGTAAAGGCGTTTTTCGGCAATTTCGGGATGATGGTCAGAGCGCTGTCATACATCTATACCCACGGCAACACGGGCCTGAAAGAAGCGACCGAGGCGGCCGTTCTCAACGCACGTTATCTGTCGAACAAACTGGAAGGCGCTTACGACAAACCCTATGCCGCCGACCCGATGCACGAGGTCATTTTCTCTCACAAAAATCAGTCAAAACGCGGCATTGTGACGCTGGACATAGCAAAACGCCTGATAGATTACGGCTTTCACCCAATGACGGTTTATTTCCCGCTCGTGGTCGAAGGCGCGATGCTCATTGAACCGACCGAGTCGGTCGGACGCGCCGATCTGGACGCGTTTGTTGATGCTATGAAAGACATTGACCGTGAAATAGACGAGGATCCCGATCTGGTTCACAACGCGCCGCACTCAACCCGCATCGGCCGCCTGGACGAAGCCACCGCCGCACGCAAACCCGTCCTCCGCTGGAAACCGGATATGGAAGTTTCGGCACGGTCAGCGTAATATGTAACCTATGATAACTATCGAAGGCATTTTTGATGGCAAAACATTTATTCCACTGGAAAAGATCCCGGTTGATAAATACTATCGCGTCAACATCACTTTTGTTGAAGAGATAGACGAAACGGAAGAACTCAGACAACTTGCATCTCAGATGGATTCTTTTGAATTCTGGAATGACGAGCGCGAAGATATTTATCAGGATTATCTTGCCCCGGAACCAACTTATGAAGACAGGTGATATTGTCCTGATCCCCTTCCCGTTTACTGATCTCACACAGCGAAAAGTCAGACCAGCAGTTGTTGTCTGCGAGACGGCTGACAAGTACCGCGACGTGGTTTTGTGCGCTATAAGCTCGGTCATTCCATCGCAACTAAGCAGAAATGAGTATGTCATTGAAGCTGACGCTCAAAACGGACTGCGTAAAGAATCAGTTGTAAAAGTCGATAGGATAGTAACTGCAAAAATCGGTGACATAATTACGCAAATTGGAGTAATGAGCCAAGACGGCCTTGGGCGGTTCAGAAGTATCTTCCAGAGACTTATCGAAAGTGATATACAATGAATTCCATTACTTTCTTTAATCTCATTAAAACACCGCTAAATACCTCAGCCTGGAAAACGGATATGGAAGCAAACGCAAGTTCTAAATGACCCATCCGGATATTTAAGGCGACTTCAAAACTCACGATCTTCTCTTTGAGATTTCGTGGTTTTCGTTTATATTGGCGGCGAGATCAAAAGAGAGCGGGAGCATTTGTCATGATAAAGAAGATCCTTATTGCGCTGGTGTTGGTCGTTGTCGGATTGATAGGTTTGGCGGCCATTGTGTCGTTCGCATCGGCGACGGATTTTGCGGTCGAGCGCGAGATAACGATCAACAAACCGAAAGACGAAGTTTTTGCCTATGCCAGGTCGCTGAAAAACCAGAACGACTGGGGGCCGTGGTTCAAAAAAGACCCGGCGATGAAGCAGGAATATTCCGGCACGGACGGAACCGTTGGGTTCATAAGCAAGTGGGAAAGCCAGGAGGTCGGCTCCGGCGAGCAAGAGATAAAACGCATCGTCGAAGGCGAACGAATTGAAACCGAGCTTCGCTTTACGGCACCGTTCGAATCAACATCTAACTGCTACCTGACAACCGAGGCCGTCGGCGAAAACCAGACAAAAGTAAAGTGGGGTTTCACCGGCTCGATGCCGCGCCCGATGAACCTTTTTATGCTCATCATGGATATGGATAAGGAGATCGGCAAGGATTTCGAAGAGGGATTAGCTTCGCTGAGATCCATTGTGGAAGCGAAATGATCCGGCCGTAACCTGTAAACTCCCCTCCTTGCAAGGAGGGGAGTTTTTTTCGGGAGGTGTTTTTTTGTTGGAAATGTTTTCGCGGCACTCAAATAGAGAACCACCCCGTCATCAGCCAAAAAACGGCTGATGCCACCCCTCCTTTGTAAGGAGGGGAGTTTTTTTAGACAGGCTCTTCATTTTCCGACGGGTCAACGGAGATGTGCGTTTCCAGCATATCCAGCCCGGACGGATCGAGGAGCCATTTTGCGGCTTCGTCAACGTCGGCAAAAAGCGCATAGTAGGCTCCTCGGTTCGTGCCGATGCGGATGGCGAATTCCATATCTTCCCTGATCTCTGAATGAGGATTGACGAATGCGATGCGCTTTTCCGCCATCAGGTCCAGAAAGTAATTGGTGACATCAAAAAGCACGGTGTCCGAGAGTATGACGGGAATGTCCCGAAAGATCAGGACACACTCTGTCCGCGTGGCGGAAACCTGTTCCGCTATCTGCCCGAGGTAGTTTCGGGCCGCCTCTTCGGTTATCTGCGCAGCCCTTACCTCAGCATAGAGATAACCGCGACGCTGCTCGAACACGAGGCTGAATGGCTCGGGAGGCACAGCCATGATAACCCCAGAATTTATCACCGTTCCGTTTTTCTTGCAAGATTCGCCGCAACGGGCGTGTCCTCGTCTTCTTTGGGCGATGGCGCGGCCTGTCGCCGCAAAAGGCCGGATCAAGTGTCGGGATCACGGGAGCGGTCGGCGATTCCTTGATAAAAACCCGTATATCGAATATGATTTTCGCGTTGATCCTTATCTGATCTTTATGACGGAGACGGCCTGCCGGCCGCCGGGTCATTCACAGTTTTACGATTGCTTTTTTCTAACACTTATCACAAAGCAGGAGGGCCTATGATATTTAGAGAACAGGTCGTGTTTCCGGCTGTGGTCTGTTTGGTATTTTCCACCATGCTGTTGTTTGGCGCGATTGCCGCAGAGGCCCAGGAAAAACCGGTATTCACTGATTATAGAGGAGTTTCGCTGGGGATGTCAGCGGCGAACGTCCGCGAAAAACTGGGCAAGGCCGAGCAAAGTTCAGACGCCGAGGACAATTATGAATTTTCCGGTGACGAATATGCCCGCATCCTGTATGACGGGAACAAAGCGGTAAGGACCATCTCGGTCACATTCGACGCCAAGGACGAAAAAACACCAAAGGCCGAAAAGGTCTTTGGCAAAGATGTTCCGCCCGCCGCTGACGGCTCTGTCTTTAAGATGGAGCGATATGAGGACGAGGGTTTTTGGATAAGTTATGTTCGCACGTCCGGTGACGATCCGGTGGTGATAATAACCCTGCAAAAGATCTGACGACGCGGTTTTCGTTTTCATTTTTTGGGGTCTGATCTTGACGGCCCCTTTATTTTTAGTTTGTTTTTTAGGATCGATCTTTATTTATGGCGGCTTCGAAAAAGTTGTTGATTGGCATTCCGGCTGAAGTTTACCCGGACGAAAAAAGGGTTGCGGCAACGCCGCAGATCATCTTGAAACTGAAAAAGCTGGGGTTTGACGTAATGGTCGAATCCGGCGCCGGGCTGTCGATAAACTGCCCTGACGCCGAATATCAGGAAGCCGGAGCGGAGATAGCCGCAGATGCCGGGTCGCTGTGGCAGGCGGCGGACGTGGTCGTAAAGGTCAGGCCTCCGGACGAAAAAGAGGTCGAACTGTTCCGCGAGGGCGGAGCGCTGATCGGCTTTATCTGGCCGGGCCAGAACCGCGACATCGTTGATAAGCTGGCGAAAAAGAACGCCACCGTTTTTGCGATGGACAGCGTTCCGCGCATCACGCGGGCGCAAAAGATGGACACGCTGTCGGCAATGGCGAACATCGCCGGTTATCGCGCTGTGGTCGAGGCCGCCGCTCATTTTCCACGCTTTTTTACGGGCCAGATAACCGCCGCCGGAAAGATCGATCCGGCAAAGGTTCTTGTCATCGGGGCGGGCGTCGCGGGGCTTTCGGCGATCGGTGCCGCAAAAGGACTGGGAGCGATAGTCCGTGCTTTTGATCCGCGTTCGGCGACGAAGGACCAGGTCGCCTCAATGGGCGCCGAGTTTCTTGAACTGGACGTCAAGGAAGAAGGCGAAGGCAAGGGCGGTTATGCCAAGCAGATGTCCGATGACTTTCTCAAAGCCGAAATGGCCCTGTTCGCTTCGCAGGCGATGCAGGTCGATATCATCATCACTACCGCCCTCATTCCCGGCAAACCGGCCCCGAAACTCATTACTCAAGGCATGGTCGAATCGATGAGGCCCGGCAGCGTCATCGTCGATCTGGCGGCGGAACAGGGCGGCAACTGCGCTCTGACCGAACCGGGCAAGGTGGTCGATCACAAAGGCGTCAAGATAATCGGCTATACCGATCTGCCATCGCGAATGGCGTCTATGTCCTCACAGCTTTACGGTGCGTGTGTCACTGCTTTTTTAGAAGAGCTTACATTAACAACAAAGGCGGAAACACTTCCGGTAGCGAGTGTGTCAGGCGATGAGACTACGGAGTCTTACGTTAGGCCGCTGAACATCGACCTCGACAACGAGGTAATTCGCGGAGCAATAGTTTTAGATAAGGGCAGGATGTTGTGGCCGCCGCCCGTCAAGGAAATGCCTGCCCCGCCGGAACCCGGCGCCGGAGCAAAGACCTCAACGCCCGCTGTCAAAGCCGCCGCCGGCCACGACGCCGACAACGGAAAAGGCATACATCCGCTTGTACTCGTCGGGCTTGCCGCCGTGCTGCTGCTCATCGGGTTTTATGTGCCGGATTCAAAACTGTCGCATTTTACGGTGTTCATGCTCGCGGTCTTTGTCGGGTTCCAGGTCGTCTGGAACGTCAAACCCGCTCTGCACACGCCGCTTATGTCCGTCACCAACGCCATCAGCGGAATTATTCTGGTAGGCGGAATGCTCCAGCTCTCAGGTGAAATGACCGTCACGACCATCCTCGGCGCCATCGCCGTCCTGATTGCCACCATCAACATAGCAGGCGGATTTTTGGTCACAAATCGGATGCTGGCGATGTTTAGGAAATAACAGAATGGCATTAGATGGTTATAAACAGTATGACATTCGACATTATTCGTTTGAACAGTTCACGGACTTTATTTTTAATCACGAAATTGCAGCCAAAAAGGAAGATGGCATTCGCGAGGAAGAACCTTGGTATTGGAATGCTGAGGTTCAATGCAATCCCGAAACTGTAGTCGAATTTTATACATTGCTTTTTACTGAGCCTGGATCATTGTTTGATAGGTTTTCAAGAGAAAAGCTGGAGCAGGGTTTCTGGGCAATTATGGGTCAATCGCTTGAATGTTCGGTTGGTGAAGTCATTTGGGATGAAGCGGTCGAATTTGAAAAACGAGCAGAATGTGTCCGTTCGATGTTCCATCTATATGAAAAGTTCTTTGCAAAAGATATTTTGGAGACTTCGGGTCATATGTGGTGGGATGCGCTTGCTTACGACTGGCACAGCGGGAACCGGAGACGGAGCAATGGCGGTGAAGATATGTTGATGCAGGATGTGATGTTTGAGACCTTAGAGCAAATTCTTGCTGTGCCTTCATTGGCTTGTCAGGGAGCGGCCCTCCATGGTCTGGGACACCTCCACCATCCGCAAACAGGGAATTTGATAGATACATATCTTGCCGAAAATCCAAATCTCGATAAAAGCATGCAAGATTATGCCAGGGCAGCAGCAAGGTTCGAAGTTTTATAATTTGTTCAGGTAATGAACAGGATGTTGGCAATGTTTAGGAAGTAAGAAGAAGTCCCGCAGGGACGCGTGTTAATAGCCCGCCGATTCATCGGTGGGAAAAGATGTTAATTGAAAATACAGTCCGTAGGGACGGCTGAAATGTTCACAAACGTCATTCGTCCCTTCGGGACTTATTCTGATTCTACAACTGTTACCCACCGATCAATCGGTGGGCTATTTTCGGATGTCCCTACAGGACAACTCAAGATCGCTGAATGAAAACCAGCCTTATTACAATTGCATACATCGCCGCGAGTGCGTTGTTCATTTTGAGTCTTGGCGGGCTGTCACGGCAGGAGACGGCGCGGCGTGGGAACTGGTACGGCATAACGGGCATGCTGATCGCTCTGGCGGCGACTGCGGCGGCGATGAACCCGAGCGGCTGGCCGATACTTGGCGGCGTTTTGATAATCGGCGCATTGATCGGGGCGACGCTGGCGTCACGCGTGCAGATGACCTCGATGCCGGAGCTTGTTGCCATTTTGCACAGCTTTGTCGGGCTGGCGGCGGTGCTGGTCGGTTTCGGCACGTATCTGGGCGAAGCCGCGATACCGCAGGAAGAACTGCTGGTTCATCATATCGAGATATTTATCGGCGTGTGCATCGGGTCGATCACGTTCACCGGTTCGGTCATCGCTTTTCTCAAACTGCGCGGCAGCATAGGCGGCAAACCTTTTATGCTTCCCGGCCGACATCTGATCAACCTGCTGATGCTGGCGGTGACGGTCGTTCTGGGCGTGTTGTATGTAATGGCTCCGGGCGTTACGGGTAATCCGTATCTGATCGCGGCGGCCGTCGTAACAGGCATTTTGGGAACTCATTTCATAATGGCGATAGGCGGAGCGGATATGCCCG
>CAZOXY010000028.1:35485-47123 GCA_964583955.1 uncultured Chloracidobacterium sp. | reverse complement strand
CCTCTATATCTACTGGGTCGGCGGCATTATCACGCTGTGGGCGTTGATGCAGGGCGGCGTCGATACCGGCTGGACGTTCTATACACCGTACAGCACGACGTTCTCAAACTCATACGTCATGGCCGTCGGCATAGGTGTTTTCATCAACGGTTTTTCGTCTATCCTGACGGGCCTTAACTTTATCGTGTCCATCCACACGATGCGCGCTCCCGGAATGACATGGTTCCGTTTGCCGCTGTTCGTTTGGGCGCATTATGCGACCAGCCTGGTGATGATACTCGGCACGCCGGTCGTGGCGATAACCATCCTGCTTGTCGCTATCGAAAGATTTGCCCGCATCGGCATTTTCGATCCGGCCATCGGCGGCGACCCGATCCTTTTCCAGCATCTTTTCTGGTTCTATTCCCATCCGGCGGTTTACATTATGATCCTGCCGGGAATGGGTGTTATCAGTGAGGTAATTGCCGGATTTTCGCGAAAGCGAATTTTTGGTTACGAGTTCGTTGCTTTTTCGTCGATAGCCATTGCTGTGTTCGGGTTCCTTGTTTGGGGCCATCACATGTTCGTCAGCGGACAGTCCATTTTTGCCGGATTGGTGTTCTCATTTCTCAGCATGGTCGTGGCGGTTCCGTCCGCTATCAAGACGTTCAACTGGACCGCAACGATGTACAAGGGGTCAATTTCCTATGACACGCCGATGCTTTACGCCATCGGGTTTCTGGGACTCTTTTTGATCGGCGGCCTGACGGGATTGTTCCTTGGGTCGGTCGGCCTGACGGTTCATCTCACTGACACTTACTTTGTCGTTGCCCACTTCCATTACGTAATGGTCGGCGGCCAGGTCATCGCGTATCTGGCGGGCATCCATTATTGGTGGCCGAAGATGACCGGAAGAATGTACTCGGAATTTTGGGGCAAGATCTCGGCGATGCTCATATTTGTCGGGTTCAACCTGACGTTCTTCCCACAGTTCATTTTGGGATATATGGGAATGCCGCGTCGCTACGCGTCCTATCCCGAAGAACTTCAGGTTCTTAACATCTTTTCGTCCGCCGGAGCTTCGGTGCTGGGCGTCGGCCTGTTAATGCCGGTCGTGTATCTCATCCACTCGCTCTTTTACGGTAAAAAAGCGGGTGATAATCCGTGGATGCATCCGGGGCTTGAGTGGCGAACGAGTTCGCCGCCGCCGACAGAGAACTTTAAGGAAATGCCGGTCGTGACGTGGGAAGCATACGATTTTGGCGAGGAAAGCGGATTGGATCTCGAAGATGCCCGGAAGCGCGAGGCCGTGACCATTTGAGAAGTTGACAGCGTAAACGCATAAGCATGGGCAAAAGGCCGGGGTCGCGGCGTCCGCCCAAACAGGAAGAACATTAATTCGTAAGGTGATTATTGCCAGATGACAGCACACGGAGACACTCACGAACATCACGAACCGGGCTTGCAGCATCAGTTCGAGGACATGCATCAGCAGGAAGAATCCGTATCCATCGGGATGTGGGCATTCCTTGCTCAGGAGATCATGTTCTTTGGCGGGCTTTTTACCGCGTATCTCGTTTTCAGGTGGCGTTTCCCGATGGCGTTCGCCGCCGGCAGTAATCACCTGGACGAATTCATGGGCGGCCTCAATACGCTCGTCCTCATCGTCAGCAGTCTGACGATGGCACTGACCGTTTATTATGCCCAAAAGGGCAACAGAACGCTTCAGGTCGTCATGATAGTTTTGACGATGCTTTTCGGAGCCACTTTTCTTGGCGTCAAGGCCATAGAGTACACGGACAAATACAACCACGGCCTTGTTCCGGTAACCGGCTGGAACAAAAAGGTCAGGGAAGATGTTTCGGCCCCGCATGTCACCGAACAGGACTGCACACAGGTCGGCCATGGCGACGGTGACGACCACTATGTCAATCCAAAGGGCGAATTTCAATGGAAGGACTGCTCTTTGGTCAAACTTGCGCAAGACCACAACTACCTGACCGAGGATGAAAAGATCGGCTATTTCACCAATGGCGAGATAGACGCGAATAAATTCCGTGACAAGGTACGCCTCTTTTATTACATCTATTTTGTGATGACGGGCCTTCACGCTCTGCACATGATCATCGGCCTTGGTCTGATGCTGTGGCTTTTGTGGAAGGCATGGGTTGGGACCTTCGGGCCGAAATATTACGCTCCGGTCGAGATATCAGGCCTTTACTGGCACTTTGTTGACATCGTCTGGATATTCCTTTTCCCGCTGTTATACCTTTTGGGGCGGCATTTTTTACATTGATCTGAGAGAGTTTAAGCAATGTCGGACAACCACGCAGAACACGCAGAACACGAAGAACACATCGGCATTCCCGGCTATCTGGTGATATTCCTGATACTGGTCTTCGGCACCATATTCACGTATTTCTCATCGTTTTGGGATCTGGATTCGATCTTTCCCGGGGCAAACACGCTGTTGGCGCTTGCCATCGCCTTTACCAAAATGATGTTCGTTATCCTGTATTTCATGCACGTCAGGTGGAGTTCGAAGACCGTCTGGCTGGCGGCGGTCGCGGCTTTTTTCTGGCTGGCGATAATGTTTGCCTTCACAATGCAGGATTACTTCACCCGCGTTTCCGGCGTGTTTTCGGTATAAGGCTGCGGGGCCGTGAACCACAAAGGGCGGAGCAGGGCATGTAAAGGCCTTGTTCCGCTCTTTTTTGACGTTAGGAATCCTGCTTTCGGCGTGGTATTATCTACGATTTGGTATTTACGGGAAACGTTAGCAGATGAGATTTAACGGACAACAGGCGCCAGACGGCAATCATCAGACCCGGAAGATGTTTTTCGACCTTTCAGGCCGCCTGCCGCTATTGCTTCTTGTCTTTTCAACGCTGATCTTTACTGCGGCGTGTATTACTGTAAAGAAGGAAAGCAAAACCCCTACACTGCTAAAGACCGAGAACGCTGCCAAGGAACAGCTTCTTCGCGAGATCGAGCGTTTTTCGCGTGTCGATTCGCTTCACGCAAAGATGGACCTCAAGTTTGAGGATAATTCCTTTGCCCAGTTCGGCAGCAAGGAAATATACCGCTCGGCTGACGGCGAAGTGGTTCTTCAGCGTCCGTCCAATATATATCTGAAGGTGCAGGTGCCTATGATAAAGACGGATGTTGCCCAGATGACGTCCGACGGCGACAATTTTCGCGTCGCAATACTTCAGGATGGCGGAAGCGGCAAGTACAAAAGATTTGTGAAGGGCCGTAATCATGCTGATTATTCACGTCTGCAAAAGGCAATAGATGACAACAATGACGACGGGGCCGTCAGCCAGAACGTCAACGCTTTTGCAAATCTTCGTCCGCAGCATTTTACTGACGCGATGCTGGTCAGGCCGCTGTCGCAGGACAACATTTATACACACAGCACGACGTTTCAGATAGAAGAAGACCTGACCCAGCCAAAAAAATCGCCGTTGCGGGTGGTGAATCGCGGATATTATCTTCTGGATGAATTTGGGAAAAGTGACTCTGGCGAATTGAAGATACTTCGCCGGTTCTGGTTCGACCGCGTCGGCGGCATCAGGCTTGCCCGCCAGCAGATATTTGATGAAAAGGGCGAGATAGAATCGGACATAACATACGGCCAACCCGGCACTTTGACCGATACGGGTAATTTCAGCAATTTGCCGCTTCGCATCACGGTCACGCGTCCGCAGGAAAAATATGCAATGACGCTGACCTATCAGTCGCCGTCCTCCGTGACCATAGGTGGAACGTACCCTGCCAGGGCATTTACGCTTGAGAACAGCTGGGGCCTGGAAGAGGTCGATCTGGACCGTGAACTTCAGGAGATCGTCAATGGTTCGACATCGTCGCCGGTGAATATCGGCGGACGGACACAGTAAAAAGTTTAGTTCAAATGGAAACGATCCTACGCACTGAAGATCTTACAAAATCTTACCGCATCGGAAAGCTCGAAGTCTCGGCGCTTCGCGGCGTCTCGCTGGAGGTGCAACGCGGTGAATTCGTCGCGATAATGGGGCCGTCGGGTTGCGGTAAATCCACTTTGCTGCATCTTTTGGGCGGGCTGCTCAGCCCCACGAGCGGCAGGATAATCATTGACGGAGAGGATATTTCCGCCGTCAGCGATGCCCAGCGGACGGACATTCGCCGCCGAAAGATCGGTTTTGTCTTTCAGCGGTTCAATCTTTTCCCGACGCTTTCCGCCGAGGGCAACCTTAAATTGGCGGAAAAGATACATACGGGCAACGGCAACGGCAGCGGAGAAAGGCGGCGTGAGGTCTTGCGGCTTCTTAAATTGGAAGATAAAATGCACCATAAACCGCTGGAAATGTCGGGCGGCGAGCAGCAGCGTGTGGCGCTTGCCCGTGCTGTGGTAAACAGTCCGGCGATGATCCTTGCGGATGAGCCGACGGGGAATCTCGACACCGAGAATTCGGAGATCGTGCTGGACATGTTCAAACGTTTGAACAGGGAATTTAACCAGACGATAGTTATGATAACGCATAATCCCGAGGCGGCGGCCGTCTGTTCGCGGACGATCAGGATGCTGGACGGGCGGATCGTTGATAATGGTTAGGGAACGGATCGTTTCTTTACAAAGATGTCGATATTCAAACGATTCATCTTGTGGAATTATGGCCGGGAAACCTCGGTCTATGTGATCTTCTGCCTGCTTATCGTCGCTTTCATCTTTCTGACACCGAAATCATGGTTCGACAAACGCGAAAGGCTTGCAACCCAAACCTCGCGCCTGATCGTCAAAGCTGAAGACTTCTCTCCTGACCGCAATACTCTTGCAATAAAGGTCCGTGAGCTGAGCGGTAATCCCAACGCCGAGGTTGTGGAGACGCGGGAAAAGAAGAATGCGTTGGGAGAAACGGTTTACGAGATAGAAATAAGATAAATTTTATAAAAAAGAGCCGCCGGATATTCGGGGCGACATTGAATTTTAGGAAATACCGCTATGAGAATTTTTACCAGGGCACTGGCCTTAGCATTTATATTCACCGCGATATCAATATTTGCCGGCGAGGCATCGGCACAAGGTGTGCAGAATGAGATCCTGAGAAGGATGGACGTTCATAATAAGGCTTTGACGTCGCTTAAGGCCGATATAAAGCGCGTTCAGGAAAACCATCAGATAGGCACGACAGAGACGAACAATGGCACGCTGATATACCTGCCCGGAAAGGATCAGAAAAATCCGTATGTCCGGCTTGATTGGAAAAGCCCGGAAGAGATCATGACCGTTGCGAACAAACAGTATATGATCTACCGTCCGCGTTTGAAACAGGCGATAGCCGGCAATACTGACAAGGTTTCAAAAAGTCAAAATGACGTTCCCGCATTGAGCTTTATGAATATGTCGAGCAAGGAATTGCGGGCAAACTTTGATGTCGGAATATTGTCAGAAGACGCGACTCTCTCAACCGGCATAAACACAGTTCAAATAAAGCTGACACCCAAGAAGGCCAGTAATTATAAACATGCCGAGGTTTGGGTAGATAGCGACGGAATGCCGGTTCAGGTCAAGATCATTGCAAAGAACAATGACACTACTACGGTACTGCTTTCAAACCTGAAAAAGAACGGCAAGATCAATTCGTCTGAATTCGTTTACAGACTGCCGAAAGGGACTGAGATCGTAAAATCATAGGCCGTTATTTGGATATTATCGAAGCCCCGGTTATTTGGCCGGGGCTATTTATGTTTGTATAGCGGGAAACAAGAATTTATAATAATTATTACGTTTGAGTACGGTCTAATTGCAGTTCTTCTGTTTGGAAGCAAAAAGGAAAAGGGCCGAATATTATGGCGTAAGACGTGAAACTATGCCAAAGGCGAGCGGATTCAGCAGATTTACACGCGGTGTAAAACACACCGTGCGGGCATTCGTGTCAACAAAACACCCTGTTTTGGTGCATATCGTACCGATGCGGCGGTGCAATCTTTCGTGTACCTATTGCAACGAATATGACAAGACGAGCGATCCGGTGCCGATCGACGCGATGCTCGAAAGAATAGACAAGCTGGCTGAGTTCGGCTCTTCGGTGATCACTATCTCCGGGGGCGAACCGATGCTGCATCCGCAGATATATGAGATCATCGAACGCATAAGGCACCACGGCATGATCGCCGGACTTATCTCGAACGGATATTATTTTCAGCCGGAAAAGGTCAAAAAGCTTAATGAGGCTGGCCTGGATTATCTCCAGATCTCGATCGACAACGTAACGCCTGACGAGGTTTCCAAAAAAAGCCTCAAGGTGCTGGACGCCAAGCTGGTCAATCTTCGCGATCACGCAAAATTCAAGGTGAACATAAATTCCGTGGTCGGCGGCGGCGTGGCAAATCCTGAAGAAGCCCTGATAATTGCCAACCGCGCGCGTGAGTTGGGGTTTTCCTCGACGGTCGGTGTTATTCATGACGACATGGGCCTGAACAAAGGCCTGACGCCGCGTGAAAAAGAGGTCTATAAAGAGATAAAGGCAAAGGGAGCGCGTTCCTATGCCCGCTGGAACTGGTTTCAGGATAAACTGGTCGAAGGCGAGGAGTATGAATGGCGTTGCCGCTCAGGAGCGAGGTATCTCTACATAGACGAAGGCGGCTTCGTCAACTGGTGTTCGCAGCAGCGTGGAACGCCCGGCATTCCTCTTCTGGAATACACTCACGAAGATATGGAACGCGAATACATAACCGAAAAATGGTGCGCCCCGACCTGTACCATCCAATGTGTTCACCAGACCGCCTTGCTTGATAATTGGCGCGACCCGCAGATCTCTCTTAACGACTACAACAACCGCAAGGGACGCGGACTCAAAAAAGAGACCGTCGCCCGCGTTCTGGAAGCAGAATAAACGGTTTTCAAATGCCCCGGCAGAATTATTATGTCCGATGAGCAGCACAACAGATACATCGCGTGGGCGTTTCTTGTCCTTGACATCCTGCGAGCGCGGCTTCTGGCGTTGATCACGGCCATGACCCACTTTACTACACTCCGGACGGATCAACGTGTCGTTTTCCGAACTGCTCAACCCGGAACCATTCTTAACATATATTCAGGAGGTCGCCAATTAAATGAATTTCAATCGTAATCAGGCAAAAGCACTCAGTAATACAAAAGAATTGGAGCTTTTTGACAGCGCAAGGCCTCCGCGACTTAACAAGTTGGCCATTGCCGAATTAAAAAGGCTGGTAAAAAGGAGCCGGACTCTTCGGGACAAGCTGAAGGACGTAAAAAGAGGGCAGGTTCGTTCCGCTCAGACAAAAAAGGCCCAACGGGGTGCAAAACCGGCCGAGCGTTCTGTCGAGAAGGCCAGGCTTTTTTCGGAGGTCCATGATACTTTTGCCGCACGGCTCGAAAAGCTGATTAAGGCGGAGGAGCTTAAGGCGGCAAAAATAAGGCAGGACAAGGAAAAGGCGGCGGCGAAAAAAGCTTCGGCAAAAACGATCGCGTCTGTCAGGAACCCGGCAAAGGGATCTCATTCCCTCAAGGCAACTACCGCTTCAAAGGCGGCACAGAACCCTGAGATCGAGGGTCTGGCATCAAATCAGGCAGTCGCCAGGAAGCCAACTCCGCGGGCAAAGGTCATTGAAACACGTATTGCCAAGGCCGGAGTGCCGCGTCAGAACGCTCATATCTCGTCACAGAATAAACGCAACCAGGGAAAACGGGATTCAAAAAAGTCAAACTGACGCCCTTATGAACCGTTATGGTATGTGAGCATCTGTCAGCACTTGAAACCGAATTGATCGAGGCCGGTTTTGCGGAAACTTTTCGCGGCCGGGCGTGGTCTGACAACTGCCGCGAGTGGGTTTATTTTGACGTCGTGCTGGATGTCGGGTCAATAAGTGAACGGTTCGCCTTTGGGCCGACCGTCACGGTCCATGAGAACAACGATCCGAGAAGCGGGCTGGAGATCGGTTTTGTCTGCGGGCAATGTCACGACGGCATAATGGGCAGAATAGAGGGAACCAAACGGTATAAATAATATGAGCGACAATAAACTGCGCGTCGTCATGCTGCTCGGCACCAACCGAAAGGACAGAAAAAGCGAGAACGCGGCGAAATGGCTTTTCCGTAAATTGGAGGAGCGTGAGGATATTTCGGCGCGGTTTTTTGACCCCAGAGACTTTCAACTGCCGCAGGATCATTACGGGATGGAGATAGGACACCAATTCCCGGAATGGAAAGAAGCCGTCATCGAGGCGGACGGCATTGTCATCATCACACCGGAATACAATCACGGTTATCCGGGCATTCTGAAAAGCATTCTTGACCTTCTTCTCAAGGAATATATTCACAAGGCGGTCGGGTTGGTCGGCGTTTCGGCGGGAAGCTGGGGCGGCACTCGCGTTATCGAAACGCTGCTGCCGGTCGTCAGGGAACTCGGCCTCGTTCCCACCTTTACCGATATAAATTTCACAAAGATCGGCACCAGATTTGACGACGAAGGAAACCTTCTGGACGAAACATACGAAAAGCGTGCAGCGGCGTTTATAGACGAGCTTGTATGGATGGCGACGACCCTGCGTTGGGGAAGAGAGAATGTCACGTCAAAATATCATCAGGATAAAGAACAGGTGTCCGAATAAAACTGACTGTGGCGATTCAATCGATAGGAACGCCAAGGTCTGTCCATTCGCCGCCTGTAAAGGTCAGCAGGCTTCCGTTCACAGACCGGGCAAGAAAACCGCCGTCCAGTGCCGCCATCGAACCGGAGATGTTCCCTCCCAGATTGGTCAGCGTCCATTCTCCCGAAAATGAGAAACGCAGAATACTTCCGCTCTCCGATCTGGCATATACATTCATTGTTTTGCCGCTGAAATGAGCTGACGGCTTACCATAGATCGGCGGCGCTCCCATTTGAGCTGAAACCGAACCCCATGGCGACCATTGTCCGGCGGGGCCGGGCGATCTGGTCCTGGTCAATAATGAGCCTTCGCGGTTACGAATGAACACGAACAGCACGCCGTTATCCGACATGGCAGCCGTAGGAGTGTCCGCCGCAAAACCTGCCAGTGAAACCGTTTGCCAGGGATCGCTGCCTGTCTTGTAAGCATGGAACACCTGTCGCTCCCATCCCCGGAAGAACAGGTCAATACGTTCAGGTCCTGTCACTAGCATTGCAGGCGGTCCGAGGGCTTTTATCTCCTCGCTTACAAGTTCGCCAGGTTCATTGGGGGTGTTCTTGTCGGTAAAGTGATACAGCCTGTAATCCTTTCCGAGGGCTACAACGCTGAACCGCCCCGGGCCGAGCGAAACAGCTGTCGGATCGGAAATGATGCCTTCCTTCAATATCCGTTCGCGTCCCCAGGCAAATGTCGGACGCGGCACATGAACAAGGTTGTTCGCGGCCGTCCGATAGAAAACATCATTGATATTGGCGGCGTTCTGAAGAATTGCCGGCGCTCCCATTATCCGGCGAAGACGGTTGGGCATTCTTCGGCCCGATATCCAGAAACCGGGCAATCCCGCACGGGTATTGGCAACGAACTGACCTTCGAACGTGGTGCCGATCATGCTGCGGCTGTCCGCGAGTTCGGTCAATATAGTGTCATAGATATTGTCCCATGTGACCATGTGGCCGAGCGCGCTTTCGTCAATGTCCACACGAAAAATGTCCGTGTTCCCAAGGGATATCAGAGCAAGACGGACCTCATATTCATACTGCCGGACGGCATCGACAAAGCCGTATCCGCGAACGAGCAGCGGATCGTGTTGAGGCGCTCCGTAACAGCAATCATCGTTACGGTTGAGGACATGAACCTGTCTGCGTCCCGGCCCGTGAGTCCCCATTATATACAGGTCCAGATACCCGGCCAGCGAATAGACCGCGGGGTCGGTCTGTTCATTGTCCCCGATCGAACCGCCTGAGCGCATGTAGAGCGGTATCGAACCGGCCACGGAAATGCCAAGTTTTATGCGCGGATCAATGGCTGTATAGAGCGTCATTGTCCAGCCGCCGCCCGAAAAACCGACCATCGAGATGTCAGTGTATTGCGGGAACTCATCCTTCTCGCTCCTTGCCTCGATGTAGTTCAACGCCGCCGCTACGGGATTCATGAAATATTTCAGCGGGCTTCCGGTCAGCGGCGGGTTAAGATCGTAAAATTCGGCGTGAGGCAGTCCAAGGCCGGGATGATTTACTGTGATGGTCGTTTGAAAGACCGCATATCGCGGCATATACATCGCCAGTACCGAATACCCTTCGCTTAAAAGGCCCTCCAATGTGCGCCTGAGTCCATAGGTCTCGTCCGTTTGCTCAGCGCTGTCATCAAATGTAGTTGCGTGTCCGTGATGGAGGATGACAAGGCGGTTCACCTTGAATGACGGGATAAAATGATGAGCATAGGTGACATAGCCGTGGTCAAGTTGAAAGACCATGGTATCGACCCTTTCCAGATTGGGAAGCCCCTGCACCGGACTGATGTCATCCTGAATGACAGGCAGCTCCGGCATCACACCGTGAGGAAAACCGCTTTTTCCCCAGATGTGGTCGATCAAAAGCTGACGTTTGGTTAGGACATCAGCTTCTGTTTGTATCGTGATGTCGCGGTCATTAACCAGTTCACCGGCAAAAATACCTGCCGGAAGACACAGGACCGCCAGAAGAGATGCGAACAGTAAATTGCTCAAACAGATATTTTTCAATGAGTGGAAAGATCTCATTTAACCTACCAGAATGACTATCTGAAATTGTTGTTTATTATACTTCTTGTATATTGTGCCAAATTATAACACGAAAATGAACTATTTTGACACTTCGCTGCCGATAGTCCAGACCACTACCGAACTGGAGAGGCCGTGACCTGAGAGGCGGCCCGCCATCATTATCAGTCTTTCGTCCTTCTCGACCACCTCTGCGTCAAGGAGCGTTTTCTCACCGAGTTTGAGTATCTCGCGGCTCGAATGTCCTGTTTCGTGGATCAACGGATAAACGCCCCAGATCAGCGCCAGCTGATTGCACGCGTCCGGCGACGGCGTCAGGGCAAACGTGCGCAGTCCCGAACGAAAACTTGACAGGCGGCGTGCCATCAGGCCAGATTCGGTAAAGACGGCTATCTTTTCAGTCATCACCTCCTTTGCGGCGTAGGCGGCAGCTCTGCACAATGCCTGGCTGGTGCGGCCTGACGGCGGCAGAGAATATTTCACCGGCCTTTTCAGCTGATCCGGCCTGATCGTTTCTGCCGATTCGATGATCCTTACCATTGTCCTGACGCTTTCGACCGGATAGCTGCCTGAAGCGGTTTCCGCTGACAACATCACGGCATCCGTTCCGTCCCAAACGGCGTTCGCCACGTCTGACGCCTCGGCCCTCGTCGGGTGCGGATTGTCTATCATCGATTGGAGCATCTGCGTTGCGGTTATGACGAATTTGTCGTTGGCGATCGCACGTTCGATGATGCGTTTCTGATAGACGGGAACCAGTTCCACCGAGGTCTCGACGCCGAGGTCGCCGCGCGCCACCATCAGGCCATCGGTTTCCGCGACTATCTCATCAAGATTTTCTATCGCCTCTGCCTTTTCTATCTTTGCGACCAAGAGTGCTCGCCCCATCTCGCGGCGGTTAAGCTGTTTGATCCTTTCCTTGACCTCGCGGCAGTCCTGCAGCAACTGTTCTCGCTGGTCCGTGGTGAG
>CAZOXY010000028.1:3065-35475 GCA_964583955.1 uncultured Chloracidobacterium sp. | reverse complement strand
GGCCTTGCGGACAAAGGAAAGTGCGATGTAATCCACGTTCTGTTCCATCGCCCATTCCAGATCGATGTGATCCTTTTCGGTCATTGAGGGAATCGGCAAAGCGGTGTTCGGCAGGTTGATGCCTTTACGTTCCTTTAGCCATCCGCCGATGACGACAATGCATTCGACATCAGTTTCTGACACTCTTTCAACGCGGAGTTCTATCGCTCCGTCGTCTATCAGTATCGCCGCGCCGGCCTGAACGACCGACGGAAGCTGCACAAAGTTTGTCGAGACCTCGTTCTTATCGCCGACTATATCACGTGTCGTGATAACAAATTTTGAACCGGCCTTCAGTTCGACCGGCGCGGCATCGACCAGATTACGCGTGCGTATCTTCGGGCCGGAAAGATCGACGAGGATGGACAGCGGCATCCCAAGCTCACGGGCGGCGGCGCGTGCCATTTGCACCGAGGCATTATGCTCATCGCGTGTCCCGTGGGACATATTTATGCGGACAGCGTTCGCTCCGGCCTGGAGCAGCGCTTTGATGGACGATTCGGTATTGGTTGCCGGGCCGAGCGTGGCAAGTATCTTAGCTCTTCTCATTTTATTATTGACTATTGGATTGTATCGCAGCTTTGGGCGTATTTGAAGAACGCCGAAGACGTTGGTGTTCAGGACATCTCCCTCAGTTTGTCCAGATAGGAAAGTGTTGTGGCGACAAATGTCGAATGTGACCACGCCAGCGGCGACAGAGAGACCGGAGAGCCTGTCACGGGATCGATCTGTTCGCCCAGAACGCCGGACGGCAATGCCAGATCGGTGATCCACAGCAATATCCTCTCGGCCTTTTCCAGATCGCTGAGGCTTTTTGCCGACGCGATGTAATATTCCGCAAGCCACAGCGTACAGATGAACCAGGCATTGCCGGTGACGTCGTCCGAGACACGCATATAGCCGTCGTTCTCGAACCGAGCCACGCCGCCATTTACAGCCAGTTTTGTTTCGATGGCCGACATCGTGCCTTGCACCATCTGATCGTCAGGGGCAAAACATCCCAGATAGAACAGTGCAAAGCATGAGGCATCAATGGTTGCGTCCGGAGTAAGCTGATCGTCGCCGTTCGATTGCAGTGAACGATAAAACCGTCCGAGTTCCGGCGAATAGAGATGTTTTACCATCGCATTTCTGATCGACTCGGCAGCGGCGGAGTATTTCTCGACGCGCTCCTTTTGGGCGAAGAGTTCTGCAAATTTTGCGGCGGCGGTCAAACCCGCGACAACGGATGCGCAGGTGAACGTATGTATGCCGCGACGGTCTTCCCACAGATTCCAGCTAGGTTGCGGCAGTCCCAGTTCAGGATGAATGAAATCCGCCATGAATTCCGCGCCGGGAACGGTCACTTTTTCATACATCCTGTTGGCGAACTCTATATCGCGGTGCTGGTCATAATGTTCCCACAATGCCCACAGAACAAGGGCGGTCTCATCTTCCTGAATGGGAACAAGAGGCTGTCCGGCGTCCCTGTTCCAGGCGGGATGCCAGCCCGAAGCGACCGTTCCGTCAGGGTTGTATTTTTGCAGAAAATAACCGTGCGGATGGATGACCCGCGAACAAAAATCGAAGAACTTTCGAGTCAGGTGCGAAAAACCTGCCTTGTCCAGGGCGTGTGCGATAAAGGCTCCGTCCCGCGTCCAGAGATAGCTGTAATGATCGGTCGCACGCAGCGTTACGTCCCAATCATTACCGGCAAGGATCGCTCCTCCGTCATCAATATGCGTGTGTACAAGAAGCAGCGACCGCTTATACAGGTCGATTATCTGCTGTGGAAGCGGTTCAAGCGACCTGTCGTTCTTATTGACCCATGCCTGCCAATAGTTGGCGGTGTAGTTCATGAATTCGGCAGGCTGGCGCTTCAGAACATAATCATTCAGGCCTGCAACATCCTGATAACACTTGCCGGCCGCTATCCAATAAAAGGCCTCGGCCTCGCCGTCGGCATCGACGCTCAGACGCACGCTCACGGTCGAATCAGCCGATCCTTCGGTAACGACGCCTCCCGACAATCTGCCGTCCTCGGCATCGCGCCATGTTCCTTCCTGTCCGTTGAAATCTTTTCTGCCCGTGGCAAATTCCGCAAAATGAGGCTGTGCATTGATAAGAAAATATCGATGCTTTTTGTAATGGATGACCGAACGTGTTTCCGGGTCATAATACGCCGTGTCGCCGACCTTGCTGCCATATATCCGCAGGTCGTGGTGAAAGAAAAGGCGTATCTCACGATCTTCGGGACGTTTATTTATTATCGTTATTTTTCTGAGAAAGATGTTCTGATGGCTTGCCACCGTGTCATTGCAGACGATCTCGATGCCGAGCGAAGCATTTACAAGCCTGACGTGCGTGACCAGCGTTTCGTGCTGATACCTCAGATCACGCGTCCATTCATCCGACGACAGCCACGAGAAAACACCGTCAACCCATATCCCGAACCGGGACGGATGTCCGTCTGTCTGGTTTTCCTGTCCGACATGAGGAAAGTATATGTCGCGGATATTAAAGGCCTCATCAAAATTGATGAGCAGCGATCCGTTGCCTATCGGTATATCTCGCATAAAATGTTACCGTCCGGCAGAAGTGTCCGGGATCTTTTGCAGGCCGGAGCGGACAACGTCCCTTTCCGCCTGAAACGCGAGCATTTCCAACGCCTCGTCCGGCGTAGCCCACCTTGCCTCTGCGACCTCGTCATCATGATCGGCCACGTTGCCGGAAATATATCGCATTAAATAAAAATGGACCGTTTTATGTATCCGCAGTGTTTCGCCGGAACGGTCGGTCGTGAACCAGTATTCGATAGAATCTATGGGAGCGATAAGTTCACACACAACACCTGCTTCTTCATTTACCTCGCGAAGGGCGGCCTGCTCGGCCGTTTCGCCGGGATCGAGGTGGCCCTTTGGCAACTGCCATCGCATTTCGGGCAGCATCAGAACTATTGCCACCTTTAGTCCGTCTTCGTCTTTTCTGTAAGCAACGCCTCCGGCGGAAACCTGTTTTCTTGTCTTGCTCATTCGGGATAGGTCACTGTTTCTTTACGGTCTCTTCTATCAGTGTGTCCAGTTCTTTTTGTATATCGTCGTCAAATCCGATTATCTTTTTGACGAACCGGCCTTCGCGGTCAAAAACGGCGGTTTGCGGAATGGCAGTTTCATTGCCAAACACAAAGCGCGTCAGTTCGTCCTCGGGCGTTCCGAGCGGATATGTGATCTTGAGGTTTTCAACAAATTCGGAAACTTTCGGGCGGTCTTCCTCGCCGCCGACGTGAAGCCCGATAACTATCAGGTTCTCGGGGCCGTAGGTCTTCTCCAGTTCCATCAGGTGCGGTATTTCCTCTATGCAGGGCGGACAATATGTCGCCCAGAAATCCAGAAGCAGAACCTTGCCCTGAAAATCCTTTACCTTTTGCACGGTCCCGTCAAAGCGTGTCCAACTGAGTTCTGTAATAGGCTTGAGCGGCTGGCGCGGAGCATCCTTCATCTGCACACCGTTCACGGAAACCGGCCTTTCGCCGACTCCGACCGGAGCCGCTGCGGGCCGACACGATGTCAGCACGGCAATAAAAATGATCGCTGCCAAGGGGAAAAAACGCATATCCGTATAAAATACTACACAAAATCGGGCGTCAGGTCATTGTTAGCCTGACTCGAAGGCAAAAACGTCCGCCATCAGGCGGATTGTGGCACAATAGGTCAACGATGTCTTTATATCCGCAACAGATCGATGAACGCTTCAAACATCCTCGTAACGCCGGGCCGATCGACGATCCGTCGTGCGGCGGACGCGGAGCGGCCCTTGAATGCGGCTGTGCTGTCGGTATTTCGCTGAAAATGGATGCCGAAGGACTGATAGAGTCAGGCGGTTTTTGGTCGAACGGCTGCGGATATATGATCGCCGCCGCTGACTCGGTGGTTTCCCTGATGCTTGGCAAAAGGACCGCTGATCTCGGTTTTTTGCGAACCGAATACGCCGCGAAAGAGGTCGCGGTCGAGATCGGCTGTGAATTTCCGCCTGACCGCCGTCACTGCATAGAGGCAGGGCTGGCTGCCGCCAAAGCCGCACTGGAGGATCACCGACAGAACATTGTAAATGAGTTCAAGGGCGAGGCCGCGCTGATATGCACCTGCTTCGGAGTCGATGAGGATACCATTGCCGGGTTGGCCGCAAAAGAGCCGGGCATTTCAGTTGATGGTGTCGCGAAACACACCAACGCAGGTTCCGGCTGCGGTTCATGCCGGATGCTTATTCAGGAGATATTGGACAGTGCCGTATGACACTTTGGGTTTTGCCGGCAAAGCGAGTGTCTGTGCTATAATTTTGCCTTGGCCGCGAATGACGCGGATATACTGAGAGCTTAGGAGCTAAAATAAGTTTACCGGGCGGGATGATCGGATTCCCGCTTTTTTCAAAAATGGACGACCCTGCCAGTTTAAGCCTTTTTCTGTTTTCAGCCGAAACGGTTGTCAGCTTGGAAACGCCGGACCCGATAAGGTCGGCATTCAACATTCTTCTTGTCATTTTTCTTGTTCTCGCCAACGGCTTTTTTGTTGCGAGCGAGTTCGCGCTGGTCGCGGTCCGCAAATCGCGGATCGAAGCCCAGGCGGCGGAAGGAAGCAAGGCCGCGATCAGGTTATTGGCGATGCTCAATAACCTCAATGCCTATATTTCCGCGACACAGCTTGGCATCACGCTGTCTTCGCTTGGGCTTGGCTGGATAGGCGAGCCTGCGATAGCAAATCTTATAGAACCGGGATTGGCATGGATCGGAACGGTTACAGGCGCGACGTTTTTAACCTCCGGAGCGGTGCTTCACACAATTTCCTTTGCCATTGCGTTTTCCACTATTACGTTTCTGCACATCGTTTTTGGCGAACTTGCCCCAAAAACAGCGGCGTTGGAAATATCCGAGAAGGTCTCTTATTTCATCGCGGTCCCGCTGCAGATCTTCTATAAGACTTTTTATTATCCTATCAGGATGCTGGATTGGGCCGGTACGCGAACCGCCGCGATGTTCGGCCTGCAGGCGACCGGAGAACACGGCGCCAGCTATTCCGAGGACGAGATACGCCAACTGATAAATGCCTCACAGGAAAAAGGCTTGCTTAATGAGGACGAGCGGCGGCTTATAAATCAGGTATTTGAATTTTCGGAAACAACGGTAAAAGAGGCGATGATACCGCGAACGGAGATCGTCGCCATTCCCGCCACGGGCAGCGTCGAAAACATAATCGAAGAGTTTCAGAGTCACGGATATTCGCGGCTTCCGGTATATGGCGAATCGCTTGATGACATTCGCGGCGTTATCCACAGCAAGGATCTTTTGTCATACATGATGCAGCCCAAAGGGTTTCGTCTTGAAAAGGTATTGCAAAGGCCGGTCTATGTGGTTGACACCGCAAGGCTTGAGGACGTTTTGCGGCGAATGCAGTTGGAAAAATTCCATTTCGGCTTTGTCGTGGACGAACACGGCGGCGTTGAGGGAATAATCACGCTTGAGGACCTGCTTGAAGAGATCGTCGGAGAAATATCGGATGAACACGACGTTGAGGTGAACGAGCAGATCAACCAACAGCCTGACGGCAGCTATATTCTGGAAGGCGGACTGGCCGTTCGCGACCTGAACCGGCGTTTGGACATGCATCTGCCCGTGTCGGAAAGCTACACGACGCTTGCGGGATTTTTGATGTTCGAGGCGGGCGAACTGCTCGAGGCAGGCGACGAGGTACCGTTCAACGGCCATATATTCAGAATAGAAAAGGCCGAGAAACGCCGGATACTCAAGGTGAGAATGACGGTGGCCGAAGACCTGCCGGCGGAGGCGTCCGCCTGACCTTTCTTTCTTCTGTCGGAAACAACTTGATGAAGGCCCCGTTAAAATTGCGGGGCTTTTGTTTTTGCAGACAAATCGCGATAGATTTATCTACTTGGGTAAAAAATAAACAACTGGAGCAATTTCATTTCTATGAGTCTTATCGAACATGTTTGGGCACGTGAAATAATGGATTCGCGCGGAAATCCGACCATTGAAGCCGAGGTGATCCTTGAGGACGGAACGACCGGACGGGCGGCCGTGCCGAGCGGAGCATCGACCGGAGAGAACGAGGCGGTCGAACTGCGTGACGGCGACGACCTGCGCTATCTGGGCAAGGGCGTGCAGAAGGCAGTTGATAATGTGATAGACAAGATCGGGCCGGAGGTCGAGGGGCTTGACGCGCTAGATCAGACGCAAGTTGACGAAGTGATGATCGGGCTGGACGGCACGGCGAATAAATCTAACCTCGGGGCAAATGCAATTCTCGCCGTTTCGCTGGCAAACGCACGTGCCGCTGCCTCGGCGTTGGAGATACCGTTGTACCGCTACATTGGCGGATCCAACGCGAAGACCTTGCCTGTTCCGATGATGAACATCCTGAACGGCGGCGCTCACGCCGACAACAACGTAGATTTTCAGGAGTTTATGGTGATGCCCGTCGGAGCGGACAGCTTTGCCGAGGCTCTTCGCACCGGTGCGGAGATATTTCACAGCCTGAAAGGTGTTTTGAGATCGCGGGGATATTCGACCGGAGTCGGTGACGAAGGCGGGTTTGCCCCGAACCTGAAATCAAACGAAGAAGCCGTCGAGACCATTCTTGAAGCGATAGAAAAAGCAGGGTATTCGGCGGGAGATGACGTGATGCTGGCGCTCGACCCTGCATCCAGCGAGTTCTATTCGGACGGAAAATACATTTTTAAAAAGTCGGACAAACGTGAGCTTTCATCAGAGGAAATGGCGGCGTACTGGACAGACTGGTGCGACAAATATCCGATCATTTCGATAGAGGACGGCATGGCCGAAAATGATTGGGAAGGCTGGAAAGCTCTGACACGTTCGGTCGGCGATCGCGTTCAGCTCGTCGGCGACGACCTGTTCGTGACCAACGTAAAATTTCTGCAAAAGGGCATTGAGGAACACGCGGCTAATTCGATCCTGATAAAGGTCAACCAGATCGGCACGCTGACCGAAACACTCGACGCGATAGAACTGGCGCGAACGAACAATATGACCGCCGTTATCTCGCACCGTTCGGGCGAGACCGAGGACACGTTCATCGCCGATCTGGCGGTTGCCACCAATGCCGGTCAGATCAAGACCGGAAGCCTCTGCCGCAGCGACCGCATCGCCAAATACAACCAGCTTCTTCGCATCGAAGAAGACCTTGGCGAATCGGCACGCTATCCGGGCCGCAAGGCATTTTATCAGTTAGGATAATGGGGCTGACATGGGACAAATAGGACGTATAGGTCATATATGTCCTATTTGTCCAATCAGTCCCATTGCTGTGTCAATATGATTATCCGCGAGGTGCTTGAGAGCGGACACTCCAAAGCGAATACGCAAAAGATAGCTGATCACATCGGCGGTGATGCCGGTCGGTTCAAGGAATTGATAACGATCTTTCTTGCGGGTGAATACCGCCTGACACAGCGTGCAGCTTGGCCCCTCAGCGTTTGCGCGGAAAAGCATCCCGAACTTATGCGGCCGTATCTGAACACGTTTCTCGACCTGCTGCCTCGCAAAGACCTTCACAACGCCGTCAAACGCAATATCACCCGGCTGCTGCAATTTGTTGAGATACCAAAAAGGCTTCAGGGAAAGGCCTATTCACATTGTCTCGACCTGATAGCCGACCCGAAAGAACCTGTCGCAGTAAAGGCAAATGCGATAACCGTCGCAGAAAAGATCGCACGAACCGATCCTGCCCTGATGGACGAATTGCGCATGGTCGTAAAACCGCAGCTTAAAGGTGCGACCGCTGCCCTGCACGCAAGGGTCAAAGGACTGTTCTGAAAATTATTGACTGCGTTATTTCAGGCCTTTTTATGGTAAGATAACGGAGAGCGAGGTGCCTTTTATGGGACAAGTAGTTATAGAAATTCCCCAAGACATATTTGCCGCTTTTCGTGTCGATGATTCCAAGGTCAGCGAACAGCTGCTTGATGATTTGAAGCCGTATTCAAAACCTGTTGTAAGGAAGGACGTTATACCGCCCCGACACACGGACAGAGAGGGGGCTTTAAAGGAAGTTTTTGGCATCTGGGCTGACAGGGAAGAGTCCGCTCAGGAAATTGCCCGTAAGATCAGGGAGAAAAACAGAAAAGTCACATGAGCGGACATTTGATAGATACCAACATCTTCTCTGAAATTTTTAAAGCTAATAAGGTTATAAAAGAATTCATTGATAACCTTGATTCCTACATAGACACGACTGTCTATATCGAATGTTTGCAAGGCTCAAAATCAAACGCAGAAAAAGCAATGATAAAACATTACCTTTCCTCGTTTCCGCTGCTCCCGTATAGTAATGAAGTTTCGTCCGCTGCTGTTGAGCTTATAGACAAGTATTCAAATTCCCATGGGTTGCTCCTTGCTGACGCGCTTATCGCAAGTTCGGCAATGAACACAGACCCTGACGCTTGTTACATTTAATCTATCCGATTTTCAATTTATCGACGGACTTACATGTGTAAAGCCGAATTGAATCACAATGCAGACCAACCATATTGACATTGAGATCAGCACGTCACGGTCGCGTCTTGATATTGACCTTATACACAATTTTCTTTCTGAAGAATCCTACTGGGCGCAAAACCGCACGTTTGAACAAACCAAGAAAGCTATCGAAAATTCTATCTGTTTTGGCGCTTATCATGGCGAAAGGCAGGTCGGATTTGCACGGGTGGTGAGTGACAAGGCGACGTTCGCATATCTGGGCGATGTATTCATTGTCAGTGAATATCAGGGCCGAGGAATCGGGAAAATGCTGATGTCAGCCATCATTGAGCATCCTGAACTGCAAGGCCTTCGCCGATGGGTGCTTGCCACGCGTGATGCTCACGGCCTTTATGAACAATACGGTTTTTCCGGGCTGCGATTTCCCGAACGCTGGATGGAAAGGGCCGCAAAGGATGCCTACTGAACAATTTCTTGCATATTTCCCGCCAAAATGAAGTATAATGTTCTGGCGGTGGTTGAGTTTAGCCTACCGCGTCTCCGCTGCGGCGGATCGCCCCGAAACTCCCGGCCAATACGTTTCCCCCACAATCTCGACATCAAATTGATATTCAACGCTTTGTCCTCATTGAAATATGTGTCCATCAAAGATCGAACGTCCCGTTGCCCTTGTTATCCTGGACGGCTGGGGCTATCTTGCCGAAACAAAAGGCAATGCGATAGCTTCCGCCCATACGCCATATTATGACCGCATTTGCTCCGAGCATCCGTGGACGGTTCTCGGTTCGTCAGGAGAACTTGTCGGGCTTGGTTCTGCCGCGCCCGGTAATGCAGAGCTTGGCCACATGAATATAGGCGCCGGCCGCGTAGTGCGTTCCGTTCACACGAACATCCGCGAAGCGGTCGTTTCGGGCAGCTTTTTTGACAACACCGTTCTTGCAAAGGCCTTTTCCGAGGTCTCGGCACGCACCGGAGACGTGCATCTTGTCGGGCTGATCAGCGACGCCGATGTTCATTCGTCAATGGACAACCTTTTTGCCCTGCTGCGAATGGCAAAGCGATACACAGGTGTCGGCAATGTGTATATTCACGCGGTATTGGACGGACGCGATGTGCCGCCGCGAACCGCCGACATTTATGTCGAAGCTCTTGAAATAAAGCTCGCCGACATCGGCGTGGGCCGTATCGCCACCTTGTGCGGACGCTTTTTTGCGATGGACAGCACAGAAAATTGGGAAAGGACGGCACGGGCCTTTACGATGATGGTCCATGCCGAGGGCGAACGGGCATCCGATCCGGTCTCGGCCGTCAGAAGTTCATTTCTTCGCGGCATTTCCGATGAATTCATTGCTCCGATAGTCATTGAAGATCAAGCCGGCGAGCCTGTCGGCAAAGTAAAGGACGGCGATCTGGTCGTTTTCTTCAATCACCGGGCGGACACGATGCGGCAGTTGGTAAGGTCGCTTGCCGTACCCGATCAGGGGCTGATAGTTGCCGCGTCAAAACCCGATATTTCCGCCGTCTGCCTGACCGAATATGACCGTGCATTTGGTTTGCCGGTTGCGTTCGAGCAAAAAACGGAACCGAACGGACTGGCTTCGGTGCTGACGGCAAACGGTATCAGCAACTATCGCATCTCTGAAACCGACCGAATGCCGCACGTCAGCAAATTCATTAATTGCGGCTTCACAAGCCAGAATCCGTTCGAGCGCGATGTCGAGGTTCCGTCCAGCGACGCCAGCCTGCGGGAAATGGAACCGGAAATGAGGAGCTTCAAGATCGTTGATAAAATGATGAACATCCTGAAAGAAGACCGGAACGCCTTTTTCGTAATGAATATTCCCGCTCCCGGCCTGCTGGCGGAAACGGGCAGCATGGAACGAACGGTCGAAGCCGTCCAGTATGTCGATACTTGTATTGGCGGCATTGTCGGCCAGATGAACGAGGTTGGCGGTGTGACGATGATCACATCCTCACACGCCAACTGCGAATCAATGTTCACCGAATCGGGCGAACCGAACCGCTTTGCAACGATGAACCCGGTTCCGTTCCATATCATCGATCCGGCCGCGAACGGAACGCGACTTAGGGAAGGCGGTTCGTTACAGGACGTGGCACCGACCGTTCTGGGCATTTTAGGAATGACAAAACCGGCTGAAATGTCGGGCGAAGACCTAAGAACTTCCTAAAAAATAAAACAAATTTCACCTCCGGCGTCCATCCGATTTCGGATGTCGGAGGTTTTTCTCTATAATTGAATCTTTCCGCAAACAATTTGGATCAATTATGGTAGAAGAATTAGCGTTCGACAATACAGAAGAGCGCCGCAAGGTGCGGCAGAACGGCACAGGCTGGATAGAGGTGATTGTAGGTTCGATGTTCTCGGGCAAATCCGAGGAGTTGATAAGAAGGCTCAACCGGGCAAGGATAGCCCGGCAAAAAGTTCAGGTTTTCAAACCCCGCATTGACGCCCGGTACTCGGTCGAGGAGATCGCGTCCCATTCGGGCCAGAAACACGGTTCCAACCCGGTGGCGACCGCCGCCGAACTGATGTCCATGGTCAGTACTGAGACGCAGGTCGTGGGGATAGATGAAGGACAGTTCTTTGACATGGAGATCGTTGATATTGTCAACGAACTTGCTACGATCGGCAAAAGAGTGATCATTGCCGGGCTGGATCAGGACTACACCGGGAAACCGTTTGAACCGATGCCGCAACTGTTGAGCATCGCTGAATTCATCACAAAAACGCACGCCATCTGCGTCAAATGCGGCGGGACGGCCAACTATTCACAACGCACGGTCGAATCTGATGCCCGTGTTGAGGTCGGCGCCGCCGATAAATACGAGGCACGCTGCCGAAGCTGTTTCGTGCCTCATGCTGATTCACCGACGATCCATCCGGACTAGAAGCGGCCCTTGTTGCCGACATCGTTTGAGCAAGTTTCTAGCCTTTAGGAATTTGCATTGAATACAGTATCGCGGCAAAGGTGTCTCTTTGCCGGTCAAAGTTCGATCCTTTGGTCGAGACCATGATATTGAGCTGCTGGTTCTGGCCCTGATAATTACGAAAGGCTATCCACTGATGACGACGCGCCCCGTCCTTGTCTTCCGGCATGGCCTCTAGCCATTCCACGCCTTTCACACCGTCTATTTCCAGCCAGTTCACTTCCTCATATTTACCCTGTTTCAGTTGCTCCAGGGCGCTTTGATAAGTGGCGTCCAGACTGCTCTCAGCAGGAAATGACGACGACATGACCGATATGGAGGCGATCAGAAAGCCTTCCGACGGAGCGCCGTAGTTCAACGATTCCTTACCGACGTCCATCTTTGGCCAATTTGAAGGCACTTTCCACTTTATGCCTTGTTCGGCCCACGCGACCTCGACACCTTTGTCCGCAATGTCACGCTGCGCGGATGTCATCTCGGCCTGTTTTACACTGCCGCCCGAGCGTTTTTCGGTTGTCGGGCCGTCGTTCGTGTTCGACGAGCCTCTCAGACTTTCAAATCGTTCGCCGAGACCGCACATCGTCATCGCAAAAAATAATATTCCACCTGATAACAGCAATTTCATCTTTTATCCTCCGTTGATGCGTTGTCAGAACTTCTTTAGGCAGATCATTTGCCCGGACGGTCAGCTATTCCTCTTCCCATTGCGGCATGTTTTCCTGGCCTATCTCATCATCATCTCCGTTTCCGTCCTCGTCCTCTGATCTCTTCACAAACAGATCGCGAACCTTTACTGAAAGCTCATAGACCCTTTCAGATTCCTTTGCCAAAAGCGGCGAGGCTGTTGCCAAAAGCAGCACATACAGGGCCGCAAACGGCTGAAGTATCTGGCTCAGGCCGCCGGCAAGGGCAAGGTTGACGATAATGATGGAAAATTCGCCGCGTGCAAGCAGCGTGAACCCGATGTTCAATGAAGCAATGCCGGACAATTTACCTTTGCGGCCGACTATCACTGAGGCTATCGTAACGCCGATCAGCGACAGCAAGGCCGCTCCGATCGCCATCCATGCGGCGTCACCAAGTTTAAGCGGGTCTATCGTCAGCCCGAAAGCAAAGAAGAACACCGAACCGAAAAAGTCGCGGAAGGGTACGACCATGTGTTCCATTCTTTCGCTGTGTTCGGTCTCACCGAGGATCAGGCCGAGAAGAAGCGCTCCGATGGATTCGGCAACATGGATGGTCTCGCCAAGGCCCGCCAGCAGGAACAGACAGGCAAACACAACGACAACAAATATCTCGCTGGATGATATCTTGAAAAGCCTGTTAAGCAGCGGCGTGACCACGCGCCCGAGCAGAAGAAGCCCGACTATGAAAAGAAGAGCGATGCCGCCGCCCGATATTACGCCGCCTATCGACGTCGCTCCGCTGAGGACGATACCGGAAATAAGCGAAAGATATACCGCCAGGAACACGTCCTCGAACATTGTTATGCCGAGTATCAGTTCTGTCTCAGGATTGGCAGTTCGGCGGTAATCGAAGAGTATCTTGGCGACGATGGCGCTCGATGAAATTGTCGTGATGCCGGCGACGATGAGCGTTTCACGCAGTCCGAACCCAAGCAAATAAGCATAGGTCAGGCCGGTAATGAAATTTATCGAGATATAGATCGAGCCGCCGGTGACGATAGATCTGCCTGCTTTTATCAGCCGGGAAACGTTCGATTCGAGTCCGAGATAGAAAAGAAGGAACAGAACGCCCATTCGCCCCATAAAGGAAATGAACGATTCGGTCTCAATGAACCGCAGGTCGATGAATCCGATCTGAGGAGAACTGGGGCCGACCATGATGCCGGCAATAATAAGAAAAGGAACGGTTGAAAGGTTGAACCGATAGGCGACGAGCATCGCCGCGGCGATCAGGCCCAAAGCTATTCCGATTTCCAGTACGAGGTGATCCATCCTTTATTGTTCGCTGGCTATATTTCCCTGAAGCAAAAGAGTTTTCAGCTTGCCGATGTTGCGGCGGTCGCCCGCCAGTATGAACGTCGCGCCCTCGTTGATAATGGTATCCGGCCCCGGATTTACGCGTTTTTGCTGATTTGGCTCGATGATGGAGACTATCGACGCTCCTGACATCGTTCTTGCTTCCAACTGGGCTATGGTCTTGCCGATGGATGCAGCTCCTTTTTCGATCACGAACCATTCCAGAACAAGGTCATCCAACACGACCTCAGAGGTCGGCAGGGCCTTTGGCACATAGCTCAGGCCGCCTATTATCCCGGCGATCTGTCTGGCTTCGCCGTCCGTGACAGCGAGAACGGATGCGGGTTTGTCCGGATTCTTTTTGTTAAAATGATATATCTCACGAAGGCCGTCATCGTGTATCACCACGATCAGGCGGTCTCCGCTGATGGTCTCTATCTGAAATTTCCTTCCCACTCCGGGTAGGTTTGATTCACTGATCGTTGACATCTGCTCTCCTGATAAGCTGGATTTGTTGTTCAAGACGGGACGGCCTTGTCCCTAACGGGCATTTGGACGATCCATATCATCCTTTGGCCGATCGCTCGGGCGACCGGAAAGTATTCTGCGTTACTGCGGCGAACCGCCGGATGCCGTCTGTCTGAGCCGCCATGATTTCCGTAAAAAATGAATACTCGGAGATGTTATTATAGATGAATGTCCACGATTCGCCAATACCTCTATTTTTCAGGAAGATGAGGCAAAAGGTATTGGCCGGGTTTTTCCGCAACCGGACGGAATGCAAAAGCATCAATATTTTTCGGTCATAGAAAATTATGAAGATAACGATAATTTTAACCGCTTTGTTATTGACATCGGCCGTTCAGGCCCAGATGAGCAACTTTATTTGGCAGACGGACATGTGCGAGATGTCGGGCCAGTATGATCCGTCAAAATACACCGAGGAACAGCTCAGGAACACGCTTGCGCTGTTCGGGCCGGATGAGATCTTGCTTTCCGCGAGGGCGACCGTTTGGAATTTTTCCGAGATAGAAAGCTTGGACGTGGCAAAGCTGGACAGCGATCATAAGCAGATGCGCGAACGCATTGCGACAATGCCGATAGTGAACTCGCCGTATTGGGAAAACGTCCGAAAGGCGAAATTGCGTGAGATGGATCAGGTCTATGAACTCTCTCGCGCCACGATGCAGGCTTATACAAAACCGTCCGTGCTGCGTGACTATGACAGATCGCCGAAATGCAAGGCCGATTACGGCGAACCGATCATCGCCGGAGGTGACAGCCTCATTGCCGCTTGGCGAAAAGTGAATGAAGCGTCGCAGAGCCGCAATGCCGATCCGGCAAGGCTCAAGCAAAGATTTGAGACGCAGCTTGCATCGCCCGAAAGGCTCCAGTTCGCCCTTGTGGAAACGATGGCTTTCGGATGGTGGAACTGCGCAAATCAGGATATCGAATATGATGAGGATGCTCAGAACGGCAAACATTCCGATGCGTTCACCAAACTCTTTTCAAACGTTAAGTCGGTTTGCGACGAACCTTAGTGCCATCGCATGACCGCATTGCGGACTCCCACCGCAAATTTGGCCGATCCGCCCGTCTTATTCATATAACTTTCCCCAGGCAGATCTCCCGCATTTTTTTTATTTAGCCACTATTTAAGGGGGAAGTTTATGCGCTCATCAACCATATCATCGGGGAACATCGCCATAATTTTTTTGAGCTTTTTCGTGATTGCCTGCGGGCTTGCCCGCGGCCAGAACGTCGAGCGGATATCGCTGCTGGTGGATTATGAATCCGGCTACGGCGGGGCTGTCTATCCTGTTTACAATCCGTATGTTTTCTTTAAGAACGGCGCCGTCGCAAAAGAACCAAAGGTCGCCATTGACGAAATAGACCTCAAGGCCCGCAGTAAGGATGACGCCATGCGTTGGGGAACGTGGAAGAGAAGCGGCGGAAAGGTCGTGATCACCTGGGACGGTGTTAACAGAAGAGGCAAGCAGGAAACAAAAGAGGCCGATTGGCCCGGAAGCACGGCTTTTGCCGCAGGCAGCAACGAGAGGCTTGAGGGAACGTGGAGTTCTACGGGCGGCGGAGGCAACATCGCCTTTGGCGGGTCGGTGGGTGTCCTGACATCAAAGCGGTTCACGTTCACCCGCGACGGACGATTTACCACCGAGAATCTTGCCAGCACGACGGCTCCGAATATCGCGGCTTTCTCAAAAAAGAACACAGCCGGCAAATACAAGATCAACGGCCACGTAATAGAACTGACATTCAACAGCGGCGATTCGCGAAGGCTTTTCTTCTGTTTTTACGGAAAGGATAAACGCGTTCTGCGGATAGCGGGAAACAATTTCACGCCCGCAACCTCATCACGCCGCAACAGGGAATGACGATAAAGATCAAGGCTGTCTGAAAAGGCTCCCACTTTATCAAGGCAGTTTAAATTGCCACGGGCTTTAGAAACCGTGGCACAACTCTCGTTTTAAGGGCTTTGCCCGTCTATTTGCGGAAAAGCTCGGCTTTTCCGGGGCAGTACTGCTTAGGGATTTGCGGCTGTGCCGCCGTTGGACGAGTTTTAACACAGCCTCTGAAGGTTGGGGGCAATTTAAGAGCCGCCTGTCAGAAACTCTTTCCCGATCATTCGCAAGCTTTGTCAATTTTCAGCCTTTTTCCCAAGTTCACGCTGCCTTTCGTAATGTTCCGCGACATTCATTGCCGCATGAGGGCCGATATGAACCGCCAGGTCCTCGGGAGCGGCTTTTGCGATCCTTTCTATCGAGCCGAAATGTTTCAGCAAAAGTTTTTTTCTTTTTTCACCGATGCCCGGAATTGCCGAAAGCTCGGATGTGAAATCACGCTTCTCACGGCGTTTTCGGTGAAATTCAAGGGCGGTCTTGTGGGTTTCCTCGCGTATCTGCAATATCAGCCGAAAGGCGAGTGAGTTTCGGTCAAATTTTATCGGCCTGTCCTCGCGGCCGTGGACGATGAGGTGTGAGATCTCGTTATGCCGACGCGGAGGTTTTACAAGTCCGACCAGCATTATCTGTTCCAGATCGAGTTCACGCATTGCGTCCGCAGCGGCGGCGACCTGTCCTTTGCCGCCGTCGATGAAAATGAGTTCGGGCAACCGGCCGCCTTCCTCCATCATTCTGCGGTAACGGCGGAAAACGGCTTCGCGCATCGAGGCAAAGTCATTTGCCCCTTCAACGCCTTTTATGATGAATCTGCGATACAGATGTCTCGCCGGTTTCGCGTTCTCAAACACGACAATGCCCGCCACGTTCTCAGAACCGGAAATATTTGAAATGTCGAAGGATTCGATCCTTTCGGGGAAATACGAAAGCTCCAGTATCTCCTGCAATTCCTCCAACAGCCTTTCCGAATCCGGCTTCAGCACGCGGAATCGCCGCTCAAACGCAAGTTTAGCATTGGTCTCGACCAGAGTGATGAGATCTTTTTTCTGTCCGCGTTTCGGGTCGAGTATCCTGACCTTGCGTCCGCGTCTTTCGGTCAGCAGTTTTTCAAGCAGCGGACGATCCTCAAAATCAACGGGAACATTGATCTCCAGCGGAACAAAATCCGTTGTGTAATATTGCGTCAGCACTTCGCCAAGAAAATCCGAAGGGTCGAACTCGTCACCTTCGGGCAGGTCTTCCCAAAAGAACTCGCGTCGGCCGACTATCCGGCCCTCACGCATTGTGAAAAGCTGAAGAGCGAGCTTTTCATCTTCGCGGTAATAGCCGAAAATGTCGATGTCGCGGTCAGCGGTTATCGCCATTTTTTGTTTGTCTGAAAGGGCCAGAACGGTTTGGTGCAGGTCGCGAAATTTTGCCGCCAGTTCAAATTTATTCTCTTCGGCATACTTCCACATCCGCTCCTTCAGGTCGGCCGCAAGCTCCTTGTTGCGGCCTTCGAGCAACGTTTTGACATCGCGAGCCGCCTCCGTATATTCCTCCTGCGTGCAAAGCCCCTTGACGCATGGGCCGAGGCATCTTTTCAGATGATATTCCAGGCACGGACGCGGCAATCTGCCGTCTATTTCTATCTCACACGTTCTTAGCTGAAACGTTCGGTTGATGACATTGAGCGTTTTTCGCGCAAGCGTGGCCGGCAGGAACGGCCCGTAATAGCTGGAGCCGTCGCGGACGATGCGGCGTGTTATGACGACCTTCGGGAACGGCTCGTTCGTCAGCTTCAGGTGCGGATACTGTTTGTCGTCCTTGAGCATGACGTTGAAGCGCGGTTTATGCTTCTTGATCAGATTGGACTCAAGGACAAGTGCCTCGACCTCGCTGTCAACGACGATGATTTCAAAGTCTGCTATCAGCTTTGCCAAACGCTGGGTCTTGTAGTCCAGATGTCTGCTGGACTGGAAATATTGGCGAACGCGGTTTCGGAGATTTTTCGCCTTGCCGACATAGAGGATCTTTCCTGCCGCGTTCTTGTGGATATAGATACCCGCGGCGGTCGGAAGCCTTTTGAGTTTTTCGGCAAGGTCCATTACTTAAATTCTATCGCAATGGACGTTGGCAATGAAATATCGCTATATTTCGCTGAATGGCTGAGTTTGTATAAGACGGGAAATTCCGTAACCGGCGGTTATGCTTTCGGCATACTTGGAGCGGATTCGTTCGTGTCTGACCACGAACCGCTTCTTGGCATTGCTCCCCAATTTGATTTTGTGCGTAATATCCATTTTACGGTACCTTCCAGCCGCCAGAACGAATTGAGCTGTCTGTAACCGAAATTCTCGACAAGCGCTCCCGATATCAGCGACAGGAAATTTCGTGTCCCTGAATACGTGCGAAACGTCAGTTCCTCGATCAGGATCGCACCGACCGAAAGCAAAAATCCGGTGCCGACGGACAGCATCAGAAAAGCGACGACGCCCTCCCAACTGACAACGCCGACCGCGTAACAGAGGATAAAGAAAACAAGCCCGAATATCTCTATCATCGGACTTATGCCCTCAAGAAAAAGCAGAAAGGGGAATGACAGCCATCCGACGCCTTTGCCCCTGGGATGAAAAAGCAGCTTTTTGTTCTCGAAAAGGCAGTCAAAAAGGCCTCGCTGCCACCGGACGCGTTGTTTGCGAAGCACGTTGAATGTTTCGGGAGCTTCTGTCCAGCAAACCGGATCGGCGACAAAATCGACTCGATAGGGCAGGTTGTTCAACCGAAAATAACGATGAATCCGCAGGACAAGATCCATGTCCTCGCCAAGCGAACTGTGGCTGTATCCGCCGACCTGTATCACCGCTTCCTTGCTGAAAAGCCCGAAGGCGCCGGAAATCAGCGGCAGCGAATCAAGATGATTCCACCCGACGCGGCTGGTCAGAAATGCCCGTGAATATTCAAGCACCTGAAACAGGCCAAGCCATGTTTTCGGCAGCCCGACGCGTGTCAGCATCCCGCCTTTGACGCCGCAGCCGTTCAGTATCCTTACGTGGCCGCCGACGCCGACCGTGTTCGGATTGAGGAGAAACGGCTGCACAAGCAGGGTCAGGCAATCACGGTTTAGGATGGTGTCGGAATCAAGCGGCATGAACAGCCCGTATCGGGCGCCGTTGATGCCCGCGTTCGAGGCGTCGGCCTTACAGCCGCCGTTCTCCTTGTCTATCATTCTTAGGTTGGCGTAACGCCGCGACTGATAAACGCTATGGACCGGTTTGTGTTCGATACGCCGACGAAACGCCGTCGGCACAGCGACCATGTCAAATTCATCGATCATCACCTCGAGTGTCCGGTCGGTCGAACCGTCATTGACCACAAGTATCTCAAATTCGTAGTAATCTAGCTGGAGCAATGCCCGAACGGTCGGGATGATGACCGTTTCTTCATTGAAAGCTGTCACTATAAGGGAAACGGGCGGCTCAAATCCGCTTTGACGGCGGGGAAGGCGATGGATGCTCCGTTTGCGGATAAATCGCGGTAAAACGGCCAGAGATATGGCCGTGAGCAGCAGATAAGTGCCGTTCAGCGCGATAAAATAACCCAAAAAGAACCATTCGGTTATTTTGACAATGCCAGTGAACTCGGCTTCAAGCATAACAGTTCCATCTCGGCTTCCACCTGCATCAGAATATCGCGGGCGAACTCATTGGGAAGCGTCGTCGTGAGTTCCTTTACCCTTGCCGTCGTTACCGAAGGCATCTGGACCAGAGTGCTTGCCGCCCGGTAACGCACCCACCAATCGGTGTCGTTCAATGCCGCTATCAATATGGGGATGTCGTCCGTGTGTCCAAAGCGTCCGAGGGTCAAAACGGCCTGCAGCCTGACCTCCCAGCGTTCATCCTGTGCGAGTTCCCTGATGCGGGGCAGCGAGCCTTCGTCGTGCAAAAGCCTGAGGCACGCGATCAGCACTTCCTTCTCGCCGCTTTCTTTTACGATCTTTTCGACAAGGCCTTCGTGATCGGCAACGTGGGTAAACGCCAGATATGAAATAAGCCGCGACATCTGCCTTTCCTCAAGTTTGGCGTCGTAATATTCACTGACGAGCGAGGCCAGCGGCACCGACAGGTCGTCAGCGTCCTTTTCATTCAAAACATCCGCAACGAATATCGGCGACCAGTCCTTACGCTCTGCTATCATTCGCAGATCAGCGGTAAGGCACGTTTCACAGCCAAGCCGCATCACCGCACGCCACGCCCATGATGAAACGACCGGATCGGGATCGTCAGCGTAGGGACGCAGAACCTCGTATGACCCGGCATTGCGAAGGTTGCCGAGAGTGTTGATGGCCAGCAGGCGTCTGTCGAGACGATGTCCCCGGAGCATCTTCAGGACACTGTCGCAAATGCCCATCTCATGGATAAGCTCATTCAGCCCCGCCTTTGCTTCGCCGGTAAGCGATTCCTGCAGATAATTCCACTCCTGAAGAAAACAGGCGACATCATCTTCGCCGGAAAGCACCGGCAGATCGTCGGCAGTGGCGTTTACCGAGCGGACGGGAAATTCGGTCGCCCGGAACAAAAACTCCTCGACATCGTTTGTGACCTTTTCACGCCGAAGCGAAGCTGACATTGCCATTGAACGCAGAGCCAGCATTGTAAAAAGGCAGAGCAGGCTTATCATTGCAAATGAAAGGCCCGTCCACCACGCGATCTGTATCGCCGTGTTAAAAGCGAATACGTGTGCCAACGTTGACGCCTCCGCGGTAATAGATGTCGCCCTGACGATGCAGCCATCCGTCCACATTGATGCCGATATTTTTCGTGACCCAGAACCTGCCCGAAACGCTTGTACTCCACGTGTTGTTGCGAAGAATTCCGATGCCCGGTCCGAGGTTCTCATGCTCGCGGCCCCACGAGAACGATGTGCCGATGCTGTTGACCCTTTCGCCGAAATATCGGTTGTACTGGATGCGATGCGACGGGGCCGTGCCGGCATTTGAAAGATTGGTCAGATACAGCGTATAGGCCGCGCGATTGTTGCCCCAGTATTTTTCCATCAGGCCGTAAACGCTTGTTGCTTTTACGGCGGTATTGTAAGAGGTGTAGCGGCTCCCCGCGTGGGCGACATAGCCTTTTCCAAGGTCTTTTTCGATCTCGCCCATGACGGAAAATTTACCGACGAACTTGTTTGTCGGGCTGTACATTCCCTCGACCGTGAATGCCCACTTGTTTTCAAAGCGCCGGTACATGCCGGCAATGAACTCCTGGTCGCGCATGGCGCGCCGCTCGCTGACACGGTATGTGCCCCAGAGTATCTGCCGCCGTCCGCTGCGGCGTTCGACCGTGACGGCTCCCGTCCGCCACGTTCCGTAGCCGTTGGAAAGCTGTTCCTGCGAATACTGAAGCAGCATCTCCCATTTGTTCGGTTTTTCTTCCTCTTCGGGGTCGGAAACCGAAGCTTCGGTGGTTGTTTCTTCGCCTGACAAAGTGCCTTCGGCGGGGCCTTCCTGAGTAAGTGCCGCCGAAGTAAACGATAATAGTAAAAGCAAAAGGATAAATGATCTCATTGTTTCTAAAACTTGAAATGCTTATGCCATGAGCCGGTTCATTCTTACCATCAGCTCGGCGGGTTTGAACGGTTTTGTCACATAGTCATTTGCTCCGGCCTCAAAGGCACGTACAATATTGTCTTCGCTGGAGCGTGAAGTGACCATGATGACCGGAACACGGTTCCAGCCTCTTTGCGACCTTATTTTTGACAGCACCTCAAAGCCGTCGGCAAAGGGCATCATGATGTCCAAAAGGACCATTTTTGGGGGATTGATGGTTGCAAGACTCTCGATGGCGACACGTCCGTCGGGTAGGATCTCGACATCGAAACCGCGTTGGGTGAGCCAGTATCGGAGAAGGCGGGCAATTGCCTTATCGTCCTCAATGACCAACACGAGGTTATTGCGAACGGGCACAGAAATCTTCTTGGCCATAAATAATGGATGGTCTGAATCGCTATTCTAATTTTTACAGGGAGTGGCGGAACGGGAAGACACTGTTCCCTTTGAAAGGGTGAGAGAATCTTATTCTGCCATATTTTGTCGGGAAAGGGAACACTTATTATCGCCTTTATGGAAACTTTTATTACGACCGATCCGATAAAGGCCGCCGAGTTCATTAACAGGGGCGGCATTGTGGCGTTTCCGACCGAAACGGTTTACGGCCTTGGGGCGAACGCCTTTGACGATGACGCGGTTTTGAGGATATTTGCTGCGAAAGGACGTCCGGCTGACAATCCGCTGATCGTTCATGTTGTTTCGATGGAGCAGATAAATGAGATCGTTGCGGAGCTTTCCGAACACGCCCGGCTTTTTATCGAAAGGTTCTTTCCGGGGCCGCTTACCGTTGTTGCCGCTTCATCAGGGAAGGTTTCGCGAGCCGCAACTGCCGGACTCGACACGGTGGCGTTCAGAATGCCCGCGGGCAAGCTGGCTCAGGAACTGATAAAGGCTGCCGGTGTTCCGCTGGTCGCTCCGTCGGCGAATGTTTCGGGCAAACCCAGCCCGACAACTTGGCAGGCGGTTCTGGAAGACATGGATGGCAAGATCGACTGCGTACTGAAAGGCGAGCCGACCGAGATCGGGCTGGAATCGACGGTCGTGGATTGCACAGGCGGTGTTCCGGTGCTTTTGCGGGCCGGAGCCGTGTCGCTAGACGACCTCAGCACGGTCGTTCCTGAAACGCTTGACGGCACAGCCATGTCGTCCTCTGCTCTGCGAAGCCCGGGAATGAAGCATCGGCATTATTCACCCGTTGCCGCCGTCAAGTTCTATAAAAACATAGAAGATATTGAAATTGCACAAAGAGCGGCTTTTATTGGGCTGGAACGTCCCGAAGGCACTTTCGAGAAGATTATGATCGCCGGTTCTATGGAAGAATATGCTCGTGAATTGTTTGAGTTTTTCAGGGAATGTGACCGTATCGGCATTGACATTATCTATTGCCAGCCTGTGAACACGGACGGTATCGGAGCGGCTCTGATGGACCGCATAAGACGGGCAGCGGATTGACGGCGAATATGTCTGAGCGGCCAGTTTCAGATTAAATTCCAAATTCCAAATTTCAGACCGCCAAAGCCGAAAGCCCTATTCGCCACAAGAAGCAAGTGCCATATTGCGGACGCCCGCACGCAGTAAGGGCATTGTCTATATTTTCAGATCATCAAGACCAAAGACCGAAAGCCAAAGCCCGACACCATCTATTCCATACCTTCCACCGCCGCCAAAGCATAATCGCCGCCGCGCGATATGACCTTAATTTCAAGGCCGGCAAAATTTTCCAGATGATGCAGATGTTCCTGGCGAACGATGACCATTTGCGGTTCGCCTTTTTCTTTGATGACAGCGGCGAGTTCGTCGGGAGTTGAGAAACGCTTTTGCGTGCCATCGTCGTTCCGCAATATCCGGCCAGAGGCATAGAACTCCATATTATGAGAGATGGTCATAAATCCGGCGACATTTTGCGATGAGTAACCCGCGTCGGCGGCGTCACGGAACATGTGTCGGACAGAGTCCGTCTCGGCAAATCTCGGCAAAGCGAACTGGAGCAATGCCAATATCACGACGAAAGTCGCCACGGCAAGGCCCTTCACAATGTTGTCACGCAAAGGCGAGCTCTTGGCGTAAAACCAGGCTGTCAGCGCAGCGAGGATCATTGCTCCCGGAACCGCCGGCAGAATATATCCCGGCAGCTTCGATCCGGAAAAAGAAAAGAAAACAAGAGGCACGGCAAGCCACGCAAAGCCGAACCTGAGAGCCGATCCGATATGCATATTCGAGCCATCGGTATCCGCGTCGGTCGCCGCCTCGGCTTTTTGTCCAAATCCCGCGATGATGTCCTTGACCGAACGCCACAAACCGCCGAAAAAGAACGGTATCCACGGTATCGTCATCAGCGGCAGCACCCAGAAAAAGAAATAGAACGGCTGAGGATGTTTGTATTTATTCGAGGTATAGCGTTGGAAATGGTGCTGAATGAAAAACTCGTCGATAAATTCCCAACCGTGCCGCATATACATCGGCAGATACCACGTTGAAGGCACGAGGGCCGAGACGGGAATCCCCCAAAACAGGCTGATGATAAACTGCCTTTCGGGAAACCGAAGCGACAGCAGATAATAAAAACCGACTATCGCAAAAGGAAATACAAATCCGACCAGTCCTTTTGCCAGCACCGACACGCCCATGAAAACGTAAAATGCCAGCAAACCCAAAACCCGGCTTTTTGTCCCGGCGGCTGAGCGATCAAAGACGAAAAATCCGGTCATCGCCGCGGCGATAGGAAACGTCAGCGTGATATCAAAACTTGCGCCGCGTGCGAAAACCAAAAAACCAAGTGTCGATGCCGCGACAAGCCCGAAATAATTCGCGGCCCGGCGTTCCCGTTCAGAGAATGTGAACCGTCCGACGATCCAAAGGCAAGCGACAATGCCAAGGCCGAACAACGCAGGGCCAAACCTGGCGGCAAATTCATTGACGCCAAAGACGTTAAAGAACACTATCTCCATCCAATAGAGCAGTGCCGGTTTTTCGAACCAATGATGACCGCCGAGCGTCGGCGTTACCCAATCGGAACGCTCGAACATCTCACGCGCGACCTGTGCGTAACGCGGTTCATCAGGCCCCAGAAACGGTATGGTCAGCCCAAAAAAATAAACAAAAATGGTGAGCGCGGCAAAACCGATCCAGAAATAACGCGAATTTAACAACCGGTTTAACTTTTCCATCTTTGTCATTTGCCCTGACTTGGCCGAAAATAGTGTAAAACCAAGTATTACTGAAATTTAAGCGTGAGACAATCTGACAAATGGACGACACGAACGAAAACGCACCGCGATCGGGAAAATTAAAGGCCGCTGTGATAGGTGTCGGGTCGCTGGGCCGTCATCACGCACGGAATTTTGCCGAATTGACCGCAGAAGGCCGAGTTGACCTATTAGGAGTTTGCGACACGGCAGGCGACACTGCCGAAAAGATCGCAGCCGAGTACGGCACGGCCGCCTTCACGGACTGGCGAGAGCTTTTGGACAAGGCGGATGTTGTCTCGATCGCGTCGCCGACCAATACGCACTGCGAGATCGCCTGCGCGTTTTTAGAAAAAGGCGTGAGCGTTCTGGTCGAAAAACCGATGGCCGTAACTGTCGCGGAAGCTGAGAAGATGATAACCGCTGCGAAAAACTCCGGTGCAAAGCTGATGGCAGGGCATCTGGAACGCTTCAATCCGGCGATGGTCGCGCTTCGCCCGCATGTAACCAACCCGCTTTATTTTGAGATACACCGCGTCTCGCCATTTCCGAATCGTTCGCTGGACGTGGATGTTGTGCTGGACGTGATGATACACGACCTTGACGCCGTGCAGTGGATGGTCGGAAACGGTGTAAAGGTCTCTGCCATTCACGCCGTCGGCATTCCCGTTATTTCGGACAAGGTCGATGCGGCAAATGCACGTATCGAATTTGAGAACGGGGCCGTGGCAAACATAACTTCATCACGCATCGGCACTGAAAAGATACGCAAAACTCGATTTTATCAGACAAATTCTTACGTCGTGCTTGATTACGTGACCAAATTTGCCTCGATAACCTCGCTGAATCCTGAAGCAGCACACCCGCTGCTCGGCATCTCGATAGATCGCCTGGAAATAAACGATGTCGAACCGCTTCGCGCTGAGATAGAGGCATTTCTTGACGCGGTCGGGAACGACACCGAACCGCCCGTCACCGGCGAAGAAGGCCGTCAGGCGCTCGTACTCGCAACCGGCGTTCTTGAAAAGATAGAGGCTCATAGGAATCGTTTGAATGTTTAGGCGGCTTTGCCGCTTTAGTCTCTTTTGTCCCTTTGGTCACTTGATCGGGTTTTAAGGGGCAAAATTGACGCAAGCGAGAAAAGGGAATGACCGATATTGAATAAGATCATTTCTCAATTCTTACAGGAACGCATCGACGCCGGAGATTTTCCGTCGGCGGTCTATCTCGTTGCGGAAAAGGGCGAGATCGTCTTTCACGACGCCCTTGGTTATGCTGTGGTCGAACCGGAGCGAATACCGGCAAAGTTAGATACTATCTATGACCTGGCGAGTCTGACTAAGCCGCTGGTGACAGGTTTACTATGTGCGATTCTTGAAGAAAAAAAAGAATTGGAAAGCGGGCGAACTCTGGATCACTACTTGCCCGAATTTTATGCACCGTATTTTTTAGGACACGAATCGTGGGATACGAGTATCGGCGATTTAGTTAGCCATACCTCACTGTTGTCGGCTTGGAAGCCATTTTATTTATTGTGCAATAAGCGTGAAGAGATACTTAAGGCAATCCTGCACGGAGAACTGGACTTGGACCAGTCAGATGTAACATACAGCGACCTCAATTTTCTGGTTTTAATGTTTTTGGTTGAACGAATTTACAGCAAACGAATCGATCTGATCGCAGAGAATGAGATATTCGGCCCGCTTGAACTCACAGATTCTTGCTTTAATCCCCCTGCCAAGTTACTAAAGAGAATCGCCGCCAGCGAAAAGGGCAATGAGCATGAAAGGCGGATGTGTGTGGAACTGGGGTATTTATCATCTGATGAAAAGAACCCGGTCGCCACCGCTCCCGGTCCTGACCTGATCCGCGATCCGCGTTACGCATTTCGCGATCATCAGATCTGGGGCGAGGTTCATGACGGGAATGCTTATTTTATGGGCGGTGTAAGCGGCCATGCGGGGCTTTTTTCGACGGCTGAGGAGGTTTTTAAGATCGCATTGCAGTTTTTGCCTAAATACACGACGCTGTTAAAGCCTGAAACCTGCGAACTTTTCACCACAAATTTTACCGAAGGTTTGAACGAGGACCGTTCATTCGCGTTTCAGCTTGCTTCGACGAAAGATTCGACCGCCGGAACACTGATGTCGCCGCAAAGCTTTGGGCATCTAGGGTTTACGGGTACGTCGCTATGGATCGACCCCGTTAAGGAACGCATTTTTATCCTGTTGACAAACCGCACGCACTCACATCCGCTGCCTTTTGCGAATATAAACTCCGTCCGGCGGCGGTTTCACGACCTCGCGATAACCGAATTGGATAAAAAAAGTTAGCAACTAAACAAGATAAGGTATAATCCTAACAAACGCTTTCCCCAAAAGTATCCTGACACAGGAGTAAAAGTATATGAAGCAGATCGCGCTTGCGCTCGTGCTGTTCTCACTTTTGGGAATTACAGCTTTTGGCCAATCCAACCGCTCAACGCGGCCGCGTGTCGCGCCAACGCCGACACCAAAGCCCGTGCCTGATGTTATTTATGAGGACGACAGCGATGCTGAAAGGATCAGGGAGCGTCCGACGCTTCGCAACAGCAGGGAAACCGCCACACGTGAGGTGCCGGGGAAAGATTCACCAACGGAACTGGGCGACGACGATGATGTTATTCGTGTCGAGACCAATCTTGTGACGGTTCCGGTATCGGTCCTTGACCGCAACGGCCGTTTCATTTCCGGCCTCGGCCAGAGCGATTTTCGCATCTTTGAGGACAACGCCGAGCAAAAGATCGGATTTTTCCAATCGATAGAGCAGCCTTTTACGGTCGTTTTGATGATAGACGTCAGTCCCTCAACATCGTTTCAGATGAATGAGATACAGGACGCTGCCATTGCCTTTGTGAACCAACTAAGGCCGGATGACCGCGTCATGGTGGTGACCTTTGATGAAAAGGTCAAGGTGCTGAACCGTCCGACCAGCGACCGGAATGAACTTCGCCGGGCGATAACGGCCGCGCGACAAGGCAACGGCACGAGCCTTTATGTGGCGGTTGACCGCATTTTCAAGACCGAACTTGCGAATATACAGGGCCGAAAGGCGATAGTTCTGTTCACGGACGGAGTTGATACAACGTCGCGCAGGGCGAGCTATGACACCACGCTCCGCGACGCCGAAGAGACCGATGTCGTGGTTTACCCGATCCGCTACAACACAATGAGGGATTACGGGGTCAGTCAGGGCGGCGGAGGCGTTTACAGAACGCCCAGAAACACCGGCGGCGTATTGGGCGGCATACTGGGAGCGATAATAACCGGCGGAAATGTGCAGATAGGCAACCGCAGAGGCGGTGGCGGCGGAACGGCGGGATCATCGTCTGCGGAATATGCTCTTGGCCGTAAATATCTGGAAACACTGGCGGAAAACAGCGGCGGCCGTTCTTTTGAGGCTGATTCGCTGAGCAACCTCGACGCAGCGTTCTCCGGCATCGCCGAGGAACTCAGGCGGCAATATTACATCGGCTATTATCCTGACGACACAGGTAAGCCCGGCGACCGAAAGCGGATACGCGTCCGCGTAATGCAGCCCAATCTGGTCGTGCGGGCCAAAACAAGCTATATCGTGGGCGGCTCGGCAAACGCCAGCCACTTTGCCGGACGATAAGAGCGGAAAATTAAAGGATGCCTTACCAGAAACGAAGATGTTCTTCGTTTGGCTAAAGCATCCTTTTGTTTTCGTGATAGCATCGTAGCAGGAAGCAGTTTTAGATCTAGCCGCAATGCGCAGTCTGTTTGCCAAAGGAACCGCAGCTTTTGCCGTCGCCCTGATACTTTTCGGGGCGCCGCACACCTTTGCGCAGACGAAACGCCCAAATCCCGAAACCACCGATACAAAACGAAATCGCCGGGTTGCAGAACCTGTCCCAACGCCAACGCCTGTTCGCGCGGACGATGCGGTAACGGATCATGCTGAGGCAGATGACGATGATGTGATCTCTGTCAACACTCGGCTGGTCACGATACCGGTTCGCGTGATCGACAGAAAAGGCCGATTTGTCGGCGGGCTGAGAAAAAAGGATTTTCGTGTTCTGGAGGACAACGTCGAGCAGGAGATCGCTCATTTTTCCAACGAGGAACAGCCTTTTACCGTCGCGCTCGTTCTGGACATGAGCTATTCCGCCAAATTCAAGATCGGCGATATACAATCTGCGGCTCTGGCGTTCGTTGATCTGCTCCGTCCAAATGACCGCGTCATGGTCATCGCATTTGCCGAGGAGACACTGGTGCTGTGCCAGCCGACCAGCGACCGAAAGGAAATATACAGGGCGATACGTTCAACCAAAATAGACACCGGCACAAGTCTTTACGAGGCGGTCGATCTGACGATGAATGAACTGCTTCGGCCCATTGAAGGCCGCAAGGCGATGGTGCTTTTCACCGACGGCGTCGATACGACCAGCCGACGGGCATACAGCACGGACAACCTGAGCGATGCGATGGAACTGGACGCCCTGATCTATCCGGTCAGATATGACACCTTTGACGATGTAAGGCAGATGAGTTCGCGGCCGGTTGTCATAGGAGACAATACGCCAAAGGGCACGCCGCCTATTTCTCCGAGCGGAAACAAACTTCCTTTTCCGATCCCGATCGTCGCAACGCCGTCGGACAAAGGCACAACGCGGGAAGAATATCGGCACGGTGAGGAATATCTCGACAGGCTTGCCCAGCATACCGGCGGAACAACGTTCGTTGCCGATACGGTCGTAAATCTTAACCGGGCATTTGCCCGCATTGCCAGTGAGCTTCGCGAGTTCTATAGCCTGAGCTACTATCCTGACGACGATCCCAAAAAGGGAAAAACGCGCAAGATAAGAGTGCGTGTGGATCAAAAGGACGTCGCGGTAAAAACACGCGGCAGCTATACGATCGGTGAAGCCGGACAGAACCCACGCGCCGAAATTTCGAAATAATTCAAGGCAGATCGTCAGATCACGGTCCCGTCCGGGATGACGGCATTTTTCGGTACAATGATAATACCGTCGCGAATATAGACCGAGCCGTCCTCGGAGTCAAATGTCTTTGTCCCCATCTCATTCAACAGCCTGACATTGCTGCCTATGCGGACGTTCTTGTCAATGATCGCCTGTTTGATCATTGTATTTTGGCCGATGCCGATGTGCGGTACGCCGCGTTCCAGGTTCGCCCCGATCTCCTCTATCGACTCGTAAAAATCCGATCCCATTATGATCGAATTTTCGATCCTGACGCCTTTGTCGATGCGGCTGCGGAGGCCGATGATCGAATTTCTCGCGTACATTCCGTTCAGGATGCTGCCTTCGCTGACCATGGCGTTGTCGATGTCACATTCGTGAACCTTTGACGGCGGCAGATAGCGGGAGCGGGAATATATCGGAGCGTCGGTGTTAAAGAAATTGAATTTAGGCAGCGGCGAGGCAAGGTCGAGATTTGCCTCATAAAAAGCACGGATCGTTCCGATATCTTCCCAGTAATCGTTGAAAAGATGTGCCTGAACGTTGTATTCGTTGATCGCGTCGGGGATTATCTCGCCGCCGAAATCAACGGCATCCTCGTGGCGGTTCAAAAGCTCGACGAGCTTTTCATAATTGAAAACATAGATGCCCATTGACGCCAGGAACGGCCTTTTTTCGGCACTGCCGGCGTCAAGGCCAAAATGCGTGGTATCGACCCGCATTTCTTCCAGGGCGTCGCCCTTCGGCTTTTCGCGGAATTGAACTATCCGTCCGCTTTCATCCGTTTTCAGCAGCCCAAAGCCTTCTGCGTCGGCAGGTGTTGCCGGTATCACGGACACGGTCAGGTCCGCGTTGGTTTCATGATGCTTTTTCAGAAATGCGCGGTAATCCATTCTGTAAAGATGATCGCCGGAAAGAATGACAAGGCTTCTCACGCGCCATTCGCGAAGGTGGGGCATTATCTTTCTGACGGCGTCCGCCGTCCCCTGAAACCATTCGGGGCTGTCCTGACGCTGTTCGGCGGCAAGTATCTCGACAAAACCCGACGAGAATGTCGAGAAGCGATATGTCTGCGATATATGCCGGTTGAGCGAGGCGGAATTATATTGTGTCAAAACAAAGATCTGCGTTATGTTTGAATTTATGCAGTTTGAGACCGGAACGTCGATCAGGCGATATTTTCCGGCAAGCGGCACCGCAGGCTTGGAACGCTCACGCGTTAGAGGAAACAGCCGCGAACCTGCTCCTCCGCCAAGAATAACAGCAACGACATTTTTGTGATGATCCATAGGCAGTATTGTAAGGATAATTTGAATAAAGCAAAATGGAAAAAGCTGAATGAATGCTAAAATAAATTGTGTGACGCCGTAAATAGAATTTAGCATCAAATATATTTGCGGCCTGAACAGATCTTCACCCTGGCGTATGTGGTATTGGACAAAACTGCTTTTTTTTATCCTTATCGGAGCGGTCGCCGTATGGCTGCTCTATGAAGTGCTGACGTTTCCGAGCATATCCAGCCTCCGCAGCGAGAATCCCGTTACGACATCAATGATCGAATATCGGTTGTCCGAGGCACGTGCCGAGGGCAAGGAACCGAGGAAATATATGATCTGGATGCCGATAGACCAGATCTCGCCGAACCTTCAGCGGGCCGTTCTGGCGGGCGAGGATTCCCGCTTTTTCGAGCATAACGGGTTTGACTGGGACGCGATACAAAAAGCCTGGGACGAGGCCGTGGCCGAAGGTAAAAAGCAGGCGGTTGAGGAATGTGAGGCAGAGGTAAAGGCGGGAAATATCGCCAAAAAGGACTGTATGCCAAGCGAGGCTGACTGGATACCGCCGATGCCGAGCTTCAAACGCGGGGCCTCGACCGTGACGCAGCAGCTTGCGAAAAACCTGTATCTTTCAGAGGACCGTAACTTTTTGCGAAAGGGAAGAGAGGCCGTCTATACATATTTTCTTGAACGCGAACTGTCAAAGAAACGCATTCTGGAGATATACCTGAACGTCATCGAATGGGGCGACGGTGTTTACGGCGCCGAGGCCGCCGCACGTGTTCATTTCAAGAAATCGGCATCGAACCTGACCCGTGAAGAGGCCGCGTTTCTCGCCGCGATGATCCCAAGCCCGCTCAATGTTTTCAATCCGCAAAAGAACCGCCGCCGCGTCGTCCGCCGCCAACGCGTCCTGCTAAGGCACATGAATGCGATGAAGCTAAAATATTAGAATGGTTTTACGCGTTGATTTTTGGATACATTCTTTGTCGTTGAATAGATAGGAGAGATCGGAGGAAAAATATGGCAGCAGTATCACCACAATCATTCGGAGTTGTGTTTCTTACTTTTACTTTTTTTACTCTCCTGGGCCACATTTTTGCCTCAGAAATGGCGGAGAACGCCTATCCTAGATTCAATCATTTTAAAGATACGACGAAGGAACGGCATATAATGCCGGTAATAGCTTCGCCTACTCCCGACAATGGAGATGGAGAGATATTCAGAGCGGCTAAAGAGGGTGACGATAAACTTATCGCACAGCTTATTCGAAAAGGTGTTGACGTAAATCAAGCCGATGAGGATGGGGCAACACCGTTGCACTTCGCGGTGGCAAATGACCTATCTAATACAAAGGCGGTATCAGTCTTGCTAAAAGCGGGAGCTAATATTAATGCACGCAACAAGGTCGGAGCAACCCCGTTGATTTTCGCTCTTTATTCTTATAACGGAGATAAATATGCCCGTTTCCTGATCGAGCAGGGAGCAGATGTCAATATCAC
>CAZOXY010000028.1:0-3055 GCA_964583955.1 uncultured Chloracidobacterium sp. | reverse complement strand
AGAGAAAAAAATACGAAAATATCTCAAAGAAAAACTTGCACTTTCCGTTTATCGGGTTAAAGATGTCAATATCACAACTGATCACAAGCAAACGGCTCTTAGTAAGGTTGCGGGCTGGCGAAATAGCGATTTGTTTACCTTGCTTCTGGAAAAGGGGGCGGATCCAAACGCTTCGGATATGTTTGGAAATAGCCCTTTCATGCATATTGTTCGCAGTGGGGGGAATATTGAATTCATCAAATTGTGCATTGAAAAGGGAGCTGATGTGCATCTGGTGAACAAAGAAGGAAAGAGCGCCCTAATGATGGCTGAAGAAGAACTGGCGAGGGAAAAAGATGAAACCGCAAAAAAAAGATTATTGGAAATAATTATAGAACTGGAAAAAGCCGGAGCGTGAAATCAGAGTGCCGCTGAACCGGTGGAAATACGAACATTAGGAAATGTTGAGTCAAAGGTAATTCCACCACATTAGCTGTATGCCCCCTGCGTTTGGCATACAAGATCTGTCACTGTTAGTTGAAATATTGATAAAAAAGAGGCGGCTATGACGACCGCCTCTTGAGTGTTGCAAAGTTACTATTTCCTCAATTTGTTCCCACCGACGATGTTCATTTCGTCTAGTATCCAGCCGGCCCCGGCCACCTTTTCGGTGACGAACAGCACGAAGCGGATATCGACCGAGATCGTCCGGTTCATATTCGGATCGTAGTAGAAATCGTTCCCGAGGCCTTCGTAATTGCCGTCAAAACAGATGCCGACCTGCTGGCCTTTTGCGTCGAGGATCGGGCTGCCGGAGTTTCCGCCGATGATGTCGTTCGTCGAAAGGAAATTGACGATGACGCTGTCACCTGTTCTCCATCTGCCAAGATCCTTAGCGGCATCCAGGTCCTTGATCTTTTGCGGCATATCCCACGGATCAACGCCGGTATCCTTTTCCCACATTCCCCTTAGCGTGGTCAGCGGCGTGCGAAATTCGGACTCACGCGGGCTGTAGCCTTTGACGTTGCCATAAGAAAAGCGAAGCGTCGAATTAGCGTCAGGATAAGGCGTGATGCCTTTCATTTCAGCCAGGCCTTGCTGATAGAGCAGCCGCAGGCGGTCGATCTTAGAGGCAAATACCTCAGCTCTGGCATTTGCCGCGTCCCTTTCGTTCTTTAGAGCGGCGGCAAAAGCACGGACGTTGTCACGCTCCGGCCTGAAATCCATCGTCTGCGGGCCATACAGAGCAGCGACCGTGTCGGCGTTCCAATACGTTCCCTCGGCTATGTTTTCGGCAAAAGCGGCCTCGGCGGAGCGGCGTTCCTTGCCGCTAAATGCCTTGAACAGATTTTCAGCCCCGTCAAATTTCTGATCGGCGGGCAGTTCGTCATAAGACCTGAGAAAGAATTTCAGCATATCGCGTTCGTATGCCGCTTCGCGTCCTTCCAGTGCCTTTTTGATCTCTTCGGCTTTTGCCTGCCGTTCGTTGTCCGGCAGCATTTTGCCGTCGGCAACTGCCTGATATATCGCGCGGAACATCGGCATCGTCCCGTCCGGCATTCGGCGAACCAAAATGTCGCGCTTGGCATATCTGTTCGATTCTGCCGATGCTTCGGCAAGTTCCGAAAGCACGGTCCCGTATTTTTCGCGGCGTTTCGGGTCAGCCTCGACCCATTGGGCAAAATGCTGTTCCTCGGCACGGCGTTTTTCGACAACCTTTGACCGAAGCAGCCGCCAGCGGCCGCCGTCATAGACCTTGAAAGCATTGTCAAAATTGGCTATCTGCGATTGATAGGCTATGCGTTTTTCTTCGTCCGTTTCTCCTATCTCACGCAGAGACCTGCTGCGGGCGTCAAGCCATGCGGCCAGAAAGGGGAAGTTGGCGTCGCGGGCATATTCTATCGACTGAGACTCGCGATAACGCGTTGTTGCTCCCGGATAGCCAAGCACAAAAACAAAATCGCCGTCCTTTACACCGTCGGCGTTCATTGTCAGGAATTTCTTTGCTTTATACGGAACATTATTGGCGGAATATGGCGCGGAGCTGCCGTCAGGAGCGGTATAAGCTCTGAGAAATGTGAAATCTCCGGTGTGCCGTGTCCATTCAAAGTTATCTGGGTCGCCGCCGAAAACACCGATGTTCCGCGGTGGAGCATAGACAACGCGAATGTCCTGTATCTGCCGAGTCTGGTAGAGGTAATGAAAATAGCCATTGTTGAGGCTCTGGATGCGGATCGTTGAGCCTTTCGGGGCCTTGTCTTGCTCCGCTTTCTGAAGTTCGGCGGTGTTCTTTTCCAACGCGGCGGCAAGTTCATTGCCGGAAAGGCCGTCCGTTCCCTGACGGATTTTGGCTGTTACGTCTTCCACCCGTTCGGTGATAAAGATCGAATAGTTTCTGGCGGATATTTCACCTGAGCGGTTGTCTGCCTTAAAGCCATGTTCGACAAGGTCATTTTCCGGTGTCGAGGCCGAGACCAATGCGTCAAAACCGCAATGGTGATTGGTAAGTATCAATCCTTCCGGTGAAACGAACTCGGCCGAACAGCCGATGCTCAAACGTATGACGGCGTCGGTAAGGCCGCCGCCTTTCGGGTTGTAGATCTCTTCGGGCTTTATCTTTAGTCCTTTCTTTTTCAGGTCGAGCGAAGCGATCCTGTCAGGTGTGAACATGCCCTCGTCCCAACGGGCAAAGCCCGGAGTGACTGACGAGATCACGACCGCAAAGATCAAAACGAAAGAGGTCAATGAGCCTGCCTTTCTATTCATTTTCTTTATTCCTCTATAAATATGATATTGGATGTGGCCACCGAGCATTGTACTTTATCCTGCGTCAAACCCGTAGTCAGACCGCCGGGAAAAAGAAAAGGACGAACCGTTGAAGTTCGTCCCGTGTGTCTGGCCTTTTATTCTGCCGTTCTATTTTGCCGGTATCACGGCCGGTTCCGGCGGCAGAAAGCGGCGCGGATTTATCGGCCGGTCGTTCAGCCGCAGTTCGTAATGCAGATGCGGGCCTGTGGAACGTCCGGTCGAGCCGACGTAGCCGATCAGCTGCCCGCGTGTGACATCGTCACACGCG
>CAZOXY010000027.1:35227-47938 GCA_964583955.1 uncultured Chloracidobacterium sp. | reverse complement strand
GGTTTCGCTTCGCGGCACCTGTAGCTATTACTATTGCCGTCTGCTCCGCAGACTCTTTGACGGTGGATACTCATGCTTTTGAAGCATGACTCAGAATCTGCTCCACGTCCGCCAGATCGCTCGTTATCCGCATCCTCGGCAGGCTTTCGAGGAATGTGCGGCCGTAAGGTTTTGTGCGGATGCGCGGGTCGAGGATGGCGATGACGCCACGGTCGCTGCGGCTGCGGATGAGGCGGCCGATGCCTTGTTTCAGCGTGATGACCGCCTGCGGGACGCTGTAATCCATGAATGAGCGGCCGCCGTTGTCGTCAATGAATTTACTGCGGGCGGCGACTATCGGGTCGCTCGGAACCGCAAAGGGAAGTTTGTCTATTATCACGCACGAAAGCTGTTCGCCCTGAACGTCCACGCCCTGCCAAAAGCTCGATGTGGCAAAAAGAACGGCGTGCGGCGTTTCGCGAAAACGTTCTATCAATGCCGCCTTTGATGTCGAACCCTGCACAAAACAGGGGTAATTCACCCGCGATGACACCAGTTCGTAAAGCGTGTTCATTGAAAAATTGCTTGTGCAAAGCACGAACGCGCGGCCTTCGGTCACGTGGAGCAGTTTTACGATCTCGCCCGCTGCCATTTGTGAGAACTCGGCGGAACGCGGATCGGGCATTGCCTTGGGCAGATAAAGCACCGCCTGTTTTTCATAGTCGAACGACGAACGCGCGGTAAAGCTCCTTGTATTCGCGGCGTCCAAACCCAGCCGCTCACGGACAAAATTAAACGAACCTGCGGCAGAAAGCGTCGCCGAGGTCAGTATGCAGCTTTCCACCTTGTCAAAGAGTTTTTCCCGCAGCAGTTCTGAAACATCGACCGGAGACGCATGCATATACACGCCTTTCCCGCGTCGTTCCAGCCAGTAAACAAAATTCGTCTCGGTTTGTGACACGATGAACTCCATGTCGAACCGAGCCTGCCGCGTTCTCCGCAAAAGGCTTTCGGCTTCGGCCATCTCGTTCGCAAATTTTTCCAGCACGGTTTCCAGCGACCCAAGCGCGTTGTCGAGCGCCGCATACGCCTCGCCAAGCGGCGTTGCCTGCGACGTTCCGTTCGATGTGCGGTTGTAGAAAACGTCCCTGACCAGCGGATGCCGCCCTTCGTTTCTTGCCTGTGAGAATCTGAGCCAGAACTGTTCCGAAAGTCCCATGATCCTCGCCGCAACCTTTGTAAGGTCACGCGTGCTGAGCGGGTCAAAGATCGGAAGATTGTCGGTGTCGCGTGCAAGCTCGTCCAACTGAAAATTTGACACCTCAAAGCCGAAATAGTCCGCCGCGATGTCCTCTATCAGGTGAGCTTCGTCAAATATGACCGCGCCGTAATCCGGTATCACCTTGCCGAACTGATTGCCGCGAACGCTCAGATCGGCAAAGAAAAGGTGATGATTGACCACGACTATGTCGGCGTTGTCGGCACGGTTTCGCATTCGTGTTATAAAGCAAGGATCAAAATCGGGGCATTTTTGCCCGATGCAAACCTCGCCGCGGGCGTTTATACGGTTCCAGAACGATATGTTTTCAGGCAGATCGGCCAGTTCGCGGCGGTCGCCGGTGTCGGTCTCGGGCATCCATCGGCTGATCTTTCGGAAATGATCCATCTGGTCCAGTCCGTCAAGTATCGGCTGATGCTCTGCCTTGTGAACACGATAGATACAGGCGTAATTTGACCGCCCTTTCATATACGAAGCCGAAAATTTTGCGGGCAGTATCTTTTTCAGAAAAGGTATGTCCTTTTCCATCAGCTGTTCCTGCAAATTCTTTGTCCCGGTCGAAATGACGATACGCTTTTTCTGGCTCAATGATGCCGCTATCGCCGGAACGAGATAAGCCATGGTCTTGCCCGTTCCCGTACCCGCCTCGACGATCAGATGCTTGCGGTCGGCAAATGCCTGCCCGATCTCTTCGGCCATCTTGATCTGTTCCTGCCGATGCTCATAATTCTCGTGATTTCGAGAAATAAGGCCCGACGGCCCGAAAACGTTGCTAATAAGGTCTTCACTCATGCAAAGGTTTTTTGTTGACACTCCAAACGCCTTTTAGTAAAACATATTGAGACTTGCTTAACTTAGGCTTGTTCATTCGAACAGATTGCCACCCACGTCCATTGGCCGATCATAATATTTGTCGACGGTTCGTAAAAGGTGCAGGATAACATTGTAGTTTTATTGCCCGTTCGTGTCGAAAGCGTTTGGATGACACTGAGCGTGTGAGTTTGTCCGATAACCTCTTTCGTGTCGGCTGCCCGCCGGCCCGGAGGCACTTTTCCATTTGGAAATGATCGTTCGCCCATAAGCTGATGTCATAAAGGAAACAGATCAATATGAAATACCCCCATAATGCCCGTGCGGCCAAAAAAGGCCTGTTCACACTTCTCTCTCTTGTTCTTGTTGCCGCTCTGGCGGTCATTCCCGCATGGGTCTCTGTCGGGGCCGGTGATGAACGGTCTGCAAAAAGTTCCCGTCAGGACGGGACCGGTGATTTCGACAGCCTGCCGAATTTTGATATTCGGTCCGACAAGCCGTCGTATGAAAAACTGACGAGCCTGAGGCTTCGGAGCGGTGTCGATGCCGCAGCCGTTGCCGACATGCGCGACACAATGGCCGCTGCCGAAACACAGCTTAAGGAAAAGGTCCCGCAGCTTGAGGTTGTCTATAACCGTCATCTCAGAACTCCTGAACTGATAGCTCCGTCGGTGGAATACGGAAAAGCTTTTCTGACCGATGCCTCACCGATGAGACGGACGGACATCCTGCGTCGCTTTTTGAATGAGAACAGTGACCTGGTCGGCCTTTCCGGCGGGCAGATGGATCAGTTAAAGGAATTTTCGGATTATGCAAACCCTGAAGGTGAACTGGCATTTGTCGAGATGGGGCAGGAGATCGACGGCATCATGGTCTTTCGCGGCGGAGTCAAGGCAGGGTTTAACCGGCAGGGACAGATCATCCGCGTGATAAACAATATCGCTCCGGGCCTTGACGCAGGCTTGCTGTCAAAGGATTTCGGCGATCCGGCGCAGGCGGTCAACGCGGCTTATCAAAATATAAACGCCGATCCCGGCACGCTGCCAAGAATGGACAGTGCCGTATCAGACGACGGCAAAGCGATATTTGGAGAAGGCGACAGGGCAACGACCGCGCAAAAGGTCTATTTTCCGACCGAGCCTGGTGTGGCTGTCCCGGCGTGGCTCGTCCTGATATGGCAGCCGGTCGATGCATATTATGTTGTAGTTGATGCAGACACAGGCACGATGCTCTGGCGAAAGAACATAACCGAACACCAGTCGCAATCCGCGACGTATAATGTCTATGCCAATCCGAACTCGATGATAAACGTTGCCGAAAGCCCGGCCCCTTTGACGCCGGGGCCTGTCGATCCGAACACCGGCACGCAAGGCGCTCTGCTCACGAGGACGAACATAACCCTTGTCGGTAATGAAGGATTGTATTCATTCAACAATAACGGCTGGATCACCAACGACAGCAATACTACCGACGGCAATAACGTCGAGGCCGGACTTGACCTTGCGGCTCCGGACGGCATTGACGCCGGTACTCAGGCCGTCGGCGATCCGAACAGGGTATTTTCTTCCGCATGGAATCCGCCTCCGGGAAATCCGGCTCCGGGCGATGCTCCTTCACACGCCGAATCCAGACGCGGTGCTGTCATTCAGATGTTCTACGCCATGAACCGCTATCATGACGAACTGTACAGGCTGGGGTTTACCGAGTCGGCAAGGAATTTTCAGCACAATAATTTTGGCCGAGGCGGAGTTCAGGGAGACAGAATATCAGCCGAAGGACAAGACAGCTCTTCAGCGAATAACGCGAATTTCGGTACAGGCATGGATGGCGTTCGCGGGCGTATGCAGATGTTCGTCTTTACACCGCCGACACCGCAGCGTGACGGCACAGCCGATATGGACATCATGCTCCATGAGGTGACACACGGCACATCGAACCGCCTGCACGGAAATGCTCTGGGGCTTGGTGACGACATGTCACGCGGCATGGGCGAAGGATGGTCGGATTTTTACGCTCACGCGCTTCTTTCCGAACCGGGCGATCCGATAGACGGTGTTTATTCGACCGGCGGATATGCTTTGTTCCAGGGGTTCAATGTCATCGGCACAAGGAACTATTATTACGGCATCCGCCGTTTTCCAAAGGCGATAATGTCCTCGACCGGCGGCCCGAATAACCGTCCGCACAACCCGATGACATTTGCCGACATCGATCAGACTCAGATGAGTTTGTCCGATGGGGCATTTCCCGTAATGACCGGCCCGCACGTTTCGACCACCGCCGATCAGGTACACGCCGCCGGCGAGGTCTGGAGTACCGCGTTGTGGGAAGTACGTGCAAGATTTGTTCAGAGGCTCGGCTGGGAAATAGGTAATCGTCGTATTCTTCAGTTTGTCACAGACGGCATGAAACTCGATCCGCTGGAACCGTCTTTCATCGAAGCTCGTGATTCTATACTCACAGCCGCAATTGCCGGAGGCACTGCCGAAGATGTCAGGGACATTTGGGCCGGATTCGCCATTCGCGGCATGGGAGCCGGAGCTAGCGTCCAGCATCGCGGCGGATACAGCATCGGCGGAACGGGAACTGCGCGCGTGGCCGAATCATTTGACTTGCCGAATCTGACCCAGCCAGCGCCAATAACGGTCATTGACACCGCCGGCAACGGAAACGGTTTTGCGGAACCTGGCGAGAGCGTTAAACTGGCAATTCCATTGAGCAATCGCACCGGATGGGACGCGACGGGAGTCACCCTGAGTATTGAGAACGGCGGCTCAGCCAACTACGGCACGATCCCGCACAATTCCGGGGCCGTTCAGGAAGTTGATTTCACCGTGCCGGACACCGTGCCGTGCGGTGGAGCGTTTGAAATAACGCTGAATGTAAACAGCAGTTTGGGACCGGTCACTTTTACGCGGACATTGTTCATAGGCGTTCCTCAGACAACCCTGGAAGAGGATTTTGACGACGGCTCTTCGATCCCTGACGGCTGGACGGCAACGTCTGTTGCGGGCGGCCCTAATTTTGTCGTATCTTCCGCCCGTTCTCACACCGCCCCGAATGCGATGTTCGCCGTTGAGCCAGAGACAGTTGGCGGCGGATCTGATCTGACATCGCCGTCTATTCCCATCAGCGCTGCTGCGGCACAGCTCAGTTTTCATCACTGGTTTGCCACCGAGGACGGATGGGATGGAGCTGTTCTTGAGATCAGCGTTGGTGACGGGCCGTTCCAGGATATACTCGCGGCAGGCGGTAAGTTCCATTCAAATGGATATACAGGCCTTATCAGAGCAGGAACAAATAACCCGCTTTCGAACCGGACCGGTTGGGAAGGGGATTCAGGCGGCTTTGTCGAAACTCTTGTCCAACTGCCGTCGGCTGCCAACGGGCAGAACGTCAGGTTCAGATGGCGTATGGGTTCCGACAACAACACGGTCGTTCGCGGCTGGGACATTGACTCGATAAAGGTCATCGGCTCTTACGCCTGCACCTATGAACCGCAGCCTGGCATCAGCCGCGCAAGAGCGGATTTTGACGGTGACGGAAAAACGGACATTTCGGTTTTTCGCCCCTCAACCAGTCTCTGGTATCTCGAACGTTCCACACAAGGCCTGACGGGCGTTCTGTTCGGGTTGGCCAGCGACATCATTGTCCCCGGCGACTATGATGGTGACGGCAAGACGGATGTCGCGGTCTATCGGCCTTCGACCGGCGTTTGGTATCTTCTCCGTTCGACCGAGGATTTCGGGACCGTGCAGTTTGGCGAGCCGGGCGACATTCCGGTTCCCGCCGACTATGACGGAGACGGAAGAACTGACTTCGCGACCTACAGGCCGTCTAACGGCAGATGGTACATCTGGAGAAGCACCGGCGGACAGACATCGGTTGCTTTCGGCGCCGCTGCCGATCTTCCGGTTCCGGGCGATTACGACGGCGACGGAAAGGCGGACATCGCCATTTTCCGCAATGGCAACTGGTGGATACTGAAAAGTTCGACGAACACCAATATCGTGGTCACGTTCGGTTTTGGGACTGACAAGCCGGTCAATGCCGATTATGACGGTGACGGAGCGGAAGATGTCGCGGTCTTTCGCCCGAGCAATGGCGTCTGGTACATCTTTAGAAGCGGCGACGGCGGCGTAAGCTATATCCAGTTCGGTATGAACGGCGATCTTCCGATTCCGGGTGATTATGACGGTGACGGCAAGTCCGATCAGGCGATCTTTCGCAACGGGACATGGTGGATAAACCGCTCGACCGGTGGCTACTCGGCCCATCCGTTCGGATTTGGCGATGACCGTCCCGCTCCTGCGGCATATCTCCCAAGATGATCTGATCCGGAAACCATCAACAACGACGGACGGGCCTTTGACGGTTCCGTCCGTTTTTCTTCACTCTTTTCATCAGTGCCTTCCGTTTACGTCATTGGAAATTGACGTGACACCAGTATTCTGGTATAACCTTAGGACATATTTCACAGTCGGCTATCAGGGGGCGGTCATGCTTCTCACTGAAATATCCGGCCAAAAGAACGTTCACTCATTGCCTTTGTAGTCTGTTGTAAGGCGCGACGTTACATATTTCTCATCACTATACGATCCTGTCCTGATTTTTTTGGGCTTGTTTTATTCTGTCCATCTTCCGTGATGGGCTATTCGCAATATTGCATAGCTTTTAAGGAGGGCTTTAAATGGAAAACACTTCGCTCAGAGGGACTCGCATGAGTCTTATCGCCGTATTGTGCGTTCTCGGACTTCTTGCGGTCCTTACGCTGATACCCACACAGTTCAATTGGGAAGTGAGCAGTCAGGGCGGCGATGCCCGCACTACCGTTCACACACCCGATGGCGGCCTTGATAATTACGACGTAAGATCAGGGGCCGAAAAGGAAGGATACTCCGCTCTGCTCAGGATCCGTGAGTCGGCCGGAAAGGACGCGTCCGCTGTCGCGGACATCAAGGACAGTTTTGTTCGCGGGGAAGATGCCCTGCGGCAGAAGGTCCCGACACTCAAAGTTGAATACAGCGAAAATTTGTGGAACGCTGAGGTCATAGGGCCCGATGTCTCTATGGGACGTGCCTTTCTGACGCCGCCGGGCAACGGCGATCGCGTCGGCACATTGCGAAACTTTCTCCGTGAGAACAGTTCGCTCGTTGGTGTCAGCGGTGACCAGGTCAGCAGGCTGAAAGTGGCTGCAGACTATACAAATCCCGATGGGAACCTCTCTTTTGTTCATCTGGAACAGGAGATCGGAGGCGTTCCCGTTTTTCAGGGCGAAGTAAAGGCAGGCTTTACCAAACAAGGCGAGATCGTGCGGGTCATCAATAACCTCGCACCCGCCCTCGATTACAATTCCCTCGCGGCAACGGCCGATTTTGGCGATCCGTATAGAGCGGTCGTCAGTGCGGCGAAACACATCAATGTTGATATCAGCGGCGTCGAATCAGAGCGAAATGATTCGCTTTCTTCGGCAAACAAGGTGATTTTCGGCTCCGGCGATTGGGCCACGACCGCCGAGAGGATGTATTTCCCGACCGAGCCGGGAATCGCAGTCCCCGCATGGCGCGTTCTTATCTGGCAGCCGGGCGACACATATTATGTGATCGTGGATGCCCGCGACGGAGCAATGCTCTGGCGAAAGAACATCACCGACCATCAGACACAGTCTGCCACGTTCCAGGTCTATCGCAACGCCCCTTCAATGATCGATGTTGCGGACAGCCCCGCGCCGCTTTCTCCCGGGCCGAGTAATCCGGGCAGCGGAACGCAAGGCTCTCTTCTTACGCGTGAGAACGTCACGCTGATAGGAAATGAAGGAAACTATTCATTCGTCCAGAACGGATGGATAAATGATGGCTCAAACGGCACTGACGGTAACTTTGTTGAGGCCGGCATTGACCGCGATGCGACAAACGGCGTTGACGCCATTCAGATGGGTGACACCGACTGCCCCGGAGCCGGATGCCGCGTTTTCACCTCCACATGGAACCCGCCTCCGGGCAATCCTGCTCCGGGCGACGATCCGCTTACCGCACAGGCACAGCGCGGTGCGGTCATCCAGATGTTCTATGTGATGAACCGCTATCAGGCCGAGATGTATCGTCTTGGCTTTACCGAAGCTGCAAGGAATTTTCAGCACAATAACTTTGGCCTGGGCGGAAATCAGGGAGACCGTGTTTCCGCAGAGGGACAGGATAATACAGCTGGCTGCCCCGGCGGACAGCCCTGCTATGACAATGCGAATTTTGCGACAGGGGCCGATGGTGCTCGCGGTCGCATGCAGATGTATCTGTGGCAAGGCCCGACGCCGGATTATGACGGCACGGCCGACGCCGAGATCATCATTCACGAGGTGACGCACGGAATTTCAAACCGCCTTCACGGCAACGCTTCGGGATTATCAACGAATATGGCGCGAGGCATGGGCGAGGGTTGGTCGGACTTCTACGCTCTGGCAATGCTTTCGGAACCGGATGACCCGATTGACGGTGTATATTCCGTGGGCGGTTATGCGACATACCTTGCAACCGGCGGTTTTAACGCTAACTACTATTACGGCATCCGCCGCTATCCTCGGGCGATCATCACCTCAACCGGTGGTGCCAATAACAAACCGCACAGTGCTTACACGTTCAGCTATCTCAATTCTGACTGTAACGCGCGGATGAATAACAATAACTTTGCCTACTCCCGAGGAGCGTTCGGAGTATCGCAGTGCGATGCGGTCCATAATGCAGGCGAGATCTGGAGCACGGCCCTCTGGGAAGTGCGTTCCAAGTTCGTCCAGCGTCTCGGATGGGAGATCGGCAACCGAAAGATCCTTCAGCTCGTCACCGACGGGATGAAGCTTGCGCCGATCGCACCGACATTTCTCTCGGAACGCGATGCGATCATCGCGGCTGCTCAGGCAAGTTCCTTTGCCCCTGAGGCCGCCTTGGACGTTGCCGATATGTGGGCTGGCTTTGCCGCACGCGGCATGGGCTTCAGCGCCAGCATACAGTCAACCAGCCCCGCGTCCGTGACCGACGGCTTTGACCTGCCGAATGCGGTCATCTCTGGCCCGATAACGGTTTCTGATGCCGCTCCGGGCGGCGATGGCGACGGGTTCCCCGAACCGGGTGAGACAGTGTCGCTAAGCATACCTGTAACAAACAACACCGGTGCAACGGTCAATAATGTCGTTGTTAACCGGACAGGCGGCGGAACGGCTAACTATGGCACGATCGAGCATGGCCAGACCGTTGTGCAAACGATAAGTGTTGAGGTTTCATCCGAGGCCGTGTGCGGTTCGCAAGTTGCCAACGAACTTATCCTTACAAGCGATGACGGGACACAGGCCCCGACGAACTTCGCATTTGTCCTCGGAGAGCCGATCGGCAATATAGAAAATTTTGACGGTGTGACGGCTCCTGCTCTTCCTGCCGGTTGGACATCTGCATCCTCCGGCGCGGGAACGGGTTGGGTGACGAGTGCCGGGTCAACGGCTAGCAGCCCCAACTTGGCATTTGCCGGCTCACCTGCCGCTGTCGGCCTAAGTGAGTTGGAAACTCCTCCGATAGCCGTATCCTCAAGCTCAGCCGCTTTAAAGTTCAAGTTAAACCACAATACTGAAAGCACCTTTGACGGTCTGGTACTTGAGATAAAGATCGGCGACGGTGCGTATCAGGATGTTGAGGCCGCCGGAGGCGCGTTTGTTGCCGGCGGATATAATTCGACCATTTCTACGGCCTGGTCAAACCCGCTGGGCGGCAGACGGGCCTGGACAGGTTCCTCTGGCGGATTTGTTGATGTTGAATATACTGTCCCGGCCGCGGCCGATGGACAGAATGTTCAATTCAAATTCAGAATTGGTACGGATGTTTCCGTGACCGTTGCGAATAACGGTGTCGGTATCGATGATTTCGAAATGGTAAGCTCCTACTCCTGCGCTGCCGGGCCAAATCCGACACCGACACCTACGCCGACGCCGAGTCCGACACCAACGCCGAGTCCGACACCTACACCGTCACCAAGCCCGACGCCATCTGCCACCTTTATTTATGATAACGGCGGTCTGGCAACCGGCACGGTTACAGGCAGCGGAACAAATGCTCCGGCAAACTATGAGTGGAGCGAGCTTCAGCGTAATCCTAATGGCGATTCCAACACGGTCCTTGGCGTTGGATGTCAGCTTATCGGCGCAACGACAAATAACAGGTGTGCCGACGATTTCACTGTTCCTGAGGGCCAGACATGGACCATTGATCAGGTTGTGGAATATGCCTATCAGACCAGTTCGGTTTCGAATCCGTTCCTCGGAGCAAATCTGCGAATTTGGAACGGTCGTCCGGGCGACGAAGGCAGTACGGTCATTTTTGGTGATACAACTACCAACCGAATGGCGGCCGTTACCGATTCCGGCCTCTATCGCATCGGAAACACACTGGGCGGCAACGGCGGTGTCAACCCCGCCTCTCCCGGCACTACCCGCCGCCTGTGGAGGATCGACATGAATGTAAGTCCGGCCTTGGAATTGGCGGCCGGAACATACTGGATCGATTTTCAGGTGGATGCGGGTACCAACGGCAGCTTTGTTCCGTTGGTCACAGTTCCGGGAGCGCGTAATGTAGAAGGGTCGAATGGACGCCAGTTCATCGGTACTACTTCAACATGGCAGGATATGATCGATATCGGAGAACCTACCGCGACACCGCAGCCCAACGTTGTGCCGGATCTGCTGATGGCTCTTCCGTTCAAGCTGGTCGGAACCGTCGAGGGAGGCCCGACGCCAAGCCCGACGCCTACGCCAAGCCCGACACCGACACCGAGTCCGACACCGACACCGGTGCCTGCGTATTACGGATCGGGAGAGTTGACGTCGAGCAGTCCGACGTTCGCGAACCCGAACGGATCGACGAGCGGTTCGGGAGTTCAGTATTACGACACGGTTACGTTCACGGCGACGGAGTCCGGAACGCACACGTTCGAGGTATCAAGCGTGAACACGACGGGAACGCCGTCGAGTGCTCTGGATACGTTCCTGAGGCTCTATACGGCGTTCGATCCGGAGTCTCCGGCGGCGGGTACGGTGGCGTTTAACGACGATTTCTCCGGAACGCTGACGGTACTGCCTGGACCGTACACGGCAAACGGAGTGACCAGCACGGCTACCGGTTTTACGGGTGCCCAGCCCAGCTCACGCCTGACAGCCAGCCTGACGGCCGGAAATACCTACACGCTTGTTGTCACGAGTTTCCGTGATACGACATATGTAGGAACCGATACCAACGGCCAGGCACTGGGAGCGTTCTGGTTCGGCATCAACCCCGGTGTCGAAGGCGGCCCCGGACCAAGCCCGACGCCGACACCAACGCCGAGTCCGACACCGACCCCGCCCGAGGGTACCAAACACGCGGAAGGGTTCGATGACGTGCCGACGATGTACACGACGGGCGGATGGTTCCAGTTCAATAAGAGCCAGCCGCTTGGAGCCTCGACGTGGACACAGTGCAGCGGAGCGTCTATCCCGCCGTCACAATCGGGCGGAACGAACTCGTGCATACTTGTCAACTTCAACAGTGCAACGGGAAGCGGAACGATCAGCAACTGGCTGGTGACGCCGAACTGGACGATAAAGAACGGGGACACGGTGTCGTTCTACACAAAGACGCCGAACAACAGCTTCCCGGATCGTCTGCAACTGAGGATGTCAACGAACGGCGAAAGTACCGATGTGGGAACAACGGCAACGGATGTCGGCGATTTCACAACGCTGCTTCTGGATATTGACCCGACATACGAAGGCACATATCCGCTGACGTGGACGCAGTACACGGTGACGATCTCCGGGCTTGAGGCACCGGTGAGCGGACGGTTTGCGTTCAGGTACTTTGTCGAGGACGGAGGCCCTAACGGAACGCGTTCGAACATCATAGGTGTTGACACGTTCTCGTTCTTCTCGGTTGGCGGCGGTGAACCTACGCCGACTCCAACACCGAGTCCAACGCCGACTCCTACGCCGAGTCCGACGCCTACGCCGACGCCAAGTCCGACACCGACACCGTGTCCGACGGGAGGAACGGTTGAGGTATCGAACACGGCACCGATAGTGATATCGGACGGACCTGCCGGTCCCGCGAACCCGTATCCGTCCGAGATAACGGTGAGCGGAGTGGGTGTTTTGCCATCGGCGGCCGACGCGGTCGAGGTGACGATAAACAGCTTCGGACACACATGGCCGGAGGATCTCGGTATCGTGCTTGTCGGGCCGACCGGAGCGGCACTGCTGCTTCAGGACGGAGCGGGAGCCGTTGGCGAGATGTCGGGAGTGACATACAAGCTCAGTGACACGGGAACCGGGATTCTGCCGGATATGGGTCCGTGGGGAGCCGGAACGTACAAACCGACGGCGTACTACACGGGCGATCCGTTCCCGTCACCAGGTCCGGGAACGGCATACAACCATCCGGGGCCTGCTGGAGGCAACACGGCGACCTTTGCATCGACGTTCGGCGGAACGAACGCTGACGGTGTGTGGAAGTTGTTCGTGGTGGACTTTGCCGGCGGTGACGGCGGTTCTCTGGCCGGAGGCTGGACGCTGACGTTCAATGGCGAAGGCGGAGGAGAATGCCCGACGACGGGATCGGCGAGGGCCGACTTCGACG
>CAZOXY010000027.1:3534-35127 GCA_964583955.1 uncultured Chloracidobacterium sp. | reverse complement strand
GGCGAAGGCGGAGGAGAATGCCCGACGACGGGATCGGCGAGGGCCGACTTCGACGGCGACGGCAAGACGGACATCTCCGTGTTCCGTCCGGGCAACGGCGTCTGGTATCAGCAGAGATCGACGGAAGGCTTCACGGGCTATGCGTGGGGGCTTTCGACGGACGTGCTGGTTCCGGGCGACTATGACGGCGACGGAAAGACGGACGGGGCCATCTATCGTGTCAACGCCGATGGTGCCCTTCCCGACTTCTATGTGCTGAGGAGTTCGGACTTCACGGTGATGGGCGTTTCATGGGGCTATCCCGGAGACGTTCCGGCCATCGGGGACTTTGACGGCGACGGACGCACCGATTACGGCGTGTTCAGGCAGGTCACGGGTGTCTGGTACATACTGGCGGCGACGGGAGAGAACATAATCTTCTCGAACTCCGGCGACACACCGGTACCGGCCGACTATGACGGCGACGGAAAGACCGACGGCATAGTCTATACCAACGGCACGTGGTCAGGACCGCTGTCCGGCGGCGGAACGATGAACGTCACTCACGGAGAGGCGGGAGACAAACTTGTCCCCGGCGACTATGACGGCGACGGCAGCGACGACCCGGCGGTGTTCAGGCCCTCGAACGGCACGTGGTATATCCTCAAGAGTACAGGCGGAACACAGACCACCGTCTTCGGTTCGGGAGACAACATCCCCGTTCCGGGCGACTATGACGGCGACGGCAAAGAGGACATTGCGGTCTTCAAGCCCAACGGCCAGTGGTGGGTCAACGGTTCCACCGCGGGCGTTTACTCCGTCACCTTCGGCTTCGGCACCGATATCCCGATCGTTGCCTTTGCCCATAGGAACTAGAACGGTCATCCCATGTCCCGGAGAGGCACTCAAATCCTCTCCGGTACATCGGGCCATTTCCGCTCTCCACTTAAACACTCAGCCACCGCCCCGGCATCCCGCACCGGGGCGCTGCTTTCCACCCCCAAAAAACCACATCAGCAAGACATCAGACGCCTGGCCTTAACCTGCCGGTTAAATGAAATTTTCTGTTTTTCTTATTTATATGCTTCCGGAACCGGATCACAAGAAAACCGCCGCGATCAACAAGACAATGAACAGGAGAACGAGTATCAACGCCGCGATCTTTACAACGCTGTAAGGACGGCCGCCGTGGACCTGGCCGGTGCGGCCATTGACGACAATCTGGTATGTTTTTCCGCCGAATCTGTATCCGCCGGAATAGACGGGCAGCAGTATGTGTTTGAATGAAATATCCGAATAGGCCGTTCTGACGTTGTCAACATGCTGGCGGTCGCCGCCGATATCGCTTTTGCAATCGCTGACGATGATGCTCTGAGCTATTTCCTTGAAACGCTCAAAACCGGCGTCCAGCGGCACGCGATACGCTTCAGCCTTGTGGCCGGACAGATAGGCCGGCTCGTATGGTTTCAGTTCCGGCAGGTCCCAGGGTTCCAGACGTTCCAGATAACGGCTCTGAACAGATGTCGTTGCAGGAACGCATACATCGTCAAAGTGTCTCGCAACCCGGCCTGAGACCGATGTCCAACGCGTCTTGGTCACGGAACGGCGTTCCGTCCGGCCATTGCGGGTCACCGTCTCCCATTCGGTGTAATTATCGCCGCGTTGGCCTGAATAATCGCTGACGGTTGCCGCGTCATAGGTCCAATAGGGGATATAGATGCTGACGAGTTTGTCGGATTCGGCAAGGTGCTTGAGCTTTGACGGAGCGAACCACAGCGAATGCAGCCAATCGTTAAAACTCTTGAAGGCCTGATCGGTCGAGACGCGGAAAGGCAGCACGCCGTGCGGAGCGAGGAGCGGATCGGCGGCCTTTGGCTGGGCGACGATCTTTCCTCCGCAAAAGGCGCAGACCGTCGCGGTCTCAGGCGGTGTGAAATTTACGGTCGCACCGCATGAGGAACATTGTACCTGCAACGCGTTGACCGCCATCGGGGCAAGCCGCTGAGCTCCCGCCCGAATGAACTCGTCAAAAGATTTTTCCTCAACAAAGCCTGTGACACGGATCTCTTCTTTATGTCCGCAATACGCGCAGCTAAGCCCGCCCGCCGCCGGATCATAGGCCATATTGGCGCCGCAGTTCTCACACAGAAAACGCGAAATGTCTTCTTTTTCTATCGTGGCGGCGTCCTGCATAGCTATTGCGGTGGGTGCGAAGCGTAGATCGAAAAACCGATCTCAGCTGAGATGTAGTCAAGTAATTGTTTCGGTAAGAGAATCGACAAGTACTATCTCTTTTCTTCAATCAGTTTTAGTAATTCCTTTGCATTCTTGTTTTCCGGATCCAATGTTAATGCCTTCTCACAATTGATCTGAGATTCAGAGAATTGCCCAAGTTTGAATTGTGCGGCAGCAATACCATACATTATCTCCGCATCATTTGGTGACAGACGAGCAGCCACTTGATAGTTTTCGATAGTCGCTTGATAGTTACCGAGATCGTAATGGGTCGCACCCAAATTAAAGCGCATTTTTAGATTTTCAGGAAATTCCTTAACAGCGCCTTCGAGCAAAGAAATAGCTTCGTCTGTTTTGTTCTGTTCTAGGAGAGCTAACGAAAGGTTATGCGTCGAATCTTGCAGACCGATCTTTTGATTCAGACACTCTCTAAAAACCTGTTCGGCTCTATCATGTATTTCCAGATCGAGAAGCTTTTCGCCAAGAGCAAAAAGTTCTTCCTTTGACTTGGATCTCATGAACGTGAGAAAAGATTCTTCATTTACTAATGCCCTCGAAGGATCGGAATTGCCGACATCAAATCCGTCATAAATATCAACGGAGTATTTAGAGGCGATCTCGGTCAGGGTAAGACCACGCTGATAAAGGGATTCGGGCGAATGTATCTCAGTTTTCTCAACATGGAGTCTGAATCTGCCATCACTAATTTGTCCGAGGTTGACCAATCTGTAGCCGTCCCCAACGATCTCGTTGCTCAAACGCTCGAGTCCATGTCGATCCTTGTCAAAGAAGAAATATCCATATAGATGCGGCTTCATTAGATCAACACCTTGCGCTTCCAACCTGACGAACATATAGCGTATCTGTTCGAGATCTACTGAGTTTTTGGTGGCCATACTATTCTTTGAACACGAGGCCGCAATGATGCACAATAACATGGTCAGGCCGATGATGTGCATATCCAGAAATTTCATGCGTCTTCTCATTTTAGCTTTGTCATAGACGATCTGCTCACTGATTCCCACTTCGATAAATGCGGTAGTCAATCTCGGAAAAGATATTGTCGCGCGACTCGATCTCGGCAAGAAGTTCAAGCTGTTCGGATGTAAGTTCGGCGGGCTGTTGGCTTTCGTTTACCGCAGCGAGCCTTTCGAGCATTTCCGATAAAAGGCCAAAGCGTTGAATGTGCGAACGAAAACGGCGAGAGGAATATTCGACCGTCGTTCCCTGATAGATCTGAAATGCCCAGTCGGACGATTGCGCCAATAAAAGCTCGCGTGCCATCTGGTTAAGGATGCGATTTATTAGTTCCGATTTCCGAGTTTCGGATTTCGGGTCGGAGTACTCCGATACATCCGAACTCGGAACCTGGAACCTGGAACCCGGAACTGCAAATCTATTTGCGAGTTCGGTCATTTTCCGTTCGGCGTCGTGCTGATACGGATACATCCACGAATTGCCTTCGTTCAGCCACACTTTGTAATAGCCGTTCTCGCCCCACGATGAAGATGTCGGCTGCTGTATCTGTATCGGGATGTTGCTGTCCAGAAAGTCGCCGGGTGTGACTGCAGCTATCTCATCCTGATCGAAATGAAGCTTTCTGAAAAAGAAATCTATGAACTGCGGCCCCTCGAACCACCAATGACCGAAAAGCTCGGCGTCATACGGCGAAACGACAAGCGGCGGATGCCCCTCAAATGTTTCTCGGAGCTTGTGGGCCTGCTTGATGCGTTCGCCGATAAAGTGCGAGGCGTTCTCAGCCGCCTTGTCGCGGGCGACGGCGGGGATGTAAGGCTGCTTTGCCTGCTGCGGAACATTCTTTCCCGTGATCCGGTGATATTTCAGCCCCAGATGCCGACGGTTCCCGTCCTCGTGCAGATGCGGTCGGAGCATCTCATAAGGAGCATCCCAACCGATGTCGCGATAAAATTCGCGGTAAAGATCATTGCCCGGATAACCGATCTCGGCCGACCAGACCTGCTGGCTCGTTTCGACATCGCGGGCAAAAACGGCCGTTCCGTTAGGACAGACAACCGGAGCATGAACGCCATATCGCGGACGCGGATCGCCATAGAGAATGGCGTGAGTATCGGAAATAAAATATTCGATGCCGTTGTCTTTCAGCAGTTCCTCGATGCCGGGTTCGTATGCGCATTCCGGCAGCCAGATGCCGCGCGGCTGTCGATGAAAATGCTTTTTGTAATTTGCGACCGCAACGCTGATCTGCGCCCTACGCGCTTCGGGTGTGGAGATGAGCGGCAAAAATCCATGCGTTGCTCCGCAGGTGATAATCTCAATGACGCCCTCGTCCTGAAGCTCGCGAAACGCCCTGACAAGATCTCTGCCGTAACGAACCTCCCACAGGTCGCGTGACGCCGAAAGATTGTCAACGTACATCTTCGCAGCCTCTTCAAATTCCGGAGCTTCTTTCTGTGTGCGTTCCAGTTCCTTTTTTGCAAGTTCGAGAAGATTTTCCAGGTGCCGCGTGTAGCGTTCCTGTAAAAGAGGGTCGGCAAGCATCTCTGACAGCGGCGGCGAAACGTTCATTGCAAGGCGCGGTTTTGCCCCGGCATCATGCAGACTCTGAAAAATGAAAATTAGCGGAAGATAGACCTCGGTTATCGCTTCATATAACCAATCTTCCTCAAGAAATTCAGGATATTCGGGATGCCTGACAAATGGCAGGTGTGCGTGAAGTATCAGGCTGAAATATCCAACAGGCATAGGGTCGATCAGAACCGGTGAATTTATGCTGCAAATAGTCCTTGCCTGCTTGAAACACATAAGCCCGGCAACAAGATCAGATGTTCCGAAACATCATAGCACAACCTGCAGTTCGGTAACGGCAACCGTTAATATAAAAGATAGGCATCTTTCGCACCCTCAAAGTTGAATAGGTTGCATCAAGGACGAATAGCTAATTCCAACAGACGGGAGCCGTGTATGACAGCCGCTATTGTAACTTCGCTTTCTTCGATCTTATAGATTATCCGGTAGCTGTAAACAAAGACTTCCCGGATCGAGTCGTCGTCGAATTCGGGACAACGCGTCCACGAAAAGGAAACGTTGATAGAGTTCTTACTGTTCTAAGAATATTGCGGACTACGGCTGCGGCATACACTTCAGAGTCCTGGGCTATATAAGCGGCGATGTCATCAACATCGTCAAGCGCACGCGGCGACCATATTACGATATGATCCATTTCCCAAGCCTTTCCTCAGCTTGCTCTTGCGAAACTCCGCCTTCGTTCTTCGCAGCTTCGAGGCCATTGCGAACTTTTTCGATCACATAAAGATGATATTGCACATCCTCCATCGAGGCGTTGTCCGGCAGGCTGTTAAGCAGTGTTGTAATTTCTTCCTTTGTTGATGCCATTTCTGTCCTCCGGCCTGTGTCATCATTATAACTTAACCGCCAACTTGGCGGCTAATCTTAAACCATTGCTGACGAGATCTACAATACATGACCTTCAACTGTAAGCTTCGAGTCATCAGAATTTACTTACTAAACAGCCTTGCCAATGCTGTGCGACGCAAGCGGTTCAAGTTTTGAGAAACGGTCGAGGCCGCGTGGGCGTGTACGGAGCCGTTTGGGGAAATTGACAAGGCTGGCGCCGAAAACGGCGGGGCCGAATTCTTCAAATTCTTCCTCAAACTCGTTTTCCTCAATCTCAAACTCAGACTTGAGAGCGGCCAGGGCATTGGCTCGTGAAATGTTGTCCGCTGCGGCCTGGAGCATTGCAAAAAGCTTTTCTCCGATGCGGTGACGCAGTTCGTTCAGAGCGGCCCCGGCGGCAAGCAGCGTCATTGCATATCGGACCTCTTCGGCGTCAAAACCGCTGACATCTTCCGCACGGCGTCCGGTCAGGCGGGCAAAAGCCGAATAAGAAGCATTTTCCGCGTGTTCTACGTCGTCACCGGCTATCGCGACGTCGAAAGCGTCCTGTTTGAACCCGGAAACGTCCAGAACCTGTGCGAATTTCTGAGCCGGAATGCGCCAGTCGGCGTCGGTCGCGACACGCGGTGAAGGGCTTTTGCGGGGCGTTTTCACCGTATTCGAATACAGTACGCGGATGAACGGACGGTTCGGCGCGTAAAAACCGATCTCGGCGCGATAGTCCGAATCGGCATCGACGTTGAACCACCACGAGCCTTCGGCGTCGGCGGCATGCACCTCTTCCGCCTCGCGTTTGAGGTCAACCAGCTTTAGAGCGAGCGTGTAGCTGCCCGTATTCGCACCGAGAGCTTTGTTAAGCGTCTGATATGGATTGCTGCGAACTGACCAGTAAAAATGAAGCCGGCTGGGCGACTGCATCTGCAGACGGGCGCGGTTCTCACGCTCCAGTTCGGGAAGTTGCGGCATGGAAAGCAGCCTGAACGAAGGCGAGCGTTCCGGCTCCGCTTCTGCCGGTTCTTCGTCAATTTCAGCATCAGATTCTGCTATCTCTGCGGCCGCTTCGGCCCTGAGAAGAACATCCGCTACATCCGGTCGGACGCTTTCGCCCGAAGAGACGGGCTGCGGCCCGCCAAGAACAAATTCGATCACGGTGTCGTCCGCTGTTTCTTCCGTAACTGCTGCGTTTATTTCTTTGGTATCGCTCATAACAAAATACGCTCCTTGCCGTGTCTGTTCGCAAGGGCGTGTACAAAACAAAAGAAAATTATGCGGGGTTTTGGGTAAAGTTACAAGCTGAAAGGAATTGCAGATGAAAAGATCGGGGCCGGTTTAATGATAATTTAAGACTGCTTGGCGATGTTCCTGGCAGATTTGATCTTTACTTCGATCTTTCCGAAAGGCGACTGTATGACAGAACGTACCGGAATGCGGCGAGCGTCATCCGTGATCCAGATCGTCATTGAACCGTCGCGTTCTATCATTTTTCCCTCGCCAAAAACGTCGGGTTCGACCTTTACGCACCAAACCTTGCCGATGGCCGTTTTTTGCTGTTCGCGGCCCGTTACCGTGACCGGCACGGTGTAAACAAGGCCCGAATCGCTGACGGTAATGTCATATTTATCCCCGACCTTTAGCGGAAGAAGACGAAGCTGATAGATGCCGGAGATCAGATCGTGAGTTCCGCCCGCAAGTTCCGAAGCTATCGTCCTCGGCGGACGCATCGGGTCTTTTGGGTCGGTCTCAACGTAGGTCACGCGGCGGTCGTCATAATCAAAAAGGGCCTCGCTGTTGCGGACGCGTTCTTTTTGAACATCGACCTTAACGGTCTTTTCCGCGAAGAACTCATCGCGGTCAACGGTCGAATCTATCTTTTGCAAAAAGCTGAACCGGAAAAGTTTCAGAAGCGTTCCTTTGGAACGGGCCTCGGCCGAGATCAGGTAATCATTCGTCTCCGCGACCTCGCCAACGGTAAATGTCAGCTCCGCGATGGAGATGCCGCTGATTATCTTGCTCAATTTCCCTTCGTAGGTAAGCTCTTCTCCGATATTGAAAGGAGCGGCTTTTGATGTTTTGGCCTTGCCTGCTGCGGCTTCAACAGGCCTTACATCAGCGGTCGCACGCGTGTTGTTCGTCTGGGCATTAGAGGCAGAGACCGCAACAACGGCCATGAACGCCGTTAACCGCAACAGATTGGAAACTGAAAGATTCATCATATTTCACAAAAAGAAATAACTCTTTACCACCAAGGCCCCAAGCCCCAAGACCAACCCGATGGCCGCCTGATATTCGCGATGCTTTAAGTATAGCTCAAAATCGAATTTCAGGTCAGACTTTTTCCAGGGCGTCAGCCTGGGAAGGAATAAGGGGACATTTTCGGCAAATTCATCAAATTCCTTCCCAAAAGCCCTATGAAGATCTTCTTCTTCGACGCGCATCACGGGCAAATAGATGCCAATGAACAAACCAGCCGCTAAAAGCCCAAGCCACCAGACACCAGCCGCAACCGTAAAACCCACAGCCAGCAAAAGACTGCCCAGATAAAGAGGGTTGCGCGTATGGGAATACGGACCGGTCACGGCCAGTTTTTCGTATTTGCGGATATGCCCCGCCGACCATGCACGTATCCACAGCCCGATGAGGGCGATAGCCCCGCCGGCCAGCATTGTCACGGCCGTTGGGCGCGCCAATACCAGAAAGACCGCCGTCAGCAAAAAGCCCAGCGGGACGCGGTAACGCTGTAAAAGTCTTTTCTTTTCCGAAACCATCAAAAATATTGACAATGCTTGAATCAGAATACCGTTGTCAAATCCGGGAAAGCCTTTCCGCAACGGCATTGAACACGGTCTCGACACTGATATCCATGCATATCCACTTGTCACAGGTCCGCCGATGGCAATCCACGCGACAATCTATATCCGTCCGTTCAACACAGATGTCATCCGGGTTTGTGCTTCCGTTACGCCACCATTCCGTCGGGCCAAAGATGCCGACAACGGGCGCTTCCGCCGCAATGGCAAGATGTGTCGGGCCTGTATCGCCGCCAACGTAAACGGCAGCCTGTTTTGCCAGTTCATAAAAGCCTTTCAGGCTCGGCTCGGCAGTTATTATCTTCCCTGTCGCGGAACCTGCGACGACGCGTTCCGCCAGTTCGCTCTCGGCCGGCCCGGTCGCCACAATCGAAACAATTCCAAGTTCTTCCCAAAGCCGATCAGCCAATGCGCCGTATTTTTCGGCGTGCCATAATTTTGTGACCCAACCGCCAGCAGGATTCAGCAGGGCAAAACGCCCTTTCGCCTGTTCGGCTATTGTGTTCGCTTCGGCTCGGTATTCATCGTTGGCCGCTATCGGAAATTCATATTTTGCCTCAGGCGCTTCAAAATCCAACGCCTTTGACGCCAAAAGCATATTTTTTGCGACAACGTGTGTTCGCGGCGGAATGTCCACCGTGTCCGTCAGCAAAAAGCGGCTTGCCGGCTCACGCAGGGCCGCCTTGCCAAATCCCCACCGCCGCCCGGCGCCGGAGACCCTGGCTATCACAGCCGATTTCAAAAGCCCCTGCATATCCAGGGCAACATCATAGCGAAACTGCCTGACCTCTTTGAACTGACGCCCGAGGTCGAGGAACATCTCCTCGGCGATCTTGCCGCCGCGAAGCGAACGCGTGTCTATCTCGATCAGGTTGTTCAAAACAGGGCTTTGGCGTAGTATCTCTGCGGAACGTTTCTCGGCGACCCACGAGATCTCGGCATCGGGCAAATGCCGCCTTACCGCCGCTGCGGCGGGCAGCGCGTGTATGATGTCGCCTATCGCTCCGAGTTTGACTATCAGAATATGCACCAGCAGATATGTTATATCCGTAAAACAATTAACTGAATACGGGAAATTCCTTTTTTTTGGATATTTTTTATAAAAGTATGGAAATTAAAGGGATAGGTGCGTTATTCTATTGGTCGGAGCCTCCGCCCGATCTATCTTATTTTCCTATGATCAAGACCGAAAGAGATCAACGAGACATTAGGCCCGCGCTTGTTTTTTTAAGCGGCGAACTCATCGCTGTCCCCATACCGCTTGAGCGGAAGGAAGTAATAATGGGGCGTTCGCTGGAAGCCGATGTGCGTGTAAATGATTCGCTGGTTTCGCGTGAACACGCCAGAATACTGACCATTATTGATGAAGATTCGGGCAAAACGACCTATGTTCTGGAGGACCTGCGTTCGCGCAACGGAACGCTTCTCAACGGCCAAAAGATCTTACGTGAGGAACTTCATAACGGCGACAAGATAACCATTGGCGGCAACATTTTAAGGTTCGACCTGCTTGATGAGATAGACCGCGAATATCAGCGGCAGATACACCGCCTTATCTCTCATGACGACCTGACCGGCCTGCTCTCGGGACGTTCGTTCTTTTCCGAACTCCGGCGCGAGGCGGCACGGGCAACTGAAATTGACAGGCCATTCTGTGTTCTGATGATGGATGTCGATCATTTCAAGGATGTGAACGACACCTACGGCCACCTTACGGGCAGCAAGACGCTGGAGGAAATAGGAGGCTGCATCACCGACATTATGCGAAGCGGCGATGCTGCGGCCCGCTTTGGCGGGGAGGAATTTTCCGCATTTTTGCTGGATGCCGGCATCTCTCAGGGGCTTGTGGCGGCGGAACGCATCCGTCGCGTCATAGAAGAGACGGATTTTACCGTTATCCGGCACGGCGGCCCCGAAGAAACGCATCACGTCACCATCAGCATCGGCGTTTCGTCATTTCCCGATGATTCAAGCGACCCCATAGAGCTTGTCGAAATGGCCGATTCCGCTCTTTACCGGGCCAAACGCGAGGGCCGCAACCGCGTCAGGGCGTATCGCGAATTGTCACCGGAAGAACTCAACCTCGGCCTTGAACCGCGAAACGACTAAGCAGACGAACAAAAAGAGGAACTTTTTTGCCTGCTCCTGCGTGAAAGACCGGGAGCTTTTTTTGTGGTAAAATTTTCCGATGCGGCCATGTCCGTTCGGACGGGCCAAATGAGTTACAAAGTGATCACAAAATTAAACCTGGCAACCGTTCCGTTCAGAAACCGGACAACACCTTATCTGTTGTCCGCGTTGCTGCTTTTTCTTGCCCTTGTCGGCGGGCTGTATCTGTATTCCAGCCTGCTGGAAAATCAAAGGATGAACGAGGTCGCCCGAAACCAGATCTCGCATATGCGTGAAGAGATAGCCTCGCTCAACGAAAAGGGCCAGAGGGTTCAGCAGCAGCTTTCGCCCATGCAGCGTGAACTGCTTGTTGCCTCGCACAAGCTGGTGGCGAACAAATCATTCGGCTGGTCAAGGTTCTTTCACGATCTTGAATCGGTCATTCCCGGCGGCGTCAGCGCTTCGCGAATAGTCGTCCAAAATGTTTACAGCGAAGGCGAACGCGTGAACGCCGAACTTGACCTGACGGTCATCAGCCGTGATTACAGGACGGTGATGGACATGATCACGGCAATGAACAATTCGCCGGTTTTCAGCGCGGAGCTGAGGGGACAGAATCTGCAATCGAACCAGCGTATCACCTACTCTGAATACACTCTGCGGCTGATCTACAGGGCTCCGTATTACACCACGCCGACATCCAACACCGAATTGGCGGATGCGACACGAGGAGGCGGCCGTTAAATGAACGAAAACGATCCACGCGAAGGCAACGCTCCCGAAATGGCCGTCAATGACCTTGGCCGTACAAAGGACGGCGCGGTCGTCATTGAAGAAGCGTCCAGGACCGTGCTTTTGACCGAAGACGAGACCGTCGTCATCGACAAGGCACCCGAACCGCCGCCGGCTCACAGCAGCCGTCCGCGAAAGGTCTATGGAGGAATGTGGGGAACGGCTGAGATCGCGGTTTTTGGCGTTGCCATGCTTTCACTGGTCGGCCTGCTGGCGTTCTATCTGGCGTATGTCAGGCCGTCGGCGGCCGATCTGGAGAACAGCCGATCTGAAGCTCAAAGACTTGAGGCAGACCTGATCTCGGCAAGGGGAAATTTCGGCGACATTTCCAATATCGAAACGCGCGTCGCCCAGCTTGCCGCCAGCGTCGATCAGTTTGAAACATATCTGCCGCCCGCAGCCAACGGACGAACTGCCATATATCAACGCCTGAACGGCCTGATACACGCTTACGGCCTGGTCAATACAAGCGGCCCGACCTACGCTCCGCTGGAACCGACAACCATCGAGCAGCGAAACCAGTCAGAGGAAGAACGCGGCCGAGGACGTTTTCGCAGCCTGTTTCCCGGCGTTTATGTGACGATGACCGTCGAAGGGCCGTATCAAAACATCCGCGGATTTATCAGGGAAATAGAGACCGGCAACGAGTTCGTCGTCATTAGTTCGGTGGAACTTGCGCCTTCCGAATCAACCATCGGCACAAGTTCAAGCTCCGGCGGTTCTGCTGACACTCAAAATGTCATCATTGACCCGGTCACGGGAATGCCCGTTCAGACACAGCCGAACCGGTCCGTACCGCAGGAGCGGCGCGGCCGCACGCTCGGAGAAAGGGTCGCCCTGCGGCTTGAAATGGCGGCATATTTCCGCAGAAATGATATGAACTCCGTGAACGGTTCGGCCGCCGACGGCAATTCCGAAACGGCTGAAGAAAATTAGGAACGGCAAATGCCCCAAAAGCATCAAATCTGCATATCGGCCAAAAGCGGCATAAGGAACCGAGGTGATCTAAATGGCGGTAATGGAAGGAAAAACAGCATCTGAACGCAACAAGATGATCGCGGCCGTCGTGCTGGGTGTTCTTGCCCTGATTGCAATGTATTTTGCCTTCGGCAGAAACCTTTTCAGCGGTTCGGCATCCACCACGCCTCCGCCGTCGGCATCGCCGACACCGACGCGTGCCGACAGCGGCAGGCCGGCTGAACGGCCGATGCGTTCGATGAACGAGCAGGAACAGATATGGGGTTCTACGCCGGTGATCTATCAGCCCGGCGCTTATCGTGCGCCTGATCCGGGCCGGAACATCTTTGCTTTCTACGAACCGCCGCCGCCGTGTAAACCGGGCATAGATTGCCCTTCGCCGACACCGACACCTTATGTCGAGATCACACCGATCCCGACACCCACGCCGCACATGCTGGTCGGGTTTGTAACACCGACGAACGTCTATGCCGGCTCAAAGAGTTTCAGGCTGGAGGTCAACGGCGACCGTTTTGTCCCGGAGGCCCGGATATATTTTAACCAGAGCGCTTTGCCGACAACATTTGTCAGCCCGAACAGGCTGACCGCCGAAATACCGGCCAATTTCATCGCAAATGAAGGCCCGCGCCAGATAATCGTGCAGACACCTGACGGAGTGAAGTATTCCAATGCGGTGATGATCTCGATCCAGGCTCCGCCGAAACCGCAGTTTCAATACGTCGGCATGATCGCCCGCCGTCATGCGAATAATGACACTGCCGTCTTTCGCGAACAGGGCAAGGCGGAGTTCAGCGCCCGGTTGAATGACGTTGTCGGCGGACGCTTTCGCCTGGTCAGCATTTCATCGGAAGAATCGGTCGTTGAGGACACAACGCTTGGCTTCAGGCACAAACTGGCGCTTTTCCGGCCCGCACCCGGAACGCTGACCAGCACGATACCGCCAATGCCGGAAACTCCGGGAATACGGCGTCAGCCGAATGTCAGGGTCGTGCGGCCAAATCCGGCCGAACGGACGGATATTGACGATGATGCCCAGGAGATACCCGGAATTCCCAGCAATCCGACGATCCCGCCGGGCGGATCGATACCGGGCATACCGGACAACATTCCGCGTTACGAACCGCCGGTGAACACACAGCGGCCGCGTCCGGCAAACCCAAAGGACAATCCGGTGGACAACCGGTAAACAGCCCGTATGAAAGGCGTTAAGGCAAACAGTTCGGAAAAAGGCATGACAATGTTGGCGGTGATGGCACTGCTCGCCGTTGGGGCCATCCTCCTGCTTGCCGCCGCTCCGTCCATCTATATGGAGGTCCAACGCGAAAAGGAACTGGAATCGATCCGCCGGGGCGAAGAGATAGCCGAGGCGATACGTCAATACGTTATCCACCATAACGGCGCTCGTTTGCCTGAATCGATAGACGATCTTTTGGAAGGACTGCCGCAGGGTACAAAAAAACGTATGATTCTTCGGCCCTCCGCCGCGACCGACCCACTTGCAGAAGACGGAAAATGGAGACTGATCAAGGCAGATGCCGACACCATTCCCGCATTTGCCAAACGCGTGCAGGATTTTAACAACGGCAGCCTCCCGAGCAACCCGACGCCGCTCCTTGACCGCTTTTCGATCATCATCGTCAATTCCATCAATACCGACAACGATGACGACCTGACGGCTCCCGATGATTTTGACGTGACAACGGAAAATACGCCGTTCATCGGCGTTGCCAGCCAAAGCAAAAGCCGCTCCGTTCTGACCTATTATGGGATAGAGAATCATTCAAAATGGGTCTTCACACCGCTTTTCCGCGGGTCACAGGCATTCTCTCCGCGTGGCCGCACACCGCAAACGCCGCCGCAGCCGCGGCCGCCGGTCCGTCCCGGTGAATAGGCGCCGCCTTTCCTCACCGCAATATTCTCATTTATGCCTAACGGCCAAGTAGGTCGATCTAACGGGCTTTCGGCGGCCTGTGATAGAATCATTCCATCAGGCCATTACGAAAAATATGTGTAAGAGGATGGTTTGACTTTAGTACATATTAGAATTAGAATAATTCTAAAGAGTAAGGAGGAGTTATGGAATTACATAATACAAAGATAGATCTTGCAAAAGGAAAACGGGAAAAGATCGTTGAGATACTCAATCAGTCATTGGCGGATGCGATAGACCTGAAATCACAGGCAAAGCAGGCGCATTGGAACGTTAAAGGCCCCAGCTTTATCGCACTGCATGAGCTGTTCGATCAGGTCGCGACCGAAGCGGACGTTTATATCGACGATATCGCCGAAAGAGTGACGTCGCTCGGCGGAACGGCCCTCGGCACGATACGCGTCGCGGCTGACAGGTCATCGCTCAGCGAATATCCGCACGAAATAACGGACGGAACGGCACATGTTGACGCTCTTTCGACCGCACTGGCGGATTTTGGCAAAGCGGCCAGAAAGAACATAGACAAAACAGACGAACTCGGCGACGCCGACACGGCCGATCTTTACACCGGCATCTCACGCGGCGTGGACAAACTGTTGTGGTTTGTCGAAGCCCACAACCAGGCGTAGAAAGTGGAAAAGTTCAAAAAGTGAAAAGGTGAAAAAGTAAGGAAGTAAGAAAATGAAAAGCAGGCCACAGTCAGGCGGCCTGCTTTTTCACTCTTTCACTTTTTCACTCTTTCACTTTGCATAGTCGAACACGATATTCGCAAATGCCTTGACACCAACATCAAGTCCGCTGTCGTCGATAATAAAATCCGGTGTGTGATGCGGGGCCGCGTCCTTTGGGTCCATCCCTTTCGGCATTCCGCCGACAAAAAAGTAAAAGGACGGAACGCTCTGGAAAAAAGCGAAATCCTCGGCTCCTGTCACCCACGCTGCGGCTTTGACATTGTCCTTTCCGGCAGCTTTGTGCAGGGACGGCAGCATCCGCTCGACCAGTTCCGGCGTGTTGTGCGTGACCGGCGTTTTTTTGTCTATCGAGACCTCGACCGTCGCTCCCATGCTCTCGGCTATCGACTTCGCTGTCTGGCGAATGCGGTCGTGAACCTCCGTCTGCATATCGGTATCGAGCGTTCTGATGGTTCCGGCCATTACAAGCTCTTCGGGAATGATATTTTCGCGAACGCCGCCGTTTATCCTGCCGACGGTTATCACGACCGGAGCTTTAACAAGTTCCGAGCGTCGTGCGACGATCATCTGAAGGCCCGTGTAGATCTGCGTCGCCACGGCTATCGGATCGACACCAGACCACGGATACGCGCCGTGCGTTTGGCGGCCCCTGACCTTTATCTCGAACCAGTCGCTGGCGGCCATGACGGAACCGGCCTTGTATTTGATGCTTCCCACTTCGGTCTGCGAATTGATGTGAATGCCGAATATCGCCTCGATCTTCGGGTCGTTCATCACGCCTTCCTTTACCATCAGTTCGGCTCCGCCTTCCTCGCCCGCGGGCGGGCCTTCCTCGGCCGGCTGAAAAATGAAAACCACCGTTCCCTTGATCTTGTCCTTCATTCCGGCCAGCAGTTCGGCGGCGCCCATCAGCATCGCAACGTGCGTGTCATGGCCGCAGGCGTGCATAACGCCAACCGTCTGGCCGTTGTATTCACCTGTCGCCTTTGAACGATACGGCAGGTCGTTGCGTTCCGTAACGGGCAGGCCGTCCATATCGGCACGCAGCCCGATGACAGGGCCGGACTGGCCGCCCTTCAAAATGGCGACCACGCCGGTTTGGGCAATGCCCGTGCGGACCTCAAGGCCAAGTTTGCGAAGATGCTCCTCAACAAACTTTGACGTTTTGAATTCCCTGTTGCCCAGTTCCGGGTTTTGGTGCAGATGACGCCGCCATTCCACCACCTTTGGCTGCAGCCTGGCCGCAGCGGCCTCGATCTCATCACTCATGTCCACCGCAAGGACGGACGTTCCCGCAAAGACAAGAACACAAAGCATCAGAAATATTCTTTTCATATTTTTCTCCGAAAGGTTGAGGTGCCTTTATTTTATTCGGAGGCAGAATATTTGCAAATGCAGGAAAGAATTTATATTCCGCTGCTTGCGGCGGCATCGGCGGAGGTTGATCGTATGATCTGTTCTGCGATCTCCGAAAGCACTCGGCCCAACGGTCTGCCCAGATCACGTCCCACACTGGTGTTCACCTGAACCGCGACGGCGATCTTGTGTTCGGAAAAATACATCATGTCGGTCATATAGCCCGGAAAAAATCCGCTGTGGCCATAGGAGACACCGGCGGGTGTTTGGCGGATGATGACACCGAGGCCATATTTTGTATCTCCGCCAAGCATCGGCGCAGGAACGCCATCAAGCATTTGCGGCAGCAGCGAGGCATCGAAAGCCTTGCCTTCATACATCATCTTTGCCCAGCGCGCGAGGTCTTCTGACGTAGAGGCATAACCGCCGCCTGTCCATTCAAGCTGTGGATTTATGACAAATTTTCCTTTGCTGATCATTTCGTCTTTCGGCCCGAAAGGATTGTTTGCCCCGGCATATCCCTGAACAACTCCTTTCATCGTCAGGCCCTTTTGCGGAATGGTATCTTTGAGTTTCAAAGGCCTTAGCAAGCGGCGTTCGGCCTCATCAAAGAAGCTCTTTCCCGTAATCTTTTCAATTATCATCCCGATCACGATGTAGTTCGTATCGGAATACTCCCAGCCCTTGCCGGCGGCGAACGGCGGTTCGGCGTCGAACAGATATGCAAGCCTTTGCTCCGGCGTCCATTCACGAAGCGGATCTTTTTTCAGGTCATTGGTAAATGTGTCCTTGAATTCATAACGGACAAGGCCGCTGGTGTGATTCATCAACTGGCGAACGGTGACATCTCCGGCATTCGGGATCCGCTTGAACCACTCTTCCCTGCCCAGATGCTTTTCCATCTTGTCATCCAGGCCAAGTTTGCCTTCCTTGACAAGCTGCAACGCGACGGCCGCCGCAAAAGTTTTGCCGGTGCTGCCTGCAAGCATTCTGTCATCGGGCCGCATCAGCTTTTTCGCGGAGCGGTCCGAATAGCCGACGGCTAGGCCAAAAGATCCTTCGTTTGCCAACACAACCCCAAGCGTCGCGCCGGGAAACTTTCCCGCCTTGTGCCATTCATCGAGCTTCTGCTGAAGCTCTTTTTTTAGTTGTGCAGTGACGACAACGGGTTTGGCCGCCTGTGCAAATGAGGCCGTGGTGAATAACATCACGGCCGCAAGAATAAAGAATGTTCGTTTAAACATCTGCATTATTTCCTCGGCTTATAATAATCGCGGCTTGTGGTCATCCACGCGGCGGGATCCCAAAGGTCTGCCGCAAGTTCGATGTCTGCCTGCACATCGCTGTATTCCTCAAGCATTGTCCGTTTGCCGTCAACAAAAAAGATGACCTCCGGCGCGACCCAGCCGCCCTTTAGCCTCTCATATTTGTTGAACTGCGTTTCGTGGATGCTTTTCTTTTCCGCAGTCTCTCGTGTTTCGATAAGACGGACGAAATAAAGATTCTTTTTGTCCACCCAGAATTGCGGTGATGAAAGATCGCCCGCTTTTGCCCCGACCACATAAACGGCTCGTCCCTGCCATTTGTCCTGACGAATGACCGACAGGTCAATGCCGAGCGACCTCAACTGTCCGGCCGTTTTTTCAGAGGGCTGAGCATAGACGTCAAATCCCAGCACCAGCAGCGGATGAACAAGCTCGCGGCTGGCAACCTGCTTTCCGTCACGGAACGAATGCATACGTCCATCATCAAAAATGACGCCGTTCCCTTTTTCTTCGGGCGCAATGTCGATACGGAGCTTTCCCGGAACCGACATTGCCTCATACCACGTCGCTAACTCGCTGGTTCCGTCCGGTTTGTAGGTCGTCGTTTTTTGAACAAAGGTCATCGTGCGGTACCATTTGCCCGCGTATTTTTTGTTCATTGCGGCGATCAATTCGCTGCCGTCCTTCATCGGAAAAACGGCAAGCGGCAGCAGAATCGTAAAAAGCATCAGGGATAAAATTCTCATAGTTTTCTCACTGCTGTTTTGTCGCCGAAGGTTTCATTGACTTTTCCTTTTCGGTGCAGCCGCCCGGATCCATGGTCGAGGCGCCGTTGGCTATTTTCCATCCGGAATCGGTGCGGACAAGGTTGAACTGATTGATGCCGCAATGCGACAATTTGCCCTCAGCCCAAAAAACGTAACGTCCCCAAACCATCGCCCAATCGCCATCGACCTCAACTTTCGGGTCAGGCATCACTTCCTCGATGCCGCCCGGTTTTGTAAAGAACTTGCTGAAGGCTTCGCCGCCGATAACACTGATCCGGGATTTTCCGTCACGCATTTTCTGGATGGCGACCAGCTGATTTTCGGGTGTGCCGGTTTCAATTATTCCGGCCGCGTTCGCCGCCGCCATTTCGTCAAACAATTTGTTGACAACAGCCAGAACAGACTTTTTATCGTCAGCCGCTTTTTGGGCGAAACCATTCACAACAAAAACAAATAAAAGGGCAAAGATGATTGAGAATGTCTTTTTCATAATTTTAGATAAGTCCTGTGGTCTTTCTTGTCCATTCGACCATTGCGCGGTCGAGGTCGGTATTGACGCGCGGAAAATCCCACTCGCCGTTCGCGGGAACGATATTGTTCGAATGATCGGCATTCGGAAACACCTTTATCGTCAGATGTTTATTACGAGCTTTTGACTGTGCCTGTTCAATGATCCGGCGGCTTTTTGTGACCGGAACCACAATATCCTGCTCGCCCCAGGCAACAAATGCCGGGACCTTCAATTTTTCCCAGATCGGAACAGGATTGAAAAACAGCAGCCGCAAAGCGTCGAGCGGCGGCAGATCGCCCGCAAGCTGCGGCGGCAATTCAGCGGGGCCGAACCAGCGCTCATTGCTGTTGGCGATAAGCTCCTGCGAAACCTCTGACCGCGTCTGCTGATACCTGCCGTCGTTTTTGAGAATTTTGCGGTTCAGGTCATAAAGTTTCTCGCGGAGCCTGGTCGCCTTTTCGATCTCGGCTTCTGTCATACCCTGCGACCGCATCACGCCCGCCCGATGGTAAATGCTTTGCTCGGCGGGAGTCACGGCCGCCGCCGCGCTTGCGATAACGAATGCGACATCTTTTGAGCGGGCCGACGAAAGCGGAGCGATCCATCCGCCCTGGCTGTGTCCCGCAACGCCGATCTTCTTCGCGTCGATGTCGCCCCGCGTTTTCAGATAATTCAGGCCCGCAACGGCGTCATCCGCAAGGTCTTCCATGCTGGCGGCTCGCGTGCTGCCCGTTGATCTGCCTGATCCGCGTTTGTCATAGATCAGCGCCGCAATGCCGTTGTTCGCAAAATGCCGAGCCCACGAACGATATGTCGTGCGTTCATTCGGCGAACTGCCGTGGGTTATGATGACCGCCGGAAACTTATCCTCGCCTTTGGGCAGAAGAAGCGTGCCGGAAAGCCTCACATCGCCGTTTTGAAATTCGACCTCTTCCTCACGGAAAGCGATGCTCTTTTTTTCGGTCTTTGTAAGCGAAAAACTGCCGTCAACGCCGAGGCCGCTCCACGAACCGGCAATTGTGTCTCCGATGGCTTCCCCGTCAAATATTATCGGCGGCCGTCCGTCCGGCTGCGGCTTTTCCAGGCGAATTTTGTTTCCGTCGGCCGTCAGGGGAAACGCTACATCAATAACATCAAGATCGACAAAATCCACCGTTGCCGCACCGGCTTCAATATTCACATTTACGCGCCATTGTTTACCTTGGCGCGTGATATTTCCCTCCCAAAAACCGTCCGGCTGGGACAGCAATGCCGTCGAAAAGAGGATAATGACCGCTGTGATCTGTAACGACTTTATGACCATTAGTTATTGAGGTTTGTGTTCAACGTAAGAACCGGCGATCTTTGGCGCGATCTCATCGAGCCAGCCGTTAAGCTCCGCCTGCGAATACCATTTGCCCTTTAGCATCACGCCCGCACGGTCGTATGTGGCCGTGATGTCGGCGAGCGGATTTGCGTTGAGCAGCACCAGATCGGCGCGTTTGCCTTTTTCGATGGTTCCGGCCTTGCCGAGCGTGCCGAGAAACTCATGCGGATTTCGCGTTCCGGCGGCGAGAGCGGCATAGTTGCCGATGCCTGTGTCACGCAAAGCTTTTAGCTCATGATGCAAAGCGAATCCGTAAAGCCATAGAAATTCGGGCGTATCGGAGCCTGCCATCAGCTTGCCGCCCGCGTCGTGAATGGCTTTTATCAGCTTGTTTCGAGCGTCTATCCATTTCGCCTTTCGTTCCGCCGGAACGCGCGTGATAACGGACGCTCGCTTGTACCAGTTCAGCCATTGCTCCTGAACTTTTTTCGGATAAAACCGGAAATCGGGCTGTGAGCGGATCGATTCCTCGCTTCGCGGCAAGCCGAATGAGTTTTTGAAGAAATGCTGCGTCGGATTTGAGAAAGGATTTGCCTCGACCGACCTTTTTGCGACGAGCGGTATCTTTGCCTCGTCGATGTGATCTATGCTCTCCCAATTTTTCGGATCGGACATATACAGGTCGGAAACCGAGCCTTTCATTGGAGCATCGTCGCGCAATATTTGCTCCATGTACCCGTCAAGATGTTCGATCTGCTGACGTGCCTTCCATGTACGCGGAGCCGTTACGTATTCGCGGTCGGCGTGGCCGACGACGCGAATGCCCTGCTTCGCGGCTTCGTCTATGGCCGCTTCGTAAACGGGAGCGTCGATAAATGTCGTGACCTTGATAAAATCGTATCCTGCGGCTTTCGACTTGCGAATCGCCTCGCGTGCTTCGTCAGGCGTTTTGACTACGAAATTATTCCCTTGCTCACGCCCGGTCAGATGCGGACTGGCGACATATATCGTCGGTGCGGTGATCTCGCCTTTTGCAGACTGTGCGCGGTAATTCAAAAGCTCGGGCGTGCCGATCATAAAGCGGATAGTTGTAACGCCGTTCGCAACCATGACGCGCAGTTCGTCAGGAGCTATCGCCTTGTCATACTCATTGCCGTCGGAAAGCAGATGCGTGTGCATGTCAACAAGGCCGGGAATCAGATATTTGCCCTTGCCGTCAACGCGAACCGCATCTTTCGGCACCTTCACCTTTTTGGCTGCGCCGATCTCCGCGATCATGCCATCGCGAATTACCACTGTCTGATCACGAAGCACGCGCTCGCGATCCATCGGGACAACATTGACCCCGACGAACGCTATCACGGAGCCTTGTGTTCCAGCCGCTTCCATTTCAAACGCCGACACCGTCAAAAGGACAAATACAGCGGATAGCATCAGGAAAATGTGAATGGCCTTTTTCATTGACTTAAACTCCCGCAACCGCAACGCCGTCAGGGCCGTTTCCGGTTTCGACGCTGCCCGTGACCTCGCCTTTTTCAAGGTCGATCTTGAGCAGCACATCAGGCTGGACCGCCGTTACGAACACGGTTTTGCCGTCGGCGGAAAATGCCACGCCGAGCGGCACGCTTTCCAGTTTTATGCGTTTCACTTCTTTTCTGGTCGCCGCGTCAATGACAAGAATATCCTTGGTCGGCAGCATCGTGCAGATGACGTATTTGCCGTCCGGCGTGAACCGCACGCGATACGGCCTGCCTTTTATGTCGATCTTTGCAACCGAGCTTTTCTTTGCCGTATCGACTATCTCGACAACGCCTTCCTGATTAAGTCCGATCCAAACCTCTTTGCCGTCGGGCGAAAGATCTATCGCCTCGGGCTGTTTGCCGACCGGAATATGCGTTATCGTTGAACCTGCCGGCGGAACGTTCTGAAAAGCGAATGCCGTTACGCTGTCCGAACCTATATTCGCCGTATAGAAGGCCTTTTCGTCCTTGCTGACAGCGATCATGTGCGAAGCATTTTGTCCCGTCCCCATCATCCAATCGACCTTGTTCGCCGCCGGATCGTAACGGGCGATGATGCGGTTCGTTTCAGACGTAAAATAAAGCTTTCCGCCGACCATCTGCAGGCCGTGAGGCCGCATCAGCGGCAGCAGATCGACCCGCCGCGTCTCTTTTGCCGAGGCAATGTCGATAACGGAAATGGAATTGCCCGGTGTTTGCGTACCGTAGTTTGCGACGAAAGCGGTCTTGCCGTCATCAGACAACACGACCTCGTGCGGCCCGACACCGACGGGAACACGGCCCGTGACCTTCATTGCAACCGGATCGATGATGACAAGTTCGTTTCCGTTCTTGTTCAGGACAACGGCAACGGGCTTTATGTCCTGTGCCAGAACTGCCGTGCCGTTGGCAAATATTAACGCCGCCGTCAGTAAACCTAGATAAAAGCTTTTTTTCATTAAAAAGATCTCCTGTAAAAATCAGAAACTAAAATTTTGCGGAACGCCCCGTGAGTGGTTGTTCTAACGTGAGAGAACTGACAAAGGTTTCATGAGTTTTGTAAAATTTTAGTTAAGACAGGATGTGTTATACTTTCGCCGCCAACTCGAAATTTGGTAATAAATGCAAATGGCCGCACAAGATACAGTCACAGGAACGGTAAAAGGCCCCGGCTTGCTTCCGCACGAATATCTCTTCATAACACGCGACAACACACGGACGCGCATCGGCGAATTTGTCTATTACGAGGCCGAGGTTGAAGGCGAGATAAGGCAGATAGTCGGCACAATAAAAGGCCGCAGCCTTAACAGAGGTTTGCCCGATGCTTTCCTCGCCGAAGCGAATGTGCGCCCCGCCGACATCGCGGCAATGCTCGGGATGGAATCCGATCCCGAAATTTACGAGATAACGGTTGAGATCATCGGATATTTCAGCCGAAAGCTGGGAAATTTTGTAAACCCGCGCATCTCGCCGAACCCCGGCGACCGCGTCCTTCTGGCATCAGGCGAGGTTCTGGCTGAAATGCTCAGCCCGCGTCGGGTAAGCGAAACAGGCTCGGCATGTCTGGGCAGCCTGCTTACGCGTGAAGCGGGCGAAGTTCCCGTTGTCCTGTCAGTAAAAGACGTTGTTTCAACGCATTTGGCGATATTGGCATCGACGGGATCGGGCAAATCCTACACCGCCGGTGTTCTGATCGAAGAACTGCTGCGGCCATACAACCGGGCGGCGGTTCTGGTCGTCGATCCGCACGGCGAATATCACACAATGGCATCGGTTCAGGGCGATGAGCATTTTGTCTCCGCCGACGGCTATCGGCCCGAGGTCAAGATATTCACGCCCGACCGGATAAAGGTGCGATTCTCTTCCCTGACCGAGGCGGACATCAAATATCTTTTGCCCGAAGGAACATCTGAAAAGATGCTGCATTTTTTGCGTCAGGCCTTTCGCAGTTTGCAGGATATGCTCAAGGCCGAAGGCCGCCGCGATTATCTTTACGGCTATCAGGACCTTCGCGAACACGTTGTTAAACAGCAATACGGCAAGGACGACCGCGACGCGGGCGACGGCGGAAATGTTTCCTCGATACAGGGTTTGCTGTGGCGACTCGATTCGCGTTTTGACCGCCCGGACGGCATTTTTCATGCTCACGAGCATATCGAGCTGCAGGAGCTTTATCGCCCTGGCCGCGTGACGATCCTCGACCTGTCGGACATCGAACAGGCAGAGCAGCAGGTCATCGTCGGGGCGATGCTCCGCCGCGTCAACAAAGCACGCATGATGACCACCAGAGGCGAGACTGACAAGGGCGAAAACTTCCTCGATTATCCGGTCTTTACGCTTTTGGAAGAAGCTCATCGTTTCGCTCCGGCCGGCGCAAGCGTCGTTTCGACCAACGTGCTGAAACAGATATTGAGCGAGGGAAGAAAATTCGGCGTCGGCATCGGGCTGATAACGCAGCGTCCCGGCAAACTGGATCAGGACGTGCTGTCGCAATGCATGACGCAGATAATAATGCGGATCGTCAACCCGATAGATCAGCAGACAATAGCTCAATCGGTGGAAGGAGCAGGCCGTGCGATGCTGGCGGAACTGCCCGCTCTGACAAAAGGCCAGGCGATCATCTCCGGCGTCGGGATAAACACGCCCGTGATGTGCCGCATACGTCCGCGCCTCACCGCTCACGGCGGCGAAACGTTTGATGCTCCGGCGGAATGGATGAAATGGCATTCGGGCGGCGAGGCCTCAAAACGCGAACAAGACGATGCCGTCTATGTCCGCCCTTCAAGCGGCAAAAAACCGGAAAAGATAGGGAATATAAGGGTTTAGCGTTTCATACCGATCTTATTTAGGCTGGTCCATCTGGTTTATCTCCCGCGTTTTGCCATCGGCTATTTCCCTTTTTACAAGCAGCACGAGATCGACACCAGGACGCAGCGGATATGTCCCGACGTACTTGTAATTTGCAGAATAGCGACGGGTTATCTCCGCGTCCTGGTCGCGTTTTTTGGCAACGATCATCTCGGCCGTCGGGTTCTCAACCAGCCGTCCGCTGAAGCCCGCTCCCTTGTAATCTTTGAGATACCAGACCAGCGGCCAGTAATCGGGCGAGACGATGTCTATTCTCAATTCATTGCCCTTGCGGCTGGTTTCGGCATAGCGGTCGATCTCGTTGACCATATCCAAAAAACCGCGCCGCGTGTGGGCGTAAACATAGGGCAGGCTGTCATCGTCATATCTGACGAAATTGAGGTCATACGTTTTATAACCGAGCACACCGAAAGCCGCCAGCGCCAATAGTGCGGCCGTGACGCCGCCCGCCGGATCTTTTAGCTTAGCGATCTCATTTATCGCATATCCGCCGACAATGCATGCCGGAAGCAAAAATGAAAGCGCCAGCCACGGCGTTTTATACGGTATCAGCGAGTATGCGAGAAAAAGGCCGAACGCCCACATACCGACGAACATCGCAAAACGATGGCGTCCCTTGATGAACGCTATCAGAGTGCCGATAGCAGAAAGGATGACGATGGGAGCCTCAATGCTCCACGCCCATTTTAGATATGTATAAAAACTGTTGTCCGAATGGTCGCGCGTCCCTGTCTTTGTCCATATCTTATACGCCTCAAAGGCTCTGCCGATGCCATCCGGAAAAGTAAAGAATGACGAAAAGAAAAGCACACTGACATAAATAAAAACTACGGCCGCAATGGTGATGATAAGAATACGGTCGGCTTTTCCGTCCATTGCCTCGCCGAACCGAGCGAACGTCAGGCCGCTGTCGTCTATGGAGTCGTTCTCCTCAGGTCCAACGCCGCCGCCGTAAAATTTCCTCCACAGAACGACACAAAGAACAGCGATCAGCATTGTCCCAAGCGTAATAAATGCCGTCTCCTTTGTCGCGAAAAAAAGAGCGACGCTGGCCGAGGCAAGCATCATATAGATCGGGCGACCGTCGCGCCACGTCATCAGCATTCTGATAACAAAAGTGACCAGCACCGCCTCGATCAAAAGAAAGATCGTTCCGTAAAGCGTAAACCCCGAACCGTCCGTTCCTGAAAGCGCGCCGGCAAGATGCAGCGTTGACGGAAAAAAACAAACCAATAGAAGAAGCGCCGTCCAGCCTATCGCGAACGGCCCGGCGCGGCGGCGGTCAATAAAGCACACGACCGCGACCACCAGCGAGAGGCTGAGAAAAACAAAGAAGATCTCGTGTATAAAATACCGCGAGATAAAGACCATTCCGGGCGAAAGAGCGACCAACGCGGCCCCGGCCAATGCTCCTGTTTTGCCGATGTATTTCCGCAAAAACAACACCAACACAACCATCAGAACGCCCCATATCGCCATGCTCCAGCGAACCGGAACGGTTTCCAGCCCGAACACCTTGGCAAAGGCAAGCGAGATGTAATACAACGTCGGGCCGTGGTAATTTGCCGGATCATATTTATAAACGCCGTCGCGAAAAAGCGTGGTCAGGAACCATCCGTTGACGCCTTCGTCATGGTGAAACGGCTTTAGCCCAAGCCAGAAGAACCGAAGGAAAAAAGCTGCGGCTGTAACCACTATGCAGCCGATGGCCCACACAGGATCGAACCGCTGTTCGTTCGGTGTAGGCGGTTGGGGATGTTGGGCCTGTTCCTCAACCTGTTCAGCGATCGGTTCCCTTGCCTGTTCTCTTTTTGCCTTCTTTGCTTTTTTTGCCATCTTTGCTTGTCGGTTGTTTCATTTCAGCCGGAAATATGCCTGTCACTTCGGCTGCTGTTGTCCTGACGTGTTTCTCACTCTATACAGTTTATACTGGCCGAACTGGGCCACTACTGGAAATTTTTGAAAGAAAGCCTGATTCGGCGAGACCTCTGTCACCTCATCCGGCGTATAAAGAACGTATTCGATATTATATTTTTCAAACAGCTTCATCGCCTGCGGCCCGCCGCGATACATCTCATTTATCTCTGCATGACGCTGTCGCGGGTCAATGCCGTGCGATCCCAAATGGCCCGGATGCCGCATCAGCGAAACGCGTCCCGTCAAAACGGCAACGGATTTATACGTCGGGCCGTTTAGCAAAACCGTGTCGCGAGGTATAAACGTTTTTACCCTTTCCGCCAGGGCCACGCCGTCTGCGCTGAAAATGCCGTAGTTTATCTGTTTTGACATTGTCCGCCAGACATCCAGCGAACCGCTTGCGGCCAGAACGAAGATACATACTGCAACGACCGGTTTGAAAGGTGCTCCGGCCCGCCAGATACGCACCAACGCATACGCCACAAAGGGCAGCGATCCGACGTACCAGTAGATCAGTATCTTGACGTTGTCCCATTGCCACGGTGCCAGTTTGACGACATTGGCAATGATAAATAAAAACACGAACGGAATGTAAAAAAGCAGCAGCGAACGCGCCTGCCACGGGCCAAGCGGCTCGCTGACGGGACGCTTCGTTTTCGCCTTTTTTTTCTTTGGCTTTGCCTGTGCGTCGCCGTCCGCCGGTTTTTCGTCCTTTCGCATCAGCAGAAAATACGTCCCGACAAACAGCAGCGGGAACAAAAGGCCTGTGTTCTTGAACCAGAACCAGATGATATTGTCACCGCGATTGTCCCATCCAAAATGCCATTCGATGAACTTGGCCGCATCTGTCGCGGTTCCGGTCATCGACCAGATCAGTTCGGGAATGGCAACGACCGCGACCGCCGCAGCAAACACCATCAGTTCGATGATCCTGTTCTTTTCAGGCCGCATCAACAGCAGGCACAGACAGATGACAAAGAGCGCCAGCAGGCTGTGAAGGTGAACCAGAACAAGCGTTCCGGCAAGCAGGCCGGAGATGACAATGGCCGGTGATATGTCCTTTAATGAGAATGCTTTGTGCGGCTTCTGAGTTTCACTGCTATCGATCACTGCGGCCTTCGTTTCCGTACTGAACATCCGCCACAAAACGCCGATGATGATCAGCGTCAGCGGCAGGCCCATCAGAATGCCGCGTTGGGTCAGGAACAGCGTGACCAGCGAATTTCCCCAGCGGAAATCATCGCTGATGGTGTAATCTTTTGGCAGGCTCCACAAAAATTCGACAAAGCCTTTTGCCTGGCCGGAATAATCTCCCCAAAACCATATAAAACCCAATCCGCCGCTGAGGAACAGCAGGAATGGTGCTATCCGGCCCGCCAGGCGGTCATTGACCATTCTTGTTATCAGATCGTCCACAATGACCAGCAGCGACATTGCCAACGCCAGATTTTGTGTCAGCATGATGTCGCGAATGCTGCCGCCGAGCTTTAAGAGCATTGCCGCCGCCAGATCGGCCACAAAAGGATATGTGAATTTTGTTCCAGCAAAATTTGGATTGTCCGGCGGAAACGGCGGCCCGTCCGTGAACGCAAAGATAGCTCCCAGATGATAGGGCAGATCGCCGAGGTTATTCGATCCGCCTGTGAGTATCTCTCCTTCGGGGCTGATAAGCATCGCCCGCTCAAAAAAGAAAAGAAAAACAAGAAAGAAGAAGGCGTAGTAAAGGAACGGTAGAAATTTTCTTACGCTCGCACCCTGAAGTTTGCCGAATGCTCGATCCTTGTCCTGAAAGAACCGCTTTCGCCGCCTTTCGTCACGAAACATCATCAGCGGGAGCATTGTTATCAGCAGCGATGCCAGAACCGCGATGACGCTCAGGCCGAAAATGAACGACAAAACGAATCCGACCGTGCCGAAAACCGTCATCCCGATCACACATCCGGCTGAGATACGCCACAAAAGCGGCTTGTCTTCGTCCAGAGCATAGGTAACGGCAAGGCCGCCGGCCGTCATCAGGGCAATAAGCATCGCGGATAAGATCATATAGATAAAGAAACGAACATCTTTTCTGTTAAATTAACCCAGTTTTGCCGCAGGACAAAGTTTCGATCCCGCCACAACCGCTTGGCGGGTTGGAGTTATACACGATAGAAAGGTAAGATATTCGTTTTTGGAAACGTTCTTTGGACGGTCTTTATTATGCTGCAAGCCGGGATCGTTGGGTTGCCCAACGTAGGAAAATCGACTCTTTTTAACGCACTGACGGCACAAGAAGCCGCTCTTGCCGCCAATTACCCTTTTGCCACCATCGAGCCTAACGTCGGCGTCGTTGCCGTGCCTGATGAACGCCTTCAGGTGCTGGAAAAAATGATAAACGCGCAGCGTGTGGTTCCGGCGACCGTGGAATTTGTTGACATCGCGGGCCTGGTACGCGGCGCGTCCAAAGGCGAAGGCCTCGGCAACCAGTTCCTGGCAAACATCCGCGAGACCCACGCCGTCATTCAGGTCGTCCGGTGTTTTGAGGACGAGAACATCGTCCACGTCGAAGGCTCGGTCGATCCGATCCGCGACATTGAGACCATCCAGATCGAACTTGCCCTTGCCGACCTTGCCTCGCTGGAAAAGCGCAGGGAAAAGGCTGCCCGCTCGGCAAAATCCGGCGACAAGGACGCCAAACGCGAGATAGAGATCGTCGAAAAGATCCTGCCCGTCGTCGAAGAGGGAAAACCGGTGCGTTCGGCCCCGCTGACAGACGATGAAAAGGAGATCGTCAAAAAATGGTTCCTGCTCACGTCAAAACCGACCATCTATGCCGCAAATGTCGATGAAGCGACGCTGGCCGATCCGGGATCAAATCCGCATGTGCAAAAGGTGATTGAACACGCCGCTGCCGAAAACGCCGATGTCGTTCCTATCTGTGCCAAGCTCGAAGCAGAACTCGTCGCATTGGACGAAGCCGAGCGTTCCGAATATCTGAAAGACCTCGGGCTGGGGTCAAGCGGCGTCGATAAAATGATAAAGGCCGCCTATCACATGCTGGGCCTGATGAGCTATCTGACCGCCGGTGAAAAAGAGGTCCGCGCGTGGACCATTCCCATCGGCACAAAAGCGCCGCAGGCCGCGGGCGAGATACACACCGACATCGAACGCGGTTTCATCCGCGCCGAGATCATCTCTTACGATGACCTCGTCGCCTGCGGTTCGCGAAAGGCCGCCAGCGAAAAAGGCCTTGCCCGGCTCGAAGGCAAGGATTACATTATGCAGGACGGCGACGTTGTCGATTTTCGTTTCAATGTCTAGGTCCTGTTGACCTTTGATTTTTTAAATTGCCACTGGCTTCAGCCAGTGGTTTGAAAAGGTGGAAATAAAGGCTTTAGCCGAACCTAAGGAAATTACACTTCCTTATGGCTTTAGCCCTTTTGTTTACCGAACACATTGGTAAGTAGTAAAATAACCCATAGAATGCGATCGGTCTTATCATTTTCCATCATCCTTTATCTGCTGTTTCTTTTGATGCAGCCGTGTCAGGATGTTTTCGCGGCTGACGGCGGAAACGAGGTCAGGAATACTGCCGTCCACGCCCCGATGCCTGCCGATGAAGAAGATTCGGATGCGTGTTCGCCTTTTTGTATCTGTTCATGCTGCAGCACCGGCGTGGCATATTATCCTCTGATCGGGATCGAGCCTCCTTCGCAGAAACTTCCCATCATTGCAAAGCCGGACATCGGCCACAACGATCCATTTCTTGGTTCCTATCAAAACTCCATCTGGCAGCCGCCAAAAGCCTAAATTCATAACACAACTGCGCCCTTTTTCGTCTTTGCCGCAATAAAATCGGCAGAGGCAACGCTTTTGTTTGTAAGTATTTAGGAGTTTTCAGATGTATAAAACAATGATATTGGCAGCGGCGGTCCTTGCCGCGGCCATGAACATTTCGGCACAGAGCGGCAGCACCGTTCCGGTCGCCGTCAAAAACAAGGACACAAAAGAACCGGTCGCTGCGGCGACGGTCAAATTGAAGGGCTCAGACCTTTCGTCAACCTCTGACGCTGAGGGAAACGCGGTTCTGGCAAATGTACCCGACGGGCCGCAAACCATAGTGATATCTGCGATCGGATTTGAGGAACTGGAAATGAAAAAGACGTTTCCTCTTGCCGAAAATGAGAGCCTGACGGCCTTTCTCGAACTTCATCACGAGGTCGGATCGGTAATAATATCCACGACCCGAACGGGCCGCGAGATTGAGGCCGAACCAAGCCGCGTCGAGGCCATCGACGAAGAAGAACTGGACGAAAAGATAAATATGCGTCCCGCCAATATCTCGATGGTGCTGCACGAAAGCACCGGCATACAGGTTCAGCAAACGTCCGTTACGTCCAACACGCAATCCATCCGCATACAGGGCCTGGACGGCCGCTACACACAGATATTGAAGGACGGATTTCCTGCTTACGGCGGATTTTCAGGCAGTCTCAGCGTGTTGGAGATCCCGCCGCTCGACCTAAAACAGGTTGAGGTGATAAAAGGCCCGGCGGCAACGCTTTACGGCGGCGACGCCATTGCCGGCGTGGTCAATTTCATCTCGAAAATGCCGGAGGACAAACCGGTTACGTCGCTTTTGTTCAACCAGACATCAGCGGGCGGAACCGATGTCTCGGCCTTCAATTCGCAAAAGTTCGAACGCTTCGGCTATACGCTGTTCGGCAGCGTCAACCTTCAGCGGCCATACGATGTGGACAAGGACGATTTTACCGAACTGCCGCGAACGGTCTCTTTTGCGGTCAACCCTCGAGTGTTCTTTTACCTCGATGACAAAACGTCGTTGATGATCGGAAATTCGACCTCGCATCAGAACAGAAAAGGCGGCGACATCCTTGCCGTTCGGGGCAATGCGAGCGAGCTTCACTCCTATTTTGAAAAGAACGTTTCCACCCGAAATATCACGACCTTTAGCTTTGACCGAAACCTTGACGACGGCAGCCGCGTCAATGCACGGCAAAGCATTGCCTTCTTTGACCGGGAGCTGAACACGCCCGGCCTTTTCTTCAAGGGCAGCCAATTCAACAGCTTTTCCGAAGCTTCCTATTACCGTGCTTTTGGGAAACACGCCCTTGTTCTGGGCGGCAGCGTCCTGCATGACAGCTTTCGCGAAGACGGCATGTTCGACGCGGAACGGTGTCGAACAT
>CAZOXY010000027.1:0-3524 GCA_964583955.1 uncultured Chloracidobacterium sp. | reverse complement strand
CGGCATGTTCGACACCGTTCCGCGTCGCGATGAAACAAGGACTGCCATCGGGGCATTTATTCAGGACACCGTCGATGTTACCGACCGTCTCTCGGTCGAGGCCGGATTCAGGCTTGAGCATTCGGGAAAATACGGCACCTTTGCTCTGCCGCGAGTTTCGCTGCTTTACCGTTTTACGGACGAGATCACAACACGCGTCGGCGGCGGTTTCGGATACAAGGTTCCGACCATCTTTACGGAGGAATCCGAACGGCTTCTTTTCAGGAACGTTATGCCTTTGGAATCGGACATAAAGGCGGAAACAAGCCACGGAGGAACTTTCGACATAAATTACAGCAAGGAACTTGGTGAAAAACTGAGCCTGAGTTTGAACCAGATGTTCTTTTACACGCAGATCTCCGATCCGATCTCGATGCGGCAGCGGCCTGACGAGAGCTATGAGTTCGCCAACGAAAACACATCCGTCATCAGCAAAGGATTTGAGACCAATCTGCGCATCGGTTACGGCATCGCAAAACTGTTCGCGGGCTACACATTTACGGATGCAAAGGCGGGCTATCTCGCGGGCGACCGGCGGCTGACCTTGGTACCGCGAAGCCGCGTCAATTCCTCGCTGGTTTTTGAGGAACACGGCAATTTCAAAGCCGGCATCGAATATTATTACCAGAGCCGTCAGACGCTTGAGGACCGCAGCCGCACGCCTTCTACGTGGGAGGCGGGAATATTTGCTGAAAAGACATTCGGCAAATTCAGCATTTTCATCAATGCCGAGAACATCTTTGATGAACGCCAGAGCAAATACGGCCCGGTCGTTCTGCCGCCGCATGACGCACCGACATTTGCCGAAATATGGACGCATACCGAAGGCCGCGTGATAAACGGAGGCGTGAAGATACGCCTTTAAGCCGAAGCCTAAATCGGGATGGATTTTCCTCCGTCCGGTTTATTGTGTATATTTAAAGTTTATGATCGCAAACGCGACAGGTAAAAGAGTCATAGCCGCATTTTTTCTTGCCTTTTTTGGCTTGAATCTTGTCGGCGTCTTTTGCCTGTCGCATTGCAATCTCGGGAAAACTCTCGCAGCCGCTGCGGTTGAAGACGAACCACGCGGCTCAGGCCATTGTGACCCCAAACCCGCCGCGCATCACGAAGAAAAAGCTGATGACAGCAGCGAAAAGGCCAACGCCGTTTCGGGTTTCGATCAATGCTGCGATCCCGGCTTTGGCATCGTCACGGCAACGATAAAATCAGCCGTTGACATCATCCATGCCATTCCGGCCCAAACCCAGCCTTACCAAATTTCACCTTCTTTTGCTTTGGCAAAAGATCGTTCTTCGGACTCGCTTCCCGTCTATCGGCCTCCGCCGAAAGACCGCCGCAATGAAAGAAAATTGAATTGCGTCATCCGTATATAACCGCGCCCGCGTTTTTGTTTTTCAAACGCAAAGCCGCGGCTTTTGTGCGCCTGTTTTTGCGCACAACACCGCCGCAAAAGGTTATTTACGGAGACGTTTATGAAAGCATTTTTGTTTTTTATGCTGGCTGCTTTTCCTTTATCAATAGCGGCGCAGAATGTGGTCAGATACGACCTGACCATCGGCCACAAAATGGTCAATTATTCGGGCAAGCGCGTTCACGCTCTTGCCATAAATGGACAAATTCCGGCGCCGACGCTGGAGTTTACCGAAGGCGACATCGCCGAGATCCACGTCCTCAACACGCTCGACGAGGAATCTTCGCTTCACTGGCACGGCATTCTTTTGCCGAACGAAGAGGACGGGGTTCCTTATCTGACAACAACGCCGATCAAACCGAAAGGCACTCACGTTTTCCGCTTTCCGATCAGGCAAAGCGGAACCTACTGGTATCACTCCCACAGCAATCTTCAGGAACAAAAAGGCCTCTACGGTGCGTTCATCATCAAAAAACGCGATGAGCCGGACATGCCCAATTACACGCTTTTGCTCAGCGATTGGACCGACGAGCATCCGCATGAGGTGATGCGTTCCCTAAAGAACGAGAACGACTGGTACGCCATAAAAAAGAATGCCGTCCAAAGCTATGGCGAAGCCGCAAAGGCCGGTGCATTCAAGGAAAAGATCAGGCAGGAATGGTCGAGAATGGACGCGATGGATGTCTCGGACGTTTATTACGACGCGTTCCTAGCCAACGGCAAATTGCAGGATCACGCCCCGCAGTTCAAGGCGGGCGACAAGGTCAGGCTGAGGATCATAAACGGCTCGGCTTCCACATATTTCTGGGTGCAGTTCGCGGGCGGAAAACTCTCGGTCGCTGCCAGCGACGGCATGGACGTCGAGCCGGTCGAGGTTGACCGGATGCTGATCGCCGTTGCCGAAACCTTTGACGTCATCGTCACAATTCCCGAAAACAGATCTTACGAACTTCGCGCCACGGCCGAGGACAGAACAAAAGCCACGTCGCTCTGGCTCGGTGCGGGCGAAGAGGTAAAGGCCCCCATTCTGCCAAAACTCAAGCTCTTTGAAGGAATGAGGATGATGAACGAGATGGGCAAGCACACCATGAAAATGAGCTATCAGCAGATGGACATGAACGAGGTGATGTATCCCGAAATGGTTCCCGACCCAAACAAACCCGGCGAACCTTTCACGCCGCCCGTCACGCTCACCTATGCGATGCTGCGGTCGCCGGTCAGCACGGCTCTGAACCCGAACGCTCCCGTCCGCGAACTGACATTTCGCCTGACCGGCAGCATGAATCGCTATCAATGGAGCATTGACGACAAGCCGCTTTCAAAAAGCGACAAGATCCTCATCAAAAAAGGCGAGGTCGTCCGCATCACGCTCCGCAACGACACGATGATGCGTCACCCGATGCATCTGCACGGACATTTCTTTCGCGTACTGAACGGCCAGGGCGACCGCTCGCCGCTCAAGAACGTGATGGACATAATGCCGATGGAGGAGAACGTCATCGAATTTGACGCCAATGAGGAAAAGGATTGGTTCTTTCATTGCCACATTCTTTATCACATGATGGCGGGCATGGGGCGCGTGTTCTCTTATGAGGATTCGCCGCCGAACACACAGATCGCGCCTACAAAAGCGAACTGGAATTTTTTCAGAAAAGAGGACGAGCGAATGTGGCATCCGCTGGCGGAAGTTTCCATGCAGTCGAACGGCCTTTTTGCGCACGCGATGACGTCGAACAACTACAACTTCTTCGCCGCCGATATGCATTTCAATCCGAAACACGGCGGCGAGGTCGAGCTTAAATACGGCCGTTTTTTTGGCAAACAGCAGTTCCTGAATGCCTATGGCGGTGTGGAATTTCACCGCGAAAAGCAGAACGGCCAATGGGAGAACGGCTTTAAGGGAATTTTCGGCTTGGAATACACGCTGCCGATGTTCGTCAAGGCCGACGCCCGCGTTGACACACGCGGCAAGTTCCGTTTTCAGGTCGCACGCGAAGACCTTGCCATCTCTCGCCGTTTGCGTTTTGACGCGATGTGGAACACCGACAAGGAATATCAGCTTGGCGTTCGC
>CAZOXY010000026.1:0-50632 GCA_964583955.1 uncultured Chloracidobacterium sp. | reverse complement strand
TAAACGCTGGGACTCAAAATAATGGCCCCGGTAAGTATGACCCAAGGCAGAATATAAAAATTGGGGTATAGTTCCGATATATCAGTGCTTACCCACACAAATACTAAAAACGCGATCAGTACCACGGCCCAGAGGATCAACGCGGGTACAAGCATCCCGCCTCGCGTCCCACGCGTCATTCTCATCTGATGTATATTTGCTGCGGCCATTCGTCGATCTTTATTTTACCTGATTTTATGTATTGCGGGTATTGCTCCAAACGTTAATTGCCCGTCCGTTACGGAGCATTCTTTAATTTGCAGACGATTATCACACCATCGCTGAGGTGCGGCGAGATCTTTACCGCCACATCGTTTATCATATTGTAATACCAGCGGTTAGTGGGACGATGCTCGGTGCCTATGTCATAAAAATAAAATTCCGTTTCCTCAAAGCCTGCCGATTCAATAAGTTTTTTTATAGTTCTGTATGAAAAATAGAAAACGTGATCGGGGTGTACCGGTTCATTTACGCCGCTGCGGCCGCGAAGTGCGTAAGCAGCAAATCGAAATGCCGCATAGGCATTAACGGTGGTCAGGATAAGTTCAGTTCCGTTATGCATAAATCGTTTTATGCCTTCCAGGAACGAACCGGGATTTTTCAGATGCTCTATCACCTCACCGGCAATTATGAGATCGAACGTCGCGTCAAGATCGACATCTTCAAGTTTTTCAAGGTCGGCCCTGTACAGGTCTTTATAACCCAATGATCGCAATGTCTCAAGCCCTTCTTCGTCAAAATCGAACCCGCATGTCACTGATGCCTTTTCGGCAATATCCTTGTGAAGAAAGGTTCCCTTTTCTATAGATTCATGCGTATATGGATGGTTCGTGCAGCCAAGATGCAGCACTGACCGGCCCTCGACACGTTCACGTAAAAAATCCAGTCGTTGAATTGACGAAAATTGTTTATACATTGCGATATTTGCCAAGAAATGTCCTTAACAAAGCTCTTTCCTCAGCGGTCAGGATACGCAGCATCCATAATACCAAAACATAAATGATGCCGTTTGCGAGAGACGCGGTCAACAGCCCGATCCAACTTGCCGGAAGCTGCGAAAGCAGTAAGTAATTGCAGACACCGCCAAGAAGGCAGGCAATGCCGACCACTCCAAGCAGTCTTGCCCAAAATGCCGTCTGGATCCGCTTGAAAAGCCAAAGCTCAAACTGAAGGATCGACAGAAAAATGATGGCGCAGCTAACAAAACGGGCAATAGCCGCACCGGTTGCCCCAAGGTTCTGGGAAAGCCATATCAGCAGCGAAATATTGACCAAAAAAGCAAGCAGATAAACGAGGAAGTTCTGTCCGGGAACCCCAAGGCCTTCGCGCATCTGCCATGAGATTATGCTTATGGCGTGCAGAGAAAAGGCGGCAACGTGGATCGACATAAGCATTGCAGCATTGGCCGCCACATCCTGCCCTATCCATACGGTCAGAAATGTTCCGCTTGAGGCCAGAAGCGCAGAGGCGATAAATGCCACAATTATCAGAATGAATTTTGTCGCTCTTTTGTAAAGCCGCAGCAGGCGTTCGGGATCTTTTTGGGTCTCACTTGCAAGAGGCGTTATCGTTAGTGTCAGGCTTGTGGAAAATCCGTGAAGGTACATTCCCATGGACATTGCGATGACGTAATAAGCCAGAACGTCAGACCCCATCGTCCTGACGATCCAGCCGCGTTCGAACAGCAGCAAAACGTTTCCAAGTATTTGATAGCCGATGATGCCGGATGAGAATCGCAGCACCGTCATGAGGTATGGAGCTGCCTGTTTTATCTCAGGACGTATCTCCGGCACGGCTTTTTTTGAGGCGAACGCGGAAATGACCGTGACCGCGACCATTGATAAAAGATTCCAGAGAAAAATATATAGCAGTTCGACCCTCAGTATCGCGAGTACCAGGGTGCCGCCCAGTGTCAAAAAGCTGTTCGCATTAAAGAGTTTTGAGTATATGTCAAAACGGTGAGCACCCTGTAAAACCGACCAAAAGACCTGATTGATCGTGGAAAAAAATATTATTACAGCCGCGATCCGTATTGCCGAGGCAGCGTCCGGGGCCAGGCGGACGTTGATCTGTAGGACGTCCGATACAAGCACATCGGCCAGTAAAAGAATGGAGATCATCCCAAACGATCCGATGGCCACGGCAATTATCAATGTCGCGGAAAATATCCCGCGGATCATCGCTCCTTCATTGGTCGAGCGATAAGCGGAAATGTATCTTACTACCGCGCGTCCTATGCCAAAGTTGAACGAATAGGAGATAAGCCCGATCACAAGCACGTAGATACCGTAGGTTTCCGTTCCGAGTGACCGGTAAAGCAAAGGTGTGACCGCCAGGCTGAGGGCCAGGGGCAAAAGCCACGTCAGCGCGCCATAGATAGTATTGCGCGCTATGCTGGCCGAGCTTTGTGAAGGCAAATTGCTCACGTTGTTGATCCAACCGCTTTTTCGTAGGCCTGCAAAGCCGTCCGTGCGGCCTGATTCTCGTCAAAACTCCTCAAAACGTGTTCGCGTCCGTTCGTTGCAATATGTTTTCTCAGTTCGGGATCGCGAGCAAGGCGGACGACGGCATTTGAAAGCTGAGCGGGATTTCCGGGTTCGACCAGCAAACCTGTCTGCTCATTTTTTATTGCCTCAGGTATTGCGAAGACGTTGGTGGAAACCGACGGTATTCCCAGAGCCATTGCCTCAAGCAATGCAATCGGCAACCCCTCGATATAGCTTGGGAGAGCAAAAATATCCGCGACACTGAAAAAACGCAGTATCTCGATCCGGTTCGTTCCGACATCCGCCGAAAGTATGGGCCGGAATGAACCGCCCAATTCATATTCTTCTATCTGTGCCATCGAACTAGCGTCTGGAAGACCGGGCATAAGCCATAAAAACAACGCGTCAGGTATCTCTTCCAATACTTTTTTTCCGGCGTCAAGCAAGGTCCATCTTCCTTTTCGGTCAATGAATTGGCCTACGGTAAGTATGACGAAAGCATCTTCGGGGACGTCGAGAGCTTTTCTGTAAGCAGATCTGTCGGCGGTTGCGGCGGCATCCGCGATCTGAGCCGGATCGACCGCGGTATATGTTACATCAATGGTTTTTGAGAACTCTGTGCCAAAGTATTCCGCAAAACGTTTTTTCCCGTCCTGATTGGAGGTGAACACATTAAAACGAGGCAGCATGGCCAAGAACCTCATCCGGGCTTTCCACAACAACCGCCTCGGCCATGCCGCGTCGGTGAGGAAATTATGCAGTGTCACAAAAACATTTGCTCCGGCGGCCACGAGAGCCGTCAGAAGCAGCCAGGATTGCCACGGAGCCGCCTCAATATGCACGACACTGCCGCGAATACCCAGCTCACGCAGCTTTTTGAACATGCTTATTTCCGAGCGGATCCGTCGCCCCTGACGCAGAAGCTTTCCGTATAAATTTTCAGGCGTTTCCTTATCGAGGGCGTACTCAAAAAACACTCGCTCCACTCCCAATTCATCGAGAAAACCGAGAAACTCCTCTGATGTTCCCTTAGGAAGCACCATCATTACATCCCAGTCTTTACGGATGAGCTTGATGATGGACAGAAAGTATATCTGAGCGCCTCCCCAGTTAATGTAGTTCCATACGTATAAAACTCTTCGACGAGGCATAGATATGAATAAAGGCTGCGAGATGTGTCTCAGCTTTGACCGGTTCGGCCGAAAAGTCTCAATTTCACTGCTTTGCCCGTCAACTGAAAAAGAAATGCCCCGAAAGATACCGCCGCCTTGAATTTATTCGGAGCGGAGTGCCATCGTGCGGCGAATTGCCTCTGCAGGTTGTTCGGGTGCCTTTTGTCGGCAAAAAGTATCCGCATTACCTGCCGAAAACCCTGTGAATGGAGCGGCGGCGGGTATGTGTTCGGTTCGCACCAGACATAGGCACGCGGTTCCACCATCAGTTTCCAGCCGGCATTGCTGAGTTTTCGGAAATATTGAGCATCGCCCCAGCCGTACGGGAAATGCTCGGAATCCATGACGCCGCATTCCTTTATTGCCGCCGCCGGAACGAGAACACAGTTGCCGACCATCCCTTCGACCTCAAAAGCCTCTTTTGGCACGTTGAACGCGGTCAGGTCATCGGGTATCTGCCATCCGCCGCGAAATGTTTTCCATTCCGGAGCCACCTGAAACACCTTATGTGGCTCATCCCATAAGAGCAAAAGAGCTCCGACAACGGAACGCGGGTTTTCTTTTGCGGTCCTTACCAAACGCTGCAAGAATTGCTCATGAAAAACCGAATCGTCATTCATCAGTAAATAGTGATCCGGGTCCCATGATGCCGCAGCCTCGATACCGACGTTGGTTCCGCCGGCGTAATGCAGATCGCCTGTTCCGGCAATCACGACAACGTCGGGAAACTCCCTTGCCACTGCTTCGGAGGTTCCGTCCGTTGAGCCGTCATCTACAATATGGATACGAATATCCAGACCGGTAACGTCTATGCGCGAAAGGCTCCGAAGGGCTTGCAGCGTGGTGTCCCTTCGATTAAAAACGGGTATGACGAGGGCGATCTTTATCGGTTCAGACACGTTCAGCAGTTTTATTAGCGGACGCCGAGGCGGCGGCCTCAAACTCTCCGGCTCCCTTGACCTGTTCCTCTATCCAACGATATGTGAGTGCCAGGCCTTCTTCCAGCGAGACGGACGGCTCCCAACCCAGCACTTCACGCAATTTGCTGTTATCGGAATTTCTTCCGCGAACGCCCTGCGGGCCGTCAATATGTTTTTTTACGATCTCGATGCCGGCAATGTCTGCGATGATATCGGCAAGCTCGTTTATCGACACCATCCTGTCCTGCCCCAGATTTATCGGTTCTCGATGATCTGACCGCATCAGTCGATATATGCCCTCAATGCAATCGCTGATGTAGCAAAACGAACGCGTCTGCTCTCCGTCGCCCCAAATGTCTATCTCATTTTTGCCGGAAAGCTTTGCCGCTGCCACCTTGCGGCACAACGCGGCCGGAGCCTTTTCGCGGCCGCCCCGCCATGTTCCATTTTCACCAAAAATGTTGTGGAAACGCACGGTACGAGTTTCAAAGCCGTAATCCTCGGCATAGTGCATGCAAAGGCGCTCTGATATAAGTTTTTCCCAGCCGTATGCGTCTTGCGGCATTGCCGGATATGCATCTCCCTCTTTTAACGGCGTGACGTTGGTGTCTTCCTGTAAGTATTCAGGATAGATACACGCACTGCTCGTATAGAGATAGCGTTTGACGCCGTTAGTCCTTGATGCCTCAAGCGTATGCAGATTTATCAGGGAATTGTTATACAGTATCTGAGCATGATGGGCCGAGATAAACCCCATTCCGCCCATGTCTGCCGCCAGTGCGTACACCTCATCAATGCCTTCGGTTGCCGTTAGGCAATTTTCCCAAAAGCGAAGATCAAGCAAAAGAAATTCGTCGGCATCGCTGCTTTGGAATTCAGGAAACTTAATGTCAACTCCTCTGACCCAATAGCCGCTTTTTTTTAGATCGGTCACCAGGTGGCTGCCGATAAAACCTCCGGCTCCTGTGACCAGAACCCTTACCTTGTCACTCATAAAATATACAGATCATTTTCCAACATTTTCCGAGTCATCCTCGGAAAAATAGGAGTTACGGTCGTAATAACTTTGATAGTAGTAGTAATTATCGTGTGAATGAATATCGATATTATTCAGGACGACACCAAATATCCTGGCTCCGACATCCTGCAATATCTGTTTTGCCCGGCGGACGACCTGCCGCGAACTTCTGCCGGAATGAACCACCAGTATGACGCCATCGACCATCGAGGCCACAAGCACGCCATCGGTGAATGAATTGATCGGAGGCGAATCCACGACAACGTGGGTGTAATGACGCTGTACTATCTTTAGCAGATTTGCCATCTGTTCCGAACCTATCAGTTCCGCCGGGTTCGGCGGGATCGGGCCGGATGTGAGGACGTTCAGTTTTGTCCTCTCATCCATTTTTATTGTGGTCAGCACCTCGCTTTCGACCAGCGTGGTTGAAAGCAGCGTGCTGAGGCCCGTGTTGTTGCTGATGCCAAAGACGGAGTGCATTCTGGGCCGTCGCATATCGGCGTCTATCAAAAGCACTCGGGCGCCTGTCTGGGCCAGGCTTATGGCCGTATTGGTCGCGGTGGTCGTTTTGCCCTCGGCCGGAAGTCCCGATGTTATCAAAAGCGATTTGGGAGCGTGGCCGGCGGTTGAAAGAAGTATCGATGTCCGAAGCTGCCTATATGCTTCCGCCAGCGACGAGCGCGGGTCGGCGTGTATCAGCAGTTCTGATACCTCAGCGTCTCCTTCATCCGGCTTGTCCGATCCGCCAACGAGCAAAAGCCGCCGTTTGGGCATGGAGTCAAGCGACGGAATGGCGGCAAGGGCAGGAAGCTGGAGAAGGCTTTCTATCTCTTCAGCCGTTCTGATGGTGTCATCAAGATATTCAAGGAAAAGAGCCAGCCCGATGCCGAATAGTGTCGAAAGCAACAGGGTGCCGATCACGGTAGTGACGCGACGCGGAGAAACTGCCTGTTTGGGCGGTATCGCATATTCGGCAACGCGGATGTTGTTATCCGAACCCTGCGAGGCAACGTCATTTGAGCTTTGCTGACGCCTGAGATTATCAAGGAACCCTTTGTTCGTTTCGATATTCTGCTGGAGCAGCTTCAGCATGACCGCTCCGGCATTTTGCCCCTGAGCTTCTTCGAACTGAACGTTAAAGGCCGCTCTGATCTTGTCCTCTTTTTCCTTTGAGCGAAGATATTTTGTTTCGAGAACCTTAAGCAATGTGCTGGCGGTTCTTTCGCGAAAGGTCTGTATCTCCTTATTGGCTTTTTCGGTCGCGTCTGTTAAAGAACGTTCAAGGCTTGCGACCTGGTCATCGATCTCTTTGATCTCAGGCGCCGATTCCTGAAATTCCACAAGGAGGCGAGAACGGGCTGCCTGAAGATCTGCGACCTTTTTTTGAGTGTCGCTTCGGAAAGCGATAAGAAAATTTTCCCTTTCAGTGATGAATCTGGCGCTCTCGGCCTCGGCAAGCGATTTTGTTCTTTCGGGCGAGCCTTTGACCGAATTGTATTCGGCCTCAGCCGTTTTTCTTTCGTTCTCAGCAACCAGAAGGTCCTTGTTCAATCCCGCCAGCCTTTCCAGCACGATGGTCTGGTCGCCAGGGGTTTTTAATATTCCCTCGTCTTTTTCCAGCTCCACCAGTTTTATTTCGTCGGACCTGACCTCAGCCTGAAGATCGGAAATACGCTCCTGCAAAAAATCACTTGTCTTTCGCGATGTGCCGGTCCGCTGTTCCTGGTTCGTCATGGCAAAGGTTTCACCAACACTGTTGACGATAAATGCTGCCAGTTCCGGATCGGTATGACGGTAGGAAACATCGATCAAACGGGTGTCCTTCAACGTGGTTCTCGGTTCCCTGACCGGTTCAACCTCCATGCTGCGTTTGATCATATCGACATACGGAGCCAGCCGTATTGCCTCTTCTATCTCTTCCGCCGAAACCAAACTCGAATTAAGCGAATTGCCATTTTCGCTTACCGAGCCAGACGAAGGCTCACTGCCGGAAAGTCCGATAGAGCGCAGTATGGAACGAAGCGCGGAGGGTGAAGAGCCTGACAATTCCGCCTGGAATTCTCTGTTGGTGTCCAGGCTGTGATCCTTTATGACCCGCCGGAGAAGCGTGTCGCTGTTTAGGAGCTGAAGCTGTGTGTTGAAATATGAGGGATCGAGATTTGTAAGCGGACGCTGACGATCGTTCGTCACCAGATCGGGATTGGTCTGTTCAAGATCGACCTGGATCTTTGACGTGGCCCGGTAAATATTGGGTTTTTGGGCCATATAGATGGCTGAGAGCGTCGTTGCAAGCACCGCGATGCCGACCACCAGCCACAGCCGCTTTCTGACCGCTCGCCAATAGTCCAAAAGCTGAAATCCTTCCTGGCCGTAAGCATCACGATATGCAGGATAACGGCCCGAAGGGCCAATGATCTGCGGATCGAAACCGCGTTCGATCTCAGTTACCGGTTCAGGGTGTTTCTGAATAATATCTCTGGTCTCTTTCATTAAAAGTGTCTATGGTATGCGATAAAAGATCGACGGAATGCCGTTCGTCAACGATTTTCCGATACTGTTCAATATACTCTTTGTGCGGTCCTCGCCTACCGCGACAACATCGTTTGGCTCCAATATCGGGTCGGCGACCTTTCTTTGGTCTATCTCTCTCAGGTCAAAAACGAATTCCTCTCTTTCAATGCTTCCCGGTTTTTGCCGCAAAACTCGAATGTTGTCCTTTCTGGTTGCCGGTTTCAAGCCCTCGGCGGAAGCAATTGCCTGAGTCAGCGTAAGCGGTTCTCGCATCGTGACCTGTCCCTGCTTGTTCACGTTGCCATAGACAAATACAACGTCCGCCGAGGCGACTGACACTATATCGCCGGGTTTTAGTATCAGCGTTTTCTTAAGTTCGATGACGTCCTTTAATGTATAGTCAAGCAGCGAAATGGAATCTCCCAAACTGCCGTCCGGGTTCACCGCTTCGTTCATGCTGCAATGAGATGTGCTTCCGGTCCTGGCGACGAGTATCCGTGAACCGGCATCTTCGGACTGGCCTTCGGCAAGTGCAAGAAGTTCCAGTAAGTGTATCTGACGGTTTACATAGTAATTACCCGGCTTTTTAACTGCTCCGATAATGGCAAACGATTGCGACCGCTGCTCCACAGCGACGACGTTGACCTCAGGGTTGCGGAGATATTCCTTTGAGTAGGCAGCGGCGATGTCGTCAGCAAGTTCACGCTCGGTCTTGCACACGGCAACGACCGGTTCCTTGAGCCTGTAAAGGCTGATCGTGCCGTCCGAATTGACGTTGACCCTTTGGGAAAGGCCCGGCTGCCTAAAGACCTGGATATCGATAGTGTCCTGATAGCCGATCCTGTATCGATCATCCCGGATTTTTGTTTGTGCAACAGCCGTAGTGCCAAACATCAGCACAACGCCGAGACACAAAATAAGTGAATACCTCATTTTCATTATTTGGAGATCTCCCAATTCAAATTATATGCCGGAAGCATAAATAAATATATGGTTTAGAGTCCGATCGGGCCTAAACGGATGGCCTCCAAATGCCGGTTCCTCAAAAAAGTCAAGTTTAACAAAACCGAAGTGCCTTTGGAAACCTCAATTTTGATTAACGAAAGGTTTTAGTTAAACTTTTGCCTCGCGGGCTTTTTTGCTGATATGGAAAACATGACACCGATGTTAAGGCAGTATCTCGACATAAAGTCGAAATATCCCGGAACACTGCTGTTCTTCCGGCTTGGCGATTTCTATGAGATGTTCAATGAGGACGCCATCATCGGTTCGCGGGAACTGGAGATAACTCTTACGGCCAGGCATAAAGATTCGAAAAATCCGGTGCCGATGTGCGGTGTACCGCATCATGCGGCGGCGGGATATATTTCCAGGCTGATAAAAAAGGGCTATCGCGTCGCCATCTGTGAACAGGCAGAACCCGCAACCAAGGGAACGAAGCTCGTAAAACGCGAGGTCGTCAGGATCGTGACGCCGGGAACGGCGATAGATTCGCAAGTGACGGAATCCAGAGAGCCGATGTTTCTCGGTGCGGTCGCCTCCGTTGGAAATGCGGTCGGGGCGGCATTCCTCGATCTTTCAACCGGAGAGTTTTCCGCAACGGAATTTCAAGGCCCGGAGGCGTGGATGCAGGTTCGGGACCTTTTGCGGTCGTTTTCACCAAAAGAGGTGATCGTATCCGAAAGAGAGGCTGAGAGCGTCAAACGGCAACTGGTCTTTGGATACACGGACGATTCAGGCCTTTTAAATGAACGGACGACGGTTGGTGACGGAGCCTTGCTCTTTACATCTTATGATGCAGATGCATTTGACCTGAAAGTTGCCGAAAACATCTTAAAGAATCACTTTAAGTTGGCAAGCCTAAGTGGTGCGGGATTTGACCAAAAAGATGCGGCCGCTACTGCGGCCGGAGCATGCCTCAGCTATGTTCGTCACACACAAAAAGCCGATGCCGACCATGTTCTCTCGGTAAATTTCTTTGAATCAAACGATTTTTTGCTGCTTGATTCGGTCACATTATCCAATCTGGAGGTTACGGAGTCTCGCGGCAACAATCGGAGCGGAACGCTGCTTGGTGTCGTTGACCAGGCCGTAACCGGAATGGGATCGCGTTTGCTGCGGTCGTGGATGCTGAGGCCCTCGATAAAACGCAGTGAGATAGAGACCCGACTTTCGGCTGTTGATGAATTGTCGGACACAATATTTCGTGACAAGATCCGGTTTTTGCTGAAAAGCATTCTGGACATCGAACGGCTGGTCGGAAAACTCAATATTTCATCGATTACCCCAAGGGAATTGCTTGCCCTTCACCGCTCGCTTGAGCAAACGCCGGTCATAAATGAGGTTCTTAAGGATGCCCGGTCGCTTTTGCTGCAGGTTCTTTCTGAGAACATATATGAACTTCCTGAAATACGCGATCTTATCTCCAAGGCGATAGCGGATGATCCGCCCGTAAATATTTCCGACGGCGGTGTTATTCGTGAGGGATTCAGTGAAGAATTGGATGAACTCCGTGTATTGGCCGGATCGGTAAAACGCTCCATCGCAGGTTTTGAGGAAAAGGAACGCGAACGCACGGGTATTCCGACGTTAAAGATCCGCTTCAACAATGTGTTCGGCTATTATATCGAGGTTTCAAAAGCTCAGATATCGCGCGTTCCTGATGATTACGAGCGAAGACAGACGCTTGCAAACGCGGAACGCTATACCACACCGCAACTGGAGGAATGGGAGCAAAAAGTGCTCGGCGCGGAAGAACGCATAATCCAGATAGAAACAGCCCTTTTTGCTGAGGTCAGAGAAAAGGTGCGGGCCGAAACAAAACCTTTGCAGGCTTCGGCCAGAACCTTGGCGACACTGGACGCATTGGCCGCGCTTGCGGAAACGGCGGCGGTTCGCAATTATGTCCGGCCGGTACTGCACGAAGGCGATGAGATAGAGATAAAGAATGCCCGGCATCCCGTCGTTGAATCATTCCTCGGTGCAGCGTTCGTTCCGAACGATGTTTATCTGAACAATTCGACCGACCGTCTGCTGATCGTTACCGGTGCGAACATGGGCGGAAAATCGACGGTGCTGCGGCAGATAGCGCTTATTCAGATACTTGCGCAGGTCGGGTCTTTTGTTCCGGCCGATTCGGCACGTTTGCCGATAGTTGACCGCATATTCACGCGTGTCGGAGCTTCGGACGATCTGGCATCGGGAAGATCGACCTTTATGGTTGAAATGACGGAAACCGCAGCCATTCTGAACGCGGCAACAGCCCGAAGTCTCGTGCTTTTGGATGAGATCGGGCGCGGCACATCAACCTTTGACGGCCTTTCCATTGCGTGGGCGGTTGCTGAATATCTTCACAATTCGCCAAATCACGCGGCCAAGACTGTTTTCGCGACGCATTATCACGAAATGACCGAGCTTGCCGAGCAGCTTCCCGGATCAAAAAACTATCAGATGACCGCCACCGAAAAGGACGGCGATGTTGTGTTTCTGCACAAGCTTAAAAAAGGAAAGGCTTCAAAATCATACGGGATAGCTGTAGCGCGGCTGGCAGGGCTTCCGCATGAAGTGGTAGAAAGGGCAAAGGAAGTTTTGGGCCGGTTGGAGCGATATGAACTGGCTGTGTTTTCAGAAGGAAATACTGCCGGGCTAAAGGCCGCCGCTGGCCGGGCGGCGGCTACCCAGACTTCGCTTTTCACGATGGCAAATGACGGATTGCTGGACGATATCAGAAACGCTGAGGTCGATGGTATGTCGCCTGAAAAGGCTCATGCGTTTTTGCAGGATCTGAAGCAGAGGGTCATCTGAAATTGTTTAAGGAAACACATTAAATGTCGGCACCCGAACGCTAAACCATAACTTTAAGTCCACCGAGATCAGTAAATATAAATGACCGATCCTTTTTTAGAAAATTTCTCGACCGAGCAAAAGGTTGGCCGCATGTTTTTTATCGGCATTCCCGGCCCGGCACTTGATGCCGATACGGTACGGCTGCTTGAAACCGTGCGTCCTGGAGGCGTCTGTCTTTTTGCAAGGAACATAAAAGAAACTCGCCAGACCAGAGAACTCCTTGATTCGATCAGTTCCCTGCTTGGTTACGAACCTTTTCTCAGTCTGGATCAGGAAGGCGGCACGGTTGACAGGCTAAGGCGGATCGTCGAACCGATGCCTGCCGCCGGTTCGATCCATTCCGTTGAGGACGCTGTTCAGCTTGCGAGCATAATTGTCAAAACAGTGCGGACACTGGGCTTCAATATGAATTTTGCGCCTGTCGTTGATGTTGCCACAGAGGAAAGACAGGTGTTTTCCAACGGACTTCGGTCGCGAACCTTTGGCACAAGTGTTGAGGACGTGACGGAGTTTGCCGGTGCTTTTCTTAGAACATTGCAGGCGGGCGGCTGCATCGGATGCCTTAAGCATTTTCCGGGCCTCGGCGGAGCGCAGGTCGATTCGCACGAAGATCTGCCGCAGGTGAACATAACCGAAGAGTCATTATATAATGTCGAACTGCGTCCATATCGCGAACTGTTCGCCGCCGGAGATGTTAGAATGGTGATGATCGCTCATGCGGCATTTCCGGGGCTACGCTTGCAGGAAACAGCCCAAAATGGCAGACTTTTACCTTCTTCCCTGAGTCGCGCGGTGGTTCATGGCCTTTTGCGGGAAGAGTTGGGATTTAACGGCATTGCCATCACCGACGACCTTGAAATGGGGGCCATACTCAAAGGTTTTGGCATAGCCGAGGCCTGCCGCATGGCAGTTCGGGCGGGTGAGGACATGCTTGCGATATGTGCAAGCCGGGATGCGATCATGACCGGATTTTCCGCGGTGGTGGATGCGGTTCGAAGCGGCCAGATCGAACAGGAAACCGTTGACGCGGCAGTCTCAAGGATCGAAACTCTCAGGTCTGATCTGTCGCCGGTTCCGGAATTTGACCAAGTAGTGATAGATGAAATGTCCGCTCAGGTCAGAGCATTAAAGTCTCGCCTAAATTAAATAGTTTTCGGAGGTTCATTTTTGAATAGATCAATTATCATTTTGGTGCTTGCCGCATTGGCGATAATGCCTGCCTGCCGCAGATCGAACTCAGAGTTCGTCACCGTAGCATTACCGGACAGGTTTTCTTCACTTGATACTTTAACTTCGGTGGCATCAGACTCAGCGGCAGAAAGAGTTCGTAACCTGATGTTCAATTCTCTGATCAAAAAGAATGAGAGGTTCGAGTATGTGGGCGAACTTGCATCGAGCGTCGAAACATCCGAAGACGGACAAACCATCACTTTGAAACTGCGTGAGAATGTTAAGTTTCACAACGGCAAAACATTCACATCGGCCGATGTAAAATATACATTCGAGAAGCTTTTTAACAGCAAAGGCTACAAATCAGGAGCTTTCTTTGATACTGAGAACGGGAAACGAGTTGCGCACATAACGGCGCTTGAGACACCTGATGAAATGACTGTCGTCTTTAAAGTTTCCCGCCCGGCGTTAAAAAATCAGCTTTTGTCCAATTTGGTTGCGATCCCTGTTGTACCCGAAGGCACGGCTGAAACTCAAAAGGATTCTCCCGTTGGTTCCGGCCCGTTCAAGTTCGTCAGTTTTGACTCTTCTCAAAATATGGTCGAGTTGGAAGCATTTTCAGAGTATTGGGAAGGTACCCCAAAATTTCAAAAACTGAGAGTAAAGACGATTCCCGACGCAAGCGCTTTGCAGGCAGAACTTCAGAACGGAGCGGTGGATGTTGCTCCTGTGCCGTCCAATCTTCCGCCCGATGCACTGAAGGCGTTGAGCGAAACGCCAAACCTTAGTGTTGAACAGTTTGATGGTTCCAACATCCAATACATCGGCCTAAACACACAGTCTGCGCCGCTGAATAATGTAAAGATCAGACAAGCCATCGGGTATGCGATCGACCGAGAGAAGATCATTCGCGAATTGCTGCTCGGACAGGCAAAGATCGCAAATTCCATATTGCCGGAAAGTTCGTGGGCATATGTTCCGGGTACTGTTTATAATTATGATCCTGAAAAAGCTAAAGCTTTACTTAAAGAAGCGGGTTATAACAACGAAGCGATAAAATTCAAATATGCCGCTGGAAATGCGGCATTTGGGAGTTATGCGCAGGCTATTCATAGCTCGCTTTTAGCTGCAGGGCTAAATATTCAAATAGAAACCATGGATCCTGAGGCTTTGCGCCAGCAGCTTGCTCAGGGCGGATTTCAGTTGAACACAGGTGTTTGGATAGGCGGAAATCAGGATCCGATATTTCTTAAGGACCTGTTTACAACGGGGCGCATTCCGGGTGAAGGTGTCAGTTGCTGTAATCGCAGCCGATACAGCAATGCCGAGGTGGATAAGCTCTTGAACGATGCGACCAACGAGATCGACCTGGAAAAAGCCAAAGCGTCGTATAACAGGGCTTGGGAGCTGATCAGCGCGGACGCTCCGCTTTTGCCGCTTTGGTACCCGGCAAATATGGTCGTTGCCAATAAGCGTATCGGCAATATAAAGATAAGTCCAAGCGGAGACTGGAGCTTTATTAAAGATTTGACTGTCAACTAATTAGGCCGGTTATGTTGATGTGATGCCTTAAAGAGGAAATGCACTACCAATTCTCTATCTGCCTTTCCTTGACCTTAGGGAAATCCGTTGATACAGGGCGAGAACCTGAGAGTGAAAGTATGTATTTCCGGCACTTGACAAAATTCAAGCGCAAGTTAAAATCTTAATTTGCGATGCGGGAGTAGCTCAGTGGTAGAGCGCAACCTTGCCAAGGTTGAAGTCGCGAGTTCGACCCTCGTCTCCCGCTCCAGTTTTTAGTAGGCAGTTTGCCGTTGGCAGTGGGCAGTTTGGTTTATAGCTGTCAACCGCCCATCGCTAACTGCCTACATCAGTTTTTGGCGGCGTAGCCAAGTGGTAAGGCAGAGCTCTGCAAAAGCTTTATTCATCGGTTCGATTCCGATCGCCGCCTCCAATTTCTGATAAGTACCACCTGTTCAAACTTCCCTGATCTTTTTCCCGATCGTTATTGATACCGCGACGCAGGATCTTCTGCCAAAGCATTTTGCCGGGGCGTGACGGCGTGTGGAAAAGTGTGTTTTGACTTGTTTCTTCAAACGGCAATATAATCAGTCATCCGATCAAAAAAGTAAGGAGGGTACAATGTCATTTTCCCGTCGTGATTTTATCAAAACCGCCGGTATTGCGTTTGGAACCGCAGCCGTTTTGCCCAGTTGGGTTTACGATGCTCATGCGGCCACCGAATACTATTTCGATGTAAATAAAAACAGCATTGCCGACGCGGTGCTGGCAACTGCTAAACGGCTAGGGGCCTCGTATGCGGATATACGCATAAATCGTTACCGGCTCCAGGCGGTCTCAACCCGCGAAAGGCAGATCCAGAATATGTCCGCAGGCCAGAACTTCGGTTTTGGCGTACGCGTGCTGGTCAACGGAACATGGGGATTTGCCGCCAGTCCGATAGTGACGTCGGACGAGGCACAGCGTGTAACACGCGAGGCGATAGACATCGCCAAAGCCAATGCCAAATTCCAGCGCAAAAGGATCGAGCTTGTTCCGACGCCGAAAGTAGAGGCAAACTGGCGAACGCCGATAGAAAAAGACCCCTTTGATGTGCCGGCGGAAGAAAAAGCCGCTCTGCTTCTTAAGATCAATGAAGCGGCCCTTGCCGTTCAGGGTATCAATTTTGTCAATTCATCAATGGCTTGGGTAAATGAGCAAAAATACCTTGCCACATCGGACGGCGTGAAGGTCGAACAATATCTTATTCGCGGTAATCCCAGTTTTTCGGCTACCGCCGTTAACCGTGCCAGCGGAGATTTTCAGGCCGTCAATTCCCTGCGCGAGGCACAGTCCATCGGGTATGAGTATATGACCAAATACGACTGGCCGGCCGAAGCAAAAGAGGCTGCGGAACACGCGGTAATGAAGCTGAAGGCCCCTTCGGTCAACCCCGGAAAATACGATCTGGTCCTTCACCCGTCGCATCTTTTCCTTACCATTCACGAATCGGTCGGCCATTCGACCGAGCTTGACCGCGCTTTGCTCTGGGAGGCAAATTATGCAGGAACAAGTTTCCTGACGCCGGATAAAACAGGCAAACTCCAGTTCGGCTCGAAGATCGTCAATTTTATCGCTGACAGGACACAAAAATTCGGCCTTGCGACGGTCGCGTATGATGACGAAGGAGTTCCCGGCCAGGAATGGCATCTTGTAAAGGACGGCGTTTTTGTCGATTGGCAGACGACCAGAGACACGGCAAAGATCGTCGGACATGACAAGTCATACGGATGCCTGCACGCCGACAGTTGGGGGAGCGTTCCATTTCCGCGAATGCCCAATGTATCTCTGGAACCGGCAAAAGAGAACGTGACCGAGGACGACCTTATTGCCGATGTCGAGAACGGCATCATGATATACGGCCGCGGAAGCTATTCCATCGATCAGCAGAGATATAATTTTCAGTTTGGCGGCCAGACCTTCTGGGAGATCAAGAACGGTAAGAAGGTCGGGATGCTGCGCGACGTGGCATATCAATCCAGAACAACAGATTTTTGGGGAGCCTGTGACGGGCTTGGCGGACGTTCCACTTACGATATTCCCGGATCGTTCAATGACGGCAAGGGAGAACCCGGACAATCCAATGCCGTTTCGCACGGATGTCCGACAGCGAGATTTCGACAGATCAATGTTCTGAACACCGCATCATCGCCCAATTCCGGAGACATGGAGGATCACGACTAATGTTATTTACCGAATCAGAAGCAAAAAAGTTGACCGAAAAGATCCTTTCATACGTAAAAGCAGACGATGCTTCGGCAAGTGTCGGCAGCGATAAATTGTCCCATCTTCGTTTTGCGAACAATAACTTTCTGACCAGCGGTTCGCGGGTTGGCCGGAGCGCGAACGTTACGGTGTGGATAGACGGAAAACGCGGTTCCGCCAGCAGAAACGATGTCGATGACGAAAGCCTCAAATCGATGGTCGAAGAGGCCCAGAATATCGCGCGAAATGCACCGCCTGACCGCGAATATATGCCGACCCTTGGGAAACAGGCATATAAACCAACGGGCGGTTATGTTGAGGCAACAGCGAATCTTTCATTGACCGACCGTGCCAAAAGCGTCGGCGACATCATCTCGGAATTTGAAAAGAACAAGGTGATCGGGGCCGGTTTTCACGCGGCACGCTCTCAGGCCGGAGCCTCGGCAACCAGGAACGGCAATTTCGACTATGAGCGTTCGACCAATGTAAGCCTTTCGGTTACTTCAAGAACGCCGGACGGAACAAGTTCGGGCTATTTTCTGAGGAACCATTTTGACATAGCAAAGCTGGACACAAAACGCATTGCTGCCGAGTCTATAAAAAAGGCAATGCAGGGACGCGATGCCCGCACCATTGATCCCGGCGCATACACGGTCATTCTTGAACCGCAGGCCGTCGCGGACATTGTCGGCAACCTCGGATTTACCTTCAACGCACGAAACGCCGAGGAAGGCCGCAGCGTTTATTCCGCTCCGGGTGGAAAGACGCGTTTGGGTGAGAAGATCTTTGATGAACGGATAATGATCTACAGCGATCCGTGGCATCCTGAACTTCCCGGTTCGCAATCGGCACAGGGCGGAATACCTGCCGAAAAGCTTTATATGGTGCGAAACGGTGTGCTGGAAAACCTGGTTTACAATCGGTTCTGGGCAAAGCAAAAGGAAAAAGACCCGACGCCGGGGCCGGTCAATACCATATTGGAAACAAGCGGAGAAAGGTCCAGTATTGAGGACATGATCAGCTCGACCAAAAAAGGAATTCTTGTGACGCGTTTTTGGTATATCCGCTCGACCGATCCGCGAACGGCCAGTTCAACGGGACTGACACGCGACGGCGTTTGGATGATCGAGGACGGCAAGATCGCCTATCCGGTAAAGAACTTCCGTTTCAATCAGTCCGTCACACAAATGCTGGCCCAGGGAAATGTTGAGATGATCGGCTCCTCCGAACGCGTCGGCGGTTCGGGCGGCGGCAGCGGTGCTTCGCTTCTTCCCGCTTTGAAGCTGAGATCATTCAACTTTACGTCGCAGTCCGAGGCCGTTTAGGCCTTTTACGGACAATTCCGGCTTTCAATTTGAAGCTAAACGGTTTACCATTTTGGAGGATGTCGCAAGCATCCTCCTTTTTCAGTTTAATTCGGGCCGTTTCCGCATAACTCCGCCTTATGATCTTTTTTGTTGCCTCAAGTTTTGAGTCCGTCACAGGATTGCCTGACGCTGTCGGATATATTCTTTCATTCATTTTTGGTTCGGCGGTGGGCAGCTTCTTGAACGTTGTGATACACCGCGTGCCGCGTGAACAGTCGATAGTATTTCCGAATTCGGCGTGTCCCAAATGCGGTAAGCCGATAAAGCCTTATGACAATATTCCTATTCTGAGTTGGCTTGTCCTCGGCGGAAAATGCCGGGGTTGTTCGGCTCCCATATCGATACGCTATCCTGCGGTTGAGTTTTTGACGGGCCTGCTGTGGGTCCTTGTGTTTTGGCAGACGGGACTTTCACCGCTGCTGCCCGTCGGGTTCGTATTTGTCTCCGTTACGGTCACACTGATGTTCATTGACGCGGAGCACATGATACTGCCAAACGTCATCACATATCCTTTTGCGGTGTTCGCGTTTGCCGTGAGGATATTGTTCCCGATGTTTTTCGCCGGGGCGTATTTTGCAGACACGGCATTGTGGCCGATGAATTTGATGACCGGCTATCCGGCATGGCTGGTCTCATTGACAGGAGCATTGCTCGGAGCCGCAGCGGGCGGCGGTTCATTGTGGCTTGTCGGAGAATTGTGGAAACGCCTTCGCGGTGTTGAAGCTATGGGACTCGGCGACGTAAAAATGATGATCGGTTTCGGAGCTTTGCTCGGCTGGCGTTCGGCGGTGCTGGCTATTTTTATCGGAGCTTTTGCGGGGGCCATCATCGGCATGGCGTTGATCGCCATCAAAAAAGACAAGGATATGCAGACCCAGATACCGTTCGGCATATTTTTGGGCATCGGTTCCGTGGCGGCGTTCTTTTTTGGCGACCGCCTTGTCACGTGGTATTTGGGATATTTTTAACTCGGATCAAACGATAGCAGGTCTCCTTCTGGCTTTTTCTTGGCGTGAAATTGGTTTCTCACGCAAAGACGCTATGCCCGCAAAGAAACCGCAAAGATAAAAATAGAAGATTCACATCAGATTCCTAATTCTTAAATTGGGTTTACGGTCAATTATCACGCGGGCGTTGCGCTTTTTTCGATGCATTCGGCCGAGCAGTAAACAGCGGAGCCAAGATCGACAGAACGGCTTTTTGGCACCCACGAACCGCATTTGACGCATTTTACAAGCGGTTCCCCGCCCTTTGTTTTTGGTATCTGCTCCGGCCTGCCGCCGGTGTTAAGGTCGCGGGCCGAACGCAGCGTTCGCCAGATCTGATAGACGGCCCAAAGATGCCTGCGAAAACGAAATACCGTCAGCCCAAGCAGGGCCGCGATGACCAACAATATGAAGATAGCTTCTCTCATTTGCCGGACGGTGTTCTGGTCAAAAGGGTCGAAAGCTCCGCAACGACCTGGCTGCCGGGATCGATAGCCTTTAATTCATCCAGATATTTTGCTGCTTCCTGTGTTTGGCCTGCCTGCCATTTGGCCCTGACCATAAATTGCAGTGCTTTTTTATGTTTCGGATCTTTTTTCAAAGCCGTCTCAAATTCCTTTATCGCCGCTTCGATCTCAGACGGCTGGCGAAGAAAAAGCGTCAGCCCAAGGTCGGTGCGTATTTCCACATCTTCAGGCGTGTCTTTAAGTATCGAGCGATAGACGGCTTCCGCCTTTTGGTAATCCTTTCCGGTCTTGCCGAAATAATCCAGGTCGAAATGCGTGTTTGCCAGAGCTATCCTCACATCTCGTTCATCAGGCTTGATCGCCAATGCCCGCTCAAGGATCGTCACTGTCTGATTCAGCAGGCCGATGTCCTGTTTCATTGAGCCGTATCGGTAAAGGGCCAGCCCAAGGCCGCGCTGAAGCATGTGATCGTTCGGATTTGCCTCGGCTTCCTTTATCTTTTCCTGTATCTCTCGCTCGGCGTCAGCAAAATCTCCTGCGTTGTCGTTCTGCACGGCCGTCCTCAGCCTCTCATTCTCGCTTTTCAACTGGTCAAGGTTGCTCCGGTTCAGAGCGTTGGCAAGGAAAAAGCCGCCCGCAAAACTGAGGGCGACCGCAAGGAGAGAGAGCCAAAACCAGGATCGATTCATTCAGGTCGATTTTAGCAGATGTTTTACGATAAAACTAAAACGCCGCCAGTTCACGGGCGGCGTTCGCACTTGCTGTGTGTATCAGGGTTTTTCTAATCCTTATTATCGTCCGTCGGCGATATGTAGGGCAGATCATCTGCTCTGCGGCGGGTCGGCGGATCGGTCGCCCGGCGCCTTGGCGTAGCGCTGCCCGCACGCCTGTCTACGCTGCCTGCCGGCAGGCCTTTTCCGTGAACCGCCTCGACCAATATGCGAGTGATCTCTTGCGACAACGTGCGATGTTCGGCCGCGGCTCGGCGGCGCAGCGATTCTTTTAGCTCATTCGGAACATACGCTCCGATAAAGACCCCTTTTCTATTGGCCATAGGGTTTCAAGATCTCCTGTATGGATTTCGGGTACGAACAAAAAAAGCCTGTTTTAGTGGAGCCGGCCTGTAAGCCGAATCTTGTTCCCGCCAATGGCGGGCGACGATCATTCATCTTGGCCGATTGTTACCAAGCGGCTCTAGCGACCTACCCGGAAACGTGACCGGCCCGAAGGCCGGAACGCGGAGAGACACCGCTCTTCGTTTCCCTATTTGGTCTTGCACCGCGGAGAGTTTGCCTGGCCGCGGCCGTTACCGACCGCGCCGGTAAGCTCTTACCTTACCGTTTCACCCATCACCCGTAAAGGCTGGTCTATTCTCTGTTGCACTTGTCGTCACACACGGCATTTGCCGATGTGCCCGGGCGTTACCCGGTCCGCTGTCCCGTGGTGTTCGGACTTTCCTCTGTTCAAATGAACAGCGACCGTCCGGCCTGCTCCACTGCAAGGCATCATCAAGTATAGCAAAAAAGATGTTCAACAATGAAATTAAAATGAAAATTTTTGAGAGAAACTCCACACAAGTGATTTTCTTGAGAAAAAAGGGTTCAAAAGATCATTTCTCGACCATATCCGGCGGTAAAAGGTGTGACCATTTCACGTCAACGGTCTTTTTTACCGCCTGCTCCACCGCCTCGGCGGTCCGCAGCGTGGACAGGTGTTTGACCAGTTCAACGGCCTCATCGTATGCGATGCCCGATATTATCCTGTAAACGTTTCCAAGCGAATTTGTGTTCATGCTGAGGGATTCGATGCCCAGGCCTATCAGCACAGGGACGTAGAACGGTGATCCCGCCATTTCGCCGCAAGCGACGATGGACTTATTGTGCTTATGGCCAGCGTCGGCAACCATTTTGATGCACTTCAGCACCGCCGGATGAAGCGTTCTGTACCAATTTGCGACTGTTTCGTTATCACGGTCCGCCGCAAGGATGTATTGTGTCAGGTCGTTCGTTCCAAGACAGGCGAAATCCACCGTTTGAAGCACATCGTCGATCTGAAGCACGACCGACGGTACTTCTATCATTATACCGATCGAAGGATCGCCAACGTCCACGCCGTCTTCCAGCATATCCGTCCGTTCTTTTTCAAGTATCGCCCTGCTTTCCTCAATATCGGATATTCCCGTTACAAGAGGCAAGACGATGTCCACCTTTCGCTCGTGCGATGCCCGTAGAATTGCCCGAAACTGTGTGCGAAGGTCGTGCGGATAGGCAAGCCCCAGACGTATGGCGCGAAGCCCAAGGGCCGGATTCAGTTCCCTGTCTTCGGAGCGGTCAACTTTTTGCCCGACATCTATGTCGAACGTCCTGATGCGGACGCCTCCGCTTCCGGCCTGATCTGCCAGCCGACGGTATGCCGCGAACTGCTGGGTTTCCGACGGAAATCCGCCGAACCTGTTGAAAAGGAACTCCGAGCGGAAAAGCCCGATGCCATTCGCTCCGTTGAGCAAGGAAGAACGCGCTCCTCTCGGGACATCCACATTAGCGAGAAGTTCGACCTGTTTTCCGTCGAGGGTCGTGGCGAACCCGTTCCCGATCTCAGCAGGACGCTCTTGTTTAAGGATCGTGCTGCCGGTTTTTGCCGAGTTGAATTCATCAAGCGTTTTCTGCTCAGGGTTGACGATGACCTGGCCGTTAAAGCCGTCAACGATGACCATGTCGCCGGTGTTCAATTTTCGCAGTATGCGACGTATGCCTGTCACGGCCGGTATGCTCAGTTCGCGTGCGAGTATGAACGAGTGCGACGTCCAGCCGCCGTGTTCCGTTATCAGGGCAAGCGGATCGCTGTTTCGCAGTTCGACAACAGTCGAAGGCCTTAATTCCCTTGCGACGACGACCGATCCGGGTTCAAGCCCGATCTGCCTCGAGCCGCCGCCCAGGGCCGTCATTACTCTTTCGGCTATGTCGTCCAGATCAAGATATTTATCGCGAAAATGCTCGTCCGACATCGCCCTGTACCGGGCGATGTGTTCATCGAATGTATTTCTGACGGCCCATTCGGCATTTATCAGTTCGGAAGTTATTTTTTGCTCGATGGAAGCAAGAAGCGATGTATCCGAGAGGATCAGAAGATGAGCGGCAAAGATACTTGAGGCCGAATTGGAAGCCAATGAGGAATTAGGTGCGGAGAGTTTTTTCAACTGCCTGACGGATAAACGGAACGCCGCTCGAAGGCGCCGCAGTTCCTTCTCGACATCGTCAGCACCGATATGCCGCAGATAATATTGGCGAGCATCGCCCATCAGGCACACGGCTTTGCCAATGGCGATCCCTCGCGAAACGGATCTTGCCTTGAACCGCATCTCCGGAGATCGCTTTTGCGAGGTTACAACATTGCCCTGCGACGAGTTTGGCATTGATAGATCAAAAAGCCTTTTGTCGGGTCGCGATACAGCGTCAGTGCCGCGACCCTTTCAAGTTTATCCCTGCGACGGAAAATAAGGTTTCAGCAATCCGGCAAACGCGGCAAGATTGCGGGTCTGTATAAGTATCTCACCCGGCCCGGTGAACTCCGCGACCAATCCCTCGCCGCTCATCATGCTGCGGAAAAATCCGCTCTTGGCCGCCTTTCTCAGGTTGTAAGGCATGTAATGCTCCCACGCAACCAGATGGCCGGTGTCAACAACATAGGGTTCGCCCGGCCGAAGAACCTTTCGGTAGATCGCTCCGAAAGACGACACGAGCAGCAGCCCGGTGCCGGAAATTTCCAGAACAAAAAGCCCTTCGCCGGCAAAGAAAGTCTTGGCTCCGCCAAATTTTGTTTCGACAACGAGGCTTGTGTCACCGGCAAGATACGAGCTGGACTGGACCTTGAATGTCTGGTTATTCATCTCGATCCCGACTATCGCACCCGGCATTCCCGGAGCAAGCGTCACTTCGCCGGCTGCGCCGCGAGCCGTGAATGTGGAGACAAAAGCAGATTCGCCGCCGACGGCGCGTTTAAGAGCGCCAAAAACGCCGCCTTTCATTTCTGAGTTAAGGTCAATGTTGCCGGACATTGAAACCATCGCGCCCGCTTCGGCGGAGATGGACTGTTCTGCCTGGAGCGAGATCACTGCCAGAGCGAATGAGCCTTCGTGCCGGACCTCCCAATTATAACCGCCGCGGCTGGTTCCACGTCCGTCATCATCCAGGCGGAAAGAGCTTCCCGCCAAAGGCGGCGGAGCTGACTGGGCCTGTTGCGGAGGCGGCGCGGGCTGCGGATTTGACGGCTGTGCCGGAGCGGCAGGTTCAGCCGGAATGACCGCTCCGCAGGAACCGCAGAATCGGGCATCGGGCAATAACTGAACGGTGCATTTAGGACAGTTCATACGGCAACTCCTTTCGATCTTTCGATAATGATCTTTGCGGCCTCATCGGCGTCCGCTGCGAAATAAAGGTAATTCAAGTCTCTGTCAGATACGACAAGATTTTCCTTCCATGCTTCGACCACACGCGGCCAGCAATCGCCGACAAGCACCAGCGGCCTGCGGTCAAGCACGCCGGTTTGCAGTTTGTTCCAGACAAGCGAAACCTCTGTAACCGTCCCCATTCCGCCGCGAAAAGCGACAAAGCCGACCGAACGCGTGATCAGGTTCTGAAGCCTTTCATAGAAATGGTTTGTGGCGACCTTGTCGGTCAGATACCGGTTCGGTTCCGATTTGAACTGGTTCATCACAATGCCAAAGACGCGTCCGCCGGCGTCGCGAGCGCCTCTTGACGCCGCTTCCATGACGCCGAGGTAGCCGCCCGTGCAGATGGTGAAACCCGCCTCTGCCAGCTTATAACCAATTTCCTTGGCATTCTTGTACTCATCCGAATCGGGGCCGCATTTTGAGCCGCCGAATATCGTTACGATCTTTCCTTCGGTATTTTCTGTCACTGGTCGTTATTTTCTGCCTTAATTAAAATTGAACTGCCGAGCATCATAGCAATTATATCCGAGCCGTTGGCGATGACAAATCGTTCAGCGTTCGGCAGCCTCTTCGGGCGTCAGGTTTCCTGCATCATGTATAGCTTTTTTAGTGTTTGTAAATATAAGAATGATGCTTCCGACAACAAAGAAGAATATCAGGGCAAGTATGGCGTGACGGTAAGAGCCGGTGACGCCAACAACCACGGCGAACACAAGATTGCCAAGCCATGAGGTTCCCTTCTCAGATATCTCATAGAGTCCGAAAAATGCCGATTCGCGATCCTTCGGGATCATTTGCGAATAAAGTGAGCGTGAAAGTGCCTGGGCGCTGCCCAAAACAAGCCCGATGCAGACGGCCATCCCCATTGCCTGCGTCGTGCTTTCAAGAAACCCGTAAGCATAAATGACAATTCCGGACCAGATGGTTAGGCTGACAACAATGGTGTGTTTTGTCCCTATCAGTCGTGCAATGCGCTCAAAGATCACTGCGCCGAAAAGAGCGGCCATTTGGGCGATCAAAAATATCCCAAGGAGAAAGGTCTGGTTTGTTTCCAGCCCGCGTGAGACAAAAAGTTCCTGTGAAAGAAAGACAGATGAATTCAGGATAACGGTCTGGATGCCGTCATTGTAAAAAAGATATGCGATCAGAAACAGGCAGGTATATTTCAGGCCGTACAGTTCTTTGAGTGTTTTCCAGACCTCGATAAAGCCGATCTTTATTATATTTTGTCCTTTCGGTATCTCCTTTACCGAGCCGCGTGACCTGATGAGGCGAAAGGTGACGATAGCGAACAATCCCCACCACACTGATGCTCCCAACATGGAGATACGAACGGCCAGTCCCTCGGTAATGCCGAGCGGTTCAGCATATTGGATCAGTGCGATGTTTAGTATCAATACGATCACACCGCCCAAATAACCGGCGGCAAAGCCGTAGCTGGATATTTTGTCGCGTTTATCTTCGGTCGTGATGTCGATGAGAAATGCGTTGTAAAAGACATTTGCCGCCGCAAAGCACATATTGGCGACAAGCAGCATTGCACAGCCCCAAAGATAGGAATCGCCCTTTATAAAGAACAAAAGGCTGCTGGCGACAACGCCTGTGTAGCAAAAAACGGCCATCATCCGTTTTTTAAGATTGGTATAATCGGCGATGGAGCCAAGGATCGGCAGGATGAATACCTGAAGAAAAACGGATGCTCCCAGCGTGGAGGTAAAAAGATTGTCTGACGTTATGGAACCGAGCGGCCCAAGGCTGAGCACAGTACCGCCCCTGCCGACGTCATTTTGGGCAAGAGCCGTCAGATACGGCCCAGCGAGTACACTGACGACGGTGGTGTAAAAGACCGAGTTGGCCCAGTCATAGGTCAGCCAGCCAAATATCTCGCGTTTATTGTTTTTGGAAGACGCTCCGGTTCCCTGATGCATCGGGTTATTTTAGCAGATTGGCCCCAATGTTGAGGCAATTCACAAACCGCAATTTGGGATTTTTGTAATATGGGCTTAAAGTTACTACTTGGTCGGCTTCTTTTTTCCGCCTGAGATATGAAAGCAATGATCCTTGCGGCCGGGTTCGGCACGCGCCTTTTTCCACTTACAATTGACCGGACAAAACCGGCTATCCCGTTTTTAGGCAAACCGCTCATTGGCTACGTTGCCGAATATATAGCCGGGTTCGGGATCAATGATTTTGTTGTCAATCTGCACCATCAGCCCGATTCAGTCATTGAGGCTTTGGGCGACGGAAGCGACTACGGAGTGTCCATCCAATATTCGGTTGAACAGCCAAGGATACTTGGAACCGCCGGAGCTTTGGACAATGCCCGAGAGTTTCTTGAGGACGATACATTTATGGTCGTCAACGGAAAGATAATCTCGGACATCGACATCGCTGCTGCCATTGACGCTCACAAGCGTTCAGGCGCTGTTGCCACAATGGTGCTGAAACCCAACACAAAGCGCGAGAAATTCACAATCGTCGAAACCGATGGCGGCCTCGTGGCGGGTTTCGGCGATTTTGCCGAGCCTGTCACGGAAGACGAACTTCGCGACACCGAGCATGAGATTTTCACGCCGCTGATGTTCACGGGAATACATATTCTGGAACCGAGAGTTTTCGATTACATTCCGCGCGGCGTTTATTCGGATATTGTGCCGACGTTCTATAACCCCGCTCTGGCAAAAGGCGAAAAGGTTCATGCTCACGTCACCGAAGCCAATTGGTTCGAGCTTTCAACCATTCCGCGCTACCTTGATATATCATTGGCGATGATGAAGGTCGGGAATGTTCATTTTGGCAAGAACTGCATTCTTTCAGGCGAGGCCAGTATCAAGGATTCGGTCATTTGGGACGACGTGACGATAGGTGACGGGGCCGCTCTCTATCGGACAATAATTGCTGACGGCGTCCACATCGAACCCGGTGAGCATTTTGAGAACGCAGCCATTGTCCGCGCCGACATGGTGCGAAGCTGTGACGAAATACCGGAAAAAGCATTGCAGGGCTATGTTCAGGGCGAGAATTATATCGTTCCGCTGAATTGAGCCGGAGGAATGTCAGAAATGTGAAAAGGTGAAAGGGTGAAAAAGTTAGAAAGGCGTTTTCTTTAACAACCTCTCACTGTTTACAGTTCACTGATTACGGATTCAACAGATCATGTCCGATTTCCGATCCAGACTCGAAGAATATCTGACGCGGCAAGGTGAGCCGTTGGAAATAGAACAGCTCACACCGGATGCCTCGACACGCGAGTATTTCCGTATTCAATGGAAAGGGCGATCGGCGATAGCCTGTGTTTATCCCGAACCGTTCATTGAGTCCGAGCAAAGCTATCTGGATGTCACGCGGCTTTTCCTTGCCGCAGGTTTGCCGGTTGCGGAGATACTTGATTTTGATGAGAAACTGGGTGTTATAGTCATCGAGGATTTTGGCGACCGGATACTGCGCGATGCGATCCAAAGCTCCGACGAAGCCACACGTGAGGAGCTTATTTTAAAAGCCATAAGCCTGATACCGCGAATACAGGCCGCGACCGAAAAGGCATTTGAGGTGAACTCCATTGCTTCGCGACTCAAGTTTGATACCGAAAAGCTTTTGTGGGAGCTAGATTTTTTTAAAGAGCATTACTTTACGACATTCAAAAAACAGCCATTGCTGCCCGAAACGGATGCGGCACTGTCAGCGGAATTTGCGGAGATTTGCGCTGAACTTGACGGCAAAGCTGCGGTTCTCTGTCACCGCGATTTTCACGCTGCCAATCTGATGCTTGACGACGAAGGCAAACTGCGGATCATTGATCATCAGGACGCCCGCATCGGCTCGGTTACATACGATCTTGTTTCATTTTTGCTCGACCGTGTGACCGAACCGCCGTCAGCCGAATGGCTTGCAGAAAAATGCCGCTATTTCCTTACCGAACGCGAGCTCATCGGGCTGGAGCCAATAGATGAAGAAGCCTTCACCAAAGAATTCCACCTCCAAACCATCCAACGCTGCCTGAAAGCCGTCGGGACATTCTCATTTCACTCCGTAAATCGTGGGAAAACGTATTTTGTGCCATTCATATTGCCGATGCTGCAAATATCAATGCAAGCCGCCAAAAGCCTGAATCGTTTCCCGGAAATAAGTGGCATATATTCTCGTGATTCTATCTCTGATCAAACCCGCAAATAATCGCCCCGCCAGTTTTTGACTGCCTGCTTTATCTCCTTAGTAGTGTTAAGCTTACCGTCCAGAACCTGAGAAACAAGTTCAGGTAATTCCTCGTCGGACGCAAACCTTAGGGCAATGATCTGGCGAGTGCGAAGCGCGGAAGCCTTTTCGGCCAAATCTTTCGGCAGAAGTTCGCGGTAACGGAGACGCTCTTCAAGCCGGATGACCCGATCCTGCGCCTTTAGCGCCTGGATCCGAGCGACAAGCGATAAGATCATCAACCCGGCGGCCAGCAAAACGCTCTCGGCCCGATCCCAGCTAAACTCCTGTGAAAGCCGTATGATCTGCCAGATCAGATTAAAAAGCAGTATCGGCGTCAATACAAAATGCACGATCGGATACCAACGAACGTGGTTTGAATAGTTTTGCTTGGTTTTCATACGGTTTGATCTATTTGATCTAAAAGATCGTTAAATATATCACAATTTGGATTGTGCCAGCGATTCATCGGGTTTTGAGGTAAAGTCCTCGCCCGGGTTTACAAAAAGGTTCTGCTCGAACCGGTACTGTTTGTCATAAAGCCCTTTATATCGGCCGTTTTGGGCAATGAGTTCGTCGTGCGTTCCGCGTTCCAGTATTTCACCTGATTCCACAACAAGTATCTGATCGGCGCTTCTTATGGTTGAAAGGCGATGAGCGATGACGAATGTTGTGCGGCCTTTGCGAAGATTATTAAGTCCTTCCTGTATCAACGCCTCAGATTCACTGTCCAGGCTGGAAGTCGCCTCATCCAGGATCAAAATGCGCGGATCGGCGAGAAGTGCGCGGGCGATGGCGATCCGTTGACGCTGGCCGCCTGAGAGTTTTACACCGCGTTCGCCGACAACCGTGTCGTAGCCGTTCGGGAATTTTTCTATGAATTCATCGGCGTTGGCTATTCGGCAGACGTTTTTTATTTGATCTGGGTTGGCTTCAGGGTTGGCAAAACGGATGTTGTCCAGGATCGTTCCGTCAAACAGGAAATTATCCTGCAAGACAACGCCCAGATGCCGCCGGTAATCTCGCAGCCGGACGGTTTGCAGGTCTTTGCCGTCAATGCGGACGATGCCTTTTGTCGGCTGGATGAAGTTCAGTACCAGGCTGAGGATCGTTGATTTACCCGATCCGCTTGAGCCTACAAGAGCGGTTGTCGTGCCGGCTTCAGACCGAAACGAAATGCCTTTCAACACCGGAACGCCTTCGTCATATTCAAATTCGACATTATCAAATTCGATAACTCCGTCCGTCTTTGGCAAAGGCAGGCGTTCGGCGTCTTCATCGTCCTCGGTGGTCATTGCCATCACCTCGCGGATGCGGTCAAGTCCGGCGAGGGCTTCTGTTATCTGCGTTCCGACCGATGTCATTTCAATTATCGGCATCGCTAGAAGGAACGTGAAGGAAATGTACATCAGCAGATCGCCGAGCGTCATCGCTCCGGTCTGAACGGCGTTGCCGCCGATGACGATCATGACTACCGCTATTGTCCCGATCACAATGGAGGAAAACGACGTCACCGCCGAAACACCCGTGACCGATCTTGCGATATTCCGGAAAAGCCGGTGAGCTCCGCGCGCAAAGCTCAGATCTTCGCGCTTTTCGGCGGTGTAAGCCTTTACGACCCGTATGCCGCCGAGGCTTTCGCCAAGTCGTCCCGTTACTTCTGCGGTTATTTCTCCCCGTTCGCGAAATATCGGCCGCAGAGTTTTGAACGCATACAACAGCAGGCCCACAAACGCCAGCAGAACCACGAACATCGCTGCCGTCAGCCGCCAATTGAGGTAAAAAAGAACGCAAATGGATATAGCCCCCGTGACAAGGCTGCCGAGTATCTGCCCAAGCCCTGTACCGACAAGGTTGCGGATCCCCTCGGCGTCATTCATTATACGTGAGATAAGCTGGCCGCTCTGTGTCGAATCAAAATATGAGATCGGCAGCCGTTCGATATGCCGCTGCACACGCTTTCTCATTTCCGTTATTGCCCGCTGGGCCGCAACGCCAAGTATCTGCGACAACGCAAATCCCGCAGACGCCTGAACCAGCGTGGAAACGCCTATTGCCAGAGCTATCCATTTGATAAGGTCGTACCTCTGATTGGCAAATACCTCGTCGCCGATCCATTTGGTCGAAGCCGGCAGAACCATGCTCGCAAGCCTTGAGATCAGCATCAAAAGGCTGCCAAACGCCAGCCGCCACCGCGCATTCCAGACGATCTGCCGGGCCTCCGCCCACGCTCCCCGATAGTTGACCTTTTTCTTGTTTCCGACTGCCATTCGACTCAAATCCCTTTGATCTATATACTTTCAAACCACACATAACAGAAGCACTTATACTAATAACCATATGTTATAATACTCTTTATGACATCTGCGAAAAGAGAGAAAATGCGCAAATGGGTCGAGAACTGGAAAGAAACCGGAAAGGTATTAAGAGAGATCGAGATTGAGGAATATCGACGTTCCAATATAGGTGAAACCATTTTATCGCTCAGCGATGCCTCAGAGGCAGCATTGCTTGCTCACCCTCCGAAACCTTCTTCCGGCTTAATAGAAATGCAAAGGATCTTTTCAAAAAAGACACGAAAATCAAACCTATCGTGATCGGGATTGTGTTACCGCCTAACTCGCTCCGTTGATCGAACTTAAAGAATCTCCCGAAATTATGTCTAAACTATTGGAAATGAAAAGATCAGTATCGAAATAATGCATCAAACGTACATCAATCATTTAAAAGATCCCATTGACGAAAGTCATATTGAAAGGTGATCTAGTTTTTGAAAAAAAGGCCGTTCGGACGGCCTTTCCACATTTTCGCCATTTTGATCTGTTCACGGCTCGTTCGAGATGAATTCCAGATCGGCTATGTGGTCGCCAAGAAATAGCGTGACCGGGCTTTGCGCAAAGGTAAAGCTTTTTGCCTTGACTGACAAAATGTAGGTGTCTCCTGCCGACAGGTCGTTGAAACGAAAATAACCGAACCCGCCTGTTCTGACAACGACGGCCCGTCCTTCCATTGAAACAAGCGTCAATGCGGCGTTATTGATGCCGCGCCCGGACGGGGTCATTACCCTGCCGGATATCGACACCGGAGCGGATGTCGGGCCGACCTGAGGCGTCCAGAACCCGGACATCATCAGAAATGAGCCGCCGACGGATACAACACCCGCGCTCGGCTGTCCGATGGTGCCGGTCATCGCGTATGTTCCTCCGGCGATCGTGTCCCCTCCGTTTGAGATAACGGACTTTTCAAGAAGGTATGTCCCGCCGGATTGTGAAAACGCGAACGAGGTTGAGAGGAGCATCAACAGAAGAGTTTTGTTCATTTTTGCTCCTCCTTTGGAGAGCAGGTCGCTGCTGACGGGATCGCTGAGCAGATCAGCTTCCTCAACTCTTTAAGCTCGGCCGACAACTGCCGGTTTTCCTTTTTAAGGCTCTCGACCTCTTCCCTCAGCTTCGTCGCGTCACCGGCTTGCTCTATTTGCTTTTGCAGTCCCTCGATCTGTTCCTGCTGCTCTTTCACGGCGTTGATAAGAATGACGCTGATCTGGTCGTACTTTATGCCCTCGATCTCGCCGTTCTCGTTGTATGTCGCGAGCAAAGGTTCGATCTCGGCGGCTTCTTCGGCTATGAGGCCGATGTCGTGTTCGTCGCGTTCCTTCCATTTGAATACAACAGGGCGAAAACGCTGAATGATACTCAATCCGTGAGCCAGCGGACGGATGTTCTCCTTATAGCGGAGACTGGATGAACAGGCTGTCAATACATTGTCAACAACACAAATGTGAACGGTGCCCGTCGCATCCAGCCGGCCTATGCTGACCGTATCAACGTTATTGCGTCCGAGCTGTATCCGGTTGATCGAAGTAACTATTGCTCCTGCACCGATCGCTGTTGCGAATGAGAGATTTCCTGCTCCCAGATTCGTATTGTACCCGATCAAGGTGTTACCTAAGCCATTCACGTTAGCGAGGCCGGAGTTACTGCCAAAAAATGAATTGCCGCCGCCGGTTTGGTTGTTACGGCCGGATTGATAGCCAAAAAAAGCATTGCTTTGGCCTGTCATGTTGAAGTCGCCAGATTCAAAGCCAAAAAATGAATTTCTGAGGCCGGATGAATTGAACGAACCCGAACTGTAGCCAAAAAATGAATTACTGTCACCGGTCGTGTTGCTAAGGCCGGAGGCAACACCAAAAAATGAATTATTGAAGCCTGTTGTGTTGCCGCCGCCGGAGGAAGTGCCAAAAAATGAATTGTAGTTGCCCGTGGTGTTGTTCTGACCAGAGTAAGAGCCAAAGAATGAATTGCTGTGGCCCCCCGTATTGGCCGCCCCGGCGCGGCGGCCGAAGAACGAATTAATGTAACCGCTGGCGTTAACGCGTCCTGCGTCGCGGCCGACGAATGTATTTCCCTGGCCGAGATTGTTTTGGCCCGCGTTTACGCCGACGAACACATTCTCGTCTCCCTCCACCGACAGCACGCGATCAGAACCGATATTGAAATGCGTGACGGCGCCAAGTATCGATGAGCTGAATGTGCCGTCCACGATCAGCGTTCCGGGAATAAGAACGGTGTCGGCGGGACGTTCTGTTCCGTTATATGTCCCGGCTGTCTTGCCCAGAACTATCGTGTCGTCAGCCGAAACTTTAGAGTGCGAACCGATCGCGGTCGCAAATGACAATGTGTTCGACAGAACATCTGCATGGGCGCCCAGAGCGCTGTTATTATCGCCCGTGGTATTGCCCGAACCGGCATAATAGCCAACAAAAGAATTTTGGCTGCCTTCATTGTTTATAAACCCGGAATATCGTCCGTAAAAGGAGTTTCCGTTTCCCGTCAGGTTGTTTCTGCCTGATTGTCCGCCGTAGAACGAGTTGTCCGAGCCGGAGGTCGTGTACTGACCGGAATAGTTTCCGGTGAAGGTGTTGAAATTTCCGGTGCCGTTCTGGGTTCCCGAAAGGATCCCGACGAACGAATTGTTATTGCCTCCTGACAGAGATCCGCCGGAATCGGGGCCGACAACGAGATTTGCACCGTCGGAATAAAGAACGGTCGTGCCATTGATCCGATACGTTAACGCGTCAAAATATGTAGCTTTACCAATTCCGTTGAGTTCGAAATTTGCCGTTTGCTGCTGTCCGGATTGATTCTGAATATAGTCACCGCTTCCCGGCAGAGGATATCGAAGGTCAGAGAGGCGCACATCGGTAGTGACGACATATTGGTCAGCCGGAATTTCGCCAAGCTGTTCGGCGTTGGTGGCCGTTCGGGCAGAATCCGCCGTCAGCGATCTGATGGCGTACGGCGCGGACGTGAACTTTTGCCGTGGTGCGAGTGTCGTGTAATCATTTACCCCGGGCAGGCTGATAAGTGTTTCGATCCAGCGGTCACTGCCGTCAAAGGTACCGACGCCAAAATCAAGTCGAACGGTAAAGACGCCATTGTTGAACGGGACATTGTTTACCGTAATGTCGGAGCCCAGCTGTGTGGTGTTCGTCTCATCCCAAAGCCTGAAGATCATATCCCTTGGCGTGGAAACAGGAGCTCCGCTTTCATACAGTTTGCCCTGAAACGTGAATTCGGATGTCTGAGCACCCACCGGGATCGCCGCGAAAAATAAGAATAACGTGACGACTTTAACGAAGTTGGAACTTTTCATAATGTCCATACAGACCTCCTGGGTATCGGGTTATAAGCGGTTCTATATTTATCCATTGCCATTATGTTTGACCGCTATAGATCGAGGATCAGATCGCACCTTCAGAGAGCGTTCTGTTTTCAATGGCTGTTTTTACTCACGCGGAAACGATTTTATGTAGTCCTCCGCGGCATGCAGTCCGTCATAGTTCATAACCTCTTTATCAGTGGAACTTACATCAACAAATTCTCGTAATTTTCCCGGCTTGAACGATCTTTTTGCGAAAATAGTTTGCATTGGGTAATCGATCATCTCCACGGTACAATCCAGCCCTTTGGCCGGCAGCTGACCGCCGTTTGTAAGTGTATATGTGCCAAGTTTCTTGGTTATGCAGGTGATCCGGACGAGCGTATCCAATTCTTCCATCGTCAGGGCTACCTGCTCTTTTGAAATGCTATATTTTTCCAGATCATGGGTGTTGATATGATCAGGATATGCGCTGCTGAAAAGATCAAGGTCATAGGTATCTGAGAAATCATATCGTTTCGCGATGATGGCGACCTTGCCCGTTAATTTTCGGTTAGTATCCGTCTTGACAGAGGCTTTTATTCTGCCAAGCGTATCTCCCTGATCCTTCAGTGTCTCTCTGTTGTACAAAGGTGTCCCGGAGATTTCGACCGGCGTTGGTGTTTCGCTGGCGATGTTTGAATTGTCCGCCTGACCTGTTGATGGCGAGGAATTAACATTTTCGGACGTTCTCCTTAATGATGTAAGCCGTCCGCACCCGAGAATCAAACCAAGCCCGATAAGGATCAACAGAATAGATGTTGTTATATTTGATCTTTTCATATTGCATCACCAAATGTTATAGCCGGTGCCGAGCGAAACGCCGGTTTCAGAGCGCGGATTCGGCCGTAGCCAGACAGCACTCCCGATCATTTTATATGTTCAAATTATGCGGTCTTTACAATTTCCGCTTTTTAGGCGACCTGCACGCGAGATGTTTATGAAAGTATTCCTGGCCGGCACAACTTGCCCCGGTGTATTCGCCTGTCGTTTATTTGAACGCTATCTTTTCTCATCCTTATAACTGAAATGTCGGCAAAGCGGGGCTGACGAACTTGAAAACTCTATTGCCTTGTCCATTTCCAACACGGCCGTGAGAGCATCCTTTGTTTCTATCCCCTCAAGCACCCATTTCTCGCCCTCCTTTTTATACCTGAGTAGTAACTTCCCGCTCATGACCCTCGTTATCCCGCTATCGGTCGGGTATTTGGACGAATTAACGATAACGACCATTTCGGCATTTGACTCGGTTAACTTGATCTCATCATTCACCGGAGCGAAACAGCGCAGAAAATCTGTGTTAAATTCCCAATTCTCCGTGCCGGAAGAACTAAATTCGTTCTTTACCTGGATCGTTTTGTCATGCAGATCAGCATTGATCTGTTCCTTTGGAACACCCTGGCCTGCCATGAGTCCACATCCCAACCAGACGGACAGGAAGACAGAAAGCAGCAATAGAAATTTGTTTTATTCATTTTTTCTTCGCCTGCGACAACCTCTGCAACGCGAGATCGAAAAGCTCTATTTTCCCGCCGGACATCCCGCCGGTTCGTTTCGTATAAAGACCCCATATGACTGGCCATAGGTCCCGCCGCCGGCATAGTCCTGAACGATGTTTATCCACAGTATCTGGCAGAATCCGTGATCGACATTCGGATATTTCACCCAGATCGCGCCGTGTTTATATCGTTTTTCCGGAATTCCCAGAACATTCTTCTGAATATTCCAGATATTGGATTGCAGGCCGATCTTGAATACAGTTGCCTTATTAAGATCATTTATCGAAGCCCTCATCACGCGCTCGTCCGCCGGTCCTCGTGCGTTGTAAGACCAAAGAGTGTAGTTAGGAAGCGTCTTTTTGACCTCTGCCTCGATCTGGTCCAGCAATGGAACAAGACACGGATAGAATGTCCCGTACTTTGTCGTGTTGTTTGCCATCCGGCTTCTGCGGCTGGGGGAAATTGCCGCCATCAGATACTCCTCATATTGCACTCCGGAATACCACCCGCGATCTTTGGTAAAGGTTTTGACCTGTTCGAGGAGTTTCTGCATACCCTCGGTGTGTGACTCGACCCGCATTTTATCTCCGTCACTTAAAGGGCCGCATTTACCCGCGACCGGCGTGACCTCGCCAAGAGCCGTTGCCATATACTCTTCGTGGTTGTCGAGAATGTCCGCGAGCATTCCCGGATTTTCATCGAGTTTTAGATAGGTGTTCGGACGCTGTGGAATCCGGCTCTTGAAAATGTCGCGAACTCTGGCAAATTCGGGCCTTGTTTTATCGAAATCTTCCTTCATTCGGGCAAAGTCGTTTGAGTAACGGGCCTTGTATGCCCCGCCAGAATAAAGTTCTTTTCCCTCAAGGCCGTGCTTTTTTGCGTAGAGATCCAACAGAAATAGGATAACTCCCTGAATGTTTCTGGCTTCGTCAAGCCAAATACGGTCGTAATCCGATATCTTGAAAGGATAGACAGAATTTGCTTTGACAAGGATGGTGACCCTTCGGCCGTCAAGCACTCTTCCTTCGTAAATATTTCCCTTGCGCCGTACGATCTCGACGTCCTGAAGGTCAAATGCCTCAAAAGCCGCAGCTGTTTGGCCCGGCTGAATATTTGCATCGTAATCCGCAGGAGCATTCTTGTTCTCATATATCGGGTCGTTTGGATCAAAATCACCCGAACTGCCGTTTCCGGGCGGGCTTTCCTTGGGCAACTTCGGCAGTTTCGGTATCTTGATCGGGATCTGTGAGATCGCTGCGGTCTGCAGGGCAAATATAAACACAACCAATGCGAGTGCTTTAATTATTTTATTCATCATCATTCAATGAGGTGTGGTACGGAGCCAACGAAATAAAGATCGCCGGTTTCTCCGCTGTTCAAGTCAAGATCGTCTTTCATCGATGACAGACAAATTGGTCTATCCCGAATCTTAAATATTCCTGTCCGACACTGATTCCTGATAGTCAGATTAGGTTACGAGGCAGTGAAAAATCCTTGACAAAAGTTCTTTTTTTCTTCATCTTTTGTTCATTGGCTTTAATATGGCATTCCCAACCAGGAAAATTTATGAATTCGGTGACTTTCGGCTCGATCCGGCGGAAAATTTGTTGCTGAAAGGAGATTCGCCTGTTCCGCTTAAGCCAAAAGAGTTCTCCATTCTTGTTAGTCTGGTTCAAAATCACGGAAGCCTTGTTCAAAGGTCAACTCTGCTGAGTGAAATATGGGGGGATTCATTTGTGGAGGAGGCGGTTGTTTCAAAGTGTATCTGGTCCATTAGGAACGCACTCGGTGATGATTCCAAAACTCAGGCGATCATTCAGACTGTGCCGAAACGGGGATATCGGTTCATTTTGGATGTTACCGAGTTAGTTCACGCGGCATCCGAAGAAACTCATATTTCAGGTGTTAAAGATTCAACGATCACGCTGAAAGATTTACCTGACGCCGCGATCAATGGGGAAACGAACGGAGATTCCGGGTCACACAAGCCATTTGTACGCAGGTTTGCGGTCTTAACTCTAATAATTATGATGGCCGCTTTCGGCGCCATAAGCATAGGGTCGTATTATGGCCTGACCGAAACAGCCTCAGCTTCCATTCTCTCGCGGCCTTTCAATTTGCGGCAGTTGTCGGCGGATGGACGTGTGCATCACGCCGTTCTCTCGCCGGACGGCAATATGGCCTATTACGTCAGGGGTTTAGGCCAGCGGCAAAGCATTCGGGCGCGCGATCTGAACGGGGGCCACGAAAGCGAACTGATCCCGGCCGCAAAGATCGAGTACGCAGGAGTAAGTATTTCGCCGGACGGGAAAACGCTCTTTTTTACGCGCGGCTATATAGGCCGTAAGCCTTTAGAGCTATTTCGTGTCCCGGTGACGGGCGGCATTCCGCAAAAGATCGCGGATGATGTGCAGGGCTGGACAAGTGTATCTCCCGAAGGGTCGAGTATTTCCTTTGTCCGCTGCCGATTTCAAAAGGATGATTATTGTTCCCTGTATGTAGCAGATTCGGCTTCTGGTAAAAATGAGAGCAAGATCGTCACACGTGCGGTGCGGTTTCGCATTGGGGCCAGTGCATTTACGCCTGACGGCAAAAGCATCATTTTTGCCAACGGCCAGTCTCATACGGCGGCCAATGAATTCCGCCTGGACAAGGTGGATATCGCGACCGGTGTTGAAACCGAAGTCACATCTGAGCGGTTCTTTAACATAAAACATCTCGCATGGATCGAAGGGTCCGGCTACCTGCTTATTACGGCCATCCGGTCTCCTGCCAAAAGGGCGGGCCTTTGGAAGGTCGATGTCAGATCGGGTGAGGTCGAAGAGATCAACGTTGGGCAAAACCACCTCAACGTTCTGAGCCTTGACAGTACAGCTTCAGTAGGGATCGCAACCACAGTTTCCGAAGATTTTCAGGTGGAGGTTTATGATATCAAGGATGGGGACACGCTCAGCATTTTAGGCGGGGGCCATGATGCCGGTTTTGTTCCGGACGGGCGTGTTGTGTTTTCGTCGGACATGTCGGGCCAGTCAGATCTTTGGAGTTCCGGCTCTGACGGAAGCGGATTGCGCCAATTAACCAACGATTCGGCCAGGGACTTTTCGCCCGTAGTGTCTGATGATGGGGACTTTATCTATTATTCGAGCAATCGCGGAGGCGATCTGCAACTTTGGCGGATCAACATTGATGGAACACACCCGATCCAGATAACAAAACGCATCGGAGGATACCCTATCGGAGTGTCGAATGAAGCAGGGCGCGTCTTTTATATATCCCATCTTGACCGAATGATCTGGGCCGCGAGTCTGGACGGATCTTGGGAGGAGGTTCCATTGGTCAGGATCGATACACTTATCGCATCAATTTCATCCGATGGAAAGCTGCTCGCATACGTTGAAAAAACTGCAGGCATGAATGCCAGAATAGTTGTAAAAACGATAGACGGCCAAGATCATCAAAGCTCGGTGATCGACCTGTCCGAGGGCGAACTTGCGGGTATATGCTGGTCGCGTGATAACCGCTCCTTCTATTACATCTCTAATGGCGGCAGCAGGGCGACAATTTATAAGCAAGATATTTTCGGCGGGCCGAGCGTTGCAATTCGTGAAATTCCATCCCCCAGATACCTCAAAGACCAGAGTTTTGCCTTATCGTTCGACGAGAAGAGCATGATCGTTTCTTCCGGCGACTGGAAGCACGACATGGCACTTATTACCGGACTCAGATAGAGGTCTCTTCCCTGCCGGTATTAAAAAGCAACAAGCTATTGTGTTAAAATTAGGCAACACGAAGGAGAAGAGCAGATCAATCGCTCTGTTCGCGGAGATCTTTGCGCCTGTTATTGCTCTACCGACAAGGAATGAATCAAATTTACATTAACGAACTTAAAGATCACATAGGAAAAGAGGTCACGCTGAAGGGCTGGCTTTACAATTCGCGTTCGAGCGGAAAGCTTGTTTTTTTGCAGCTTCGCGACGGCACCGGAATAGTGCAGTGCGTCGTTTTTAAACCGAATAACGAAGAATTGTTCGAGCAAGCTAAAGCAATCGGGCAGGAATCGTCAATTATTGTTACCGGCACGGTCAAGGAAGACGAGCGTTCGCCGATAGGTGTCGAGTTGGATGTCACCGGCCTTGAGGTTTTGCAGAACGTCCATGATTATCCGATAACGCCAAAGGAGCATGGCACGGAATTTTTGATGGATCACCGGCATTTGTGGATCCGTTCAAAGAAGCAGCACGCTGTTTTGAAAATAAGACACACGGTTATAAAAGCGGTCCGCGATTATTTTGACGGACAAGGCTTTACGTTGGCAGATACGCCGATATTTACGCCCGCCGCTTGCGAAGGCACGACCACGCTCTTTGAAGTGGATTATTTTGGCGACGACAAGGCATATCTGACACAGAGCGGACAGCTTTATAACGAAGCGACGGCGATGGCATTGGGCAAAACCTATGCTTTTGGGCCGACGTTCCGCGCGGAAAAATCGAAAACTCGCCGACACCTGACCGAATTTTGGATGGTCGAGCCGGAGGTCGCCTATGCCGGTTACGAGGACATGATGGACCTGGGCGAAGGGCTGATATTGTTCATTGTCGAACGCGTTTTGAATGACCGGCGGCTTGAGCTTGCGGCGCTTGAACGCGACACGACGATACTCGAAGCGATAAAAGGGCCGTTCCCGCGTCTGCATTATGACGACGCGGTGAAAATGCTTCAGGAAGGCCACGCAAAAGGCGAGCTTGAGAACAATTTTGAATGGGGCGGCGATTTCGGCGCTCCCGATGAGACGTATCTGTCAAAACAATTTGGACTGCCGGTTTTTGTTCACCATTTTCCGACCGCGATCAAGGGGTTTTATTTTGAGGTGGATAAGGAACGTCCGGAGTGCGCTCTCGGCATCGACCTGCTCGCGCCCGAAGGCTACGGCGAGATCATCGGCGGCGGCGAGCGTGCCGCTTCGCTTCCCTATCTGGAAGAGCAGCTAAAACACCACGGCCTGCCGCAGGATATCTTTGAATGGTACCTCGACCTTCGCCGCTACGGCAGCGTCCCCCACGCCGGCTTCGGCATGGGTATAGAACGCACCGTCGCCTGGATGTGCGGCATCGAACACGTCCGTGAAACAATACCGTTTCCGAGGATGCTGTATAGATTAAGGCCTTAACCGGAGTTTTGTATGAATACGAGTACGAAAAAAGTCTTGTTCATATTCGCTGGAGCGTTTTCAGTTCTCGTAATTGTGGTCTTGGCATTTGCGGCATATTTCATCTACACGTTTCCGTCGTTTGAAGATAAATATCCGCATCAGTCCGATGAAATAATGATCTCGCGGTTTCACGAACAAAGGGCAGAATTTGAACAATTGAAGGCGATGGCGGTCGCCGATGACCTGATGAGTCGGGTCGACGAAGACCGGACTCAGCCTGCAAACCTTCCGGCTGACCGGGTGGCGGAATACCGCCGGTTATTCAAGATTGCAGGGACGCCAAGAGGAGTTAGCAAGGCCCCGAAACTCGGGCTAATAGAGTTTATCGCTTCTTCTCAAGGCTGGGTAGCATCCGGTTCTTCCAAGGGTTACATTTACAGTAAAGGCAAACGCCCGTCCGGTGACTTTGTCGACTCGCTTGACGATGAGAGTAAGTTGCGTGTACTCGATAAATATTATCTTCGGCACATTGAAGATGATTGGTATTTGTTTTTCCAGAGATAGGTTTTGGGAATCCGACTACTCCGGTTTTGCGAAAACCAACTATGCCAGACGTTATTGTCATTGCAGGGATTAACGGAGCAGGAAAACCGAACACGTGCGCGAAACCATCCCGTTTCCGAGGATGCTTTATAGGCTAAGGCCATAATTTCTGGTAATTTTGCACTTATTTGGAATAGAATTATCAATATGACGAACACTATAGAAGCGATTGTGAAGAATGGACTGATCGTTCCAACTATGCCTGTCGAATTGCGTGAAGGCTCGCGGGCACTCGTGAGGATCATTGACGACGAGGAAAGTGAGTTCTGGATGTCCGCGAGCGAAGAAACTTTGGCCGACATTTGGGACAACGAAGAGGACGACGCATATGCCGAACTACTCACGCAATGAGGTCGTCCTCGTCCGCTAGCCTTTCTTCGATCTCACTAGCTTTAAAGTTCGTCCTGCTGTAGTCGTTAACGGCAAGCACCCGTCAAGCGATCTTGTTCTGGTTGCATTAACAAGCAAAACCGGCAATCTGTTATCCGGCGAGTTTGTTTTGCGCTCATGGAAGGCAGCCGGGCTGAACATAGAAACTCAGTTAAACGTGGGATTTTCACTATTCACAAAAAGCTCGTGCTGAAATCGCTAGGCGATCTTGTCCAACAGGATGCAGAGAAACTTGAAGAAGTTTTGAGTGGTTGGCTCGAATTGTAGAAACTCTATCTCTCGAACGCACCGTCGCATGGATGTGCGGCATAGAACACGTCCGCGAAACTATTCCTTTTCCGAGGATGTTGTAAGGCTGAGGCCGTAATGCCAAATGTTGTTGTCATTGCACGACCAAACGGAGCGGGGAAATCGACGCTGGGTCCGGCTTTGTTGCGGGATACGTTGGGGATCTTGGAATATGTGAATGCCGATACGATCGCCGAAGGGCTTTCGGCATTTGCGCCGGAAGACGCTTCGTTCGATGCCGGGCGTATAATGCTATTGAGATTGCGCGAATTAGCCGGCGAAAGAAAAAGTTTTGCTTTTGAAGCTACATTGTCGTCACGGTTCTATGCAGGTTGGCTGCATAAATTAAAGGATGACGGTTATCGGGTCAGCTTGATATTTCTTTGGTTAAAGGAGTGTTGAGTTTGCTATAGAGCGTGTGAATGAACGAGTCCGTCTTGGCGGCCACTCAATTCCCAAAGAAATAATTCAGCGTAGATACGAACGCGGACTCAATAATTTATTCGATCTTTACCTGCCAATATCAGATGCGTGGCGAATATTTAATGCCGCTCCAGAAAAGCCCCAGGAAATTGTAAGATATACTGAAAACGAAGGAGAGGTCATTTTCGATACGGCTTTATGGGACAAAATAAAAAATAGAGGTTAATGGCGAAAAAGATCTGTTCGTTCGTTATAACGAGGAAATAACCCCTGCTTACCAACAGGCGGTGAGGGAGGCTCTGCTTAAACACAAACGGGCGGGCAATTCTATTGTTGTTGAACGTGACGGCAAAAATGGTTATTCTTCAGCCCGATGAGATCGACGTGAAAACACATAGCTTATGTCAACATACACAGCAACCATAGTTTGGAAAAGTGATTCGCCGGACACATTTACAAAAAACCGTTACACGCGCGGGCATGTTTGGGAATTTGACGGTGGTGTGACGGTTCCGGCGAGTTCGTCGCCGCAGGCAGTGCGTGTGCCGTATTCGGTCGAGGCGGCAGTCGATCCTGAGGAGGCTTTGGTGGCGGCGGCTTCTTCGTGTCACATGCTGATGTTCTTATGGCTGGCGGCAAAGGCAGGTTTTCAGGTGGAAAGCTATGCGGATGAGGCAGTCGGCGAAATGACCGCGAATGAAGGCGGCAAACAATGGATGTCAAAGATAATGCTTGATCCGCAGATCGAATGGGGTGGTGAGAAGCTGCCGACGGCAGAAGAGATCGCCGAACTCCATCATCATGCTCACGAAGAATGTTATATCGCCAATTCGATAAAAGGCGAAGTGGTGGTTAAGAGTGTGGACCAGGTCAGTTTAGAAAACAGCTTTTAGCTGTCAGTCTTAAGCTATGAGCCGGAGATCTGCTGACAGCTTATGGCTGCTGGCTGAAAGCTGTAATTCAAATGCGAAAGATTGAGTTAAAACTTACTGCGTCGGAGTCTTCCCTGCCGGGTGAGTTTGTTGTGCGGCGGGCGTTGCCGCGTCGGGAGTTGCGGCGGGTCGGCGGGTTTGTTTTTTTGGATCATTTTGATGAAGCGGACGTAATGCCGGAGATGTTCGATGTACCGCCGCATCCGCATATCGGACTGCAAACCGTTACTTATCTTTATGAGGGCGAGATACTGCATACCGACTCGCTGGACTATCAGCAGATAATAACGCCCGGCGATGTGAATTGGATGACATCGGGCCGCGCGATCACCCATTCTGAACAGGTCATCACTCCACAGAAACGCATCCACGGACTTCAGACCTGGGTCGGACTGCCGCACGCTGACCGTAAGACCACTCCATCGTTCGAGCATTTTGATAAAAGCCTGCTGCCGCGAATAGAAAATGACGGCTATACGATAACCGTCATTGCCGGCGAATGCGCGGGCGAGATCTCTCCGATACCGACGTTTCAGGAGCTTGTTTATCTCGACATTGACGCTGCGACAGATTCGCTCATTGAGATCCCTGTCAGCCCGGCCCACGAACTGGCTATCTACGTTTGTACAGGTTCAGTCAATGTGGAAGGCGATGTCGTCAGGCAGCACGATCTGGCAAAATTAACATCGGGCGACACTGTCGTGATAAACGCGGGTGAGGATTCACGCTTTATCATCATCGGCGGCGAGCCTTTGCCCGAACCGACCGTCATTTACTGGAACTTCATTGCCGATAGTATCGGCGAGGCGAAACAGGCGATGGCGGATTGGGAAGAGGGCAAATTCCCTGTTGTTTCGCTCTACAAAAAATATTCGAGCGCGGACAATACTGAAAACAAGGATGTGATGAAACTGCTCTAGCTGTCTTATCAGCTCGTCATCAACCGCAAACGCCCGGGTGAACAATGAAAAATTCGCCTGGCGGAGCGAAACATGTGATAATCTCATTTCCATAAAGCTTTTCAGATATTCTGATCCTTAAAATAAAAACATGAGATCATCACGAACCACCCACGTTTTCGTCCTCGTCGGCCTTCTGCTTTTCTGTTCGCTTTCGATTTCCGGTCAAAGGCTGGTCCGTTCTATTTCCAATGGCACGCTGGAAGTGGACAAAATAAATAAACGGCTGGATGAGGCCTTTAAGGGATTGGACGTTCCGAAAACGGACGTTTCCATCGATCTAAGAAAACTTACCTACACAACGACCGATGAAAACGGAAAAACAGTGAACGTCACCGGGCTGCTTGCGATGCCCGAAGGCGGCGCTCCAAAGGGCCTGGTCGTCTTCATGCACGGCACGATGTGGGACCGCAAAACGTCGCCGTCTCGCTTCACGCCTAAAACCGGAGCGGGCGAAACTGAATTGGCCGTACTTGCTTTTGCCACGGCCGGTTATGCCGTGGCCGCGCCGGATTATCTTGGCCTCGGCGACAACATGGCCGTGCATCCGTATCCGATGAATATCCTCAATGCTCGGGCCGGTGCGGACATCATCGTACCCGCGCGAACAGCCGCCGGTTCTGACGGATATCGTATCGGCCCTAAACTATTTGTGACCGGATATAGCGAAGGCGGCGGAACCGCGATGGGTCTGACGAAACTGCTTGAGGAACGACGTGGTTCGATGTTTCGTGTGGAGCGTTCGGCCCCTGCTTCAGGCCCATACGACCTCTCGGGCGTCACGCGCGATTTTTTGCTTGAAGATGTCAGCGGCGAGGCCGTTATCATCCGCGCATATCTGCTCGGTTACTGCATCACTTATTTTCATAAGGTTCACGGCGTTAAAACCAGCGATTACTTTACAAAAGCGATGGCAATGACCGTAAACGGAGCATTCAAGGAAGGCAGGAGCGACAAATCCATTGCCGTGCGGTTGGCGGTCATGGGAACGCTGACAGGTTCAACTCGGTCGGTCGAAAAGCTGCTGACCAAACGTTTCATCAATGCGCTCGAAACGCTTGACACAAGCGATCCGGTCATCCGTGAACTGATCGCAAATGATGTTTACGATTGGTCACCGCAAACGCCGATGCTGCTCATCAATCTGGCGACGGATAAAGTGGTCGATCCGGGAAATACGAGAAAGGCGATCCAAGCTATGCGCCGCCGAGGTGTCGGTACCGCGACGCTTCGACATCTGGAAATAAACAACCCCGAACTGGATCACGGGACAGTAATGCCGGAAGCTCTTTTCAGTGCAAGAAAGTTTTTTGACGGCGGGTTTGCGGCCGTCCCCACGGCAAAATAAACTGCCTTTACGGAATAGCAGCAGCTATCATTTGGCGGCTGGTTTCTGATCGGACGTTATTTTTTCGACCGTGTTGGCGCCGGAAGTATCTGAGGTCAAAACGTGTTTGCCATTAGCATATTTCGTATGCGTGACGGTGTTGCCGTCTCCGTTGAAGACGATCTCTGAAGCTGCTACCAGGGCGATCTTATTGTCGTCGCCATTGACGATTATCTGGCTGCAAACACCGTTGACGGTTATTTCCGCGTCGTCCTGATTTATCATCACGCGATTGAATTTAGTGCAATTCAGCGTCTTTTTCGTCTCGGGGCCATTGAACGAGATCTGCGGGCCGGATTCCATCGTCTCGACCTTGATGACATCAGCAGGATCTATAGGCACAGGCGTCGGAGTTGGTGACGGCGTTGGCGTCGGGGACGGAGCGTATTTTTCGACGCTCTTTCTGGCAATGCCGCTCTGAACATCGCATGAGGCGATCATTACGGCAGAAATTACGATGGCAGACAGAAATAACGTGTTCTTTATAGCTCGTCCCATGACATGAGTTTATAACATAAAATCAATGCCGACCAGATAAATTTGACCTGGACCATGTTTTGAAGGGTTTTTATAAAACGATAGAATGTCCTTATTCACCATGTACTCAAAAATATCTGACCTTGCGGTTTCTGTTCAAAGAAAAGGATCGCGGCTGTTGCTGCTGATCGCTGTTATTGCGTTCTTCTGCGTTTTCGCATCGGCACAAAACAGGATCGAAGACCTGAATGAAACGGTCATTCTTGTATCTATCGACGGTTTTCGGGCGGATTATCCTGAGCTTTATCAGCCGCCTGTCATCAACGAACTGATACGAACCGGCACACGGGCAAAATGGATGAAACCGGCTTTCCCCAGCAAAACTTTCCCAAATCATTACACGATAGTTACCGGACTTTATCCTGATAAACACGGCATTATAGAAAATAATATGTGGGACGACGACATAGGAGCAGTATTCGGGCTGTCGAACCGCGAACAGGTGATGAATCCCAAATGGTGGGGCGGCGAACCGATCTGGAACACCGCTCAGCGGCAGGGTAAGATAGCTGCCTCGTTCTTCTGGCCCGGTTCCGAAGCTCCGGTCGGCGGCAGTCATCCGAACCTATGGAATGAGTATGACCACAAGGCGCCGCATGACGTCCGCGTGGACACCGTGCTAGGTTGGCTCGATCTGCCGCAGGCCGAACGACCGCAGATGATAACGCTTTATTTCTCGGACGTGGATGACATGGGCCACGCCCACGGGCCGGAAAGCCAGCAAACCAGAGATGCCGTTCTGAAAGTTGACGCATCGCTCGGGCGTTTGATCGAAGGCCTGAGGAAAAGAGGCATTGACGAAAAGATCAACTTTATAGTCGTGTCAGATCATGGAATGGCTCCATACCGCATCGGTGACGGCATATTGATAGACACAATGTTTGACACGAATGATGCCCGGAGTGTTTTGTGGAGCGGAGAGTTCACACAGATATTTCCCAAACCCGGGCGTGAGGACGCGATCTACAACGCATTAAAGGCAAATCTGCCGAAAGAAGTTGCCGTGTATAGGAGGGGCAAGTTTCCCAAACGCTTTAAATTTGGAAAGCACAAACGCGTCGCGCCTATCACGGTCGTTCCGTCCGTAGGCTCTCGTCTGAGTACGACAAAGTGGATGGAAGCATCGGCAAAGGCCGGAGAACTTGACATGATAAACGGCGCCCACGGTTACGACAACGACGCCGTTTTGATGCGGGCAGTATTTATCGGACACGGCGGTAAGTTCAAAAAAGCATATCTGGCGGAACCTATCGAATCGGCTGATGTTTACGGCCTTATGTGCCGGATCCTGGAAATAAAACCCGCAAAGAATGACGGCAAGCTCAAACGCGTCAAGCGGATGCTGAAATAATCGAGACTTTAGGCTGAACGAATTACAAGAACGGCGATCTCAGGCGGCGACATAAAACGAAAAGGCAGAATGCTGTTGCCTACGCCCGATGTTACAAACAGATGCTTGCCGTTTTCGGTGATGTGGCCGTAGGTATATTTCTGGCCAAAGGATGACGGCACCATCGGAGCGCCGAGTATCGGAAAACGTATCTGCCCGCCGTGAGTGTGTCCTGCCAGCATCAGTTTATAAGGTTCGCCGAAGGTGTCGAGGGCATTGATAGCCGGAAAGATGTCTGGCCCGTGCTGAAGAACGATGATCTGTCCGTCCTCAGGAGCTGTCGCAAGCGCGCGGCGTTTCTTAAGGTTGAAATCCTTCCAGCCGCCCATGTGAAGATGATCGATCATGCCAAAGAAACGCATTTTATGTCCATTCTGTTCGATAAACGCCACTTCATCCTGAAGAACGCGTATTCCAACTTTTTCAAATTCGGCGGCAAGCAGGCCGTTGTCATACCAGCCGTCATGATTGCCCAAAACGGCAAAAACGCCGAGTTTTGCCTTCAGCCCGGCCAGTCCGGCGGCGATCTCATTTGCGGGCATCCTGACCGTGGCGCGGTCGCTGTAGTTTGAAACAAAATCGCCAAGCAGAACGATAACGTCTGGCTCGGTTTGGTTAACGGTTTCGACCACACGCCGCAGCATGGTGTGATCGACCGGGTGAAATCCTGCGTGAAGATCGGAAACCGCCGTGATCTTAAGGCCGTCAAAAGCCGTGTCCCAGCCTTCTATCCTGATCTCTGTCTCATTGACCCGAAGCCAATATGGTTCTATGAAATAGCCGTAGGCAAAACATAGAACGGTGACGGCAGCAATGCCGCACGCAGCAAGCAAGTTTTTTCGCGAACGCGACATTTTATCTATTCGGCGGAATTGAGAGTGACGACATTTATCTCCGGCGGAACGCGAAAACGCAGCGGCAGAACGCTTGTACCGACGCCGCTGGAAACATAAACGTGTTTGCCGTCAACAACGGCGTGGCCATCCATGAAACGCGGATCGTTAAATATCGCGAACGGGCCGATGATCGGCCAATTAAGCTGGCCGCCATGTGAGTGTCCGGCAAACATTATCGAAAAACCTTCGGGAGCCTGAAGCAGCGAATCAGGGTTATGCGTCAGAACTATGATATTGCGCTTTTCCTCGATGGACTCAAAAGGTTCCGCCGGAACGAGGCGATTGCGATACAGATCCTCAAGTCCCCAAAGACGGAGTTTTTCACCATCGACATCTATCTCGACAACCTCATTTTGCAGGACGTTTATACCGGCGATCTCTTCAAACAGCCGATGTATCTTCTGTTCATTATGATACCAGTCGTGGTTGCCAATGATTGCATAAACGCCGTATTTTGCCTTGAACCCTTTCAGGCTTTCGGCAATAGTTTCAACCGGCACCTTCAACTCGGTACGGTCGGTTCCTTCGGGTTTATTTCGTGCCTCGCGGTCCCATTTCGATTCGCTGACATAGTCGCCGGTCAGGACGATAAGGTCGGCATTTTGCGCGTTTGCCTGCTCGACCACGTAACGAATACGTTCAGGCGGAGCGTAGTTGGAACCGGTATGCAGATCGGTGATGACCACAACGCGGAAACCGTTCAGTTCTTTGTTCCAATGCGGCACGGCGAGCGTTTCCTCAACGATCACAAACCGGCGCGGCTCAATGAAATAGGCATACGAAAGAAATGCCGCCACCAGCAGTATGAGGACGCTTAGTACAATTCCGATCCGCTTAAGCCATTTTTTCATAAAAGTTCTAGGCGAAATATTCCGTCCACCTTTCGTTCACAAGTTTGACGATGTCCTCACGAGGTTCAACCTCCTGCGGATACCAGCTCTTCATGCGAGCGTCGATGAACACCGGCGCCGAATATCCGATATGATTATTCTGAACCTCGACCGAGCGGGCATATATGTCCCTGGCCGGATCAAAACGCGTCCACGTTGCCCAAAGGAATTTTTCAACTGATGACGCGTAGCTTATGTCATCATGGATAATGACCATTTGCCATTCGTCAAAAGCCCCGGAACGGGCCAGTCTTTCGGCAAGTTCCTTATCGTTCTCATAGGCGGTTCCCTTGACGACCAGACAGCCGCCGCAGAACGGTTCGGCCTTAATGGCCCCGGCGGGAAGTTCACCTGAAAATTCACGCGTCAGTTCCCTTTTCGCCTCGCCCATTCCCATCAATATCGCCTTGCTCCCGTGATTGATCTTGCCGCTTGCATAATCCAGCGTATCAAACGCGGTTTGCGAAAAGATGAACAGGTCTCTATGCCATTCCACGCGAGCAAGTATGTGTTCAACGAGGGTTTTGAAATCATGAAGGTCCTGCGGCGTGTCAGTCAGCAGCAAAAATTTTGTCAGCGAAAGCTGGCCTTCTCCGAGTATGCGGAATCCGGCGGACAATGCCTCGCGAGCATAGCGTTCTTTTACAACCGCCGCCGCCAGCGAATGAAAGCCGGTCTCGCCATAGCTCCACAGGTCGCGAACGGCGGGCATAACGACCGGAAAAAGCGGCGAAAGCAGTTCCTGTAAATAATCGCCGATGAAAAAATCTTCCTGACGCGGTTTGCCTACAACCGTTGCCGGATAGATGGCGTCCTTGCGGTGAAAAACAGTGTCGGCATGGAAAACGGGATAATCGTGCGTCAGAGAATAGTAGCCGTAGTGATCGCCGAACGGGCCTTCGGGCAGCCGCTCATGCGCCGAGACGTGGCCGACAAGCGCGAACTCGGCTTCGGCAAGCAGGCGATGTCCGCCCAATGGATTTTCCGCCATTCCGATCTTTCCGTCGGCAAGCAGCGACGCGAGCATCAGTTCGGGAACGTCTTCTGGCAAAGGGGCGATGGCCGACAATATCATCGACGGCGGGCCGCCGAGAAAAACGGTTACGGGCAGAGGTTCGTTTCGCTGTTCGGCCTCAAAATAATGAAAGCCTCCGCCTTTGCCGATCTGCCAATGCATACCGGTCGTCGTCTTGTCATATCT
>CAZOXY010000025.1:0-51391 GCA_964583955.1 uncultured Chloracidobacterium sp. | reverse complement strand
TCCGAAAGAACGACCGCGACGCCACCCTGTGCATATTCGGTATTGGATTCGCTGGCCTTGTCCTTCGTCAGCACCGTCACATTGGCTCCGCTCGATGCCAGGGTGATCGATGCACGAAGCCCGGCGACACCGCTGCCGATAACGATGAAATCAGTTAGCTGGGACATAAAGAGAAATCTATCAGATTTCTCAGGTAAATTCCCGTCTAGGCCGTGGTATTGCCGATAAGGTCTTCCATTTTGTAAAGTCCTGTGAAAGCACCTTTTCGCAGGTTTATTCCGTATTCCAGATATGCCTTCATGCTGCACAACATATGTGTCCAGCCGAAACAATTGCCGTATGAGCCGTTGAGGTCGTCCTGAGTTTCCCGCCAGCCGGTTTCGCTTATTCTGACAAGGGTGTCCGCCTCCCCGGCGGCTTCGAACTGCATCTCGATCCGTGTCTGCAAGCCTTTTGCCCCTTCCCATTCGAGAACTATCAATTCATTCGGGACCACCTTATGCACGATCACCGGAAACTTGTATTTTTCATCGCCGGGATTGTCCGCAAACGCCCATTCGACGGTCGTTCCTTCGTCCAGCGGGGCACTCGCTCCGCCGTTGGTGAAATATCCGCTGAGCTTTTCCGGGTTGTAAACCGCGTCGAATACCTCAGCAACCGGTTTCTGTATCTTTGTTTGTACCTGAAATTTCAATTCCATAACTTCCTCCTTTTGTTCTGAGTCTCGCCTTTAGGCGGTATTCTTTACGCAAAGGGCCGCCTAAAGGCGGGACTCAAAACTTTTAACTTTTTAAGAGCGTTGAGTATATGTTATAATTTTATAACATGTCAAGGAAAAAAAATGATGATCTGATATATAAGGCGCTTGCGGACGGCCGACGCCGCGAGATCCTTGACATTTTGAAGGATGAACCGAGAACGACCGGTAATATCTGCTCCCATTTCAAAAAGCTTGACCGCTGTACGGTCATGCAGCACCTTGGCGTACTGGAAAAAGCCGGACTGGTGATAACACAAAAAAAAGGGCGTAACAGATGGAATTACCTGAACGCTGTACCGATACGTGAAATTTACGACAGATGGATAAACCAATACGCCTCACCTTCGGTTGAACTGCTGACAAAGCTGAAACTCGATCTTGAGCAAAAATAAAAAGCCTGCCGGAAGCACCGACAGGCTTTGGTTCATTCTCAGGATCGAATGCCTATTGCGGGATCTTCAATTCCTGTCCCGGATAAATTTTGTCCGGGTGATTGAGGATGTCGCGGTTGTGGTCCCAGATGGCCTTCCACTGGATGCCGTATTTGTTGGCGATCTTGGTCAGGTTGTCACCTGAAACGACCGTGTATGTGTTGCCGCCGCCACCGGCGGCAGCTGCGGACGTTTGTATGTTAAGAACGAGATCGCCTGAACGAAATTCAGGATCAAGACGTTCGTATTCGGCCCATAGTGCATTCTTGGCCTCATCATCGGGAGCCGTACCCGTAACATAAAGCACGGTGTCGCTTTCATTCAGTTCATAGGTCGTGCCGTTCTGATTGGCAAGATCAAGTAGTGTTTGATATTTCTCTTGTAATGACATAATTGCCCTCCGGATCCGCCTACTTGACGGTCAGCTTGTTCTCAACTTTCTTCGGCTTGGATTCGTTAGCCGCTTGAATGACCTTAGCAAGATCGTCTTTTTTAACGTCTCCGGTCAAAGTTACTACACCATCTGAAACTGCCACGGTAATTCCCGTAACGCCCGTCTTCTTGATAGCTTCGTTGACAGTGCCTTCGATCATCTTGTCGTCAGCAACAGGAGCCGGTGGCGGAGCCTTTACGGTGATGTTGTTTGTAACGGACTTAATACCCTCGACCGCTTTTGCCGAAGCTTCAGCCTTGTTCTTGATAGTAATGTCTTCGATCTCACCCGTTAGAGTTGCGACGCCGCTGTTAACGGCAACGGTCACACCGGCAACTCCGTCAGCTGCAAGTTTGCTTTCCACAGCCGTCTTTAGGTCGGCATCACTTTTGCCGCAGGCGGCTAAAAATGCGACCGCAGCGATAGTTAATACTGTTAAAAATTTGACTTTCATCTTCCCTCCAAAATTTTTACATTCGAGGCCTCTGTCGGCTTTCTCGAATACTCGGTTAAAATGTGAACGGACACACAAAATAAAACTTCCCCTTTTTATCGGGCAATGGTTATTCAGACTGGTCCGTTAAACCTATCTTGATTGATTAGAGCTTTTTTTTCAACAAAAAAAACAAAATAAGTTCTAGAACATCTCTTCGGCGATCTGCGCCGCCACCTCATAGGAGCTAAGCTCCGGCCTGACGATAAAATGCCAGTCCGCAAGGCAATAAACAGCCTGTCTCGATTCAAAAAGCCTCAATGCCTCTTCCCTGTTGTTCGCCAGCGGCCGCTCCTTGCGGGATTTTCTTATATTTTGCCAGCAGTGTTCAAAGGTCGATTCCAGCCAGACGCTTGTAAACCCGCCCGAATGAATAAGTTCCCTGTTCGTTTCCACTGTCCACACACCGCCGCCCAGCGATAGTATCCGCACATCGGGCTTTGCCAAAACCTCTGCAAGCGCGGCCGTTTCTATCAGGCGATACGCCGCTTCGCCATCCTGCCTGATGATATCGGGTATTTTACAGCCTGTTTTCTTTTCTATGTGATCGTCCAGGTCAAGGCGTCGGCAGCCAAGAGTTTTCGCAAGATGCCGCGAGACACTCGTTTTCCCGACTCCCATAAAGCCTGTCAACGCGATCCGCATTTCCGAAGTCATCCTAAGGTTCATTCCGTTCCAATAAGGATAACATGCCGCCGCGTCCTGATATGAGGCCGAACACTGCCTGCCGGTAAATGAAAAGAAGAACAGCCTGTGTTTTCGGGAAACACAGGCTGCGAAATTCGGAAGGTTTTCCTGTAGGCAATGCGGAAAAGGATAGGCAAAAGGCGGTTTTGTTAGTGGTTGGTATTTGTCAACTGATAGACTTTTCCGCAATATCTATTTCGCTGACTCGGCAATTTTCTCCTTTCGAGGCCGCAGGCCAAGTTTTTTGGCCTCACGCTCGATCTTTTTCGGATCTGTTCTCAAATAGTAAATATCTTCCTGAAGGCCAAGGTTCTCATCGTTCAGGTTCTCTGCCCGTTGGGTCAACTCCTCGTTTGCGGCTTGTTCATCACTGTATTTCGTGTAAGCCCGAAAATTTATCGTGAGCATTACCATCAGCGTCAGCGATATTGCCGCGGCATACGGCGTCCATGCGGAGAACTTTCTTGCAGCCTTTTTCTCCGCTTTGCGCCTTACTATCACTTTTGCCTGAGGCTTTCTCATCCCTGCTCTAATCTCCCAACAGATATTTCCGGCCGCTTTCCAATATTTGCTCGGTCTCTTTCGTCGAAGAGCTTTCGGCATACACTCTGACAAGAGGTTCTGTTCCCGACGGCCTCATCAGCATCCAGTTTCCGTCTTCAAACAGAAATTTCACACCGTCGAGCCTGTTGATGGACGCTATCTTTCTGCCGTCTATCGCTGAAGGCTCCTGCGACAATCTTTCTTTCAATTTGGCGGCTACTTCGTCCGTCAGTTTGACACCGATCCTACCTGATTCGAGCCGCCCGACACGGCTGTAAAGATCTTCCAACTGTTCGGTAAGGCTGGCACCGCGAACGGCAACAGCTTCGGCAGCCAGCAAACAGGCGATAATGCCGTCTTTTTCAGGATAATGCCCTTTTATGGACAACCCGGCGGATTCCTCACCGCCAAGCACTATCTCATCCTTATTTATCAATTCACCGATAAATTTAAAGCCGACCGGTGTTTCATACAGCTTGATGCCGCGATCTGCGGCGACCCTGTCAACCAAGTGTGTGGTGGCGACGCTTCTTGCTACGCCCTCGGCCCATCCCCGGCTCTCGACCAGATAATCGGCTAAAAGTGCGACAAAATGATTCGGAGAAATAAACTCCCCGTTTGAATCGATAATGCCGAAACGGTCTCCGTCACCATCAGTCGCAAGCCCGAGCGTCAGTCCTTTTCCGACCACCAAAGACCTTAGTTCATCCAGATGGTCTTCTCCGGGTTCCGGCGAACTTCCACCGAATGTCACGTCACGCCAGTCATGGATCGTCTCGATCTCAACACCGCGTTCTTTTAACAGGCGGTCCAGATAGCTGCGTCCGGCACCCCAAAGCGGGTCGTATGCATATCGTCCTTTGGCTCCGGCTATCGCGTCCATATCGACCTTTGACGCGAGGTCCTTTAAATAAGCCTCACAGGGATCAAGATCGCTTATATTTCCCTTTTCACCGTCGCCTGCGGGAACGCCATCAGTGATGCCTTTCTCAATAGCTTTCGTTATCTCTGGAAGCGCCGGAGCTCCGTCAGAGGTCGAAAACTTTATCCCCTGATATTCGGGCGGGTTGTGTGACGCTGTAAAATTGATGCCTCCGGCCGCATTGTTATTGCGAATGGCATGAGACATTGTCGGCGTAGGTGTCGGCCCCGAACACTTAAGGACATCAAACCCGTGAGAAGCGGCGATGTCCGCCGCCAAAGCAGCAAACCTTTCGCCCATAAAGCGGGAATCGTGTCCGATTATCAGAAGGCTTTTCTCATTTGGCCTTTCGGTTTTCAAATATCCACATATTGAATTGACGACCCGCTCTACATTATCGAACGTAAAGTCCTCGGCGATAATCGCCCTCCAACCTGACGTTCCAAACCGTATTTCCATACTCAGCGGGTGGTTCTTTCCAAAAAAGCGGCTCCGATATAGCCTGGAGTGTTTGAAAATGTATCACAACATTTTTTTTATGTAAAGCGCTAAAGCACATTTTTTTGATCGCCGGGTAAATTTTATAAAGCGTGTATTTCTATCACTTACTGGTCAGAGCCTAAAGTATCAACTCATAGACGCGCTTTATGCAGTCAGACTGACCGGATCTGGATCCCAAATTCGTAGAGATCAATGATCATCGAGTTCATTGCAACTTATTCAAAGATTCTGTCTGCTTTCGACGAAATTTTGTCTTAAACACTTTCGTTAAGCGCTGTATCTCAGTGTCATCTATCCCAGGTTGCTGCGGTGAAATTGATATGTTTCAGGTTACGCCATTTGCCTTAAATCTGTATCGAAACGACACCCTGAATATCATATTCACGCAAACGCGCCAATGCGACACACCACCATCTAATCCGAAAACTATCGCAAACTGTTGCAAACGCAAACCTTACAGCGATAACACCGGTGATGTCTAAGCGGAATGGTATTTGCTTTAAGAATTGATAGGAATTTACGATATACTCGCGCTTCCGGGTTTATACAGTTTACATTAGGATCACAGCAATACTTTAGACATGACCGCTGCGTTAGCGGTACTTGAAGCGCTGAAAATATCAGTGGAGAGAGAACAACATTATGAGACCTGTAAAGCATTTTGAAAAGGGCCTGACATACATCGCCGGCGGTTTGTTCAATGCCGTCCGTTCGGTCAATCAGTTCAAGCCAAATCCGTCATTCACGCCGAAATGGGCTGACAAGCCGATCCTCAAATCATGGGAAAAATCGAAGCCGACGCTTGGTTTTCCGCGTCAGACGGATTCGCTTTGCCCGAACTGCGTGATCGAGGCCCGCGAGGCGATCATCAATGGCGACCGCGAGGTCGCGACGCTGATCAACGAAAAGGTCGGCGAGATCAAGGCCCAGATCATCGAGCGTGACGGTCAGATATGGATGATCAAGGATTGCCCGCAGCACGGCCATTTTGAGGACATGATGGCGATCGACTCCGAGTTTCTCCAGCATATCGAATCGCTCTTTCCGGGCCGCGACATGGAATCTCATAACGACGAAAAGCTGCACAATCACGGCACGTCGTCGGTCAAGTATGGCCGAGGTGCGGTGCTTACGGTCGATCTGACCAACCGCTGCAACATGATGTGCGACCCGTGCTTCATGGACGCTAACCAGGTCGGTTTCGTCCACGAGCTGAGCATGGAAGACGTTCAGGAAATTCTCGACAACGCCATCCAGATCAAGCCGCGTCGCCAGATGTCGGTGCAGTATTCGGGCGGCGAGCCGACGCTTTCGCCGTTCTTTCTTGATGCGGTCCGATATGCCCGCAAGGTCGGCTATAACTCGGTTCAGGCCGCGACCAACGGCATCGAGTTCGCGAAATCAAAGGAATTTTGCCGCGAGGCAGCCGAAGCCGGTCTGCGTTTCGTTTATCTCCAGTTTGACGGCATCGGCAACGACGCCAACTCGCACCGCCAGATCGGCAACCTGTTCGACGTAAAGCTCCGTGCGATCAACAACCTGCACGAAGCCGGCGTTGACATCATTTTGGTGACGACGCTTGTCAACAACATCAATAACGATCAGGTCGGATCGATCATCCGGTTTGCTTTGGAAAATCCGAAGAAAATTTCGTTCATCGCGTTTCAGCCGGTGTCGTTCACGGGCCGCGACGAACTTATCACCGAACAGCGCCGCCTGCAGCAACGATACACGCTGGCCCACCTTGCTCATGACGTAAAGGATCAGGTCGGCATAACGGAACCGACGCGTGACTGGTTCCCGCTTTCGCTGATGGGAGCGTTCGCCGATTTTGCGGACGTGGTTCACGGGCCGGAAAGCGATTGGGGACAGGTCTCCTGCGGCTGCCACCCGAACTGCGGCGTCGGCACGGCCGTCATGGTCAACAAAGAAACGAAGGAGATGGCCCCGGTTCCGCAGTTCCTGAACATTCAGGGACTGGTTTCGGACATGCAGCACATCACCGACACCAACCGCGGAAAATGGTTCTCCAATATAATGATGGGCCTCGCCCTTTTGAAGAACTACAACCCGTACGGTTCGCCGGACAGCCTTACGCTTGGCGGCATTTTGAAGAAATTCGATAAATCCTTTGGACTGTCGGGCAAGGATTACGGAAAGGTCGGCCCTGACCGCACCCTTGAGGACATCGAAAAGCGTCGTCAGGACCCGTGGAACTTCCTGTTTATTGCGGGAATGTGGTTCCAGGATCTTTTCAACTACGATTTCCGCCGCACCGAAATGTGCATCATCCCCTACGGAACGCAGGAAGGCGAGATTTCGTTCTGTGCTTACAACACCGGCATCGGCTGGCGCAACATCATCGAACACATGCACCAGAACGCGACGGTTGCTCAGTGGTACAAGGATCACGGCCGCCACGAAGTGTTCGCTCGCGGTAAAGAGGTCGAGCTTGGCGACAAATCGCACAACCTCATTCTGAATGAAGTTGACCTTAGCCGTCCGCACAAACCGGAAATGGAAGGCCCCAAAACCGCCGCCGAGGAAATGCAGATGATGCGCAAACTCTATAACCAGATGGTCATGGAGAAAAACCAGATCAAGGCCGAACCCCTCGTCCAGATCGGCGGCATCAAACGCGAAAAGAAAGACAAAACAATGGCCGTCGCTGAATAGCGGAACGCGGGCATCCCTGCCCGCAAACACCCGTCATCAGTACGATCATTCACTCAAAAGCCTTGCCAATTCCGCGAGGCTTTTTTATTCCTAATCCTTAGCATAAATACATCAGCATCGTTTAGTCGACGTCCTTAACCGGCACAACCCAAAAACCTCGTTACTAGACAAGGCTTTTTTTCGATTCTCGGCATCAACTAACGTTTTTACATGTTCAATAACTTAGAATAATTGACGTCACTTAATAATAAGAGACCCAGAATCTCAGGTCATCTGTGATCACGGACAACTTCAAATCTCGATAATGTAAGGTTTGTTAGATTTGGGTTCTCAGCAATTCCATCTCAAAAGTAATTTGCCGACGAATTAGTGCATTGCGAAATTGGAAGGATTTAATCATTAAGAACCGATTAATTAGTGGCTATTTAGAAAGACTACTGGGAACAATCGGATTGATGTCAATTATGATCACGTGAATCTTACCACATGCAGAGGTAATTGAATTGGAAATTGGCAGTTTTAATGCTGGCGGCCTAGCATCAAAGATAACTAACCAACCTATATTTCTTCCTTCCGTTTTCATATAGTTATCCAATTGATAAGCCCCAGTAAATGTTGATGTAGATGTTAGAATTTTTAACTCTATTAAGTGCAATACAGTCGAAAACGCAACTGCGATGTCGACGTAACCAATGCCTGACCCAAGTTCACGAATAACGTACCCCTTACCTGTCGTTAATACCCCCTGAAGAAATATCGCGAGAAGTCCTTGTCCTATTTTTTCAGGCTTCTTTTGCAATTGCATTTTTGTTCGAGAATTCCAGAATATGTCTACTGCTCTGGCCTCGATGGCGGCACGGAACAATGGAAGAAGCTTGGCAAGACTTCTTCGATTCTGTTTTTTAAGCAGCTTCTCTTCTTTCTGAACACCTCCAGGAAAAAGAAGTTGTTCAGTTTTTTTTTTAAACTTTGATTTGAGCTTTCGGATCATAGAACTTTCAAAGTCTTTACGTGAAATTGAGGGATTTGTCCGAAAGAAAATGGTGCGAATATTATGAATGGATCTCTTCAAATGCTCATCATTGGTTTGTGGAGACAAATTTGAAAATATATTTGCAATCTTAACGGCATATTGATCAGTGTCCACCAGCCCTTGGCTGGCAAAGCTATCTTCTAAATATCGCTGGACAGAAAAAATCACGCCTCTACCTTACATTATTTAGTCTTCAAAGGAAGTCCCTCTGATGTTAATTGAAATTCCCCAGTCAATTTTTTCGTGATTTGAAGTGTACGATCTAAAGGGGTTTTGGCGTAAATGTCACTATTTCCTTGTGAATCTCTCATCTCAATAAGCCCCTCCTCTCTTAAAATCTTAAGTGCAGGGCTGACATTTTGAGGTTTAATTGATAAAAGTTCAGCGATCTGCTGAACACTCCGGTCACCATTTACAGCCAAGTATATTTTGGCCCGATTCTTACCTTTACCAAAGATCTTCATTACGGAACCAAGGTGTTTGTCAGAATCAGCTCGGAGAGCAAAAGCAGTAGTCTGTTCTAATGAGTCTACCTTATGTTGAATCTGCGCAAGTCGACTTAATATCTGCTGGTCGCGGTCCATTGTTTCGCTTTTTTTATAATTCATCCTTCTATCAACTATTCACCTCTTCCACGTGAATCGAGAACCTTCTCGACCTGAAGTGGTTTTAATTTACCCAAACTAAATTGTCGACTAACCGATGCTTGTCCAATACCGAGAGTTTTTGCAATTTCATTTTGAGTTGCACCTGATTTCAACAGTAGTAGAACTAAAAGTCTTTTAATTTGAATTAGTTCGTTTTGATCATTTAGTAGGTTTTCCAAACTGCTACTTTTCTTTGTCATAGCTAATCCTCCTCATTAACTCTATTCTTTGCTAGTCGAGCAACATTTTTAAGTACTCCTTTGGGAAACATAATCGACACGCTTGCAGTACTTATTCCCAGAGCTGCCGCAATGTCCTTTTGATGTATTCCAGATGCAATCAGCAAAAGGACATTTAGTCTGTTTGATTTGCGCAACTCCTCATATATTTCCAACAATCCCGCTTCGATTTTAGCCATATGTTTCCTCCGTTTAAGTCATGCTTCTTAAGTCGAGTTTCGCTGACGCAGTTGTGAAATTGCATTTTCGACTGTACCTTCAGTACGTATTCAGTATTTTTACAATTTCGTGGTTTGCGGCGTCTGTGCTTTGAAGCAAAATAATTAATTCTTACTGTTTCATTTGTGAACGAAGCTGAGTAGCAAGCAAACGTTTGGTCGCCTTTACTTTGACGAGAAGGTCTGTAATATTAGAATGTCATTTCTTGCCATTAGAGACATCCTTTGTCACTTTTGATTCATTGCTCTGCCGGAATTTTGTTACCGTTGAAGTGACTCTTTTAAGATCTATACCAAGAAGAGACGCGATCCGCGACTGCTTTACTCCGGCTATGTGGAGACGTCGTATTGAGTCTGCGGTGCTGATAAACTCAGGACGAAACGCTAAAGTAACCCGAATCAAATCATCAATTGCCTCTATTATCTGAGATTCCTTCATCTAAATCTAACTTCCTATATTGATATTAAATTGATAACTGCACCTTCCCGCCCTTATTTATTTTGTGTTTAACCAATCTAACTGCGTTTGGGGTAATGCCAAGCATCACACTTATCTCCTGGGTGCTTAAACCAGTTTGAAGCAAAATCATTACTTTTTCTGAGTGTGGTTTTCCGTCAGTCGCTATAACTGCAAGTAAACTGGTAATTTTGTTTACTTGTTCGAGAAGTTTTTCAGCATGCTGTTCACTAAACATTCTTACTACCCTTTTGACTTCTTAAGCCATTTTTTTCTTACTGTTGGCTCAGGAATTCCCGTAATATCACTGATCTGTGAGGAATTAAATCCCATTCGTTGGAGTGTTATAATCTTCTTTTCGTCAGGAAATCCATACGTCGCATTGATGCCGATAAGCTTCTGTAAATTCTTGTTAATTTCTTCAAGAAGCTCTATTTCTCTTTTTTCCGTTTTCATTTCAGTCGAATGTAGTATGTTCTCCCATCCTTAATTATGGATTTCATCAATCCTAGTCGTCTTAGTTTAGTCAAAGATTTCTCAATGGCATTTTTCGGCTTCTTAAGTTCGTCTGCAATCTCACTTGCGGAATGCTCGCCATCACAACTCTTCAAAATTTCCAGAGCTAATCCCGAAACCTGATATTTTAATTCATCAAAAGGCGGAATTAAAAGAGAAATAAGTATGTCCAGTCTTTCAACAGCTCTTTTTAATTCATCACGTTGCATATATAATACGTTCTTGCATATTTCCTTGATAGGTAGCTAATACATCGCACAGTATCGCAAAATAATCTCAGAATGTCAAGACAGTACTCAACTATGCGCATGGTTTCAGATGGGACAAGAAATATGACGGAACGATATATGCGAATCACATTCTCAAAATGGCAGTCCGTCTGGGACAGTTGCCAGCCTACCGATGCAGGCAGGATGCCTGCGTTCCAGTGGAAAGAAGAACCCGGTCGCTATCGCTCCCGGTTCTGACAGGCTAGGGTTCGAGGTAGCGTTGGTATTCGCGGGAGAGGAGCATGTCGGCAGTGTTGCGGGCGGATGTGGGGTGGTGGTTTGCTCGGGTCAGGCGGCGGGGTTTTTCGGTTCTGTTTTCGCGGTTGCGGCGGAGGTCGTGTTCGCGGCGAAAGAGTTCTTCGAGTTCCTTTTCGTAATCGCGGTGGTTTTCGGACTCGCTGGAAAAACCGAGATGTGTCAGTCCGAGGAAAGGCAGCGACGGCGTCGCCGTGAGGGATGGAGAAGAGGAAAGAAGGAGACCGGGAGACGATAGAGCTGTCGGGCCATGCGAAACGTTCGTTGGATATTGCGACGATTCCTTCCGGGTCGCCGGAAGTGTTGAAATTTGGTTTTCGGCTGTGCGGCCGGAGAGGGCATGCGAAGCCGGGCCATTTTTCGCTGCCAAACCGGCTTTAACGACAGGGCCTGCAGAGCGGTCGAGGCGATAGACCGCGACGTTGTTTTCGCCAAGCGTGACCGGCCCGCTCACCCGTTTCAGATGTTTCAGATAGCGGATGTCCTCGCCAAACGTGCTGCGGCCAAGGATGAAAACGCTGTCCGCCAGATCGCCTATCCGACGGCTGACCGCCATGTCGCAAAGCGAAAGCGGCCGTCGTCGTGCCTGCTTTTTTGCATGTGCCGTAATAAGGATCGAAATACCATCCTCAGCCGCCCATGTCTTTAGCATCCGCATCAGGCGTGTGGCGTACCGGTCTGCGGAAGCACCTGATGCGAGATACGCCAACCCGTCTATGACAACAACGTCGGGTTTGGTGGTGGAGATGACGCTGCCCATTGCCCAACGCAGATATTTATCGAGATCGCCCTTGAAAACAGGAGGCATCTCGTAGGCCGGGTCAAGAGTTCGCCGGTCGAATTTTCGGGAAAATTCATATCTGCATCTCCGGCTTCCACGCGATGCCTTCGGCACTGAATACCTTTCCGCAAAGCGTGCGTCCGTATGCTCAAGATCAAAGAAAAGAACACGCTTTGCGGCCGGCGTGTCCGTCGATATGGGAAAGAACGGACGGCTGCGGCGGCCCCGGGCAAGCGTTTCGGCGATCTGCACGGCCAGCACGCTTTTGCCCGCACCGGTCTCGCCAAGCAGCACCGCGACCTCGCCTTCGCTCCACAGGTCGCCCAAAAGGCAAGCGGACCGCCGCGAAAAACGATGATGCCGCATCTGCTTGCCGTCCCGTTTCTCAAACGGATTTGGGAAAAGGCAGGGATCCTCGCGCCGTGCTTTTTCGCGGAGTTTCTTGTAAGGATCGGGCGGTTCCCAGCCAATGGCAGTGTCGTATCGGGATGAATCGTCAAATTCGTCTTCCATGGTGGCGGCGTTCGCAGGAAACGAACGTAGCGAACATCATAACGAATGTTTTATAGGTTGTAAAGAGTTTTATTCGTGAAACGGCTATTTCAGAAGAAGGACAGGGCGGGACGGTGCGGCGTCGGCATCGAATGGGGCGATCTGGAGATTTAGCAGATATTCGCCGTCCTCTATTTCGTTCGGCACATATATCAGTTCGGTGATGGTGCTGTTGACGCGTGTGTTTGGGTTCTTCTCAAAACTTCCCTTTTCGACGTTCCAGAAAATGCGGTGATTTAGCAGCTTGCCTTCGTCATAGATGCGGTCGATTGACGGCAGGTCACATAGCAGATGCGTAAAGCCGCTTTCGACGATGAAATGCATCGCCTCGGTCGTAAAATACGGCGGTATCTTTACTGCGTCTGAGGCGTCAGTGCCGTATTCGCGCGTCAGTTTGCCGTCGTCATTTGGCAAGGTGCGAACAATTAGGGCCGTCGAATGCGGAATGCGGAATGAGGAATGCGGAATTTCTGATTGCGGATCGTGTTTTTGTAAAAGTTCCAATTTCTCTCGCAGCGCCTTTTGGGTTATGAGGCCGTCTCGCTCATCAGAATTCGTCGAATAAGTCTCATTTGTCTCATTTACCCCGACAGGCCCGACCGACACCAACACAGAGTCCATCAACGCGTCCTTCAGGCACTCACGGACGGAGATGCGTTCGTGGGTGATGTGGCCGACGCATTCGGTGTGCGTGCCGTTGCAATGCGGGATGAACGTGCAGCGTTCAAAATTGACGCTGCCGCCGCGCCGCGTGTCGCCGACGAGGTCGCCGTATTCGCACGCCTCGGCACGCGCCGGCTCGACGCCATAGGCGTTCGGCTGCGGGCCGTTGAACCGCAGCGGGATCGACAGATCCGCCAAAATATTCGTATTACTGCCGAGCTCGGACCGATTCTTCATAGCGCAGCTAAAATTATGCAGGACTATGCCGGTTGTCACAAACGGAGACACAGGCTCGTCTTTATTTTAGAATTGAGTTTATGGTGGTTTCGGACGACAAGGCAAAGCTGAACACATTCAACACTCATCGCGGGCGTTTGTTCGGGATCGCTTATCGAATGCTCGGCACCCGCGACGATGCCGAGGACATTTTGCAGGAGGCTTACATACGCTGGCACACAGCCAATGAAAGGGATATAGAAACGCCCGAAGCATGGCTGGTCACGGTTGTGACACGGCTTTCGATAGACCGGCTGAGGAAAGCTTCGTTACAACGCGAAACCTATATCGGCCCGTGGCTGCCGGAACCTATCATCACGTCACCGGCTCTTTCGCCCGAAGCCAGGGCCGAGCTTTCGTCCGATCTTTCATTTGCCTTTATGCATCTGCTTGAACGGCTTTCGCCGGTAGAGCGCGCCGGTTTTCTGCTTCATGATGTCTTTGACGTGGGTTATACCGAGGTGGCAAATGTGGTCGGAAAGACCGAGGACGCCGTTCGCCAGATCATCCACCGGGCCAGAAAACGTGTCCGGGCCGATGAGCCGCGATTCAAGATCAGCAAAAAGGAACATACCGATCTGCTGAGAAGATTTTCGGCGGCAACAGCGGCTGGAGATATGCAGACACTCGTGTCGGTGTTGTCACCCGGTGTCAGGCTTACGTCTGACGGCGGCGGCAAGGTCACGGCCGCTCGCAAAGCAGTATCGGGCAGCGAACGCGTAGCAAGGCTCTATTGCAAAACCGCACTGAAACACGCCGGGCATTTTCAGCGCGCGGTGGTCAATGTCAATGGCGAGGTCGGCCTATTAACGCTGTTTGACGGCAAACCGCAGTCAGTTCTTACGTTGGAGGTCGAAGACGGAAAAATTGCCGCCATCTATAACGTGATGAATCCCGACAAGCTCAGGGCATTTGAGGATATTGAAAATATCGATGCAATTTTTTTGTGACGCCTGTCACAAATTGCCGTTGCCGCTCGTCTTTGGTTATGAAAGCCGATATTTTCGGCGGATCATAAAGGAATAAGGAGTAATAATAAAATGGAACAAAGGCTTAATGCATATGAGAAAGCGCCGGGAGCATTTACCGCGATGTTTGGCCTGGGCAAGTATCTTGCAAAATCGTCGATAGAACGCAGCCTGCTGCATCTGATCGATTATCGGGTCTCTCAAATAAACGGCTGCGCGTATTGTCTGGACATGCATTCAAAGGACCTGCGGCACGAGGGCGAGACCGAACAGCGGATATATCTGCTCAGCGCGTGGCGCGAATCGCCATTTTACACCGAACGCGAACGTGCCGCCCTTGCCTGGGCCGAAGCCGTGACGCTCGTTTCCGAAACGAACGTGCCGGACGATGTTTACGAAGAAGCCCGCAAGGTGTTCAGCGAGGAGGAACTTATCGACCTGACGATGGCCGTTATTGCGATAAACGGCTGGAACCGCCTGAACGTGGCGTTTCGCACAACGCCCGGCACCTATGAACCGGGACAGTTCGCGTCAGCGGCAAGCTGATGAAGCTTTGTATTTCTCGACAATTCGACTCATCTTGTGTGAGAACCAGAAAGTTCGCACCTGAAAAACAGCTTTTAGAGAATTGTCGAGAAATACAGTCGAAAACCGCAGTAGGTCGTTGATCACCCATCCGCCAGGATTTTTCGTTAGTACCTTTCGGTCCGCGCGGCCCCTACCTCGCGGTCGATTAATTCTTCAAGTTCTCTTTCAGACATTTAGATTGCTATTGTGTATTTATAAATTCGAATCACGGAACCGTTGTTTGCATTTATATCAATTGTCTTATAGGTTCCTTTGCCGTTTCCAATTGCAGCTAACAATAATAACCTCTCCCTGTCTTCGGAAATTTCATCGGAAAGTATTTCATCGGCTTTTACCGGTCTGTTATCTGTCACTATCCAGATAAAGCTCTGTGATTCCGAGGAATATTCAAACCTTATACTTTGATGTTTTAATGGAAAACCTTGTTTCTCCGCAATCGCGGACGCCTGTGAACAGGAAATGATCTTTCCTTTTTCAGGAAATAAGGCAATATCAGGCAACCCTATCTCTTCATTTATTGAGCCGTCCTCATTCAGAGCCAACTTTATATAGTAGGATTTAAGACCCTTGTTCTTGTCCGAAAAATAGAATGTCAGATCGTATGCCCCGTACTTATGCGTTTTCCTGTAAACGTCCGGGAACTCAAGTTTAAGTTTATTCAGGTCTAGATACTCACCTCCGCCAAATTTAAGCCTTTTAGCAAAACTTATACTGAGTTTTTTGTTCAGATATGTCTGGAGGTTTAGTTGAATATCTTTTGGAAGAGCCTTTAGGTTGGGAATTCCTTTTAATAAGTGCCGTTGTTCATAACGATTGATTGAGAAACTACTGCCTCGGAAGCCAGAATCTACATTACACTTCTGAGCCCAGCTTGTTCCGGCCATCAAAAGAAAAAGAACTGCTAGGAATAGTGATCTCATAGGTAATCTTATTTATGCAACACTCTTATTCTCTCCATTACATCATTCAGACTTTCCTCAGTGATTATAGGATCTATGTTGCATATCTCCATCAACAGGTTGTATTGGGTATTACCTTTTTCCTTTGCGACCGAATACGGCAGGTCACGGATCGACTCCGAGATCTCGTGGAGTAACAGCGTCCAAAAATTCGATGGGATCGACTATCTTTATCTTTCTGAAACGTTGTCTGAATTCCTTGGCTTCGGGCGAGTGTCCGGTCATCAGGCTCAGCAGGTCATCGTCACGGCTGACTATGAAATCAGCCTCCGCAGCAATAGCGAGGTTCAGGTACGGCTCATCGTTGGGATCGCGTGGGTATTCAAATCGCCGCTCGACAGATCTCACGAATTCAGCATGGATGATCAGCATTTCTATGAGATGTTCTATCTTTTCTTCGGTGATGGCAGCGTCGTGGAACGTGGTTCGCAGTTCTTCCAGTGTATCTTTTATTTCCGTGAGTATCTCCTCGCTCATCACAAGCCTGACACTACGGTTCTCAACCAGTTCGATGCACCTCGCGGCTGGTCCAGTTTTTGAAAGGATAGCCTGCACAAAGACTACACAGTCAAATACGGTTACAATGGTGTTATTCACTCAATTTTTTTGATTGCCGGACTTTCTTCAGTGCCGAAACGATCTCACTTTCCAGGTCACCATCACTAATGCTGATGGCTTCCCGGACATCAGCAAAAAGCTGGCGGAACGACGGTTTAGCAACCTGATCTGCAACCATCTCTTCCACGTATGTCTCTATTTCCTTCCCGCTTGTCTTTGCTTTCCGCTCAAGAGCAAGCCCGACATCCTTCGGCAAATGAATTGTCAGCGTGGTCGTTTCCATACGAGTAATTCTATCATAAGCCTGCGTCTTTAATTACAGAATTGACAGATCCTTTTAGCCGTTCAAACACCTGATGAAGATCGAGTTCCGACACATCATTCACATTTTTACATACCTCCATCAACAGGTTGTCCTGCGCTTCGCCGCGGCGTTTTGCTTCGGCGTAGGGCATGTCTTCGCGGAAAGTGACCATTGAGTATTTTGAGAAATAGTCGGGGAAGGTCTGTTCGAGTTTTGTTTCCAGTTCGCGTTTGCGTTGGAAAACGGGGTCGGCCACGCGGTCGCGCATCTCGTAAAAATTATCCTCGGCCATATCGGCAATGGCGTCGGTGTTTGGCTTGCGAAGGGCGGCGTACTCGGTGAAGATCGTCTCCCAATCTATCGAATGCGGATCGCGGAACTTTTGAATGCGGAATGCGGAACTTTTGAATGCGGAATGCGGAATGCGGAACGCGGATTTGCTATCTGCATCTTGTCCCTTGTCTCCTGTCTCTTTGTCTCCTGTCTCCCGTCTCCCGTCTCCTGTCTCCTGTCTCCCGTCTCCCGTCTCCCGTCTCCTGTCTCCTGTCTCCCGTCTTTCTTCTCCGTCTCCCTGCGCCTCTGCGGTAAAGATCTGTTTATCGATCAATCCGGCGAGAACGCGGACGTCCTCAAAGGCGCAGTTCATTCCCTGTCCGTAAAAAGGCACGACCGCGTGGGCGGCGTCGCCAAGCAGCAGGAACTTTCCGCCGATGTTCCACGGCCAGCATTTTACCGTTCCAAGATGTCCTGTCGGATTCTCAAAAAATTGCTGCCCGAGCGTCGGCATCAGTTCAAGGGCGTCAGGAAATTCTCGTCGGAAAAATTCGATGACAGAGGCTTCATCTGTCAATTGATCGAACGCCGGTTCGATGGCAAAAACACGACCGGCGGCAGATGTTTCGCCAGCACGCTCGTTCACACTCGCGTTTCCGCCTTTGTGAGCGAGGAACAGCGTGCATGTAAAGCTGCCGTCCAGATTGGGCAGGGCGATCATCATAAATTGATGCCGCGGCCAGATGTGAAGCGCATTTGGCTCCATGGCAAACATTGCGTTGAAGTCGGAGGAAGAACCCACCCGCTCACGCAGGTGGTTCTGACCTGGGATTTGCAGCTCTTTGTAGCCATGATCGAGAAAGGCTGAGGAACTCTGAAACTCCGGTAACTGCCGTTCCATCGCCTGGCGGACGGCCGAACCGGCGCCGTCGGTGGCGATGACGGTGTCGTATTCGCCAAAAGACGAAAGCGGAACAAGCGACGAAAGATCAGGCGATGCGGACGAAGCGGACGCTCCGGTGTTCTCAAAAAAGACCTCGCCCGAATCAGCGTCGAGATCGACGCACCGCATATTAAAATGAAACCGGGTGCCTTTGTATTTCTCAGCCTCGTTCATCAAAGCGATGTTCAGCCCGCCGCGTGAGATGGAATTGATGAATTCGCCCTGACGGCCGCTGTATGGCAGCAGCTTTGTCTCGCCGGCCGGTGAATGGATCATGCGGCCATGCATCGGGATAGCCTCGCGAAGCATGTATTCGTCCATGCCGACCTCGCGAAGAGCGGCAATGCCGCGATCAGACAACGCCATGTTTATCGAACGCCCGGCGGACATCCGCTCCTTTCGCATATCACCGCGCGCCTCAAAAACATCCACTGCGAACCCGCGCTTCGCCAGATAAATGGCAAGCAGCGAACCCGCGAGACCGGCACCGATGATGGCTACGTTAGACATAGATCATTTGACCACATAGGAACATAGTTCACATAGGTTTTTCTATGTTCCCTATGTTTCTATGTGGTAATTCAAACAAGGCATTCTTTCAAGATTTCAGCAAATTTATACACATCGTCAAACGAATTATACAACGGAACCGGAGCGACGCGGATGACGTCGGGTTCGCGCCAATCGGCGATGACGCCGCGTTCGGTTATGGCGTTGAAAAGTTTTTTGTTTGATGCCGCAGGTTCCAACACACTCCCTACCGGTCGTGTTTCCGCCTGCGCTTTATCCGGCACACTTTCGGCAGGCCGGGTCTCTGCCTTTACGCGGATGGAAAGCTGACAGCCGCGATGTTTGGGATCGTTCGGCGTAATGATCTCGATGCGGTCGTCGTTGATCTCGGCAAGCAGTTTTTCGAGATACGCCGTCAGTTTCACCGATTTTTCACGCAGGGCGGGCATCGTCGCTTCATCGAAAATTTCGAGCGAAGCCCGCAAAGCCGCAAGCTGAAATATCGGCGGGTTGGAAAGCTGCCAGCCTTCGGCGCCGGCGAGCGGGTGAAACTCTGGCCCCATCAGGAACCGCGTCTTTTTATCGTGTCCCCACCAACCGGCGAAACGCGGCAGATCGAACGAATGAGCGTGGCGCTCGTGAACAAACACGCCCGCAATGCCGCCCGGAATTCAGATATTTGTAAGAACACCACGCGGCGAAATCGACGGCCCAATCGTGCAGCTTTAATTCCAGATTTCCCGCGGCGTGTGCCAGATCGAAACCGACGACGCAGCCTTTTTTATGGCCCGCTTCGGTTATCGCTTTCATATCGAACGCCTGTCCGGTGTAATAATTGACGCCGCCAAGAAGGATGAGCGCGACGCTGTCGCCTTCGCGGTCGATGATTTCGAGAATGTCCTCTGTCCGCAGCGTGGTTTCGCCCTCGCGTGGGGTGAGTTCGATAAGAGAACCACCCCGTCCGCCTTCGGCGTCCACCCCTCCTTTGTAAGGAGGGGAGTTTTTAATGCCTTCGGGACTTTGTGTCTTTCCGGAGGCAAGAAGCTGGCTGTCCGCTGACGCAGGAAGTTCTGATAACTCTCTGTGTCTCTGAGCCTCTGCGGTGTGAAAAAGTATCTGAGATTCGACCGCGTATTGGTCAGATGGGAACGCTCCTTTTTCGATGATGATCTTGTACCGTTCGGCTGTCGGTCGATAGAACGACACCATCAGCAGATGCAGGTTGACCGTCAGCGAATTCATCGCCACGACCTCGACGGGCTTTGCACCAACAACGCGGGCAAGCGGCTCCGTCACAAATTCGTGATACGGCAGCCACGGATGCTTTGCGTGAAAATGCCCCTCAACGCCAAGCTCCGCCCAATCCTTCAGCTCCTGCTCGATATACTCGCCCGTCCGCTTTGGCTGAAGCCCCAGCGAATTGCCCGTAAAGTAGATCACCCCGGAACCATCTGTGTGCCGAGGAATGTGGAATTCATCACGGAACCGCCTCAACGGATCGGCAGCGTCCATTTCTGCCGCAAAAGATTCAGTTGATTTGTAATAGTTCAACATTCTATTTCCCGCCGTACAAATCAAAATACTCGCGGGCAGAGTAAGAATCCCGCGCCCGCAATGATTTTACCCGATAGCCGACAGAAATAATTACATCAAGGTTGTAATGTTCTACATCCCGCTCTACGCTTCGGCTGCCTTCTGATCGAACTTGTCGGAATTTCCGACAAGTTGCCCTTTCACCCAACTCGCCCTCCTTGAACACATTTAAAATATGTTCGGCAATCGTGCTGCGCCCTTTGTCAAACAGCATTGCCATTTGCTCCTGTGTAAGCCAAACGGTTTCGTCTTCAAATCGAACATCCACTGAGATTCTTTGATCTTCGGTTTTGAACAAAATGAAGTCCGAAGTGCTGTTTGGTGTTCTATCTTCCATCTTTTTTATAAAGAACGACACGCGCTTTGGCCTGGCGTTCGGGCGGGAATTTCAGCGGGAAATTTCACGCTATGAACGTCAGCCCGCCTGATGCTAACCCCATGTTGTTGGTGGCTGGGCTTTTGGTTATTTTCTCATTGAAATATTTTCATGAACCCATTTTGCTTCTTCGTCTGGTGTTATCTTGTCCAATGTGCTACTTACTCTGCTAAATGTCGATTGTGGAAAGTCGTAAGGCTTACTGTCATCAAAATAAGGGCCGACCACACCTAACATCCAACCATCTTTTGCAGCCCAATGAGGTTCATTAACTCTGTATTTAAAAACTTCGTAGTGAACAAAGTTATTTTGTCCATCAAAATCAAATGTTACTCGTTTTATGTGTTCCATTTCATCAGGACAAGCGTCAAGTTCCGTTGGAAATTCCAACCAATTTGCAAGATTACTTTCTGCACTTTTCACAATGGTATTGTATTCTTTGGGAAAAATATCTGTCCTATTGCGGTCGCTTAAAAGTCGGTAAGCTAATTCCCTTGTCAAAATATTTTGTGCAAAAGGTAAAACGTCTTTTTCTGTCAAGCTTTGTCCGTTTTCAAGTTTATCGTAAAGTTCTTTTATTCTTTCAAATCGTTCTGCGTTTAACTTGCTGTTTTGTCGTTTTACCGTTACAAGCCTGTAAACCGCAAAAATTGCGATTGCTAAAACTATCAGGCCTGTTATTATTAGAAATATCTTCATTTTTGTCCGTTGTCTTTGTTTTTTATCGTTTCTGACCGTTAGCCCTGACACGAATGTTTTGGGGCTTGGCGAAGTAGCGGAATTACAGCACTGCCATTGACACGAAGCACCAAAGTTCAAATTTAGCGAAAAGTTTCATACGAAGCACTTCACCCGCCATTACGCCAAACCCTTTCTGTGCAAGGTGTTTTATTTGGATTAGTTTTTCTTTTGCTTAAATAACCAATCACGCACAGTTTTCAGCTTGTAGGCATAGTCAAATGAATACATATGTTCGGGTGCTCCTTTTTGTGTAGAGCCTTCGGGTACAACAGTCCCTTTTGTAAACTGTATAAAGTTGATTTTATATTCCTGTTTTATCAAATCCTCAACCTTTTGCTCCTGTTCTGCTTGTGGCAGTTTGACGGAAAATTCGACTGAACCATATTTTACTTCGTTTTTAGTGAGCAAATTTCCAATTTCCTGCATCCCATTTGACGCTTTTTCATCTCCGGCAGAAACGATATAAAAGAACGTTTTATTAGCCAATGGCTGTAATACATTGATATCCCATTGGCTTCCCACGAAAATCGAGGCGGCAAACAAGTCGGGATAATTCGCGTTTAAATAAAACGAAATCATACCACCCATTGATTGTCCGGTAGTGTAAAGCCTGTTCTTATCAATACTATATTTTGCTACAACATCATTTAACAAACGATAGGCGATCCCCACTTCTTCGCTCGTTTCCCATTTGTCGTTTACTGCCCAATCCGGTCCGGCGAAAGACGGAACCAAAACAAAACTTGGGTTTTCTGCCTGACTTTCATCAGTTGCCCAGATAATGCCGCCATAGCCTTGTTTCAGAGGTGCTTCAGCACCTTTACCCACCGTACTTGCATCGGCTATAAATTGTACTAAAGGATAACTTTTGGTTTCGTCGTAATCTTTTGGGATGAACAGATTATACGTCATAGTCCGTCCTGTGACTTCATCCTTAAATTCAAATGTCTGGAATTTCGGGGCTATCTCGTCCCTGAGTTTTAAAAGGTTGGTGTCATAGGCTTTGTCTGCACCTCCATACGAGTTGTCCCATGTTGAAGTTTGCTCAGAAGAAGTATTCTCGTTTGAGTTGGTATTCGTTTTATTTTCTAATTGGCAGGAAATTAAAGTCGCTAATACTACGCTTAATCCTAATAATTTTTTCATATCTTTACTCATTTATTTTTTTCTGTTTTTTTTTTAACATTGTGCACAATGTTTCACGCATTGGCGAAGTGGCAGAAAATCGTAACGGAAAGTTTCGATTTAGACGGGCGGAATAGAATTCCAAAAGCTGAGCCTTTGACGTTTTGCCCACATTTCGCCAAACCCGTGTTAGTGGCGGGCATTTCTGTTCGTTTTATTTTCGTTTCTTATTGTCAGTTGTCTCTTGTTTTTAGTTAGGAACTAAACCAATTTTCAAACCTAATTTATCTCTAAATCCATCTGGAAGTTTGTCCTGAATTTCGTTCCAATGTTCAGCTAAAATTTCAACCAATTGTTCGCCATTTATTAGACCAATTCTTGGAAAACCATGTTCAATTGCAATTTCCGTAGCCGCCGGATGATAGTCTGCTGTTGTAATAAATGCACCTTGTCCGCCCGCTGGAATATTTGCTCTTAGTGCTTTTACAACGTTTGCTTGAATTTTTGAGCCAAGTTTGTAACGCTTTACCTGAACAAACAATTTTATTTTAGCCATATTCGCTACATTCAACTCGCCTGTCGCGTCTACACCGCCATCGCCAACTTTTCCTGTATGTTTAGGACCTTCAAAGCCAAGTGCGTTTAAGATATGAGTAATTAAAATTTCAAATTCTTGATCGTCTAATTCAAGTATTCTGCTTAAAATTGAAGTGTAATAATCAATTTCAATTTTTGTTTCACTTTCTGGAACTAATTCCGGTTTTCCAATGGTGGTAAAGAAGTTCTTTTTGTGATTGATATAGAAAACTGTCAGGGAAGAACGTATTGTGTTTTGAAATGGAACAGAAAATTGACTTCTCTGAATTGGTGTTTTATTCCATTTTACTTTTTACGATGTAAATACGGACAGCCATCAGAATTGTCAGCGAAAAAATATGCGTTTGGTTCAACTATTCCGTAATAAATAAACTCCGTGTTTTGTGCAGGTGTTATTACATAGTCGCCTGCTTTCATTTCTAAAAGAAATCGTGCAATTTGTCCGACTTGTTGTCCAACCACAACGTTGCTTGTATCGTTGGGATATTCGGCTTTATACAAAGGGTATAATTCTTCTCTGCTAGTAATGTACGAAAGGTCGTTGTTAGACAGCCAACCAATAGCAACATAATTGCCGTCAACAAATTGTTTGGTATAAGTTCCAAACTCTGCTCTTACGCAATAAAGTTCAATATTGTCTGAATTTGATTTTGCCATTATGTTTCAAAAATTTCTTTGTTTTCAGTTCGGTTTATATGTCGTATCGTATGTTTGCCACTAACGGTTCGGGATAGGCGTAGTGGCGGTATTATAGCACTGCCGTTGATGCAAAGCACCAAAGTTCAAATTTAGCAAAAAGTTCCATACGAAGCACCTCACCTGCTATTACGTCATCCCCTTGTTATAGGAAAGTGTTTTTAGCTAATTTTCTTGTCAATTTGTTTTATTGCCTTGTCAAAATCACTTTCAAAAAGCCTGTCCTGAATGACGCGGTATTTTTCAAATTCGCTTTCGGCAAATGCTTTAGCAATGGCTTGTGTTACCTTGCCTGCATTGGTCAGAATGTCCTTTTGGTTGAACTGTAAAAATGCATTTAGCTTTTCCGCCCAATCGTTCATTGTCATCGGGATATTTTGTTCCGCCTGTGTTTCGGCATAATCCAGATACATCGTTACAAAACGGTCAAGCTGTTTCAGTTCCTTTTCTGTCAGATAATTTTTCGCAATGGAAACGTCTGTTTTCAGTATTTTCCCTTTCGGTGCATTTTTCCAGGTCGTCAAGCCCATATTCTGCTTTTGGCTGTCGGCACGATCCACGATCACTTCGGCTGCCGTATGTCCGTGAATGGCGAAATGCAGCTTATTCTGAACGCTTGCGAAAAATGTTTGTGTAATTTCCGTGTCGGGATTGTAGTCAATAGCGGTGGAATAGATGTCAGTTATTTTTTGGTAAAACCGCCTTTCGCTCGCACGGATCTCCCGAATTTCGGCAAGCAAATGGTCAAAATATTCCTGATTCAGAAATGTCCCATTTTTCAGCCGTTCTTTGTCCAACACATAGCCACGAATGGCAAAGTCCCTCAATACAGAAGTCGCCCATTGCCGGAATTGCGTAGCCTTTTGGGAATTGACACGGTATCCGACAGAAATAATTACGTCGAGATTATAAAAATCAATATCGCGTTTTACCTCGCGTTTCCCTTCTGTTTGAACTATTCGAAATTTTCGAATAGTTGCCTTTTCCTGCAATTCGTTGCCCTTATAAATTTCCTTGATGTGATAGTTGATGGTATTTACTTCAACGTCAAATAACTGTGCTATCAGCTTCTGCGTCAGCCACACCGTTTCGTCTTCGACCCGAACTTCGATCGTGCTTTCACCTGCCTGCGAGGTGAAAATTAAAAATTCGGCAGTGCTGTTGCGTATTTGCAGTTTCTTACTCATTCTTTTGTTCTATACCAAGCTGCAAAAAGATACTAAAAAGCCTGACGCCCGACCGTGTAAGCGGTTCGTTGTTTTATTTCAATTTCTTTATTGCGTTGCTTTCAAATAGGGATCTCATTTGTGTAATGGCAACTTTGTTGAGGTGGATAAGGCGTTCGGTTGGTGTCAGATCTTGTCGGATAAGCAATGCGTTGATGCTTTCCATATTGCTCAGCACTACCAATTGCTCCAGTGTTGCATGGTCCCGGATGTTTCCGCTTTTATCAGCGTTGCTATCCCGCCATTCTTTGGCTGTTATCCCAAATAAAGCAACGTTTAACAGATCGGCTTCGTTGGCGTAAACAAAACTTGCCTGTTGTTTGGTGATCTCTTTCGGTATCAGATTTTCTTTGATCGCGTCTGTGTGTATATGGTAGTTCACTTTCGCTAAAGTGCGCTGCAAATTCCATTCTAATTTTAGACGGTTGTTTTCATTTTCTTTAAGTCGTTGATACTCTTTTACTAAAAGCAACTGAAATTTGGGACTGATCCACATCCCAAAATGAAATGCAATGTCTTTGTGTGCATAAGTTCCGCCATATCTACCTGCTTTGGCAGTAATGCCGATAGCATGTGTGGCTTCAATCCAATTTTTAACCGACAAAACGAAATTATTGCTTCCGGCCATATTTTTAATTGTACCGAATTCGGTATAATTAAAATCTGGATTGTACAAGGCTTCCCATTCTCCAATGTATTCAATAGTGCTTTTCAGGGTCAACCATTTTATGATTATGGCTTCCTGCATTTGGCTTTTTGCCATATCCGTAAGCGAGATATAATCATCTTGCTTTTTCGTGATAATACTTATCTCCTTACCGCCGATTTCTATTTTCTTGTTCGATGCCATAATTATTCTTCATCATACAAAATTATTGCTTCCTGCCTTACTTTTAATGTTACTGAATTCAGTAACATTAAAATCAGGATGATGAAATATCTCCAACAAACCGATAAATTCAATCGTGCTTCGATCTCTCATCCAGTTTAGCTCATTCAAAATTATGGTTACTCAAATTCAGCCAATTCAACGCCGTCACGTGGAGCAGCATTTCGGTGGTTTTTTGATCATAGTCCATTGATCCTATGAGCTTTCCGGGTTCGAGTTCGCCGAGGGGGAAGGGGTAATCGGTACCGAGCATTATGCGGCTCGCGCCGGCGAGGTTGACGAGATAATCGAGCGCGGCGGCGTCATGCACGAGCGAATCGAAGTAGATGCGTTTTAGGTATTCACGCGGATTGATGCCGTTATCGACCGCCACCAGATCGGGGCGAACGTCAAAGCCGTGTTCGATGCGGCCTATTGTCGCCGGGAACGAACCGCCGCCGTGGGCAAAGCAAATGCGCAAGCTCGGCAGCTTTTCAAGCACGCCGGAAAAGATAAGTGAACAGATGGCGCGCGAGGTTTCGGCGGGCATTCCGACCAGCCACGGCAGCCAGTATTTCTGCATATCGTCGCGGCCCATCATTTCCCACGGATGCACAAAGACGGCCATGCCCAATTCTTCGCAGGCGGCGAAAAAGTCAAAGAATTGCGGCTCGCCGAGATTTAGCTGGCTGACGTTCGTGCCGATCTGAACACCCGCCATGCCGATCTGTTTACAGCGTTCGAGTTCCTTTATCGCAAGCGTCGTATCCTGCATCGGCACGGTCCCGAGGCCGATGAAACGCAGCGGAAATTCGCTGACGATCTCAGCGATGCCGTCATTCAAAAATTTTGCGATCTCGGCGCCGTCGCCGGGTTTTGTCCAGTAGCTGAACATCACCGGAACGGTCGAAAGCACCTGAACGCCGACGCCGTGAGCGTCCATTTCCTCGATGCGTTTTATGGGGTCCCAACAGTTGGACTCAATGTCGCGGAACTGTTTGCCGTCATCGCGGATCATGTGAGCACAGCAAGGTTCGTAATGGTCAAGCGTGATGAATCCGCCATAACCAAAACGATCCTTCCACGACGGAATATCTTTTGGGAGAATGTGAGTGTGAACGTCTATTTTGAGCATTGTGTCCATAATAGAACAACTATTCGTATTTATGAACACAACGCAAAGATAGGAAAGTTTCGGAATGCCTCTCTCAATTCTTTATAATAAAAATGGCTGACATCACTCTATAAATCTGACCGCCACTATTTCAGGCTCATCTTTCAATGGGATCAGCAGGCGTTGTTCATTTTCGGCGGCCCCGATCACAAACCGCACCTCTATTGCATTTACTGCCGCATCAGCAGCAATGATAACCACGGGATTTGCCAGCGCTTCATCGGCCTTTGAGCCTTTTAAGGAAATGGATGTTATCTCTCCGGCCTTGTCTCCCGGTTGGCGGCCTTCCGTTCCGTTCAAAAGAATGAGCGGCTGCACCGTAAGATTTGAAAGTATTTCGTGGGCATCACTAAGAAATGAGATCTTAATGTTCCCGTCACTGTTTCGGGCAGCGGCGGCAACCATAATGATCGGTTTTGTTGAGACCTTGCCTGCGGGAACCGGCCTGTTTTTCATTCTTAAATATTCTTTATTCAGATCCTCAAAACTTTGCCCCGACACAGGCAAATAAGCCATAACCGTCACAAAAATTGATAATAGAAATGCCTTTTTCATTCTCCCTCCTCTTTGACCCGTTATAGTTTGAATTGTTTGCGTTGATGCCTTAAAGCAAGAGCGTAAGGTCAACACGCAGCTACGGCTCTTTAATCACGCAAGACCGGTCTCATTGTTGCAAAAAAACATAGAAAAATCACACTCCCACATTTTCGATCTATTTTCATTGCGATCATTCTTAATTCCAAAATACTTTTTAGTTTATAACGGCCGGTTCTGTGGCGTCGCTTAGCTGCGGTGTGCTGTTCGCCAAAAGGACGCAGGCAAGCAATATGACCGCACAGCCAAACATTATGGCGGTCATTGGAACGGTCGTCCCGTTTGCCAGGACGCTCACCATTCCGGCGATGACGGCGCTTAGGCCCATCTGGACAAATCCTGTCATTGCGGACGCCATCCCGATATTATGCGAAACACTGGTCATTGCCAAAGCGGACGTGTTCGGGTTGAATATTCCGATGGAGAACATAAAGACCGCCATGCAGGCCAAAACCACCGCAAGATGAGGGTCGGGACCGAGCATCAGCAAGAGCAAGACCAGCGTGACCGCGACCAGAACGCCGCCGGTCAGCATGGCCGCCCGCTCTTCGGTCATTCGGTTCAGCAATGCCCTATTGACCTGGCTGCCCATTATCAGACAAAAGGCGCAAAAGCTGAACGCCATGCTGTATTGAAATTCGCCAAGGCCGTAAACCTCCATAAAAAGGAGCGGCGAACTCGTAATATATCCGAACAGGGCGGCGGTGCAAAACGCCATTGCCAGCGTATAAAGCACAAAGCGGCGGTTCAGCATAACGCGAAAATATGCTGCCGCGACTTTCACCGGGTTGAGCGAGACCGAAGCGTCAGGCCCCTTGCTTTCCGGCAAAAATATCACAACGGCGGCCATTACCATTGCCGTAATGACAGCCAGCACGATAAAGATGGCGTGCCAGTCAAAGAATGTGACAAGCGCTCCGCCGATGCTGGGAGCGATTATCGGAGCGACGCCCATCACCAGTATCAGCATTGAAAAGACCCGAGCGTTATCCTGCGGCGGAAAGATGTCGCGTACCATGGCCCGGCTGGCGACCATGCCCGCGCATCCGCCAAGAGCCTGAACAAAGCGGAGAGCTATAAGCTGTTCAACGCTGGTCACAAATGCACAGCCGACCGATGCCAGCAAATAAATTGAAAGGCCGATGAGCAGCGGCTTTTTGCGTCCAAAACGGTCAAGGATCGGGCCGTAAAATAACTGGCCCAGACAGATGCCCGCAAAAAAGCTTGCCAGAGAAAGGCCGACCGTTGCCACGTCGGTGCCGAGCGACGCCGCTATTGACGAAAACCCCGGCAGATACATATCAATGCTGAACGGATTCAGCCCGATAAGAAAACCAAGCGTGATGATGATCCGAAAATACGTCCTTCGGTTCGATATATCCATCTATTATAAGAGTTTACCTGATAGGCGGCGGCAGTTCATGTTAAAAGAGGATTAAGCGGGCCGTTCGCCGGTTCGCCGTGCGGCAGGCCGCCAAGCCACGTGTCCAGATCGGCCTGCTGATGCCTGTTGGCGGGCGGCGAGATCCGCGTTCCGTCGGCGTAATAGATAACGGTCATCACGTGGCGTGCCTTGTCCGGCGAAAGATTGGCCCCGGCGCTGTGGATCGTCCATCCAAGGTGAAACGTCGCATCACCCGCACTCATCGCGTTTGCCCTGACGACCGGAAAACCTTTTTCACTGATGTATTGGCCGTAAAACTCCTCGCTTTCATCCGAAATGCCGACATTGCCCGCAGCCTTGTCCTTGTGTGACCCCGAAGCAAAGGTGAGCATTCCCATCTGCTCGTCGATATCGACAAGCGGCATCCACATCGTAACGGTTTTTGCAGAATCGAGCGGCCAGTAATACATATCCTGATGCCACGGCGTCGGCCCGCCGCCGGGTTCTTTTATCAGTGCCTGATCGTGATAGAGCCGGACATGCTCGACACCAAGAAGGTCGGCGGCGATGCGTGCGAACCGCCGGTTGAAAACGAATTCGCGGACGCTTTCGTCGTGCTGCCAGAGGTTGGTTATTTGCAGGAACGCCTTGCCGTAAGTGTCGCGTTGGTCAAGTCCGCGCGTTTCGGTGGAATAATGCCGCGTCGCGTTAGCGATGTCGTCGCGATATTTGAGGGCCGCTTCCGGCCCGGCCACCGAACGCAGCAGAATATGGCCGTCTCGCCAAAAGGCATTGCGGTTATCTTCGGTTATCGCATAGATATTTTCGGACGGCGTCATCACAGCGTCTCCTTTTACAAGCAGCTCCATTGGCCGTTGACGACCATTGCCGGAGCACCGCTGCCGCCCGCCTGACACGGCGTTGTCGAACGACGACAGTTTTGGCAATAGACCATCGAACCGTTTGCTCGTCCGGCGGGCAATGCGTTCTGCATCAGCGACGGCATTTTGACAGGCGCTCCAAACTCGACATCCGTGCCAAAAAACGTCGGACGGCCTTTTACCTTGCCCTCGCCCGGCTGGCCGGTCATAAATACGATGGTCGCCTTGTCAAAATTGCCTTCGTCCGAACCGACGCATCCCATAATATGGCCGTCATAGCAAAAACGGTCGCCGGTGGAATAGACCCGAAGCCGATCATCCGCCTTGAATGCACCGCCGCCGTAAAGATTGCCGGTCGATACCAACGTCCGGCGGGCATTGAAAATGATCGGATGCCCAAAGGTCGAATTTATGATCGTTATCGGATAAGTGTAATCGCCCGCCATCGGGTTGTTCGATTCATTATATACGATGGAATTTGTCATCGCTTCGGTCTGTGAACCGATTATCGTGATGTTTCCGCTATCGAGTATCTTGAGATAGGTTCCGCCGGGCGATTGTGGAAAGCCGCCGCCAAACGTGTTCTGTATCATTACCGCTCCGGCTCGTTCAAAATGCATCGAATCGGCATTCTGGCCCGGCTGCATTTTGGGGTTGATGAACAACCCGGCGGAGATCTTCCAATCGGTGTTCCTGGTGTTCACATAAATGCCCGCGTCACGGTTGAAGATAAAACGGCAGGAGTTCAGATTTATATAATCGAACTGCCATTGCAGGTTGGTCTGGGGCAGCCCGTAGGCACTTATCCCGCGATAGAAGTTGTGAAAGACCACTCGGTCAAAATCGAAACCCTGGCTGGAATGAAAGGCCCCGTATGCTTCGATGCCGTTAGTTCGGTCATTGCTTTGGGCATAGAGTTCTATATCGCGGATGACCACCTTTTCTACGCATTCGCCGATGGTGAACAACGAACGGTTCGCTCCCGAAAGGGTTATTCGCGACGGGTTTTGTCTGGAAAGATGGCTGGTCGCCGCCTGTGACTGAAGGCCGTTCGTCCCCGCGATGGTTATGCCCGAAGGCAGCGAGACCGGCGACGTGACGATATATTCGCCATCGGGAACCGTCAATGTTCCGCCGTTGTTCGAGGCGATAACGGCCATCGCGCTTTTAAAAGCGACGGTGTCATCGGTCTTGCCATCGCCTTTCGCGCCAAAATCGCGGATGTTGTAAAAACCGCGTTCGTTCTCGGAGGAGATCGCGGGCCAGATGTAGGTCGTCGGCCCCGCGTGGCCGTCACCGGTAAATTCCACACGATAACTTTTATCCTCGCCGGTAAAGCACCATTTATAATTTGAAGCGTTTGCCTGAAGCGTCGCAGTACCCGAAGCTCCCGGTGCAAGATTCGTCCCCGAACCCGAACATGGCGTCACTTTCATCGGGGTCGAGCGGTCAAGATCGGTTACGGTGATCTGCGTCGCGGGTGTCGCATACCTGACCGCGCATGTCGCCTGCTTATGATCCTTGGGGGCACTGACGACGATGTTGTAGCCCTCAAACCTATTCTGGGCAAAAGCGGAAACCATGCCAAAACACAGCACGGCAACGACCGGAATGAACTTTTTCATGGTTTCTATTATTACAGGAACCCGCCGCAACGGTAAATGGCCGAGGGATTGGAAGACATGGAGACTTGGAGAAAGGGAGTGAAGGAGCATAAAAAAGAAATGTCTCCTCACCGCGTCTCCGCGTCTCCGCGTCTCCCTGTCTCCTTGTTTCCGTGTCTAAAACCGCCTGACTGCTACTCGCCAAAAAGCGTTGGCGCGGTGGGTTTTGAGGGCAGGTCGATGGCGAAGTGGTCATAGGCTAGGCGTGTTGCCATGCGGCCGCGAGGTGTGCGGTTGAGAAAGCCGATCTGGAGCAGATACGGTTCGATTATTTCCTCGATAGAGTCCTTTTCCTCGTGCAGAGCGGCACAGAGCGTTCCCAAACCGACCGGGCCGCCGTCAAATTTTTCGATGATGGTCAGCAGCAGTTTGCGGTCCATTTCGTCAAGGCCAAATGCATCGACCTCCATGCGGTTGAGGGCGTCGTTGGCTACGTATTCGGTTATTTTCCCGTCATGATCGACCTCGGCGTAATCGCGGACGCGGCGGAGCAGGCGGTTGCAGATGCGCGGCGTTCCGCGCGAGCGGCGGGCGATCTCGTCGGAACCGGTCGGGTCGATCTCGACCTCAAGTATCTTCGCCGAGCGTTCGGCTATCTGCTGCAGCTCTGAGATGCCGTAAAAATCCAGATGAAAAATGATGCCGAAACGTCCCCGCAAAGGTGCAGTTATCAGACCGGGCCGAGTGGTGGCGCCGACGAGGGTGAATTTCGGCAATTCGAGCTTGATCGAACGGGCGGCGGTTCCCTGTCCGATCATGATGTCAAGGCTATAATCTTCCATCGCCGGATAGAGAATTTCCTCGATGGCAGGATTGAGCCGGTGTATCTCGTCGATAAAAAGCACGTCGCCTTCTTCCAGATTGGTGAGAATGGCGGCCAGGTCGCCCGCTTTTTCGATGATCGGGCCGGCGGTGGATTTCAGCGTCGCTCCCATTTCGGCCGCGACGATGTTGGAAAGCGTCGTTTTGCCGACACCGGGCGGGCCGGTCAGCAAAATATGATCCAAAGCCTCTCGCCGTTTGAGCGCCGCCTTCATAAAAACGCGCAGGTTGTCCTTGACCTTTTTCTGGCCGATATACTCCGCCAGTTGGGCAGGCCGCAGCGACGCCTCGAATTTCGACTCTTCGGGCGAAAGCTCTTCGTCTCTGATATTTATTACTGCTGCATTTGTCATCTTGATATTCACCGCAGAGACGCTGAGGCACAGAGAAAATTAGAAACTTTGCGTCCCCGCGACTTTGCGGTTAAACCGTCTGCGTTAGAAATATATTTTAACGCAGAGAACGCAAAGATCGCAGAGACTATAACCAAAATAAAAGGTATTTATCGTAAAAGGCCAAAATATCGGTCAAAAATACATTATCCTTTGTTTCCTTAACTGTGTGGTTTAGCAACTGGTTATCGGGGTTTGCTTCCGGCCTCTCGTGTTTTCAACAAGGAAAATGATGGGCGGTCCGCCAATCTGCCGCAGCTTTTTCCTGCTTACACTTAAGATGGCTCTTGATCTTGTCCTTTTTCCAACCATCTGATCGGAGTTTCTCTACATACAAACTATCTGCTTTTGCTTTGTCCGAAAAACTATTCCTGTATATCGTGAATAGGTCCAGTTTCCCTTGCCAGCTGCGAAAGGCCGATAGCCTTTTCAGCACTTCGATCTTATTATTCACATCTTGTTCTTTTTCCAGACGCAGCAGATCCTTCCGAAGTTCAAAGTTTACCAGACCATGCTTGTCAGCCGTTTCGGACAAGGAAGCTAAGAAGTTATAATCAAACAGCGATGCTGCCGTGGGCTGGTATTCTCCAAAATTTGAGACAGAGCCTATCCCTCCAGTCCTCGGCTGTATCCCAAGGCGAAGATTTCCATTTCCTGCGTCAAAAGGAATAAGGGTTGACAGCTCACCTACAATGAAAATGTCCGAACCCACTGTAAAGGTTCGTCGAAGCCAATTTTCTTCGGTTCCTATCGGTTTGCAATTGAAAGAATAAAAGTAAGGATAAACCTCGAAATATTCGTGCGGCGTTCTGCGCAAAAGAACAGATTCTTTCACCTTTACTTTTATGCCGAAAGAATTGTTCCAAAGGTTTTCATCATAGTAACGCTCTTCCCCGGCCATTTTTCTTTCTCCGTGATCGATCGGCCCCGAATAACCGATGACCGTGCCGATGAAAACAAATTCATCCACATTTGGCCCTGACAAAAGCCGCGTTTTAAAACTGCATGCTTCCGTGTCAGATGAGAATAAAAAAGTCATAAAGAGGACTATCGTCACATATTGATATGCTCTTATGCTCCTATTACCCATTGTGTCTCCCAATTTTATTGTATTGATTCTCTTAACCTATAACAGTCCCTTGTTATATAACGCCATGATGTCCATTGCCAGGGCGACGGCCCTTTTGTTTTTCAGCATAATCACCAGAGTTTCAATTCCCCGGAGCTTTCCAGTCGAGTCCTTTCATTCATTAGTTCTTTTTCTCTTTTTGAGAATTTCTTTTGTTTGTCTTTATAAACATATCCGGGAGGAAGTAATGATAGTAAGAGATTTCTGGGATCTCTTTCCTCGATTTTTAGCGGGTTCCCCACTTCCGAAAGGAAAAGCCGGGGATAGTTGATATCCGGGCAATAAAGCATACGCTCAAGTATCCGCATGCGTTCCGTCTCGGTTTTTACCCTGCTTAGGCGAAGCAAGTCTTTTGATGTTTCTACGTAAAGAAAGTCAAAAAGCCACCCGCGTTTATCCTGCATTTCTGGAGTTCTAAATTTCTCAACCAGCGGCTTCAACTCATTTTTATAATCGAACTCAGATTCGGCATTCATGGAATAACCGAACATCTCTTCATATACCCCGTATTTGGAAAACGTATTCGTTTCGATCCTGACCGCGTTACCACCTCTGCTGGAGTTTGCAACCAGGGTGGAAGGGTAAACATGTAACCAATATCTGGTTCCCAAAGGCGGTGTTTTGCCGGTAACTTCGGGATAACAATCCGAACCATGTCTAAACATAAAAAGCTCTATGTTTTTATTATTGGAATGGGGAATATGTATCGGTTCTATAACCTTCAATTGCAGGCCTATCGCGTCTCCCCTGAAATTACCGAGGTCAACTATCGGTTCTGTGTATCCGGTTACTTCGCCCACCACAATGTATGTGTAAGGGCTGACGATTGATCTGGGATATTCAGGCAGTTGGTGCATCGAACAGCCGAACACATTAAATGAACCAACTAATAAAAGCGCCAATCCGAGACCGGCATGAACAGCTATTTGGTGAAAATGATCTTTCATAATCTCTCAGAAAAGCGAAGATTTGTTATACAAAGCCATGACGTCCATCGCCAGGGCGACGGTGCAGTGGAGCGCGAGGCCGAGCCAGATGCTGTTATTTTTGTAGCTTAGCCAGCCGAGAAAGATGCCTGCGGCGATGGCGGCAAATGTTTCGGGCATCGGTTTGCTGAAATGGATCATGCAATACGGCACGGTCATTACAAATATCGAATACAGGCCGAGCGAGCGTTTAAGGCTGTGTACCAAAAAGCCGCGAAAGAAAAATTCCAGGCCGAAAAACTGCAAAAAGTATATCAGTTCCCATAATAAAAGCGTCCGGCCAAGATATGGGCTGCCGTCGTAAATGTTCAGGAACGGATATTTCGCGGCAAAGCCCGTCGTCAGCGACATCAGCCAGACCAGCGGCAGCATGACGGCAACGCAAGCGGCAAGCAGCTTCCAAAATCCGGGTTCTATTGCCGGACGGAGGCCGAAATCACGCAAACGCCCTCGCCAGACAAATTTGATGATGAACGCCGGAACTACAAAATAAAAAACGGTGACGACAGCCACCCACCACGCAAGGCCGGGCAGGTTGCTGTGCGGCGACATCGCTATCGCGTCGCCAAACCACGCGAGCTGCGTCCCTTTCAGCACCGCCGCAACCGCCGCCTGATCCTTGAAATAAAAGATACACGTCAGCCCAAACGCGGTGTAAACGAGTGCGAAAACAGCTTTGCGGTCGAGCTTGGCGATGTCGCCTTTGATATGGTCGAGAATTTCGAGCATGCAGTAGTTCTAACCGGCCGTCCGCTCATGCAAGCGGTCTTGACCGAAGGCACACTCCCTACCGGTCGTGTTTCCGCCTTTATTTCGCGAGGCGTTGCAGGGCGGCGCGGAGGAGTTTTTGGACACTGATCTCGGTTCCGTCTTTTGCTGCTTGCTGCAAGGCTTTTTCGGCGGCGTCTTTTTTGTAGCCGAGGTTGACGAGGGCCGAGAGAGCGTCTTCAAAAGCGTCGTCAGCACCGGTACCGGCTTTGCCGGAAGATGCGGCCATACCCGCTGCGGCACCTGATGAAAGATCGCTGAGTTTGTCGCGGAGTTCGATCACCAGACGCTCGGCCGTTTTTCGCCCGACGCCGGGAATGGCGGTCAGCTTTGTCAGATCCTCCGTGCGAACAGCGGCGATGATCTCATCTGCGCTCATGCCCGACAGCATCGTTATGCCGGATTTTGCCCCGACGCCCTGGACGGAGATAAGTTTCAGGTAAAGTTCGCGTTCGCGGATGGTCTTAAACCCGAAAAGCTGAATGGCGTCCTCGCGAACGTGGGTGTAAATGCGAAGCTGTGCGTCCGACCCGACCTCGCCGAGTTCGTAAAAGGTCGTGAGCGGAATAGACACCTCATACCCGACGCCGCCGACATCTATCAGCACCGCATTAGCGTTCTTTTCCAGAATTTTTCCTGAGAGAAAACCTATCATTGTTGAAGCAGGCCAGATCTGGCAAGCAGCCTTTCTGATATATTTCGTGCGTCAAAGCCCAGTTCCGCCCGTTTTGCCTCATCGTCCCAAACTTTGTCCAAACTGTTTTGCCATCGAACCAGTTTACGCTGAATATCCACCAGCTCGACGGTCGTTTCAAGGTCAAATTCGGCAGCGGTCCATTCTATGAAATATTTGCTCTCCTCGATCAATCCGCTAACGGCTACTTTCCCTTCGGCAAATTTTACAAATGAACCGACGCGCGAAAGATTTGCGGCTATTCCGCCCATGCGTATTGGCAGCGTGTCCTGCATATATCTGTTCTTTTTTGCTTCAAGATCGTTCATTACTTTGCTCCAGCAGATCTCGCGCAATCCGCTCAATTCTATCTCTTAATTTAGGATCGGAAACTTCCATTGAAAAATTGTTTTGCCCCGGTCGAATATTGATCAGCGATTCAAATGTCACGGCATTGATGAAAGGGATCCAGTCGGCTCCCCAAACATCTTCCTGTTTGCTGCCATTATCGATCAAAACCTCCTCACAATCTGCATGCAGCCTGCCGCCGCCTGCGAGAATTCCTTGTTCTATATCGACCGCGAGTTTGATATAGCTTTCCAAAGATTCGAGCATTTCGTCTATTTGTTGAGGGGTCGCTTTCTCTGTTATCAGATGAATTGGCATAACAGCTTTTATTTCATGCCTGAAACGCAAATTGTAGTTCAATACACGTCGCGGGGCAACGCTTGCGGGCATATCGGTCATCAAGAAAACGTGTTGAAAGTTAAAAACGACGCTGAATGTAAAAATGTCGCCTTATTCTTTTCTGACATTTATCGGTTTTAGTCGGTGGGGTCATTTTGAGAAAGCTCCCAACAGTCAACACGTTTTAAGTCTGCGAAGCAGACGATATATCGGTAGCTACAGGTGGAGCAGAGCGGAACCTGTAGTCATGGTCGACCAAATTTCTCATAGCCTGTGAAACAGGCGATATGAACCGATATGTCGCGTGTTTCACACGCTTGGCGAACGGCCCGTCCTACTACAGGTTTCGCTTCGCGGCACCTGTAGCTATTACTATTGCCGTCTGCTCCGCAGACTTATTTTCATAGATCCGGTTACTTATTTTCAGATCATTTAAGCTCTGTCAATACGGATCAGAAGTTGATAGTTTTTTTCAAGATCTTCCGGCAGTTCACAGATGGTTTAAAACACAGATCAAACTGTCAACTACAAACTTTGGCGGCGATGCTATAAAATTCACAAACGAATGAAACAGGAAAAGATCTCACAACTTACGACCAACAGGCTGAGCATCTATCTGCGGTGCCTGACGGAGCTTGCTGGCGAGGGGCAGGCGTCGGTCTCTTCGGAAGCTCTTGCCGACCGCTTTCACCTGAATTCCGCTCAGATCAGAAAAGACCTTGCCTATTTTGGCGAATTCGGCGTTCGCGGCGTGGGTTATGACATAGCTTTGCTTCGCGACCACATTATCAGGATATTGGGGCTGGACCGCAGCTACAATCTGGCGATAATCGGAGCCGGGCGGCTCGGCTCGGCGCTGGTCGATTACGAGGGGCTTCTGCGTTCCAGCTTTCATGTAAAGGCTCTTTTTGACGTTGATGCTAAGAAGATCGGGAAAAAAGTCGGCGGCATCACAATATCCGACCTAAAAAACTTTCAGTCTGTCGTAAAAAAAGCTAATATAGATATGGCGGTCATCGCTGTTCCGGCAAATGCGGCGCCGGATGTGTTTGAAAAAATAAAGAAAGCCGGCATCAGGGCGGTGCTGAATTTTGCACCGGTTCGGCTGAACGCGGCCGATGAAATGAAGGTAAGGTCGCTGGACGTAACATCCGGCCTGGAAAGCCTTTCCTTCTTTCTGACGGAACGTCCGCAAACCGGAGATAAGCCGAAACCCGCCCGAAAAACCCGCAAGTCCGCGCAATAATGATCTATGAGGTAAAAAAATATGCAGTACACGGGAATAATAAAGCGAGTGGTTCCATTTTTTCTGACCTTTACCGTCGGTTTGCTTGTGGCAAGTCTCTTTGTCCCGCTCACCGCCCCGAGCTTTAGCGGCATCAAGAGCCGTATAGAACACCGCCAGGCAAAAGCCGAACGAATGAGACACGCCAGATATGAGGTAATGCGTGAGAACCGTGAATTGAGAGATGAGGTCCTGCGGTTAAGGGAACGCATCGCCGAAATGGAATCCGGCAGGGGCTATGTCCGCTACAATGAACTGCCGTCGATACCGATGGACAGCGTCCCGGAAGTTCAGGGAAAAAGAAAGGACCGCAAGCCGCGGCATCCACGACACCCGAAACACGAACACTTCGAATAGGACGAAAGCAATAAGATCTTTACGACCACAGGTTAACGCCAACAGCGGTTTGTGTTAATCTGTGGTTTCCTTTTTATCCAATTTTATGGACGAAAGTGCAGCCCGAAAACTTATAGTCGAGATCGGTAAGCTGCTGTATGAACGCAGCTACGTTGTTGCGTCTGACGGCAATGTGAGCATTCGCCTGGACGAGAACACGGTTTTGGCGACGCCGACGATGACCTGCAAGGGCAGGATGACCGAAGATTGCCTTGCCCTGACTGACATGGACGGCAAACCGCTTTCGGATAAACGGGCGTCGTCCGAACTGGCGATGCACCTGCTGATATACAAGATGCGGACGGACGTAAAGGCGGTCTGCCACGCGCATCCGCCGCACGGAACCGCGTTCGCTGTGGCGGGCCTCGCCATCGACCAGCCGATATTGTCCGAGGTGATATTGACGCTCGGCTGTGTGCCGCTGACCGATTACGGAACGCCCTCGACCAACGAACTGACCGAGGCGATGAAACCGTATGTGGCACATCACAACGCCCTGCTGATGGCAAACCACGGAGCCGTGGCGTATGGCGACGATCTGTGGCAGGCGTTTGACCGGCTGGAAACGCTGGAACACACGGCGAAGATCGCGATCTTGGCAAAGGCTCTCGGCGGTGCGAACGATCTGCCCAAGGACGCCATCGAAAAACTCATAAATATAAGGGAAAAGGCAGGTTATCTGAAGGAAAATGCCCGCTGCCAGTCGTGCGGCTACCTCCACGATGTCGGCATTACGTGCGATATGGACGTCAGTTATCCAAACACGGCGGCCCCGAACGCCCAAAAGATCTCGCTTTCACGCGAAGAGTTGATCGAGCTTTTGAGCCGCGCTTCAAGTCTGCAATAACAAAGATTGACATTTTGTGTTATTATTTGCTTGAGGCAGATTATGAATATTTCATTGACACCCGAACTCGAAAAACTTGTAACCGACAAGGTTGAATCAGGGCTTTACAACTCGGCAAGCGAGGTAGTGCGCGAAGGCTTGCGTCTTCTTCGAGATCATGACGAGCTGCGCAGAATACGACAGGAAGAACTTCGCAAAGAAGTAAGGCTCGGGGTTGAACAAATAAGAAACGGCCAGTACCTGGAGTTCGACTCGGCTGAAGAACTGGCCGATTCGGTGATAAAAAGCGGCATGAAAAAGCTCAAGGCAAAGTAAATGAATAAGTATAGGATATCGCCGCTTGCCTATGACGACCTCGAGCAGATATTCCTGTACATAGCCGAAAGGAACTTAAGTGCCGCCCAAAAACTGATCAGTGAAATGGCAAAACAGTTCGATCTGGCAGCACATAACAACTCGATCGGTTCTGCCAAAGACGAGTTCATGGTTGGAATGAGAATGTTTCCATACAAAAAATATAATATCTACTATTTTAAAGCCCCTCATGGAATTGAAATTTTTAGGGTGCTTCATTCGGCACGCGATCAATCTGCGGTTTTCAATTCAATATTAGAAGGCCCCGATATCGAACAATAGATTTGATCGAGCTTTTGAGCCGCGCGGCAAATATGGGTTAAACTAAACTGACTACGGGCAGAAACGCGAGTGTTAACGAGCGTGCAATAGAGTACACGCTTAACGCACGCTTCCTAACGGTTGCGTTTCCGCCCAAAACCAAGGAGCAAACTAAATGCAGGAAGCATTGGGAATGGTCGAGACAAAGGGTCTCGTGGCAATGATAGAAGCGGCAGACGCAATGGTAAAGGCCGCTAACGTCCAACTGGTCGGTTATGAAAAGATCGGCGCAGGGTTTGTGACCGCGATAGTCCGCGGCGACGTTGCGGCGGTAAAGGCTGCGACCGACGCCGGAGCCGCCGCCGCGCGCCGCGTTGGCGAACTGGTCAGCGTTCACGTCATCCCGCGTCCGCACTCGAGCGTTGACGAGCGTTTGCCGGTCGTGATCAAGTAGGCGGTCGGCTGTAGGCAGCAGGCGGTCAGTCCGCCTTTTCTGCCAACTGCAAACTGCCAACCGCTAACCCTCTATGATAATAGGACGCATTTTAGGCACGGTCGTTTCGACCCAAAAGGACGAACGCCTGCACGGTAAAAAGCTGCTCATTGTCCGGCCCGTCAACCTTGACGGCACGGATCAGAGCGGCTATGTCGTCGCGGTCGATACGGTCGGCGCCGGTTTTCACGAAAAGGTGATAGTCGTGGGCGGATCGTCGGCCCGCCTTGCCGAAGGCAATAAGGATTGCCCGGTCGATTCGGCGATAATCGGCGTTATCGATACGGTTGATTTCACTCAAACCTGATCTTTCAAATAATAAGGAGATCCTGTCATGAAGAACTTTTCTCTGCTCCTGGCATTTTTCATTGCTCTTTTACCCGCAACCGCTCAATCTCAGGAAACTCCCGCTGACTCAGGATCAAAGCAGAAATTGATCGCTGAGTTAATAAAGGCCAGGCAGGAATCGGTGGATTATCTTAAGGAATTCAGGGAAGCGGTTAAAATGCAGCAGGGCATAATGGAGGATCTCTCGGCGAACCTGCCAAGATCATCTGTTCTGTCCGAATCTGAAGAACAAAAGATAAAAGATGAAGTCAAAGTGAAATCGGATCAAATGACCGCGAAGATGGTCGAAAGGGTCGAAAAAGAGATCGACTTTGAAGGCGTTATCTCTGGGGCTCTCGCAAAATTCTACAGCTCCCGGTTTACGGAATCGGAGCTTCTAGAGCTACTTACTTTCTATCGTTCGCCGGTCGGCCAAAAACTCTTAATGTTGGACCCCGAGCTGGACGCTATAACACAGGAAGCTGTGATGACCGATATCCTGCCTAAATTAATCACGATAACCACTGAAGTGATGGAACCATATCTTAAAGAGTTGGATGAAAAATTGAAAAGAGACCTTGAGGAACTTGAGGATGAGGAAACAGTTCCGCGTGACCTTGATACAAAATAAGGTATGCCGATATTAGGCACTGACAAACAAACTACGGCGCTGACCGTCATCCGGGTTTTGCTCGCGGCGGTGATGTTCATTCACGGAGCGGCGAGGATATCGAACGGGACCGTCGGCGGTTTTGGCGAGTATCTGGGTTCGCAGGGTTTTCCGCTGGGATTTTACATCGCCTGGGGCATAACGCTTTTTGAATTGGTGGGCAGCGTGATGCTGGCGGTCGGGTTTTATGCATGGATCGTCGCTCTGGTGTTTGCCTTGCAGCTTATCGTCGGTGTTTACATGATCCATTGGAAAGAAGGCTGGTTCGTTGTCGGAGCCGGACGCAACGGGATGGAATTCAGCTTTGTGCTGATAGTTTCGCTTCTGGCAATAGCCTATTCGACGTATAAACGTCCCGGAAAATAATGCAGATAGCACGCGTCATCGGAAACGTCGTCTCGACCGTAAAGAATGAAACACTTCACGGCCGAAAGATGCTGATCGTCCAAACGCTGGACGCCGACCTGAACGATAAGGGAAAACCGATGGTCGCGCTCGACGCGGTCGGAGCGGGCGTTGGCGAACTCGTGTTCTGGTGCCGTGGAAAAGAAGCGTCGTTCCCTTTCAAACGCGACGAAACGCCGACCGACTGCACGATAGTCGGGATAATTGATTCAGAAGATCATGTGAGGTCAGTCTAGACTGACCAGACTAAAACTATGCTGATCGCTCGCGTCATAGGCAATGTGGTGGCAACGCAAAAGAACCAGCGTTACGAAGGCACGCGGATAATGCTCTGCCGCCAGATAACGCCCGAAGGCGAGGACATGGATTATACCTGCCTCGCGCTTGATTCCGTCAACGCGGGCGAAGGCGATATCGTCGTAATAGCACAGGAAGGCTGGTCGGCTTCGACCGCCGCTACGGGCAAACCCGGAGCCGCCATAGACTCGGCGATCGTCGGCGTAGTGGACAAGATCGAATTACTTTAATCAATTTATTTTTCTAATAGTTATCAGTTTTGAAGTTATTAGTTTTTAGTTTTTTTAGACAAACTGACAACTTGTAACTATATAACTAACAACTGTTAGAAAATTGAATTGTGAGAGAAAACCGGAGTTTTATTTTCTTTACTAACAGTTGTCAGTTTATTAGCTTCCAGTTTTTAGTTATTTTTTAGGAAATACATTTTATGACAAAAAGTATCGCTCTGGAAAAAGCTATAAAATTTGCGCTAAGGGTAATTAAACTCTATAAATACCTTACCGAGGAAAAGAAAGAGTTTATCTTAAGCAAACAGTTGCTGCTGTCAGGAACACATGTGGCGAAGTATGTAAAAGCAGCGACGGTTGCCGAAAATCGTGCTGCTTTTAGCTCTAATATGTTCAAAGGGATGCAGATGGCATCGGATGCGGAGCTTTGGCTGTTTCTGTTAAATGAGGGCGAATGGCTCGAAGACGACTATTACCGATCTGTCAACGAAGATTGCGTCGAGATGATCAAAATAACCTCGCGTATCGCAAAAACATCGAGAGACAATGACTGAATTTTCATCGATAAAAACTGCACTTGATGACATTGTCGCTCGGCTTGATCGGCTTGAGGCATCTCAGGTAATGCCGCAAAGAGCGTTAAATTCTCATCCTTCGCTCGATAAATTCGCCATTGCCGAGGCGATAGTGGACGAGGTCTTTGCCGCCCATGGCAAAGAAAAGGCCTGTACGTTCGAGCCGAACGACAAGCCTTGCGATCACTGTTCAATGTGCAGTGCCAGGGGGTTCTGAACTAATTGGTCGGACGCCTCAGCGAATTTGCATCGCCAACCGTCGGAGCCTGTCTCGCACCTTCATCAGCCTGAAAGAACGGTTCTTCCTTGAATCCAAGCAAACCCGCTGTCAGCACTGCCGGAAAAGAATTACGCGTCGTGTTGTAGTCTGTTACCGCTTCGTTAAAGTCGATACGGGTGGTGTTTATGCGGTTCTCCGTACCGGAAAGCTCGTCCTGAACTTTCATAAATGCCTCGCTCGAACGCAGTTCCGGATACTTTTCCTGGAGCATCAATAGCCGTCCTACCGTCCCGCCAAAACTGTTGTTGGCGTCGATGACGGCCTGCCGCTGTTCGGGCGTTTTGTCGCCGCCTTCGGCCTGTCCCGGAGCCTGTGCGGCATTCAGCAGACGCGAACGCGCATCTGCGATCTGCCCGAAAACTTCCTGTTCCTGAACGCCTGACATTTTGGCCGTTTCGACCAGATTTGGGATCAGGTCGGCACGACGCTGCATGGCGCTTTCAACATTTGCCCACTTGCCTTTTACGTTCTGCTGTTTGGCGGTCAGTTCGTTATAGCTGCATCCGCTAAGCCCGATGGCCGCGAACAACGCAATGCTCAATAATATCGCTCTTTTCATATTCTTCTCCTTCTGCCCTGTCAGAGGCTGATATACCTATAAAATATTCTGCTATCTTACCACTAATTTTCTTAAAAGTTACCGGTCATCCAGCTTTGCCCGGTCGATCGCCGAAATGACCTTTTCGATCTGTTCCAGATAATCGCCAAAGAGCCTGTTGGCTTCGGCCTCATCCAAATTTTCGGCATAGTCGGTCTTTCGCAGTTTCAAGATGCGGTCGAACGGCTCCGCGTCCAGGCCAAAATGCTTTTCAGCGAGGGCCAATATCTCCGGTTTGGTCACGGGCGGTTCGATGCCGAAAAGCAGCAGCGACGCGGCAAAAAGCGCCGAAAAACTGGTCAGGCTCTCGCCCATCAGACGCTTCAGCCCGTCGGCGGATTCGGACGCCGGAATATATTGCCGCCGAATGAGCAGCAGCTTGCTGCGAAGCTCATACTCTATCTGGTGGCGGAGAAAATCATCGTGAACCTCAACGCCCTCGAGCACGTCCGGCCCGTAAAGCACCTTGTGCGCCTTTTGCATCTGATGAAACTCTATCGGGAAAACATCGGCTCCGCCGCGTATCTCCTCGGCCGTGAAATAGACCGGTATGGGATGGCCGAGCTTGTGCCATTCGCGGACGCAGGCATTCGCCTCGCGCAGGTCGGCCGGTGTGAGGCGTTCCAATGCGATAAGGATGTTGTAGTCCGACTTTTGCAGGATGAAATCGCCCGCCGCCGCCGAACCGTAAAGGACAACGGACACAAGATTTTTGCCGTGCGTCGCCTTTAGGTCGTCAATGAATGGTTGAAAATGTTCTCTCATCTTAAGATAGCCTCCGACACAAAAAGGGCCGGAAATGATAAATGCCCTTACCAGCCGCCGCCCGCTCCGCCGCCGCCAAAATCGCCGCCGCCGCCAAATCCGCCCCAATCGGAACCGCCGCTGTCCCACGAAGAACTGCCCGAAGAGCTTCCTGATCCGCCGAGGATTATCCACGGCAAAATACCTCCGCCGCCACCGCCAAATCCGCCTCCGCCCCAGCGGTCATGATCGTCCTTGCTTTTTCCGCGATTCTGCCTGTTGTTTGCCGAGATGAGCAGAACAACAAAGAGTATGATCGCCAGACAGCAGAAAACCGAGAACCAGGATGTCTCACCGTCGGACCCTGTGTCGGTGATCGCCGGCGGCGGCGTGGTTCCGTCATGGTGCGACTGGTATGTCTGAATATATGCCTCGACCGTATCGTTTATGCCTTTTGCGTAGTTCCCTTTTTTGAATTCGGGAACAAGATAGCTCCGCTGAAGACTGCCGACGACGCCGTCGGGCAATTCGTCCTCAAGGTCTTTGCTGACGTGGGTGAAATATTTGCGGTCGTCAATGGCGATGAACAGCAACGCTCCGGGATTATCATCAGCCGTGGAACCGATGCCCCAACCGCGCGCCACGGCCAGCGAATAATCAAAAATGTCGCGGCTGCCGGTCGTCCTGACAACGGCAACGGCTATTTCAACGCCCGAATCCGTTTTGAAATTACGCAGACGGTCTTCGAGCCTGCCCTTGGTCCCGGCGTCGATAACACCGGCGTAATCGTTGACGTGGCCGGTCGGTTTGGGCAGGGGCGATCCATTTCTGGACGTTTGCCCGAAAACCGGCCCGGTCGCGCCAAAAAGCACAACCGCCGCGAGCAGCGCATACAAAGATATTGTTCGGGAACGGTGTCTCATCAAAAAACCTTTGGCAATAATTGTGTCAGATATGTATGAAATACGAAAGTTTAGATGCTGAAGTTCCGTGGCTCCGCCTTTTTGACTTCGACTATCTCCGCCCGGAAAAGACGCAGCAGCTTGCGAACTTCGGGAAGCGAGCGGGCATATTCGGCAAGCTGTTCCGGTGTCGGGTCGGGCGGCAGAAATACGGGTTCCGCAGGGCCATCGTCATCAAAAACAGGCGGAGCGAAAGCAGCCAGGTCGCGGGCGCGTGCCTCGGCGTCAATGCTGCGCTCATTGCCGTTCGGACGGTCGCTCAAAAGCGAACCGACGATCTGCTTGACGCCGGGTATCGGAGCGATAGTTTTGCCGCCCTCTTCGAGCTTTGCCTCGTAGGCATCGTCAAGCCGGGCGTCGTCGAAATGCTCCAGTTCGGCGGCGGTTCGCGGAATGAGCTTTGACGGCATTTCGCCCACGAACAAAAGATCGACCGACGGCGGCTGATCATCCGGCAATGGCGGCTCTTCGACCGGAGGAACGTCTTCCCATGGCGGCGGCTCTTCCCACGGCGGCGGTTCGGGCAATGACGGTTCTTCGGGCGGTTCGGGAGGTTTCGGTAAAGGAGGTTTTGCCGGCGGCAGATCTTTTTTTGGCTCCGGCTCAGCAGAAACAGCCGTGCGTGGAAAAGGTTCAGAATTTAAAGTTTTTTTTTCCGCGATGGCAGGTGCGGCGGCTCGGACGGCGGCCTCTGTTTTTATTGCAGGCTGTTCGCCGCCGACAAGAGCGTTCATGCGTTCGAGCAGTTCCTCGACCGCGACAAGACGACGCATTTCCGCCATTTTCACAAGGCCAAGTTCGAGCGTGATACGCGGCTGTGTGGAATCCTTCAGCTTTGATTCGGTCTCGGCAATGGCGTTGAAAAACCTGACCAGATCGGAACCGGAAAGCGGTTCTGCCAGAGCGGCGAGGTCATCTTTGGAAACAGCCGCCGAACCGAGAAGCTCGTCGTCACCGCCGGAAACCTTGAAAACCGTCAGGTCGCGAATGAGCGAAAGCAGATCGCGGCAAAAATTGCGAAGATCGCGGCCCGTGGCTACCATCTCGTCAACTATCCTGAGAGCCGCTTTTGGTTCGTTGTCGATCATCGAGCGGACAACGGCGACGAGCGTATCGGACGAGGTCATGCCAAGGGCATTTATTACGTCCTGAACGTCTATCGCGTCGCCGGAAAAGCTGATGACCTGATCGAAATTTGACTGGGCATCGCGCATCGAGCCTTCGCCCGAACGCGCGACCTCGTTCAAAGCCGCGTCCGTGATCTTAACGCCTTCGGCGTCGGCTATCAGCCGCAGGCGGTCGAATATCTTCTGTCGTGAAATGGTGCGGAAAAGGAATTCCTGACAACGCGAGGTTATCGTTTCGGGAACCTTGTGCAGCTCGGTCGTCGCCATGATGAAAACGACGTTCGGCGGCGGTTCCTCAAGCGTTTTGAGCAGAGCGTTAAAGGACGAGGTGGAAAGCATGTGGACCTCGTCAATGATAAAGACCTTGTTGCGGTCGCGGGCCGGTTTGACGTTGATGCCGTCAAGGATGATGTCGCGGATCTTATCGACCTGTGTGTTCGATGCGGCGTCAAATTCCAGCACGTCGATGGAACGGCTCTCGGATATTTCAAGACACGACGGACACTGATCGGCGTCGGTCGTTTTGCACGGAAAGGCGGTCGGCTTTTCGGCCTTGTGGCAGTTCAGCGCCTTTGCCAATAGCCGTGCAGACGTAGTTTTGCCCACGCCGCGAGCACCCGAAAACAAATATGCGTGGTGCAGGCGGTCATGCTCTATCGCGTTGCGCAGCGTCTGCGTAACGTGTTCCTGGCCGGTAACTTCGTCAAAAGCCTGCGGCCGCCATTTTCGGGCGATGACCTGATAAGACATGAATGTAAATTGTAAATCGGAACGCGGGAATAGTCCAAAGTCAGAAGAAGACAGGGAGAAAGGATCAAGGCGGGTTGGCGGCCGCTTCGGCCGACGGGGTGGTTCGTCAAGTTGAGTCTTGAGGCGGAAACCCGACCGGTAGGGAGTGTGTATTCTTGCGGCTTGCCGCTATGATGTGCGGAAAAAGCTCCCCGCCTTGGTCAAGGCGGGGTGGCAGCCGCTTCGGCTGACGGGGTGGTTCGTGGAGGCTCCGTAGTCAGAAACCTGAAAACCCGCCCGCTTACGCAGGCGGTTCTGACAAGGTATATTCCGCATTTTTATACGGAAAATCTTTTGCTGAGCGGGTTTCCTTGTTGTAAATAAACGCCTCGACCTGCACAAAATGCTTGTTACTGTTCACCTTCTTTGAACCGGCATTGATAAACCTCATTTTGTCGGGAGCAAGCCCGTCCTCAGCCGCTTCTTTTTGCAGATGGGAAATAACATCTTTTATTCGGGACTTTTGCCCTCTCAGAATAAAATATGCTTTTGAATCCGGGTTTGCGTCGATAAGATCACCAAGCAAACCTAACGAAAAGACCTCGATACAAGTGGAAGGACAAGACTGACTGAACATTGTCCGTTTACCGTCTATCCTCATCCGTTCGTAAAGATCATCTGAGAAATAAACGGGGCCGGAGGCTAGCTGTTTTTGGAGGTCGTATTTTGGCGGAGTCACTGTCAGGGCCGGATCGAGGTCCGCTTCTCCTGTCCAAAACTCGATTCCCGGTTGTGACGGACGATAAACCGAAATGATCTTGAACAAATCACCTATTCTCCGAGACGCTGGGAAGCTTTGCAGAAATCGATAAATAAAGACATTCTTGACGTTGTCTTCATTCATGAACAGAACTATCGTGCCGCGCTCATTGTTGTTCTGAAGCCTGACGGCGAAATGATCGAGCCTTGCTAACAGACCCTCACCGTGAATGTCATACCCTGTTTCGTCAACCAGAACGGACTTGGAAATGTCCTGCGCCGACACCGCCGAAAAGGTGAAGAAAACGGCCAGGCAGAATAACGGTAATGAAATCTTTTTCATAATTTTCAGCTTATTTTCTCTGACCATTCGATCTCTTCGGCACAACCCAATACTCCCATCGCGGATAATTATCGCGATGTCTAAAATAAAAATACCTGATTTTGCCCGTACCCAAGCCGTATTTCCGTACCAGATCGCGTTCGACCCGTTCTTTTTCTTTTTCAAACTGCCTTTTTGTCCGCGCCCAAATGACCACGTGGCCTTTCGATCCGTGATAACTGTTCAACGTATCAGCATAGACTTTGAATTGATGCCCGGAAGGGCATGGCCCCATATCACCATCTGATCTGTTAAATCTGAAAGGCTTTCGCGATGTGCCTAAAGGCCATTTTACAGGTTCATACGCCGGGAGATCAGTTCCTTCAGGAACGATCCAGAACTGAACATTCAAGCCGGATTGCCCGACAGCATGGATGACGCGAAATTTTGAATCATCGAATTTACGAAACTCGGTTTGGCCGTTCAGGGTGAGTTCGACACGCCGAGCATTTTCCAGGCTGTCGGCTTCGGAAAAGATAAGAGCGTATCCTACGGCTTTCGGGTCTTTGCCTAATTCGATAAATATATAATCTTGCCGAGCGATCATATCCTCGCAGGAAGTTCTGCCAAATTCGGTCACAAGCACAGCCTCACCGATGCTTTGTGCCGCCACGAAGAAGGCAAATATCGCGATCAAGGCGAAAGCGTTTAAAGTATTCCTTGCGATGCTCATGTTTCTACACGTGAATGCTTTGAGTTTCACGCGAAGGACATACAAAAGTTCCGGTTTTTAGTTGGAGAAAGCCAGTTGGTGAGAAAGGAAAAGGCTTCAGACTTAACCGCAACACAGGCTGAAATTGCTGCCGTTGCTCGATTCCTCGCCTAGCGGAGTTCACAACTCAAACCTTGTGCGAAGCCTGAAGCCGAATTATAGGATAACGAATCGCGGTGAAAATATAAAGGCGGCGGAGCGGAACTTCGCCGCTGACGGTTTACGGATTTCGCGGGACGTATTCGACGCAGCGGCAATACTCGTCGCCTATCCAATCACAGTTGGGCGGATCGGTTCGGGCGCAGTCCTTTGCGTATTTGATAAGAAAATAAAGCCCAACGGCGGCCCCGACCGCGACCGCAACGACGATCAGCGTCTTTTTGGTTGACCAGCCTTTTTTCTTGTTGGGATCATCGCGTTTGCGGTTAATGGCATCGGCCTTGACGGGGTCAAAGACCGCAGATTCGTCAACGATCTTTTTGGTCTGCTCCTCAACAGCCTTTTTCATATCGGGACGTGTGTCCGTTTTTTCCTCAGCGGCAGCAGATGCCTTTTCTTCAGAAAGCGGCCCGCCCTGGGCCAGATTGACGGCGGGAAACGCGGCAACGGTAAAAAGCAGCGAAAAAAGTGTGAAAGCGGCCAGAGCGATCTTGGGCATGGCGTGAATCTCCTTACAAAAAATATTCTGTTTTCTTTTACCTTAGGCAATGGACGGGAACGAGGACAGTATAACCACAAATTATGTAAGGATAACCACAGTTTTTGTAAAGAAATGTAAAAAGCCCCGGCAAATACGCCGGGGCTTTTTAGATCAGATGGCGGAAAGGGTGGGATTCGAACCCACGGTACCCTTTTGAGGTACACAGCATTTCCAGTGCTGCCAGTTCAACCACTCCTGCACCTTTCCGCTATGTTTGCCGCGCGAAACCGGCGGCGACAAATTGTAAAAGACCAAAAATCCACATTATGTTGACACTTTTAGATGACCTTTCGGCAAAGTTTTTTTGAACGCGGATCAGGCTGATCTAGCGGATAGGATCTGATCTGATATCATGGATCCGCATAGATCCGCTCGATCCGTTCAATCCGCGTTCAAAAAATGTCAAACATTGAAAATGTCAAAAAAACCTAAACAGGCGCACACGAAACGCGCCGGCCGTTTGTCACCCAGAGAGCCGCCTTATAGGAGCGGGTCCAATAGTCCGTGCTTCCGTCTCCGACGTAAAGCAGATGACAGCCGTCAAAAAGCGTGAAATGGCCCGATGCATCCTTCCAGCCTTTGACACGAAAACCGATAATGCCCGAATCACCGGCAAATTTTTCAAAAGGAATGCGGCCATTCACGCTGTCAGCGGAAATGTCCGGCTTTCCGTAAGTTTTGGTCATATATTCCCAAAACTGCTGAACACCGAGGCCGTACCATTTTCCGTCCGCGCCTTTTCGCGTTTTAAAGCTACCGGAATCGGGCGGAATGGGCTGTTTGGCGTAATTAAGTGCCTTGCTGACGCGAATGATGCAGGTATTTTTGTACCAATCGCGGTCAACCGCTCCGCCGATAGCCGAACGCACGACCGCCGGGTCCTTATCAACAGGATAATTCGGAACAAGCTCCTCAAAATTCGGCAAACGCATCTTTGCCATTGCCTTTACTCCCCATCAGTCGGCATCTTCTGCCACTGCCTCATCGGGCGGAGCCGCTGTCTTGGCGGCCGAATCGTCATCGCCCGAAAGCCACAGGAAGAAAAATCCCGCAAGCAACGCTCCCAAAATAGGAGCTACCCAAAAGAGCCAAAGCTGTGACATGCCCCAACTGACGCCTTCGATGGCGAGGATGACGGCCGGGCCTGTGCTTCGAGCAGGGTTGACCGACGTGTTCGTCACCGGTATCGAGATCAGATGGATCAGCGTCAGGCAAAGGCCGATGGCAAGCGGAGCAAAGCCCTTCGGCGCAAGCCGATGCGTTGAACCGAGAATGACGATCAGGAAAAAGAACGTCATCACGACCTCGCAGACAAAGGCCGCGAGAGCGGAATATCCGCCCGGAGAACCGTCAGAATCAGCCCCGTAACCATTCGCCGCAAAGCCGCCCGCCATCAACTGGTCGCCGGTCAGCCCCGTTTTTCCGCT
>CAZOXY010000024.1:0-53009 GCA_964583955.1 uncultured Chloracidobacterium sp. | reverse complement strand
GCTGGTGGGGCGGATGTCGGTGACCTCGACCAGGGCCTCGATGGTGTCGCCCACAGTGACCTGATCTTCAAGATTGCCGGGAAACTCTTCGGACGGGATCACGCCTTCGCTCTTGTAGCCAAAATCCACAAGTACGCCTCGGTCAGAAACGCCTACGACCTTGCCTTCGACCAGTTCGCCCGCGTGATACACGGTCTGTTCCTGTTCGAACTGTTCAAGGATCGCTCCAAAGTCGATCTCGCCCGAGCTTTGCGTGTCATCCGATGATCCTGATTCCACAGCCGACTGTACCGGTGACGTATTCACGTCATTCTGTTCGTTTTGCTTTGAGTCCGAAATAACGCCGGTTTTCGTTTCTTCGGTCTCGTTGTTAACCTCTGTTGTCATTAAGTGTGCGCCGTTTTCCTAAGTTATTATTTGATTCGAATGATCGACCGCAGAACCGAACGGCAATCGCCGCCGGAAAGTAAGGCCAATTCTTTTTTTAGCCGGAAAAGGTGTTGGATATAGAGCGGGCCGTCTGGCTGAAAGCATGAGGAAGGATGAACCGCCTCAAAAATACACTGGCTTTGTCATAGCCGTTCTGCCTGCTCACTTCACCGGATAAAACTAAAATTTACACGTCATACGCCCGTAATGTCAAGACTTATCCGCCGAAAACCGTTTGCTTTAACATATTTGCGGACATTCGCAGCCATGTTTCGGTCAGGATGACGTGATCAAAGGGCAACACCGCCGAGTTTTGCCTTTTTCGCGTTGCAATATGCCCGCAAAAAGCGGAAAACCCCGCATGGGAAATAACTCCTGCGGGGACCGCCTATCATTTTTGCCGTTCGACCCTATGTTCTCGTGAACAGACTTTCAAGCGTGGTGACAACGCCGCTGTTCTTTTCCATCTGCTCTTTTGCGATGGCGGTCGTGTTCTGAATGCCCGCCAGCCTGAGCCTGAATTCGTCGGGGTTCGTCGAACCGCGAAGTGCTTCCTCAAGGCTTATCAGGCCCGAAGAATACAGATAGAATAATGACTGGTCGAACGTCTGCATACCGTATTGCGAGGTTCCGGCCGAGATTGCGTCGCGTATCGACGCGGTCTTTTCCTCGTGCAAAATGTAATCACGGATAAGCGGCGTCGAGATCAGAACTTCGACCGCCGGAACGCGTGTCTTGCCGTCCGCCGACTTCATCAAACGCTGTGAAATAACGGATCGCAGAAGCCCCGCAAGCTGTATCCTTATGGATTTTTGCTGATACGGCGGAAATGCAGAGATGATCCTTGTCAGGGTTTCCTGTGCGTCCAGCGTGTGCAGCGTGGAAAGCACCAGATGGCCTGTTTCAGCGGCCACAAGTGCCGTTTCTATCGTCTCAAGGTCGCGCATTTCGCCGACGAGGATCACGTCAGGATCCTGACGCAGCGAACCTCTCAACGCCTCGGCAAAGCTTCTCGTGTCAACATCAACCTCACGCTGGGTTATAAATGACCGCTTGTCACGGTGCAAGAATTCTATCGGGTCCTCAATGGTCACGACGTGACAGTTGCGCGTGTCGTTTATATGATCGACTATCGCCGAAAGCGTCGTGGATTTGCCCGAACCGGTCGTCCCCGTGACAAGGATCAGGCCGCGAAGTTCATCGGAGACCGCGTTGAGGATCGGCGGCAGGCCGAGTTCGGCAAAATTCTTGACCGTGTCCGCAATGACGCGGGCGACAATGCCGATGGAGTTTCGCTGCTGAAAGATATTCACGCGAAATCTGCCCAATCCGGCAACGCCATAGCCGATATCAACCTCAAAAGCATCGCGAAAATGCTGTTTTTGCCGGTTTGACATCATCGAGAAAGCCATTTCCAGCGTTTCTTCCTGCGTCAGTTTTCCGGCGCCGGAAAGTGGGCTTAGCTCACCGTTTACCCGAATGACCGGCACCGAACCCGCTCTCAGATGCAGGTCGGAGGCACCAAAGCTCATGGCCATGCGCAAAAGGTCATCTATTCGTGTATGCATATTTACGGAAAGCAAAAGCCTGTTTGGCGGGCGGGACGTTCAGCGGCCGCTCATTTGCTGTTTTTGAATTTTTCCGGTGTTTCCGGGTACGGTCTGTGTGAAATGTGTCTGCAAACAGCGTTAAACTGTTTCAACTAAGTTTAACGCTCTCGCCCTGAAATCGTCAATCTTTTTTTCACTTTTGTCACGTTCGCCGTCAAAAAGGCCCGGCATTTCGATCATATTCGACACTTTTGCCGTATGGTCGTAGAATTAGAGTTTTCGCAGTTTGATGATAAATGAAGGAACGAACATGTTGATATGGCCCCGGTTTGCTTTGGCGGGAGGGACCGTCGAGGTTTCTGTGGAGCATTTTGACCCGCGTCGCGGGCGTGATCTGCTGGAGATCGGCGGTGTACGGGCCGGCCTGATCGCCGCATCGGCAAAGCGGCTGATGGCGGTGATGCCGTCCGAACCCGATGGAACCTGCACGGTTGACATCGTGTCCGACGGCAGAAAAGTGCCGCACGGCGAACTGATCGCAGGCACGACGATAGCAACGGGAATGCACAACGTTGCAAATCCGGCGATAGACCCCAGCGACGGCGCCGTTGTGGTGACGCGTTCGGGTTCGCGCGGACAGCAGCTTCCAAATACGCTTTACCGTATTGAAAAGGACGGATACGTTGACGAACTGCCCGTTTCGGTGATGAACCCGACCGGCATTGCCTTTTCGCCGGAAGGGAAGATGTTCGTGTCGAACCGGGCGGCGGGCGAGATATATACCATCGAACGCGGCGAGGAGGCATTTTTTTTCGCGGGCGGACTTGGAATTGTGACCGGCATCGTCTTTGACACTGACGGGTTTCTTTTTGCCGGAGACAGAACAGGGCGCATCTATCGTATCGACGAGTTTGGCTCGGCAGAAACATTTGCCGTGATCGAACCGTCGGTTGCGGCGTATCATCTGGCGTTTGGGCCGGACGGCAGGCTTTATGTGACCGCTCCGGGAATGACGAGCAGCGACGTGGTCTGGGCGATCGACGGTGACGGCAGGGCAGAGATCCATTTTCGCGGATTTGGCCGCCCGCAGGGCCTGGCGTTCGGGCCGGAAGGCGGCCTTTATGTGGCGGCAAGCCACCGCGGGCGTCGCGGCATATTCAGGCTGGGCGGCGACGGCAATGTGGAATGGATAGTTTCGGGACAGGGCGTTGTCGGGCTTTGCTTCGGGCCTGACGGCGAGATGATCGTATCGACGCGCGACACGGTGTATTCGCTGCCTGTCGGCGTGTCCTGATGTTTTAACGGAGATATTGAAACAAATGAAAAAGGCTTTATTTATTTTTTTGGCATTTGCGTTGATGCTTGGCTGCGGCGGAACTCAGGAAACCTCGGAAAACTCGGAAAACTCCGGGAACACGACTTCAAACATTTCTCCGGCAAAACCGGAAACCGGCCCGACACCCGACGCGGTCCTTGGCCGACACATCCGCGAAGCCGCTGAGAAAGCAAAAGGACGCATCGGGGTTTATGCGACGGTCGTTGAGACCGGACAGGTCGTCGGGGTCGGACAAAACGAACGTTTCGCCATGCAGAGCGTTGTAAAGGTGCCTATCGCAATGGCCGTTCTGAAAATGGTCGATGACGGCAAACTAAAGCTGGACGAAAGGATAAAGATAGAAAAAAACGAACTTGTCCCGGATTCCATGCATTCGCCCATAAAGGACAAAAATCCCGAAGGCACCGAGATGACCGTCGATGAGCTTATCAAGGCAGCCGTTTCTGTCAGCGACGGCACAGCGGCAGATGTTTTACAGCGTGTCGCGGGCGGCGCGGCCGGTGTGCAGAAATTTATCGACGATCTTGGAATTGTCGAAATGGAGGTCAAATATACTCACAAGGAGTTTTCCGATAATTCTGAGAGGCAGGCGGCGAACTGGACATCGCCGGAAGCGGTCGGAGCTATTTTAAGCGTTCTCTTTGACGCGGCGAGCGGCCGCAACGGCGGGGCAAATGCTCCTAAAGCGGATATTTCAAAAGAGAGTGCGGCACTTTTGATGAAATATATGACCGAAACGGAAAATCCCGCCGCCAGAATAAAGGCCGGTGTCCCGGAAGGAACCGTCGTTGCCCACAAAACCGGCTCTTCAGGCACACGCAACGGCATAACCGCCGCTACCAACGATGCCGGGATAATAACTTTGCCAAACGGCAACCACCTGATTCTGACAGTGCTGCTGGCAGATTCGCCCGATGACCAGGACACACGCAACGCCACCATCGCCGCCGTCACAAAAGCAGTCTGGGACAAATGGACCACCACTGAATAAGGCTGTCCTGAGCCTGTCAGGGTTCTCATTTTTCCTTCTTTTTGGGCTATGCCCTGTTGCACTGCGGTCGGGTTATACCCGACCGTGACGTTCCCCCAAAAAATAAAGGAGGCTGTGCCTCCGAAAGATCAAACGGAGGCACAGCCTCCAAGAGAGGTTTTTAGAGAGTCCCGCACGGTTTGGCACAGCCAAACCGCAGTGCAAAAGCCCAAAGCCCAAAGCCCACGAGATCAATACATAGTTATTTTCTTATCACTTTTTCTTTCTCCAATTGATCTTATCCAGATCAACCAGCAGCGGTTCTTCGGGTAAAGGGCGTCCGTGAAATATCCTTGCGCTTGACCACTTCCAGTCATTGGGATGATCGACCAGCCCGGCACGGACTGGATTCAGGTGAGTGTATTGTATCCGCTGCCACAGCATTTCATCATTCCAAAGCAGCCGCGTGTCGGGATGCCTTTGCCAAACGGTGTGAGCGGATATCGTGGGTAGCGCCTTTAGGAAATATTTATTCAGTCCTGTTTCTTTGAGATCCGCCGGACTAGGATATTGAAATTGATATTCGGGTCGTCAGCAGCTTCAAGAATGCGTTTAAGACTTTCGTATGAAGCGTTTTCGCTGGCGATGACCAGCAGGGACGGCTGGCCGCCCGGGACAGGCACTATGCTTTTCCTGATCTCCTCGCTTAAAGCTGAGGATTCTATCGGGCGTTGCTTTACAGTGAAGTCGGCAAGCGTTGAGTCTTCGGAAATCCTATCGTGTTTTTCGTTAACAAAATGGCGGCCGTCCGCAGAGATCTCTATTGAATTGCCTACTATACGCCTGATCTTCAGTTCTTTACGATCGTCAATGATCGTAAAATCAGATTTGTTTTCTATTCCAGGGTCGTCATTATCCAGATAGTCGGCGTGAATAAATTCAGGCACTTCCGCATCACCTGCCCTGACAACAAGCGTCAGCGGATTGGGTCTCATACTTAGGTCGTTTTTGTGTGTTCGAATATGATCTTCATTCAGTATGATCGGTTCGGCTGATGCCGACTTGATCCCAAGAATAAGGGCGGCAAATTTGCCGATGGATATTTTGTTATCGGCAAAGACGAACACGCGATTTTCGACCTCATTTGATCCAAAGCGAAATACTCCTTCATTCTTTCGCTCCAACATTATGCTTCCCAGCATTTTGGTTAGACTGCTGAGGTCATCAGTTGTTCCGAAGGGTTCCATGTTGAGCAAAATATTTGCAGACGTAACGGTATTGACCGGCAGAGCATCCGTGGCCTCGGATTCGAGTTTTTGTTGCGATCCTGAGAGATCACAACCGGCTGCTGCCAGGAGGAGAATGAACAATAAAGATAAGTATTTCATAATTTTACCGACGATGGTTCCCGATCCGTCAGATAGCGGGAACCATCTGTAGTGACAATCATTCATCGTCATCATGCGCCCTTACGCGGCCGGTGGCGACGGCTTCGTCGATGACCTTTTGCGCAAGGTTATGCGGCAGCGGATCGTAGTGAGAGAACTGCATGTGATACGAACCGCGAGCCTGGGTTACGCTGTTTAGCTTTGACTGGTAATCCAGCATTTCGCTCAGCGGCACCTTTGCCTTGATAACCTGCTGTTTACCTCGCATTTCCATGCCGCCGACGCGGCCGCGACGCGAGTTGAGGTCGCCCATGATGTCGCCCGAAACTTCCTGCGGCGTGAAGACCTCAACGTCCATTATCGGTTCCAACAGCGTCGGTTTTGCCTTTTCCATCGCGGCGCGAAAAGCCTTGCGGCCCGCCGCCCTGAACGAATGCTCGTCGGAATCGACCGTGTGATAGCTGCCGTCCACCAGCGTCACGCGAAAATCGACCATCGGATAACCGGCGACCGAGCCGCTCTGGGCAGCTTCGAGAATGCCTTTTTCCACGGCCGGGCGGAAATTCTGCGGTATCGAGCCGCCGAATATCTTATCGACCCATTCAAAGCCCTGTCCGCGTTCGAGCGGTTCAAACACACATTTGCAATCGCCGAACTGGCCGCGTCCGCCCGATTGTTTTTTGTGGCGTCCCTGCACCTCGGCCGTCTGCGTGATCGTTTCCTTGTAGGGAACCTTCGGCGGGTGAAGCGCGACCTCAACGTTGTAGCGGTTTTTCAGTTTATCGACGACCGTTTCGATGTGAAGCTGGCCGCTGCCCGAAAGGATGAATTCCTTTGTCTGCGGGTCGCGGTCAAAGCGAAGCGACGGGTCTTCCTCAAGTATCTTGTGCAGGGCGACGGATATTTTGTCCTCGTCCGCACGCGATTTCGGCTCGATGGCAAAGGCTATCGCTGCCTCAGGATACTGCACCGGCGGATAGACTATCGCCGACGCCTTGTCGCAAAGAGTGTCGCCCGTTTGGGTCTCTTTCAGCTTTACAACGGCAATGATGTCGCCTGTCTGGGCCTCATTGACCTTGTCAAGCGTCTTGCCCGATATTACGTGAAGGGCGCCGAGGCGTTCCGCCCCCTCGCGGGTTGAGTTATATACCGTGGCATCCGACCCGACCTTGCCGCTGACCACTTTCAGCACATTGATGCGTCCTGCGAAAGGATCGGCTATCGTCCGAAAGACATAAGCGGAGAAAGGCTCGTCATTGCTGTATTTGCGGCTGAGCCTGTCGCCGGACAGATCGGCTTCCGCAAAGCCGTATTCGGCCTCGTGCGTCGCGGGGTTCGGCGCAAATTCGACAATGTGATCGAGCAAGATCTTCATACCGGCCAGCGTCGTCGAAGAAACGGCGTAAACCGGACAGAGCTTGCTGTTCGCAATGGCCTTTGCAAGGTTCGGGTAAATATCCTCTTCGGGCAGCGTGCCTTCCGAAAAATATTTTTCCATCAAGGCGTCGTCCGATTCCGCAACGAGTTCGATGAGCCTTTCGCGCGTTCGTTCAAAGATGTCGCGACCGGCTTCCGGCAGCGGGATCTCTGTAGCTTTTCCGTTCTCGTCAAATTCGTATGCTTTTTGATGAACTACATCGACAACACCCTTGAAATCCGCCTCGGTTCCTATCGGCAGGGTGAACGGGACTATCGAGCGGGCAAAACTTGACGTGGCGGTTTCCAGAGCGTGTCCGAAATCGGCGTTTTCCTTGTCGAGCTTGTTTACGACCATGAAGCGCGGCAGCAGAAACTCGTTGGCATAGCTCCATGTCTTTTCCGTCTGTACCTCGATGCCGTGAACGCCGTCAACGACCACCAGCGCACAGTCCGCCACGCGAAGCGCCGGCCTGGCATGAGCAACAAAAGCCGCATAACCGGGCGTGTCTATCAGATTTACTTTTGTATCGTTAAATTCCAGGTGTGCAAAGCCGTTATTAAGCGAGATCTTCCTTTCTATCGAATCGTCGTCATAGTCCGTTACGGTGGTTCCTTCATCGACCTTTCCCCAGCGCGGCGTGGTTCCGGCAATATAAAGCAGCGACGAGACTAATTGGGTTTTACCCGCGTCGCCGTGTCCAATGACAGCCAGGTTTCTGATATTCTCAGTAGTGAATGCTTTCATTTTCGGCAAGATCTCCTTTTATCAAAGAATTTGGAACAAATGCCGGCCAGCAGGGTTTTGGAAAGGCATGTGGACGGTTGTGACCGTCCGGGAAAACAGCCGAACCCCGAACCGGCAAAAAATAAGACTGTTGGTAAGAAATAAATGTAACGAACATCTTAACTTATGGCAAGCATCCCGCCGCAGCGGCAACGCATCCGACCTTTCGGAAAAACCCGTCGCACGGCCGCTAATGACACGGGATTTTGCCGCTTATGTCACGTTCCACGGTGTTTCGTTATTCATGATCTCATTGCATTATTTCAGGATATGTCATACTTTTTTCGTTGCGGAGTTTCGTTCCCGGCAGCGTTCCGAACGCAAAACAGCCGGTTTTTGAGCGTCTTGTGTCTGTAATTGTTCGGCCTTGAGTGGTTCGCGTGTATGAGCCATGGGTTTGGCCGGAAGAAGCAATAAGGGGATCAAATGGAAAGAATAGCGGGTCTTTTTAGAGGAAAGTTTACATTGAGCATCGTATTGTCGGTGATAGTCGGTGTCACGCTTGTCGCGGCACAGAGCGAGATCGTTCCGGTGCGCGATATCCTTCGCGGTACGAACGTGTTCGTTTTCCCCAGCGGTACCCGGACGGTGTCCAAAAAATACGTCACCCAGGCAAAGGCAAAACGAACCCAGCAGCAGCGTGCGGCCACGGCACAGCGTGTCAATCGGCAATATACGACCATTGCCAAGACCGCGCCTCGACGCAGCCGGACAGGCTCTCTTAATCCGGACAGCGTAACCAAGATCGATCTGAAGGTCATACCGGCGGCCGAAGCGTCAAAGATATTTGCCGGAGTCGGCGAATATCACATGGACCGCGGCGAATATGACAACGCGATAGACATTTTCCGCGATGCCCTTAACCTCGACGCCAAGAATGAAGCCGCTCGCGGCGGCCTTAGCGAAGCCCTCGCCCTAAAGGGAAATGAGCTTTTGGCAAACAACACGGATACGACCTCACCGCACAGATTTGCGGTCGCACAGAAATTTTTTGAAGAAGCGGTAAAGATAAATCCGCTGAATGCACCGGCGCTGTTCGGCCTGGCGGAGATATTGTCCGACACGGGCCGCGAGACCGACGCCATCGGCTATTATGAGAATGCGTTAAAGGCCGATAAGGACCTGACTGAAATATATGTGCCGCTGGGAATTCTTTATTATCAGCAGGGCAATATCGCCAAGGCCGATGAGGTTCTTTCAAAAGCCGGCGGCATCTCAAAAGATGATCCTCAGGGGCAGTATTTCCTCGGGCTGGTCCGTCTTCAGCAGGATCGTATAAGTGACGCGGCGACACATTTTGACGCCGCCAGAAAGACCGATCCGACCATGGAAGAGGCGTTCTATTATCACGGCGAGATGCAGATGAGAATGGGCAACACCTCTGTGGCGGTGAACGATTTCAAAAAGGCGATACAGCTAAGAGATAATTATTTTGAAGCGTGGTACGGCCTCGGCACTGCATATTTTGAACAGGCCGGAGCCGCCGGAAACGATAAGAACGTTCAGGAACTCTATAACGAGGCTGCAAAGGCTTTTGAACGTGCGAAAACGCTCCGCAACACGAACGCAGAGGTAACGGCGAACCTGGGCGATGTTTACCGTCAGCTCGGCGATTTCAACAGGGCCGAGAGCAACTACAACCTTGCCACGGTGTTCTTTGAAAGGCAGCCTGATTTTGCCACGAACAAAGAGGTCCGCGACCTCGTGGCAGACATCAACGTCCGCCTTGCATTCGTCGTCGGACGCCAATGCGAGATCAATATGCGGAATGCCGTCGCCTGCAAATGGGACAGGGCCATAAGAGCATTGGAACGGTCGATCGAACTGAAGAACGACAATATGACCTATGCCAATCTCGGCTGGGCATACTATAATTCCGGCCGGTCAGACATCAACGACAAACGCGATGCACAAGGCAGGGAAAAGATCGCCAAGGCCCGCGACATTCTTATCAAGGCGACATCGTCGGGATCTGGATACGACCAGGGCGTACTGCTGAACCTCGGCATGGTCTATACCGACCTCGGCGATCATCAGGGTGCGGTCAAGGCATTGAAGCAGGTGGTTGAACGAGAGCCTAAATGGACATTTGCTATAAACGAACTCGGCCTGGCGCATTTCAATGCCGGGGACTTCAAAGAGGCGTCTGCTCAATTCAAGAAGGCGATCAAGGAAGACGACAAGTTTGCCGAGGCCCATTACAACCTTGGGCAGGCCGAATTTAGGAACGGCAACGTCAAAGAGGCCCAAAAAGCCTATGATAAGCTGAAGTCGCTAAAACGAAACGACCTGGCCGACCGGCTGAGGATACTTACACGCGGTGCCGTAAAAGGCTGACAACTGTAAGCTCTCTTGCAGAAAATGGGATTTCCTCGATCTTTTCTTCTTGGGCTTAGTTTCTATGCACTGCGGGTTGGCCGTGCATAACTGGTACGGGCCTGACGAACTTTGAGAGAGTCACTTTGCTTAGGGCTTTGCCCTTTTGCACTGTGGTTTGGCTGTGCCAAACCGTACGGGACTCACTAAAAATCTCTCTTGGAGGCACAGCCTCCTTTATTTTTTAGGGGAAATGTTACGGTCGGGTATAACCCGACCACAGTGCGACGGGGCATAGCCTAGGAAGACAAACATGTATGAGAGCTGACGGTCGGGCATAGCACTGACCGCAATGCGACGGGGCATAGCCCAGGAAGAAAAATCAGGTCATCTTCAAAATATTCAACAAAACCAGGTCTCGGAAAATGCCTTTTCAAGCATAATGTTTTGCTTTTTTCGCTGATTTTGTTCAAATTGCTTCATTGGCTCAGGAATTAAAGATACAGGAGAACGTCGAACTCGCCCCTTTCACCACGCTTGGGGTCGGCGGGCCGGCGCGTCTTTTTGCGGCGGTTGACGACGATTCGAAACTTCTTAAAGCCTTCGAGTTTGCCAACAAGAACGATCTTGAAGTCTTTGTGCTCGGCGGCGGCAGCAACGTTGTCATTTCGGACAGAGGCTTTGACGGCCTTGTGATCCGTATTGCGATAGACGGCATATCGCGTTTGCCTAACTCACCCGAAGGCCATGTCGAACTGAGAGCCGGAGCCGGCGAAGTTTGGGACGAAGTCGTGCGTCACGCGGTTGAGAACGGCCTTGCCGGAATTGAGTGTCTGAGCGGTATTCCGGGACTTGTCGGCGGAACACCCGTTCAGAACGTCGGGGCCTATGGACAGGAAGTTTCCGAAACCATAGTGTCGGTACGCTGTTATGACCGGCGGGCGGGCAAGATCGTTGACCTCTCGAACGAACAGTGCGGATTTGCCTATCGCACCAGCATTTTTAATACATCGCAAAGCGGAAGATACGTTGTCCTGCGGGTCGTCTTTCGCCTAAAAAAAGGCGGCCCGCCAAAACTGGTATATCCTGAGCTTGTCAGGGAACTGGAAAGTTCCGGCAGCGAAAAAGAAGCTCCAAGCCTGCTCGCGGTCAGGGAAGCGGTTTTGAAAATACGGCGGAAAAAGTCGATGGTGATCGACCCTGACGATCCGAACTCGCGGAGCGCCGGATCGTTCTTCAAAAATCCCGTTGTCTCGGAAGAAGTTTTAAATTCCGTGGCGTCGATCGTGCCGGATCCGCCATTTTTCCCGATGCCTGACGGCCGTGTCAAACTGCCCGCCGCGTGGCTGATAGAACGGTCCGGATTTCATAAAGGCTACACGTCCGGCAACGTCGGCATTTCCGAAAAACACTCACTTGCCATCATAAACAAAGGCGGGGCAACGGCCGATGAAGTGATCGGCCTGATGACCGCGATCAGAGATGCGGTAAAAGAAAAATTCGGCATAGACCTGCACCCGGAGCCGGTGCTTGTTGGATTTTAGTTCCCCCTAACGGCTCTAAAAATGGCAAAATAGCTATACGGGCAACGTCCGGTCATTGGCCCCTTCTCGGATCGAGGGATTTTTGCGCTCTTACAATTTTGAGGTTTTATATTTATGTACGGTGTTTATTCAGTCGCCAAGATCTTTCTCTCCTGTGTTTTACTGCTTAGCGTGATCGCTGCGTCCGTGGCATTCAATGTCAATGACATTGTTCCGTCCAGCGACATCACCGGTGCGGCCAGTGTTTTCGTCTTTCGCGGTTCCAGCAAAAAGCCGCAATCAGGGACCGCCCGGACAAAGGCTTACAGAGCCGAGGCTGCGGCAAGGGCCGAAAATCGGCAAAGGATAAGCAGGCAGGCAAACGCCGGCAGAAACAAAAAGGCAGAGGATGCCCGCTCCAGGTCTGCGTTGCTGGCAAGACAGAGAGCACGTGAACGCAACGCAAAGATAAGACAGTCAAATATCCTGACGGCACGTGCCGAAACACAGATCGGGAACGGCGAATTGGAACAGGCTATCTCCAATTTTCGCGAAGCTCTGAAGCTCAATTCCAACAACGCTGAGGCCGCCAGCGGACTAAGCGATGCTCTGACCGCAAAAGGCATCGATGCAGGCGACAGCGCAGATGAAGGCACGCTTGCCATTTTTGCCGAAGCCGTCCAGCTAGATCCCAAGAACGAGATCGCCTATATGAAAATGGGCGAGATCCACGATGAACTCGGTCGCAATGCCGAAGCCCTGGAAAACTATGAAAAAGCTTTATCTTTAGATCCGGCCCTTGACGCTATCTACCTGCCGATAGGCTTGGCTTACGCTGAAGCAGGCAGCGATCAAAAGGCGGAAGAATTTCTCGTGAAAGCAGAGGAAAACGGTTCAGCCACAGGTGAATCCCGCGTGACCAGAGCATTGATCCTCGAAAGGAACGGACGCGACGGCGAAGCTCTGGCCATCCTTGACCGGGCGATAAATGCTGATGCTGCATATGGAGCGTGTTACGTCGAAAAAGCCCGCATTCTTGTAAAACTCAACAGGCAGGATGAAGCCGCCGCAGCTTTGCGTCAGGGGACAGCATCTGCATCAGGCTATGCTCCCGTTTGGTTTGAAACCGGCGCGATCGCGTATAACCGCGGCGATTACACGGCCGCGATGGAAGCTTATCTTAAGGTGCTTGAGCTTGATGCGGACAATGCTCAGGCCCACGCCAATCTCGCCAGCGTTTACCGGCAGATGGAACGCTATGCCGACGCGAATGTTCAATACCGGGCGGCCCACGACAAGGGAATTGACAAAGATCCCGACCTTTACAGCGAATGGGGTTTCTGTCTTGGCAAGACCGAGGAATGGGATAAGGCAGTGGCCCGACTTTCTTCCGCTGAGGAACTCGGTTCTTCGGCTGTCGATCACAACAACCTCGGATGGGCGTATTACAATTCCGCCCGGCAGGAAGCCGCAAAGGGAAATGAAGAGGCTGCCAAAAAGGCGTATGAGGCCGCAGGAGAAGCTCTTAAAAAAGCTGTCGAAATGGACGGAAACCTTGCTTCCGCTTTTCTGAACCTCGGAGCGGTACAGAATGCGCTGGGAAACACCGATGAAGCCATCAACGCACTCAACAGGGCATTGGCCCTTGAACCCGATTGGGTCATCACGATGAATCAGCTAGGTTCTGCTCTGAGGAAAGGCGGAGATTATCCGGCGGCGATAGATCGCTTTGTGCGCTCTACAACGCTCGCTCCCGACGATCTTTTCGGGCTGTATAACCTGGGAGAGCTTTATCACCTTACCGGAAATAAAGCTGAGGCAAAACGGATATCAGACCGCCTGCGCAAACTAGATCCAACCCTTGCCCGACGGCTGGACGATGTCCGCTCCGGCAAGATCGCCTTGGACGAGGCAAAGCGCCAGATACGCAAAAATATACCGACACTTAAGCGGATCCCTTTTTAACCACTGGAGAAAACTCCCGGCCCGAAACTGATAAAAAAACCGGGGCCGCCTCGCTCAAGCGGCCCCGCGGACCAAGGAGTAGGTCCGGCAATGTGGGAGGAAAGATCTCCGATCAGTGAAGCGCGGAAAAATGCAGTTCCGAAAAATTGTCTGTTAAATGAAGCACTTGCGGGGCAAAACTGTGTGCTTTTGCCGTTGCGGCGGCAACATAAGTTTGGCCGCTCTCCACACCTGAAAATTGAAAATACCCAAAGCCGTTGGTGTTGACCGTTTGCTGACTTCCGTTCTGTGCGGTCAGCGTGACGCGGACGTTCGCAATACCGCCGCGCGGCGAGGTGACGCGGCCCGATACCAAAACGTTAGCGGCAGTCGGCGCGAGTGCCGGAAAGACGATGATCCGGTTCTCATCGGGAATCCCGAAAATAAGCCGGTTGTTTGCCGTGTCAAAACCAAAGTTCAATCTTGATCCGCCGTCAACCGTATTTCCCAAAATGCTGTTTGCCGAACTGATCTCGCCCGTCAGTCCCAAATAACCGTCTCCAATGGTGAATGCTCCGGCATTTGAGATCGGGCCGTTGTCCCACAAAGGGCTTCGGACGATAAATTTTGCGTGCGGAAGGACTGTGATACCGGTGGATCCGACCCTGTCTTCCGGACTTGTTCCGACCAATGAGTTTTCGGGCGTGACCGGCCCTGTACAGCCTGTTACGCCGTTGCAAAGCGTAGCCGCTCCGGCATTTACGATCGCACCGTTGTCCCAGTTCGGGCTGCGAACAACATAATTGCCGTTTGTCAGGGCCACGGCTCCCATGCCGACGTTGTCATTTGCGGTCGTACCCACCAGGGAATTTTCGGGTGTGACGTTTGCCGGACAGCCCGTCGCGCCGCTGCAAAGAGTCGAGGCCCCGGCATCAACTATCGGGCCGTTGTTCCAATAGCGGCTGTAAACGACAAAATTGCCGTTGGTCAGTACCGTAAGCGACAACTCGCCCACATGGTCAGATGCCTGTGTTCCGGTCATGCTGTTCGCCGTAGAAACCACGGCTCCCGTGCAGGCAGCCGGAGTTCCGCAGAATGTGACCGCTCCGACGTCAGGCAGTGTTCCGTCCCAGACAGGACTGAAGACCACGTATCCGCCATTGTGCAATGCCCTTATTCCACCGATGGCCGCGCCCGATCCGCCGCCGACAAAATCATTCGGCGTCAAACCTGTTAGAGAATTTGCCGCCGTTACCGTGCCAGTACAGCCCGTATCGCCATTACACCAGGTCACGGCGCCGCGATTGCCGTTCCATCGGCTGCTGCCGACGACATAGCTGCCGTCGGTGAGTAAGATAATGCCCGAAGAGGAAATGGCGGGGTTGGTGCCTGTGCCGATAAGTGAGTTCGCCGCTGAAATGGTTCCGGTGCAGCCGGTTGTTCCGTTACAGAAGGTCACAGCCCCAAGTTTGTTAAATGACCCAGCCTGCTGCCAGTTAGCGCTTCCGACCACATAATTTCCGTTCGGCAGGGCGTGTATGCCCTGACTTCCGACAGAATCAAACCACTCAGAGCCGACCAGCGAGTTCTCGGGGGTTACCGGTCCCGTACAGCCTGTTGTGCCGCTGCAAAAGGTAGCCGCTCCCAGTTGGGCTGAAAAAATTTCCGTTCCGCCCCAAAACTGGCTCATCACGACATAGTTGCCGTTGGTGAGCGGGACCGTTGTGTAAAATCCTACCTGATCGGCTTGCTGTGTGCCGTGGAGGCTGTTTGATGTCGAAACCTCGCCGACACACCCTTCGACCGGGCATAATGTCACCGCTCCACGCTCATTGTTCCAATAATAGCTGGTTACGACGAAGCGTCCGTCAGGAAATGGAACGACTCCGCCTATTCCAACCTGATCGAACTCATTTGTCCCCACAAGCGAGTTTTCGGGAGTGATCGTTTCCGGACATCCCGTGACGGCACTGCACAGTGTCACCGCGCCGGCGGATACAACGCCGGCGTTGCTCCAATATGGGGTCACAACGGCAATATCACCGGTGGAAAGAATATAATTCGTGTAATGGCCTACCCGGTCATTTGCCGAGGTTCCCGTCATTGTGCTGATAAGCTCAAGTGTTAAACCGTCATATAGATGTATCCTGCCGACATTTTCCACCGGGCCGGGAGCGTCATATTCCGGATCGGCAACAAGAAAATTTCCGTTCGGCAGCGTGATGATCTCATCGCCAAAGGCCTGGCTTCCCTCAGGCCCGATGATATCGACCGGGTCATTTAGCTGATCGGCCGCAGGCTTTGATGCCCGTTCATTGGCGGTGTTCCTCTGATGCGATGGCAATTGAGGCGAGTTTATCTCCGGCCTGATCTGGGCCAGAGCTGTTGAGAACATGACAATGGCAACAAGACAGGCTGCCGGAATATTTTTTGATCTCGGGTCTCTCATTGTTTTTCCTGACGCGGTGGAGGGCATTTGTAATGCCTGAGGCCATCGTTTGCTTAAAAAATGGTTTTACACGCAGCTCTTTGGTCTGATATGCGGAATATCGGGCGGGATCAGGACAAATTTTTCTGATGCTGCTGAGGATCGGAGTTTCGGGCGTCCAGAAGATTATATTTGCATAAGCCATTAGTAAGCCGATCGTTTTTTTGTATAATCTTTCGTTTACACATATGCCGAAGCGGACAGATATTCAAAAGATCCTGATAGTCGGTTCAGGGCCGATAGTCATCGGACAGGCCTGCGAGTTCGATTATTCGGGGACGCAGGCCTGCAGAGCCTTGGTGCAGGAAGGTTTTGAGGTCGTTCTTGTCAATTCAAACCCCGCAACGATCATGACCGATCCTGAGATAGCTGACAGGACATACATAGAACCGCTGACGGTCGAGGCCGTTTCGGCGATCATCGAAAAAGAACGTCCCGATGCGCTTTTGCCGACCGTTGGCGGACAGACGGGCCTGAATCTTTCGGTCGAGCTTTTTGAGAACGGTGTTCTTGATAAATTTGGCGTAAAGATGATCGGCGCAAACATCGACGCCATCAAGGTCGGCGAGGACCGCGAGCTTTTCAAAAAAGCGATGGATGAGATCGGCATTCCGTCAGCGAAAGGCGGGTTCGCACATACCTGGGAAGAGGCCCAGGAGATCGTCGGGGAAACCGGATATCCGGCAATCGTTCGCCCTGCGTTCACGCTTGGCGGAACGGGCGGCGGAACGGCATATAACCCAGAGGAATTTGAGGAAATAGCCAAAGGCGGCCTTGCCGCTTCGCCGGTCTCACAGATACTGGTCGAAGAATCGATCCTCGGATGGAAGGAATTTGAGCTTGAGGTGATGCGCGACCTCAATGACAACGTCGTCATCATCTGTTCGATAGAAAATTTTGACCCGATGGGCGTTCATACGGGTGATTCGATAACGGTCGCTCCCGCTCAAACTCTCACCGATGTTGAATATCAGCGTCTGCGTGACATGTCGATAGCATGTATTCGCAAGGTTGGCGTCGAAACCGGCGGATCGAACATTCAGTTTGCCGTAAATCCTGATAACGGAGAGGTTCGCATTATCGAAATGAACCCGCGCGTATCGCGTTCGTCGGCTCTGGCTTCAAAGGCGACCGGTTTTCCGATAGCAAAGATCGCCGCCAAACTCGCCGTCGGCTATACGCTCGATGAGATACCGAACGACATCACGCAAAAGACGCCCGCCTCGTTCGAGCCGACAATAGATTACGTTGTAACAAAGATACCGAAATGGGCCTTCGAGAAGTTTCCCGGAGCAGAGGACGTGCTTGGAACGCAGATGAGATCGGTCGGCGAGGTGATGGCGATAGGCCGCACATTCAAGGAATCATTATTTAAAGGACTGCGTTCACTTGAGGCTGTTAAACCATTGCGTTTACAGGATGTTCCTGATGAGGAGCTTCAGCGGAAACTTGCCCGGCCAAATTCTCAGCGGTTCTCATACATAACCTACGCTTTGCAGAACGGTTATTCGATAGATGAGGTTCACCGCCTGACAATGATAGACCGGTGGTTTCTGGATCAGCTTTTACAGGTCATGGAATTTCAGGAACGCCTTGATGCTAAGCCGTTGAAGGAATATTCCGTTGAAGAACTTCGCATTGCAAAAGAATACGGCCTGTCCGACAGACGTATCTCATTTCTTACAGGATCACCTGAGATAGATGTGCGTAAACACAGGCAGTCATTACAGATAACCCCTGTTTATAAACGCGTGGACACCTGTGCGGCGGAGTTTGAATCGCGGACGCCTTATCTCTATTCCACCTACGAAGAGGAATGTGAGGCCGAACCGACCGATCGACGTAAGATAATGATCCTCGGCAGCGGGCCGAACCGCATCGGGCAGGGAATAGAGTTCGATTACTGCTGCTGTCACGCATCGTTCGCGCTTCGCGACGCCGATTTTGAGACGATCATGGTCAACTGCAACCCTGAGACGGTCTCGACCGATTATGACACCTCGGACAGGCTTTATTTCGAGCCGCTGACGTTTGAAGACGTGATGAACATCGTCGAAAAGGAACGGCCTGACGGCGTGATCGTGCAGTTCGGCGGGCAAACGCCGCTCAACCTGGCTGACAGGCTGCATGATGCCGGAGTTCCGATCATCGGCACGTCGCCGGATTCCATCGACCTGGCCGAAGACCGCAAGAGATTTTCGGCTTTGCTTAACGAACTCAACATTCCACAGCCGCCAAACGGCACGGCCGTTTCCCCCGAAGAGGCCAAGGAGATAGCAGCGGAGATAGGTTATCCGGTCGTCGTTAGGCCAAGTTTTGTCCTCGGCGGCAGAGCGATGGCGATAGTCTATGATGAGGCGACGCTCGATGAATACATGCGGACGGCGGTCGATGCGTCACCCGAAAAGCCGATACTCATCGACAAATTTCTGGAACGTGCGGGCGAGATAGACGTTGACGCTCTGGCGGATGAGACCGCCGTCGTTATCGCAGGAATTCAGGAACATATCGAGGAAGCCGGGATACATTCGGGCGATTCTTCCAGCGTTTTGCCCGCGCAAAAGATCGCTGCCGAGCATCTGGAAACGATACAGCATTACACCACGCTGCTTGCCAAAGCATTGAAGGTAAAGGGCCTTATGAACATCCAATACGCGATACAGGACGACCGCGTTTATGTTCTGGAGGTAAATCCGCGGGCATCGCGGACAGTGCCTTTTGTGGCGAAAGCAACAGGTGTTCCCATTGCAAAGATCGCGTCGCTGGTGATGGCCGGATACAAGACACTTTCCGAATTTGGTCTGCCGGATGTCCTGTCGGTTCCCAATGTCTTTGTAAAATCGCCTGTTTTCCCGTTCAAAAAATTTGCCGGTGTCGATCCCATTCTCGGGCCTGAGATGCATTCGACCGGTGAGGTGATGGGCGTCGGCTCCACATTCGGCGAAGCATACGGAAAAGCCATGGAAGGAGCCGGTCTCGATCTTCCGCTGAACGGCAAAGCATTTATCTCCGTCAATAACACCGATAAAGGCCAGGCTGTAATTCTTGCCAGGCGTCTGAGAAAGCTTGGCTTTGATCTCGTAGCGACGCACGGAACCGCGACACGCCTGCGAGAGGTCGGCCTCGAATGTGAAAGCGTTTTCAAAGTAAACGAAGGCCGTCCGAACATCGCCGACCTCATCCGCCAGGGCGACATCGCTCTCATCATCAACACACCGCTCGGCAAAGCCTCTTTCTACGACGAAAAGGCCATCCGCAAAGCCGCCCTCCAATTCAACGTCCCCTGCGTCACGACCATAACCGGTGCCGAAGCCCTTATCGAAGCTATATCAACCAAAAGATCGCAAGCGAGCGTGATAGTTCGCAGCTTGCAGGAGATACACACGTCAGCGAATTCCATGAAGGTCGCATAGCCTTACGTAAAATTTTCGCGGTCCGATATTCAATAAATATAAAGCGTCACAACCAATTAAAAAAGCGCCACCGAAGTGGCGCTGCCTGGGGATAAACAGGCCGAGAAACCGAGAATAGCACTTTAGCCGAGGAAGCCTACATTCTTCCCCGAGCTGAAAGTGCCTTGCTTTATTCTCGGTCAAATGGAAAACACCATATTGCAGTATCGGTCAGTCAATGTACCGAAGGAGAGCGGAAAGATCGGAGCCTCCCACGTCCACCGACCCTTCCTGATTTCCGGTGCGAGGTCACCGATCCGTGGACCCAACATTGGAAACTGCCATTAGAGTAAGCTTATTTGAAGAAGTTGTGAATAGGTAAAACTACGTATTTTTGTATGTGCTATCACTTATAATTGCCCTAAAAGATGCTTATTGGCGAGGGCAAATCTCAAAAGGGCGTGATTGCCGCGAAGTTCGAGTTTTGAACAGATGTTAAAGCGGTGGTTCTCTATCGTTCTGACGCTGACAAATGATTCCGCCGCTATCTGGCGCGTTGTTTTTCCCTGTGCCACCAGTTTTATTATTCTTAGTTCGGTCGGTGTCAGGGATTCAAGCCCGCCGCTGCTATTCATCATTGCGGAGGTTCCGGGGTTCGGATCGTCGAGCAGAGTTTTCAATATGCTGGGGCTGATATATGCTTCGCCTTCGGCGATCTTCATCAGGCAATCGGTGATCTCCTCAACGGCTACGTCCTTCAGAATATACCCGTCGGCTTTTAAAAGCTTCATTGCGTTCAGGATCTCAAGATCATTGTGCAGTGTCAGGAAACAAATCTTCGGATGGTTTTCCAGGGCCGTTATCCTGCGAGCGGTGGAGATGCCGTCCAGCACCGGCATGTCCACATCAAGGACGACAATGTCCGGAAGATGGCTTTCCGTAAGACGGACGGCCTCTTCGCCCGTGCCGGCTTCCGCGACAACCTCAAAAGATTCGCTCGATTCTATTATGTTTTTCAACCCCTGTCTGAACACGGGGTGATCATCGGCGATGAGTATCCTGATCTGGTTTTGATTGTTCCATACCATTTCTTTTTATTTTGACAACTACCTCTGTGCCGCGATCCGGAGAAGAACTCAGATGCAGTGTTCCATTCAGGCTTTCGGCCCGGTGCTCAATACTTTCCAGTCCAAAACTTCGGACGCTTCCGGCTCTTAGTGTCCGATCGTGAACAAATCCCTTTCCGTCATCCGAAACGCGTATGCGGACCATTTCGGCTTCTCCGCTTATTTCTATGCGGACCGAACGAGCCTCAGAATGTTTGACGACATTGTTCAAACACTCCTGTACTATCCTAAAAATGCTGAGTTCGTCCTCGTCAGAGAATATATTGTCTATATTACCTATCGAGGCGTCTATGTTCATATCGGTCGAGCTTTGAACCGTTTCCAGCAGATTCTCCAACGTGGCGGTCAGCCCGAAACGGGCCAGATGCAGCGGCCTCAGGTTTCGCGAAATGCTCCGTGTTTCCTCAAGAGCGTCAGAGGCTTTTTGGGATATTTCCGCCAACCGCGTTCTCGCGTCATTTTCGATGTTATGTTCCTTCAGCATGAGCGTGATCCAGTTCCTGATCAGCAAAAGGTCCATTCCAAGCCCGTCGTGAAGATCCGCCGCTATGCGTTTGCGTTCTTCCTCGTGGGCGTTTATCAAAAGCTGTGCAAATTCACGCTCCTTCCTTCGCTTTTTTTCAAGCCGGCGATATCCAAGATAAAATGCCAGGGCGACAAGAACGATGACCAGCAGACCCAGCAGAACGGCCGCAGTCCATGTCTGCCAGAAAAGGGGCCGCACGACTATCTTTATCGTGGCGGTGCTGCCCGGATATTCTTCTTTGTTCGCGGCTCTTACATGGAACGTATATTCGCCCGGTGGCAGATAGTGGAAATAGGCCGTTCTCCGTGTTCCCGCGTCGTGCCACTGCCGATCCAGTCCTTCGAGCATATATTGGAAACGAAGAAATTCCGGTTTGATAAAAGTGATACCTGTGTATTCTATCTCGATGTCCTGTTGTCCTCCGGTCACTGTTATCGGGTGGTCTATCGGCATCTGGCTGCCGTCTGACCGGACAGCCTCGATGTGTATCGGCAGGTTTGTCCGGTGCTGCATCCAGGGATCCACTGCTACCGCTCCCTCAATAAGAGCGAACCAGAGCTTTCCGTCGCTTGCCTTCCATGCGGCGGGAGTGTTGCCTCCATTGCCCTCGGCGGTCGGCATTCCGTCATTTTCGTTGTAAACAACAGCTGAAAGCACAGGGTTGGATCCGTCAGCCGCCGCGTTCATTTCCGCGATATTGACAGAATAAATGCCCCGATTGCCCAATACCCAAAGATTCCCCGATCCGTCCTCAAGAAACGACGACGCAACATCCTCCGGCAGGCCGTTCATTAAGCGAAGCGTTGCTATTTTCCCGTCACGAAGCCGTGAGATGCCGCCGCCATAGGTTCCTATCCAGATCGTTCCGTTTCCCTCATCAAAAACGTCCCTGACATGGTTGCCGCCAAGTCCTTCGGTTGTCGTGTAGCTGATTATCTTTCCGTTGTCGAGCCGGCTGAGGCCGTTCCTTGTCGCTATCCAGATCACTCCGTCGCGGCCTTCCACAATGCGGACAACGTTGTTGCCAGCAAGGCCGTTTGACGTGTCAAATACAGTGCGTTTTCCGTCCCGAAAATATTGGACACCGGCTTCCTTGCTGCCAAGCCAGCGGCCGCCTTTGCTGTCAAAAAAGATGACGCCGATCTCTTTGTCAAAAGGGGGTATCTCGGTTATCTCACTGATCTTTAAGGTTTTTGGGTCCAGACGCATGAGAGAACCGATGGTTGCAAACAATATATTTCCGTCCCTGTCCCTGGACAGCGACCGGATGCTGCTCTGTGCACGTTCCGTTGATAAAGGCATCGAGAGATGTCCGTTTTTCCAGGCCCCGAGGCCGCGCGAGTATGCTATATACATAGTGCCGTCGCTGCCCTCGATCACCGAATTTACACTTGTCTTTACACCTTGGTGGATAAGTGAAAAGTCCCAGATGTTCCTCCTTTGAAATTTTTTCAAACCGGCATCGGTACCGACCCAGATGTTACCCTCATTATCATTAAGTATCGATGTGATATTTCCTGTCAGGGGTTCTTTTGTTATCAATTTCTCTATTCCGGTCGGTGTGCTTTTCTGCAAATGATCGTCTTCAGGGATGATGTGCCATTCGTCAGTGGAATTCAGCAGCCGGAAATCGGGGTCAGACATATCTTCGGAGATCAGGCTTATCTTTCCATCCTGATATCGGGCGCTGGATCGTTCAGTGCGGACAAGCACGCCTCCTTTTGGTGCGGACACCATTTGTTCAATGGTTTCGTCAATAAATGCATTTATGCGGACAGGCGTGTCATCTCCGGCAAGGTCTGACACAAAAAGCCCGGACAAAGTACCGATGTACATTTTATTATCGGCGGCGGCCAGTACGGCGACAGTTTGCGGAACATCCGCGGACAGGCTGTGTTCGGGATCGGACGAATAGAATCTCTTTATTTCGTATGTTTCCTTATTTATCCATTTCAGGCCGTTTCCACTGCCTACCCATATACGGCCTCTGCCGTCGCTCAGTATGCGTGTGACAGCCTTTTCGGGTGGTCCCTGGCTTTTGAAGATCGTCTTAAAGACGCCCGAACGATACCTTATGACATCTCCGTCCTCAGACCCTATCCAGATCGTGCCGTCCTCATCCTCGTATAATTTTGTGAGGCGATTGTTTGCCAGTTCCGGGACGTTGCCGGTCGTGAATACTTTGAACTTAAGCCCGTCATAGCGTGTCAGTCCGCCAAACGTGGTTATCCAGATATATCCGTCCCGCGTCTGGATCATCGAGGTCGCGGTGTTCTGCGGCATCCCGTCCGCCACGGTGTAAACTTTTTCGATGTATTTGATGTCAAAGGGCGTAAATTGAAATATTTTCTCCTGAGCAAACACCTGAAAGACAGATGCTGCTATTGTAATGACCAAACAAATGATCAGTGCGGAGCGGGGGTATCTCATACAACAAAACTAGCTAGCGAGCTGATAATTATCTCGTCAGGCGGTGGAGGCTTTGGCGTTGGCTCATCGGCGGGAGCGAACAACTACGGGACTGCCGTCTTCGTTTTCTTAGCCGTTTGATCGGATGCGGCGTAAGTTAAAAGATATCTTTACATTCTGATACTTTGAGCTATCGTAAACTATCGCAACGGTCAATGTAAATAACTTCGTATATGGACGGGGAACATGCCGTACTTGAAAGACGGAGAAAAGACGGGGAATTTAACCCATTGTGAGCAGGCCGTGCGTCGAGAAATGAAGATCATCCGCTGGTCTTTTTTTCGAACGGGTTGACCGAACCCGCTGTTTACAATAATTTAAACTAACGTTATCGTCATATTACTTCGACTAATTTAACAATGAAAGAATCGCATGACCGGGAGATCATAGGCGGACATTTGCTGGTGATCGGCGGGGCAGAGGACAAGTATAACGAGCGGCGGATACTGCGCAGGTTTCTGGAACTTGCCGGAGGCGAGAATGCCGAGGTGCTGATAGTTCCGGAGGCTTCGGACTATCCGGAATTTGCCGCAGACGTTTATACACAGGCTTTTCGTAATCTTGGCGTCGCAAATCCGCGTGTGCTGAGGTCAACTTCACGGCAGGACGTTTTTCAGGCCGATCCGGACGAGCTTCTTGACGGCGTGACCGGTGTGTTCATCACCGGCGGCGATCAGATGCGGCTGGTTTCGATGCTTGGCGGGACCGAATTCGCGGCAAAACTGCGCAAACTTGTTCGTGAGACGCCGATAGTCCTGGCAGGCACGAGCGCCGGAGCGGCGGGAATGAGTACGTCCATGATCGTTCGCGGCGAAGCCGCATCGCATCCGAAAAAGGACTCCGTTCGGCTCTCGCCGGGGCTTGGGTTTCTCAAAAACATCATTATTGATCAGCATTTTACCGAGCGCGGCCGCATTAGCCGCCTTATAACGGCTGTTTCATATAATCCGTATAATCTGGGCATCGGCATTGATGAAAATACGGCGATCATTCTTGACGGAAAAGGCGTTCTTGAGGTTTTCGGCGCCGGATCTGCCACCATCGTTGACGGTTCGCAAATAACGTATAACGAAATAGCCGAGGTCGATGAACACGATGCCTTCAGCGTATGCGGCGTCCAGCTTCACATTCTGGGCGACGGTTTGGTCTATCAGTATCTTGACCGTCACCCGCTGCAGCCGCCGCAGGAGTTTCTGCTCCCTGATCTGGGTTGATATTTCACCGCGGAGACGCTAAGACGCAGAGAAAGCCAAAAAAAACGCGGAATAAGGAAATGTTCGATAAAACTAACAATTCTGTAAGCAACCTTGCTGACCGTCTAAATTCTTTGACCGAAAATATAATAGGTTGTGCCATTGAGGTGCATAGAGGGATCGGACCCGGATTACTTGAATCGGCTTATGAAGAGTGTCTTTGTTATGAACTAAGTCAAAAAGGGTTAACATTTGAGCGGCAGGTTCATCTGCCGGTCATGTATAAGGACGTGAATCTGGATTGCGGATACAGGCTGGACATTATTGTTGAGAACCAGATCATTCTAGAGATAAAGCGGTGGATAAAATAATCCCGATACACGAAGCCCAGTTGCTCTCGTATCTGCGAATGTTGGATAAGAAGATCGGGTTGATACTTAATTTTCATTCTTCGGCGATGAAATACGGAATAAGGCGTATAGTTAACAATCTTTAAAATTCTCTGTGCCTCCGCATCTCGGCGGTGAAAAACTTTTATGGAAATCTTGGAAATCCGAACACTTCGCGGGCCGAACTACTGGAGCGGCTATTGGAAAAAGTTGATCATAATGCGCCTGGACATAGGCGATTATGAGGAGCGGCCCACGGACAAGATCGAGGGCTTTTACGGCCGCATGAACGAAGTGCTTCCGTCGCTGCTTTCGCATGGGTGCAGTTACGGCGAAGAGGGCGGCTTTCTGCGGCGTGTGCAGGAAGGAACATGGGCCGGACATGTGATCGAGCATTTTGCTCTGGAACTGCAAACGCTGGCCGGAATGGAAACCGGTTACGGCCGAACGCGCGAGACCGGTGAACGCGGCATCTACAATGTCGTTTTCAGCTATCACGAAGAAGAGGTCGGACGCTATGCCGCCCGTGCCGCCGTAAGGCTTTTCCTTGCGTTGGCCGAGGACGCTCCGATCGAGGATATCAAAACGGAACTGGCCGATGACATCCGCACAATGCGTGAGATACGTCAGGACGTGCGTTTCGGCCCGTCCACCGGTTCGCTGGTCGAGGAAGCGTCGGTCCGCGACATTCCCTACATACGCCTTAATGACCAGTCGCTGGTTCAGCTTGGTTACGGTGTTCATCAAAAACGCATCCAGGCAACGACCACCGCCAACACGAACATGATCGCCGTGGACATCGCCGGCAACAAGCACGCGACCAAGGAACTGCTCGGCGACATGGGCGTGCCGGTTCCCAAGGGCTACCGCATCCGCCTTGAAGAAGACCTTGAGGACACGCTGGAAAGGGTCGGCTATCCGGTGGTCATAAAACCGCTGGACGGCAATCACGGCAAAGGCGCGACCATCGGCGTAAATTCGCTGGAAGAGGCAAAGGTTGCTTGGGAAAAAGCAAAGGAATATTCACGCTGGGTCATCGTGGAACAGCAGCTTGTCGGTTCTGACTTTCGCGCTCTGGTCGTGAACAACCGCCTTATCGCTGTTGCAAAACGCCTTCCGGCGCACATTGTCGGCGACGGTTCGCTTACCATACAGGAACTGATCGACAAGGAAAATGAGGATCCGCGACGCGGTTACGGCCACGAAAATGTTCTTACTGAGATTGAAGTTGACAGCCAGACCGTGCGATGCGTTGCAAAGGCGGGATACACGCTCGAAACCGTTTTGCCCAAAGGCGAAACGCTGTTCCTGAAAACCACCGCCAACATCTCAACAGGCGGAACCGCCATAGATGTTACGGACGAGGTGCACCCGGAGAACGTGTTTCTTTTTGAACGGATCGCAAAGATCATCGGCCTTGACGTTGCGGGCATCGACATAATGGCTCCGAATGTCAGCGAACCGCTCAGAGAGAATAGCGGCGGCATAATTGAGGTCAACGCCGCTCCGGGCTTCAGGATGCATCTCTCTCCAAGCGAAGGCATCGGGCGCAACGTCGCCGAACACGTTATTGACATGCTGTTCCCGCCGGGAACACCGGCTCGTATCCCCATCTTTGCCATTACCGGAACGAACGGCAAAACCACCACAACGCGGCTGATCGCGCATATTCTTCGCAATTCCGGCCGCACGGTCGGTTTTACCACCACGGACGGCACGTATATCGGCAACCAGCGGATCGTGCAGGGCGACAACACCGGCCCGGTTTCGGCACAGCTTGTATTGAAAGATCCGACCGTCGATGTAGCGGTTCTTGAAACGGCTCGCGGCGGCATTATACGTTCCGGGCTGGGCTTTGACCACGCGGACATCGGCGTTGTGCTGAACGTCGCCTCAGACCATCTTGGGCTTAAGGATGTGAACACGCTTGAAGACCTTGCCCGCGTGAAATCCGTCGTTCCCCGCGCCGTGAGCAAAAACGGCTGGGCTGTTCTCAATGCCGAGGACGAACTTGTTTACAAAATGCGTGATCTGGTTGATGGTCGTGTCGTGTGTTTTTCAATGGACGAGAATCATCCGAATATCAGGAGACGTGCGGCACGCGGGCGTGTTTCGTGCGTGTTCGAGAACGGCTATGTGACAATTCTTAAGGGCAAATGGAAGGTTCGCGTCGAAAAGGTCGTGAACATTCCGCTGACCTACGGCGGACGGGCCGAGTTCATGATACAGAACGTGCTTGCGGCAACGCTCGCCTGTTTTGTACACGGCGTCACCATTGAGGACATCCGCGTCGGCCTGACAACGTTCAATGCCGGTACGGCGCAGACACCCGGAAGGTTGAATTTCATCGAGGTCGGTCAAGTGACCGTACTGATGGATTACGCGCACAATCCTGCCGGATTCCGCGGCCTTTCCTCTTTTGTCGGCAAGCTGCCGAACAAATATCGCACCGTTGTCATCAACGTTCCCGGCGACCGCCGCGATGAGGACATACGCGAAATGGGCCTGATCGCCGGAGAGAATTTTGACCGGATAGTTATTCGTTCAGGCCATTATCTTCGCGGTCGCGACGCTAAAGACATCGCCGGCCTGATCCAGGAAGGCGTTGCCGCCAGCGGCCGAGAACCGCAGGTGCGCGTCATCCCCGAAAGCCGCGACGCCATCCAGCACGCGATAAAATACGGCCGCAAAGGCGAACTCGTCGTCACGCTTGCGGACGTTGTCCCCGAGGACATCGGTTATGTGCAGGAGATCAGGGATAAGATCTTGGAAGAACAGCAAGCGGAAAGCTAGAAGAACAGGTCGAAAATGAAAAATGCCAGATTATCAACCATGCTATGTTCTCTGACCCTTGCGGTTTGCAATGGTTTCATGATCTCAGCTTGTTCGGGTGGTGTAGAGCCGGTTGTTAAGAATTCCCCGGATGTGCCTGTTGAAGTGCTTCTTATACAAAAAAGAGAAGCTGAGGCAGCCTCTAAGACCTATGATGTGTTTGGCGAACTGATTTCCACGGTCAACTTCACAATGCAACCGTCAAAAGAAGATGATGAGACAGGTGACACCGATTTGATTCCTTGGATCGGTCTGGAAGGAATTGATGCTGAGTTAGATAGACTGATTGAGCCAGATGAGGTGGTTGTTTCAAACAAGAAAGTCACAATTCTAATTGATTATCCCCTAAACAACCCTGTTCGCTTTGATCTCATTTCCAAAAAAGAAGGGTTTTCCAGAAAACATTTGGCTGTCGAGATCAGTAGAAAGTATCATTCCTTGTATATTGAAGAGGAAGAAACTGCCTCAGTTAAGACTATACCGCCTGAACAGCGCAAGACCATGATCAATAGGAACGAAACAAACGGAAAATATGGTATCTGGGGACACGATCTTGGTGATCTTGCATTGAGAGCCATAGAAGTGCGCAGAAGTTCTGATGGTGAGATATTACTGTGTTTACTGATCGAGTCTTAAATGGTTTGAGTTCATTTGGCTGTACGGGCAAAGGCATAGGGAGATTATCAGAGTAGGCTGACGTTGTCCCCGAGGACATCGGCTATGTGCAGGAGATACGCGACAGGCTGCTGGAAGAATCTCGTATGGCGGAAGAAGGGTGAAAATGGCTCCTTATAACCCTTATAACAACAAAGCACTTGACCGAATATACGAACTCCTGTTCTGTGACGAGCCGGAGATGTATCGCAGCGCAGATTCATCTCCGAATGCTTATCCGTGGGACACGGTCTTCTCCGAGAGTCCAAGCAGGGATGAGCTAATTAAGATCATCGACGATTGGGAGCTTGAAACACGTCCGAAAATATTTGCCTCAGGGGTTTTGAGGTCTTTGGGAAACGTTATCGACGGCAAACGACTGTTTGGCGTCATCGTCGAGGTTGGCCTTGAAAACGGATTGGATGTTTTGGCTGCGTACGAAGATGGGACTTCGCGTTACATCAATCATTCAGGCAAGCTGATCGTCTGGGAAACCCAAACCGAGAAGTCGAATGTGATCATTGTCGATCTGTTCCTGGCGGCAAGAAAGGTTGTGGACAAGATAGGGCCTTGGGAAGGGGACAGACTGCCGCCGCCATCCGATGGCAATGCCCGCATCAGCTTTCTGGTTTCTGACGGACTCAATTTTGGCGAAGGTCCTTTTGCTGCCTTGTCTGACGATCCTTCGGGCGGCCCTGTTATTCGTAATGCTTTCCGGCTTATGCAGTTCCTTATCGAAAATTCGGTAAGCGAATGATCTTGTTACAGGACCCGGTCATACTTTCCTCTGAACAGTTGTTTATCCCTCATGCCGTCTGTTTTATTCTCCTTTGCTGCTTACCCAATGCGGTGGAACATAATAAATGGTAAACTTCTTGTTTTTTGAAGTGTTCGCATCAAAGGCAAATGCCTGATGCGTGCGAATTTGGTCGAACGAACGGTGGAAGGAAGACCGGTGAGATTCCGGCGCTGCCCACGCAACCGTGAGATCGGGAAAAGATGTTCTTGGCATCTTTTTCCGTAAAGTCGGGAACTTGCCCGTTTTGTTCTGGTTGAGAACCATTCCGCGTGTGGGCGGAAAAGGTAGGGAAAATGAGAACAATAAAATTATTCGCGGCAATATTGCTGTTAGGTTTCACCGTATTTGCCCAGGCCGATCCGCAGACGATAAACGGAAAGGTTTCAGACGCCTCAGGGCCGGTTTCCGGAGCCGAGATCACATTGACATCACAAAATAACCCGTCGTTCACACGGACGGTTGTTACCGACGAGAACGGCCTTTACTCCTTCCAAAACATTCCTCTCGGAAAATATAAAATAAAAGCTTCATATCCGGGCCGAACCGAGGCGATACAGAATGTATCTCATGATCCGGCGAGTGAAACGGTCGCTAACATCACTTTCGGTGTCACGAATGCGATCAGCGAGACCGTTACGATCTCAGCCGATACCGAGCAGACATTGGACGAAGTATCAAAGACGGTCAATGTTATCACGGGCCGCGAGATGCGCGACCGCGGCGACTACACGTTGGCGGACAGCCTGCGGACGATACCGGGTTTTCGCATACAGCAGCTTGGCGGTTTTGGCAGGTTTGCGTCGGTAAAGGCCCGCGGGCTTCGCAATCAGGACACGGCGCTTCTTATCGACGGTGTGCGGTTTCGCGACGCGGCGGCGATAAACGGCGATGCATCCAGCTTTTTGGGCGATTTTACGCTGTCGAGCGTCAGCCGCGTTGAGGTGCTTCGCGGAACCGGATCGTCGCTTTACGGCACGAATGCGGTCGGCGGAACGGTCAATTTCATCACGCCGACAGCACAAAAAGGCTGGCACGGACAGCTTTCCGGGAACGTAGGCGAACTCGGCTTCGGGCGTTTTCGCGGGGTCACGAGCTACGGTTCTGATGACGGAAAATACGGCCTGAACATCGGCGTTTCACGAACTGCTTTCACAAAGGGAATTGACGGCGAGGACAATGCGAACAACACATCGTTCCAGCCGCGATTTGACCTGAAACCGACCAACCGCACGAACATTTCCGCACGGTTTTATTTTTCCGATGCGTCCGTCAGGCTAAATTCCAGTCCCGACACATTGGGCGATCTGCCGCCTGATAACAGCACGATCATCAACGCTGTCGAGGGCGTAAATTTCGTCGCGGACGTCAATGACCCCGACAATCTTCAAAAGGCACGCTTTCTTAGCGGCGTGTTTTCAGTATCGCGATCACTGACGAACGACCTGACCCTGAACGGCTATTATTCCGGCCTTGCCTCACGCCGACGTGACGAAGCCGGGCCGCTTGGCGTCGGCTGGCAGTCGGAATCGACAACGTTCAATCGTGGGGCCATCCACACCGCAAATGCCAGCCTGCTCTGGACGCCGAAATATCACACCGTCCGCATCGGGTATGAATTTGAACACGAAAGATATGAGAACGAAGGCCTGACACCGGGCGGTTTTGAGGATTTTCTTGCCCGTGCTTTTCAATCAAGCCATTCATTCTTTGCACAGGACCTGATCGGGCTTTTGGGCGGAAGATTGCAGCTTTCAGGCGGTTTCAGGGCACAGTGGTTCGATCTGAAACGGCCCGAGTTTAGCGATGTAAATGCACCATACACAAGCTTTACGCTAAACAGCCCGCCTGCCGCTTCCACTCTGGACGGAGCCGTTTCGTATCTTTTCGAGACGGGTACAAAGGTCAGAACACACATTGGCACCGGCTATCGCGTGCCTTCGCTGTATGAACGGGTCGGGTCGTATTATTCGACCTGGCCCGAGCCGGGCTTTGTGGCGCTGGGCGATCCCGAACTTGAGCCTGAACATTCCCTCGTTTTTGACGCCGGGGTGGAACAGAGCCTTTTTCAAGGCCGGGCGCGTCTTTCGGCGACGTATTTTTATTCGCATCTGAGAGACATTATCGGATTCGGAAATTTTGATTCACCTGATGAACATGGCCGTTGGAGCGGTTATCTGAACACCAGAGGCGGCAAGGCCCGCGGCGGGGAATTCAGCGCCGATATTAGGCCTACATCTTCGACCGACATCTTTGCCTCTTACACTTATACTGACAGCGAACAATATGAGCCGCAGGTTGCGGGCAGCGGCGTTTTTCGCTCGCTGGCGATTCCCGAACATCAGTTCACGCTGACGGCGACGAAGAGATATAAACAATTTTGGGTAAATGCCGATGTCATGCTTGCCAGTGATTATCTCGGTGCCATTTTCAGCAACGCAACTTTCGGTTCGTATGTCTATCGCTTTGACGGCAATCGCCGTGTCGATCTGACAGCGGGCTATACTTTCAATTTTGCCGAAAGGTATTCGCTGCGGCTTTACGGCACGATGGAAAATCTGTTCGACAACGAATATTTCGAGAACGGTTTTCGCACGCCGGGCAGAAATTCCCGCATCGGGCTGAATTTCAGCTTTTAGAAGACTGAAAACCAGCCGATGTTGGATCATAAACGAAGAGTCTGCTTCGCAGACTTGAAACCCAAGCTTATTATCGGCCGGGTTTTCACAAAACTTTTCTAACTTTTGTTTCAACTAAAATTTTGCGGCCGGGACTTTGCTCGCATCGTTCCGGCCCGTTTTGTCATCAAAATTTGTTGATGCCGAAGAGTTTCGGCGTGTTATAATAATGGCTATCGAGGTGAATATTATGAGAAATGCGGTGTTTTTATTGATCGCTGTCGGCTTTTTGGCCGTTAATGCATCTGCTCAGGGTACAAAAACCATCACCAACCTCGATCTGGAAAAATATCGCCAGGCGCGGCTCGCCGCCGAAAAAGACCTACGTGAAAACTACGAAAGGCTCGGTTTTCCGTCGCCTGAGGAAATGGAAAAACAGCAGGAAAAGGAAAGGCTCGACCGTGAACGCCTGTCCGAAAAGCTTCGTGCCGAAAGATTCCAGCGTGAGCAGGCCGAGGCCGCCAATAACGCCGCAGCCGCTCCCGATCAGGTGATCATCGCGCCTGTTCCGCAGTATTCCGGCGGTGCGTCCGTTTTCTACACCGGGCCTTATAACAGGCGTTACGGACGCGGCTATTATCCGCGTTACAACTATCCGATACAGGGTTACAGGGCAACACCGGTTGGCGTTTATCCCGTTCCTTTGCCACAGCCGCCGCCAAGGCCGGTCTTTCGTCCTCATCGGCCACGGCGTTAAGCGTCGGAAATAAGCAAAATTGAGTTTTTGACACGCGCGGACTATGATTGAACATCATACGCTCCGCGCATTTTTGTTTTTGAATTGGATACTTATGAAAGAAGGTTGGGAAGCCGTTATCGGCATGGAAATACACACACAGCTTGCTACCGAGACAAAGATCTTTTGCGGCTGTCGGGCAGAATTTGGCAGCGAACCGAATTCCAACACATGTCCCGTTTGTTTGGGCCTGCCGGGAGCGTTGCCGGTTCTGAATCGCCGCGTCGTCGAACTCGGCGCCCGCGCCGCTCTTGCGCTCGGGCTGGAATTGCAGGAAACGTCCATTTTTGCCCGCAAGAACTATTTCTATCCCGATCTGCCCAAGGGCTATCAGATCTCGCAATACGACAGGCCCTTTTCGGCAAATGGAACGCTGACCATAATGACCGCCGACCGTGACGAACACGGCCACGCCCGCGAATGGAAGCCGATGACCATTCATATTGAGCGGATGCATCTGGAGGAAGATGCCGGAAAGAACGTTCACGAAGGCCTGCCCGAAACCGATAAATACTCTTACGTTGACCTTAACCGGGCCGGAACGCCGCTTGGCGAGATCGTAACGGGGCCTGATTTTCGCACATCGTGGCAGGCGTATGATTACGTCAATCACGTTCGCCGTGTTCTGCAATGGGTCGGAGCCAGCGACGCCGATATGGAAAAGGGAAACCTGCGTTGCGAGGCAAACGTTTCCGTCCGCCGCGTCGGTGAAGAGAAATTCAACAACAAGGTCGAACTTAAAAATCTCAACTCCGTCCGCTTTATGCAAAAGGCCATCGAATACGAGATAGAAAGACAGATCGCGGCCCACGAAAGCGGCGAAGGCGTTCAGCAGGAAACTCGCCTCTGGAACGAGCAAAAACAGGAAACCCGCGTGATGCGTTCAAAGGAAGACGCTCACGATTACCGTTATTTTCCCGAACCCGACCTGCAGCCGCTTGTGCTGTCTGCCGAGTTCATTGAAACGGCCAAAATGGGGATGCCTGAATTACCGGACAATATGCGTGAGCGTTTTATCGAGGTCTATGGGCTGAATTTCGCTGACGCATCGCAGATCGTGTCCGATAAGGAGTTTGCCGCATTCTTTGAAACGACGGCGCGAATAACGGCAGATCCGAGGCTTTCGGCAAACTGGGTTTTGGGCGAATTTACAAAGGAGCTTAAAAACGCGGGCAAGACCGCCGCTGAAAGCCTGATGTCCGCCGAAGACCTGGCCGAACTGCTGAACACGCTCGAAGGCGGAAGCATCAACAACAATCAGGCAAAAGAGGTTTTGGCTGAGATGTTCGCAAGCGGAAAGCCCGCCGCACAGGTTATCAGCGAAAAGGGCTTTGAGCAGATCTCTGACAGTTCCGCCATCGAAAAGATAGTTGATGAGGTCATTGCGAACAACGCCGAACAGGTCGAAAGATATCGCGGCGGCAATGATAAAATCTTCGGCTTTTTTGTCGGCCAGGTGATGAAAGCTTCGCAGGGCAAAGCCAACCCGAAGGTGGTAAATGAGATACTAAATGACAAACTGTGATGCTTTATGGCATCAGGCCAAAAGGGAGGAGATCAAATGTCAAAGTGGCTGATCCTATTGCTGTTGATTTTTTCGGCAGGCGTCAATGCTCAAACCGCTCCAAACCCGACCCCGACACCTCAGCCGACACCGAACCAGGACATGGAACGGCAAAGGCAGATGATGGAAAGGCGCGACAGGGATAATGCGTTTGGCCGTCTGGACGCGGTTCGCCGCAACACTGCGAGGGCCAAACCGATACCGCGTGCCGTTCTTTTGAATATCAAGGACATCTACCGTGACGCGACGACGGGCGAAAAGGCCTTGCTCCAGCCGGAAAGGCAAGATCTGAACGACCTGAAAGAATTTCTCAGACAAAAGGACACGGGCATTGTCCGCCTTGTCGATAACAGTGACTGCGGCATCTCCGCGTATGTTATTTCGGCCGATCCCAAATGCCTCAAATACACAATGCCCGGCAGCGGATCGCTCTTTTCGTTTAGAAAGGGAGACTATTCGATAGACCGCGTTGCTGATATTCGTTTCAGGGACGGCGGGTTCGAGGTCGCCGGCGTTATGCAGCACGGCATACTGACGGGACTTGGCGACATTGAGCTTGATAAGGTCAGCATCTCAACACCCGGAATGAAATTCCTGACCGATTTTGTTCCTTCGCGCGATATTGATTCTGCCAGAGAGGCCGGACGTGAATTGCAGGCCGGAATTGACCGCGGCGGGTTTCATTATCGCCAGGAACTGAATGCGGTGGAGAATATGACCTATGCTCTCAGGGTCGTGGCGTATCAGGGCACTGTGCTGCGTTCATTTAACGGGGTTGTTTATGACGAACTGGATTTTGATAAACGCCTTGATATCATTGTCGCGTTCAAGGTCATCAGGCTGCATGACGACGGATCGGTGACGATCGCCTGGAAGCGGCTTGCCAAAAAAAGCTCTCCGAAATTAAAACGCGAAGACACACCTGAGGGTACACTTAACGACAATCGCTTCGTTGCGGGCAAAAGGCCCAAGGCGAGATCTGACCAATAGCAGTTTATGAATGCATCGATCAAAGAAAGGACAGCCATCATAACCGGCGGGACAAAGGGCATCGGGTTTGCAATTGCGGAAAGGCTGGCCGAAGCAGGGGCAAAGGTCTTTATCTGTGCCAGGGATAAGGTGGAACTGAAGTCGGCGCTTGAACGTTTATCGCAAAAAGGTACCGTTGACGGTGAAGTTTGCGACGTCCGCAGCGAAGAGCAGGTCAAGATGATGCTTGCCGAATGCGAACGCGTTTTTGGCGGGCCGGACATTCTGATCAACAACGCCGGAATGGGATATTTTGGAAAGACCGTTGAGGAAATGTCGGGCGGTGAATTTCGGCAGACGCTTGAGACCAATCTTTTCGGCGTCTTCTACACATGCCACTACGCGATACCGATGATGAAAGCACGCGGAGGCGGTTATATCCTCAATATCTCTTCTCTGGCGGGCCAGAATGCGCATCCGAAAATGGCCGCTTACAATGCTTCAAAATTTGGGCTGAACGGCTTCAGCGAGGCTCTGATGCAGGAAGTTCGACAGGACGACATAAAGGTCAGCTATGTCTGTCCGGGCAGCGTGAACACATATTTCGGCGGCGATACGCCAAGCGAAGAAAAGATGTGGCAGCTTCAGCCGGCAGACATCGCACAGGTTATTATGGATCTGCTCTCAATGCCCGCAAACGCACTGCCGAGCAAGGTCGAACTGCGTCCGAGTAAGCCGCCGGTGAAGTGAATCTACATTAGGCTCTGTTGATATTTTAATGTTCCGGAGCAGTTTTTCGAACGCGGATCAGGCGGATGCAGCGGATGACATCTGATAGAACTAAAAAACTATGTGTTCTATCTTTCTATGTGTTTGGTGCTGGTTTTCAAAACCACATAGGTACAGAGAACACATAGAGTTTGCTGCCATCTCAAAATTTTTTAATTCGGTTGTTCCGCGTTCTCATCGGACAGCCGCTTTATCTTTTGGATGAGTTCCCATTCGCTGTAGGGCTTGACGAGATACTCGGCAACGCCCGCATCAAACGCCTTGTCGCGGTGCTTGTCACCGGCGCGAGAACTGATGACGATGACCGGAATGCTTTTCAGCGTATCGTCCTCTTTCAGCGAGCTTACCAGTTCAAATCCGCCCATTCTGGGCATTTCAATATCGCTTAATATCACCGCGGGAAGTTCGTTTGATGCCCTTAGTATCTCCAGCGCGTCAACGCCGTCCTTTGCCGTCACGACATTCCACCCCGCGCCTTTTATGACCTTTGACGTCATCAGCCTGACGCTTGGACTGTCGTCCACGACCATGATGCTCAATTCGGCGGAACGTTCTTTTGGCGGTTCTTCTGTTTGCTTCGGCTTTGGCGAACGTGCCAGCAGATACGGCAGATCGAGGATGGTCACAAGCTGGCCGTTGCCGAGTATCGAAGCTCCCAACAGGCCGTTTATCTTGTCGAGCGGGCGGCCCAGAGGTTTTATCACGATCTCTTCCGAACGGATCACATTGTCAACCGCAATGGCGCATTGCCCGTCGGGAGCATCGACAACGAACGCCGTTACCGATGCGTTCTTTTGAATACGGCCTTCCATTTCGGCCAGTTCCTCTATGTGACGCAGGGCGATCTCTTCCTTGCCAGTTTTGCAAAATGCCGAACCCTGACGCCACGTTATCTCGTCTGGCAACAGTTCGATGACATGGTTTACCAGCTTGAACGGGACGGCAAATGTGTTCATCCCCGAACGCACCAACAGGGCCGTAGTCACCGCCAGCGGCAAAGGCAGACGCACCGTAAAGGTCGTTCCCCTGTGCGGCACGGAATGGAGCGAGATGGTTCCTTTTTGAGATTCGACGCTTTCCTTGACGATGTTCATCCCGACGCCGCGGCCGGCGTTCAGGTTCAGTTTTTGCGCCGTCGTCAGGCCCGGTAAAAAGATCAGTTCATTTGCGTCATCGTCAGACATCGTCTCCGCGATCTGCGGCGAGATGATCCCGGCCGTCACTGCCTTGTCCTTTAATGAGCCGGTCGCGATGCCGCCGCCGTCATCTGACACCGTCAGGACGACGTGCGTTTCCTCGCTTGTGAGCTTTACGCCTATGCGGCCCGTTTCCGATTTTCCGAGCAGGCGCCGCATTTCGGGCGATTCTATGCCGTGAACAACAGCGTTCTTCAAAAGATGCAGCAGCGGTTCGATCAGCGAATCAAGTATCTGCGTGTCAACCTCAAGCTGTTCGTTCTCAACAAAGATCTCAGCCTTTTTGTCTTCTTCGTCACAGGTCACGCGAACCGACCGGTCAAGCCGCGTTTTCAGGGTTCCGAACGCGACCAGCCTGATCCGCATCACTTTTTCCTGAACGGCGTCTATCAGCCTTCGCTGGTGATCAAAAAGCGATCCGAGATCTTCCTTCAACGCCTCAAGCGAGGTGTTTATCGCAAAAGTGTCGCTGGAGGTTTCGCTCAGTTCGCGTATTGCCTGATGAAATTCGGTGTAGCGGTCAAATTCCAGGCTGTCAAACTGTTCCACGGACGGGTCAAGCAGGCTGTCCCGCGTTGCTCCCGGAACAGACAAGTTCGGGCCTGTTCCCCTGTCCGTTTCAAGCAAAGCGGCCTCAAAATCAACCTCAAGCCGGCTGTTCGTGGATTGCAGACGGCGGGTCGCGTTGTGCAGGTCGTCTATCTGATGATCAAACTCGGACAGTTTTTGTTCGAACACCGAACGGCTGACCACCAGATCGCGGATTATGTTCACAAGGTCGTCCAGCTTGTCCAGCGAAACACGGACAATGGAGCGCGTTTCCGCTGCTTTGCGGCCTTTTTCCGGTTCGGGCGTCAAGGATGCGGGCTGTGCGGCCGTCGTTGCGGCTGCGGCCTGCACCAGAGCTTCCTTCGGCTGCGGATTCTCGATCTCCTCGACCGCTTTGTCAATGTCCTGATACAGCGTCGAGATCGTTGCCGAAAGCGTTGACGTATTCTCACCGGCGGCAAGTGACCGCAGGCATTCGGTTGCGGTGAACAGCAGCGGTATTATGCCCTCATGCGAACCGTGTTCGGCCTCAACCAGGCGGTCGAGAAGGTCTTCGACCCGATGGGCCATCTCGCTCGGACGTTTCAGCCCGACGATGCCCGCCGAACCCTTGAATGTATGAGCGTTGCGGCGAATTTCCCACAGTGCTTCCTTGTCGTCCGGCGTCGAAACAAGCCGCGCCAGATTGGTCTCGATATTTTTCAAAAGGTCTTCGGCCTCTTCGGCAAAAACCTCAAGCAGTTCGGCATCGACCTCAAAATTATCGTCGTCATCAACGCTCTGATCGGGTTCTGCGAATTCCGGAATTTCAGCGACGGTTTCCTCACGCGGAGAAAGCGTCTCGAAAGAGGAATCGACCAGTTCGGATAGCCCGACGGTGAAATCTTCCTGGCTCATCCGGATACCTGCCAGAAGAGCTTCGATGCCGGATATCTGATCCAGAATGTTTCTTATATATTCGCCCGGCAGATCGCCGTTATGCTTTGCCGCAAAAACTATCAATTCGCTCAACAGGATGGACTGCGATTCGATGTCTTTCTGACCCATCGAGGCCGCCGATTGCGAAAGCGTTCGTACACGACGAAAGGGTATCTCAAGTGCCGAACGCTCCGCCGTGTTTTGGGCAAACATAAGAATGCCGCCGCGAACGCCGTTGAGAACGATCTCGGATTCATCCAGAAATGTTTGCAGTTTTTCGTTATCCATTTTAGTTGATGAAGTTAGCGGAAATGCCGGCTTCGGATTCAGAGGTTATCGGAGGCATTTCGGCCGGCAGCTTAAATGGCGAGACGGAGTTGCGAAGGTCGCCCGAAAGCTGGACGAGCGATTTGACGGCGTCTGCCGCGCGTTTTGAACTCAGTTGGATCAGTTCCGTTACCTGAGAGATGTCGGACATCGCACCGGAAAGGTCTTCGGAAACCTTTGCATGCGACCGTGTCGAATCGGATATCGTGCGGATCAGCCCGGCGAGTTCGCTGGTCACACGCTCTATCTCTACCAGCGAGCGTCCGGCCTTTTCCGCTGAGGCAGAGCCAAGCGTCACTTCGCGGATGGTCTCTTCCATTGAGGTGACGGCTTCCTGTGTCTCAACGCTGATCGTATGCGTGAGCGTGGCTATCTGTTTCGTTAATTTTGTTGAACGTTCCGCAAGGCGCTCGACCTCTTTGGCGACGGATGTGAATTCAGACCCGCGTCCGCCCGCCGATGCCTGAAGCGAGGCGTTCAGCGCCAAAACGCTGGTACGGTCCGAAAGATCTTCGATAAGAGCGACGATCTGGCTGATCTCCTGCGAGCGTTCGCCCAGACGCTTTATCCGCTTGGCAGTTTCCTGCACCTGTTTGCGGATGGCGTTCATTGCGCTTATGTTCTCTCGGGCGGCCTGAACGCCAACTTGTGCCGTTTTGAGCGAATCGCCCGCAACACGCGACGAAACAGTCGCATTCTCAGAAACGGCAATTATCTGTTCGGACATATTCGCGATCGATGCCTTTGTCCGGGTTATCTGTGATGACTGGGCCGAACTGCCGCGTGCAAGCTGTTCGGTCGTTTCGTGGATGGCCTCGGCGGATGTTCCGACGCGTTGGGTAACGTCCTTGACCTGTTTAATAAGCGAGCGGAGGTTTCGCGTCATCAGGTTGAACGCGACGGCTATCTCACCCGTAACGTCGCTGGAAACCTCGGCAGAAACCGTAAGGTCGCCTTTTGATACGTCCGACACTTCGTTAAGGAGCTTCATTACCGAAAGCTCAAGGCGGTCGCGTATCTCCTGTGTCTGAAGCGAATCGCCAAGCTTTACGACAACATTCTTATACGCTTTTCCCAGCACATCGTTGTCAGAGAACAGCGTGTTGCCCGAATTAAGGTCGCCTTCGGCGATCTTGTTGACCAGAAGTGCGTTGTGTTCAATGTATTTTGATATTGAGCGAAGCTGATCCTTAAGCTCGTCGTCAGGATCGTCGGTATATAGCTGTCCGCGCGCCAATTTTGCGGCAATGGAATGAGCGTCCTCAAGCCGCCGCGTCACGCGGGCGTTGTTGAAAAGCAGCGCGGCAAGCGACAGTATCGACAACGCAACGCCGATACCAAGAGCAAGCGTGGCGGCAGCCGATTCTTCCATCATCTCCGCCTGATGGCCTAAAAACAGAGCCGAGCCAATGACAAGCAGAACCAGGCCGGTAACGGCACAGGTTTTTACCATCATGTTCAACAGGGCATTTTCCATCAATTCTCTCCGGAAAGGTCCATCGTCGCGGCAGCGTGCTGCTCATTGCCCGGCATCGGGCGAAATTCGTCATTTTCCAAAAGCTGCGGAAGAGCGGGAGCGGGTTCGCTGATGCGGGGCGGATCGTTCGTCCGTCTCAGTTCATCAAGGTGTTCGCGGGCGGAGATCAAAAGATTTTCCGCCTCTGCCAGATCCTCGGCAGATCGGTTCTTGTCAAAATAGAGCGTTGTCAGTTTCCGCATCAGTTCTTCCTTCTCGGCCTCGCCTGCGGCTGCGGCCTGAGAGATCTTTTGCGAAAGCCCGGAGGTCGCGGCGATCAGCGGTTCAAGCACCGATGTCATTTCTCCTGCCGACGTCGAATGCAGAAGAGCATCGGCGGCATCGCTCAAAATGCTTTGAATAAGTGCTTCCACCTCGGACAGTTCATCCAGAATGGTCTTGTCTATGCCCGCAAGGTCGCGTTGGAGTTTTACCGCACGGTCAGAAAGCTGAGAGAACTCTTCTGAAAGCGTTGCAGCGGCGCCCGCATCAGCGGACGACGATTTGATCGAGGCGTTCAAAGCGACCATTTTTGAACGTCGCGAAAGGTCTTCGGCTATCTTTGATGCCTGCGGTATCTGATGTATCTTTTCCCTTACGTTGCGGATCCGGCGGTTCAGTTCATTGCCCGAACTTCTGACGTTATTGAGCCTTTTGCCCAGTATTTGCAGTTCCCTGGAACCCGCTTCGGCAAGGCCTGCTTCTTCCGGGCGGGAGCGCAGCACCGAAAGTTCGTCCTTCAGCAAGGTCAGCTTGTCAGGAGACTGCTTTAGCGATGATATTAGTGAACTGAGCGGTTCAGATGACGAAGTTTCAAGCCCGCGAAGGCTTTGCAGACGGGCCATCGCCGCTGAAAGCGATCGCTCCGACGCCGTTATTTCTGACCGAACTTTCTGATCAAAGGCGGAAGAGCTTGCAAGGAGCCTGCTGAACATCTCGGCTATCTGGCCGGTCTTTTCCGTGCCGCCGCGTATCTCGGTATGAGCGCCGCCGCTTGCTGCCTCGATGTCGCTCGCCAGCCTGTTCAGCGATGTTCTGAGTTCCTCAAGTTCGTTCTTTGCGTCAATGGAGCCTGTAACCTTTGCCACCAGTTTCTGAAACGCCGAACTCAGGCGGTCGGCATTTTCCAGTGGCATCGCGGCCATTTCGGTCTTGCCTGCGGCAACCGATTCCATCAGCATCATCAAATTGCTGAATTGTTTTGCGTTTCTGTGAAGGCTTTGCAGAAGAGCATCCGTTTCCGATGAACCGGTCGTTGTCGGCAGCGGAGCCTCGGCGTTCCTTTCCAGGCTGCGGGCGGCAAGATTTACCTTTTCCACCGGCCTCAGCACCTCGCCCGCCAGCCATTTGCCATAGGCAACGGTAATGACCGAAGAAAGTGCAAAAGCGGCAACGAACGGAACCGTAGGCGAGGAAAACAGGAACGAAACGGCCAAAAATGCCGCAATGCCGCAGACGCCGTTGATCACCGCCAATGCGCAAACGGCAAGCCAAACTCTTGCTCTGAGGGAGGATAATAAACTTTCTTTTTTGTCTTTTCGCATTTGCCGGGGGTCTTACAAAAGCGTCGGGGCTTGTCAGAGGTCAGGCCGTACAGCGTGTGACGGCATTTCTAAGCTCGCCAATGTCCACGACGCCGGCATTGGTGCCGTCCAGAGAGATCGAGCCTTTGATAAAAGGGCTGTTGGGCGTTTCCGCCGAAAGATCACCAGGCCGTGCCGAGATCATGTCCCGCATTCCGTCAACGGGCATCGCGACCGGACACTCTCCACCAGGCGACATCACTACGACGAACTTTGGCTTTGATGAAAAGGCGGGAGGCTTTTCATTCAACATTGTTCTGAGGTCGATGACCGCCAGGATCTCGCCCCGCAGAGAGGCTATTCCCATCAGCGGGGCCGTTCCGCCGGGCAATCTTGTGACCGCAAGCGGGTGAGAGACCTCGGCAACGTTATCCGCAGGAACGCAATATGAACTCGAACCAAGCTGAAAGCAGACGAAACGCGGCTGTGATGCCATGTGATAACAGTTAGTGCTGTCGGGGCCGCTAAAAGCAGCGGCCTCGAGGTTTTCCAGTTCCAGCATACCTTCGCCTGCCGCCGTCATCATACTTCCGCCATGGCTGAATTGCCGTTCTTGAGGAACCCATCGACAACTTTCATCAGCGTCTCAGGGCCAAAGGGTTTCGTGATATAACCCGAACTGCCTGCCATGCGTCCGCGAACCTTGTCAAAGAAGCCGTCCTTGCCGGAGATCATCACGACCGGAACATCCTTTGTCACATCATTGCCGCGGATCATTTTGCAGACCTGATAGCCGTCCATTCGCGGCATGGTTATATCCAAAAGGATAAGGTCCGGCTTCATTCCCTGAAGCATTTCCATAGCCTCGACACCGTCCGACGAGCAGATAACGTCATGGCCGCATTTTTCGAGCTTTCCTGAGATCAGTTTTCTGATCGTCGGGCTATCGTCAACGACCAGTATTTTTTTGCCGCTGACCAGTTGTTCGTGAGTTTTTTGCTGGGCCAGTATCTCGTTTATGCGGATATGCAGGGCGTTGACCTGTCCTGTCAGGAAAACGTTGTTCGGATTTAGCTTGGAAGCCTCTGCCAGCACGCTGTGTGCCGTTTCGAGATTGTTAAGGTTCAGATGACCTATGCCAAGCATCGTCATTTCGTTTTCGCTCAGCCCTTCTTTGGAGCGAATGTCTTCCATTGCCTCCACAGCCGAGCGTATGACAACCCTGTCGGCGTTCGTATTGGCAAGCAGCATTTCGATGTCCGACAGTGTCAGAACAGCCATGCAGCCCGAACACGAGACCGCGAAAGCGTCATTGGAGTGGCCGCAGAACGCACACTGCATGGTTTGCTGCTGGGTGACGACGTTTGTCTGATATGCGTCGGCAGATGCTTCGGCCGGTGCTTCGGGTGAGCCGGCCTCAGCCGCAAGTTCCGCCTCAGGCATCGGGATGGCGTCGGCAACATAAGGAGCCTCAGCGGTGAAAGGATCGGCCGCCTGTGCCTTGTTCTCTTCCGCAAAGCCGTTCGTTAGCTCTTCCTGCACCGGAACTTCGGCAACAGCCGCATCATTTTCCTGATGGCCGTTCTGCTCGTCGAACCGCAGATTTGCCTCTTCAAAGATCATGCTGACCGACGGCAGAGAGAAGACCGTCTTATACGGATCATCCTGCGAGCCGTCAAATCCGAACAATCCTTCGGACGGTATTGCCACTTCATCCGTTGCGGCCTCAACGGCGTGTTCGAACATTTTCAACGAAGCCGTCGCATCCGGCACGGCATCTTCAAAAGCGGTTTCGCCGAACTCCTCAACCTGCTCGGAAACCTCTTCAAATACAACACTTTCCGCAGTTGAAAGGTCTTCCGCATGGCCCTTCGTGAACTGTTCTTCGACCGATGCTTCATCCGTCGAAAACACCGTTTCTATAGTTTCGTCAACCGTTTCCGCAAACGGATCCGCCGTTAACGGATATTCAAATTCCTCTCCAAGATCTGTTTCCGTCTCAGCCGCTTCATCAAACGAAGCCGTATGCTGGACTTCTTCCTGCCGGGTTTCTTCTTGAAATTCCGCGACTTCCGGCTGCTCCTCATCGGAACGGGCCTCAAGATCAAGATCAACGGTCGTTTCATCGAAGACGCTGTCTGCCGTTTCCGTAAAATGTTCCTCGACGTCAAGGGCAGCGACTTCCAGCGGATCGTCTTCCGGCTGGAAGGCCGGAGTTTCCATCTCCACGGCCATTTCCTCGACACTTTCCGCCTGATAAAGCTCGGCCGTTTCCGGCGTTGCCATATCAGTCATAAATTCTGCATTTGCTGTGTTTAGCTCTACTGATTCATCTGTGTTCGCGGCAGCCTCTTCCACTTCAAAGGCAGTGTCTGCTTCAGGTGCAGCATTCAGGCTTTCTTCGACGGCCGTTGGTTCAGGCTCGCCCATAAGCGAACGAAGCGATGCCAAACTGGCCGCCGCCGCCGCGTTTCCGGGATTGATCTCCAAAACCCGTTCAAACGAACGTATCTTTTCATCAAACGTTTCCGAGAAATGAGACCGAAGCATCCAGGCGTCCTCGGAATCGGGCATTTCTTCCAGAACTGCGTTCAAAAGGTCGTGTGCGTCAGCTGTTCTGCCCTCGACCGCCGCCGCCTTTGCTTCGGCCAGATGCTTTGTGGTCAGGTCATGACGAGCGTCGCGGTACGCGGCAAGAGCTTTTTCATTTTCAGGCTCGATCGCAAGTGCGCTCTCAAGATAATTGAGCTTTCCTTCGCTCGAATCCGACAGGGAAGCCAGCCACATCCACGCCATTGCGTTCTGCTGGTCATATTCCAATGATTTTGAGAAATATTCAGCAGCCTTTTCGTTCTGGCCTTCCTCGACGGCGTCAGCGCCGCGCTGGATCAGCGTCCGGGCAAGCAGGGAATTTGTCGCCGCTCTCCATTCCAACGCTCTTGCGTTCTCAGGGCTTATTTCAAGCACGTTATTGAGAAATACGAGCAGTTCTTCAGGATATTCGCTGATGGAAGCAAGCCAAAGCCACGCGTTCTCGCACCTCGGATCGAGTTCCGTGGCGCGGAGCAAAGCGGTGCGGGCATCGGCTCGGTTGCCGGCCTGCGCGGCTCTTATGCCGCTTTTCAGAAATTCCTGGGCCTGGGCGGTGTTGTTCTCTTCGTGGCTCGTTGCGGCCATCTGTTCAGCCATCGGGGGGGCGGCCGTGATTGATTCGATCTCTAATCTCATAGCTTTTACGGTTGGTCTAGCGTTTGATCTTGGTGCGGAATTGGTGTCGGGAGCGCGGGCGTAAAACAGAATGCGCCCACTGACATCCAGAGGAACACAGCAATAACAGTGCCAATAAAGACGCTCGGCCTGCCTGATTGAAATTTATCCTGAGGTCGCCTAAAATTGGGATTTTGAGAGAGTTACGGTATTTTCGACGCCTTTCAGTCAGCGTGGAAATTCATTAAAATGTGACAAAAATTGGTAATCCGCGTGGGCAAAAAAATGCCACTTTCAACGGATATTCGGGCCGCAGAACAACCATCAAAATATGCTGAACAAAGTTCATGATGTCGCGGTCATAGGAGCAGGCCCCGGAGGCCTTACGGCCGCCGCGTGGTGTTCCGAACTCGGGCTGGAAACGGTTCTTCTTGAGAGCCGGTCACGGCCGGGCGGACAGCTTCATTCTGTCTTTAATCCGATAAATAATTATCCCGGTGTTTCAGCGTCGAACGGAACGGATCTCGCGTCGCTGATTGAGCGATCTTTCTCAGGGCATTCGTTCGATCGTCGTTTTGATTCGACTGTCACAGGCATTGATCCCGGCGAGGCCATCGGCATTAGTCTCGATAAAAAAGGCACGATACACGCCCGGTTTTTGATCTATGCAGCAGGGCTTTCGCGAAGGATGCTGAACATTCCGGGCGAGGCCGAATTTATCGGCAAAGGCGTTCTGCGTTCGGGAGTTGGAGAAAAACATCTTGTCGAAGGGAAGCGGCTGGTCATCGTTGGCGGCGGTGACGCGGCTCTGGAAAACGCGATGATCCTGAGCAAAGCGGCTGATTCTGTGGTGATAGTCCACCGTCGCGACAGCTTTTCGGCGCAGGAGCGGTTCATTAGCTCAATACGGAACGCGGGCAATGTTGAACTCATGATGAACAGCATCGTTCGGCGTATCGAAGGCGACGGCAAGGTTCAGGGTGTTGCGGTTGTCGATGCGGAAGGACATTCGCAGACGATCCCGGCTGATCTGGTACTTATCCGCATCGGCTTCAAACCCAAGTCGGAACTGCTTGCCGGAGTATGCGATCTTGATGAGAATGGCTATGTCGTCGTTGACCGAAATGCCCAAAGCAGCGTCCCGAACATTCTTGCGATAGGCGACGTCGCCAATCCGATCAGCCCGACCATCGTCACCGCGGCGGGAATGGGAGCAACGGCTGCTCGCTGCATATTCAGCTCCTTATCTAGCGGATGAAATTGCTGAAAAATATCAAAAAAAAGCTGAAAATGCGGAAAATTACGTACCGCCGATTTCCTAAATTTTTGAATTTTATCCGAAATATTCAACACAGCAGGCTCGGCAAAGCCTCATCCAATACGAAAATACGCTGATTTCCCTTGTTTATTCCCGCATTTACCCCTTTTATTTCCTTTACTTCCAATATCCCGCGTTTGGAACGGAAAATGCATAAAACACTGTGACGAAAAAGCTATAACGCGTATTTGTTTTTAGACTTAAAATGGAGGAGCTATGAAATTTAGCATGTTAAGGAAAAAGGTTTTTGTCCTTGCGGCGACTTTGGCAGCGTTCAGTATGTTCGCGGTCGGAGCTTTCGCGCAGGCAGGAACCTCAGGCGTTTCCGGAACTGTCACCGACCCGCAGGGCCAGTCAGTTGTCGGCGCGACCGTAACACTGGTCAGCCTCGGTCAGGGAGGCCGCCGTTCGGTTATTTCCGATAATAACGGTAATTATTCATTTACTGCCCTGCAGCCCGGAGCTTATACCCTTGAGGTAGAGGCCGGCGGTTTTAACAAGGCGGTAACGACACAGTTCAACGCCGTGGTCGATTCTGTAACGACCATGAACATCCGCCTTGAAATAGGTGATGTCAACGTCAGTGTCACTGTTGATGCAGGCGGGATTGAGAGCATCAAAAATACGTCTGATGCGAGTCTCGGCAACAACTTTATTTCCGAGCAGATCTCTCAGCTTCCGCTTGAGGGAAGAAATGTGGCGAATCTTCTCAGCCTTCAGGCTGCGGTCACACCGGGCGGATACGTCGCTGGTGGCCGTTCTGACCAGGCGAATATCACGCTTGACGGTGTTGATGTAAACAACCAACAGGAAGGCACCGCCTTCACGCCGGTTCTGCGTGTTACACCTGACTCCGTGGAAGAGTTTCGTGTGACGACCGCGAACCCCGATGCGAGCAAGGGACGTTCCAGCGGCGCTCAGATCTCTCTGATCACAAAGGGCGGTTCCAACAGATTTAACGGCAATTTGTTCTGGTACCACAGGAATGATTATTTCAATGCCAATGACTGGTTCAACAACTCTGATGGCCGATATGTAGCCACCGACCAAGCTGTTATCGACGGTGATGCGAATGTCGGGGATATGCGTTCTCCGCGTCCAAAACTACTTCGAAATCTCTTTGGTGGAAGCATTGGCGGGCCGATCGTTAAGGACAGGTTCTTCTTCTTCTACAATTACGAGGGGATGAGAGAGGCAAAAAGCGAACCGAGGGTGCAGGTGGTTCCTCTGGCAAGCATGGGGCAGGGAATATTGAATATCTATGACACAACAGGTGTTTTGCGGTCGATAACGACAGCAGAGATAAATACTTTCACTGATCCCAGCAACAATCCGGTCGTGGATATAAATCCTGCAGCGGTCGCATATTTTGCAAGCATAGCCTCGCGCTATCCCGCGAACTCAAGACGTGCGGGAGACGGCATCAACACTGGCGGATATTCTTTTAATGTGAATTTGCCTGTAAATCTAAATACCCACACTGCCAGATTTGACTGGAATGTCACATCCGATCAGAGACATGCCATCAGCGCCCGAATGAACTACCAGCAGGATATATTCGGCGGAGCTTCGGCATTTCCGGATACTCCGGCCACAAACCAGTGGAGCCATCCGCTTGGTTTGGCTTTGAGCCACACATGGCTTATCAGCAATAACCTTACCAATAAATTCAGCTATGGATTGACCAGGCTTGCGTTCAGTAACCAGGGGGATTCAACGGTGAATGCCATCACATTTCGTGATGTATTCTCCGAATACAACTTTGCCCGTGCATTTAGCCGTGTAAACCCGACCCATAACTTTGCCAATGACATGACTTGGATCAAAGGCGACCACACGGTTCAATTTGGTACCAACATCCGTCTCGTTAAGAACAAACGCGAGAGTTGGGGAGCTGCCTATGACTCTGCTGTTACCAACTTTGGTTTCTATCCGCAGAGTGGCGGAAGTGTGACCGCGATAGTTAATCGTTACTTGAGTGCTACCTATGGCACCAGTGTTGACTCGGCGTGGACGCGTTCGGCACAGTCACCGCTCGTAGCCATGTTAGGCCGTCTGAACCAATACACGGCCCGGTTCAACTACGATATCGATGGCAATCAGGTCAATGGCCAACCAACGCTCAGAGAGTTTGCCACCGAAGAGTATGATTTTTATGTTCAGGACTCATGGAAGATCCATTCAAGCCTTACACTGAATTTTGGTCTTCGTTACGGTTACAGCACACCCGTCTGGGAAACCAGCGGATATGAGGCTGCTCCCAACATTGCTCTTGACGAATATTTTGCACGCCGTCTGGCGTATGCCAAGATGGGGCTTAACTACAGCGAGCCTTTGATCATGGACAAGTCGGGCAAAGTGAACGGCAAGGATCCGATGTATGACAAGGACCTGAACAACTTCCAGCCTAGAGTATCCTTTGCCTGGTCGCCGAATTTTGACGGCGGGCTTGGAGCTTTCTTGTTTGGAAAGAACGGACAGGGAGTTCTGCGCGGCGGATATGCTATTTCAAACGACTACTACGGCCAGCAGTTGGCAGTTTCGTTTGATGCGTCCAACACTTTGGGCTTCTTAAAGAGCTACACCAGCCCGGCAAATTCTTTCAACCTGTCAACGAACCCAGCTCCGGCATGGGACGGTACACCAATGTCGATCCGCACCCCTCTCTTCCCGGGAGCTACGTCAGCTGCAACACTTGTTTTCCCGCAACAGCAGCCGTCGAATCTTGGAATGCGTATCGAGTCGTCCATTGACAGAGGCATTCAAGCCCCGATCAACTTCGTGGCAAACCTTACTTACGGTAGAGAATTGCCCTCAAAAATGTATATTGAGGCATCGTTCATCAGCCGTAAGGCAAGAAATCTTCTGGCTCGTAGGGACGTTATGTCGGCGAATAACCTCGTCGATCCCATTTCGGGAATGGATTATTACACCGCTGCGACGATAATCGCTCAGCACGCTTATAACGGCGGCGATTTTGCCTCCGTTCCAACGGTACCGTTCTTTGAAAATATGTGGGCGCCGTTGGAGCCGGGTATAACAAATTCCCAGTTCTTCTTTGACTGGGGATTGCCGACAGACTGGACATATCCTCAGTATGTTATGGATGTCTTTAGCGGTAATCCGCTTTTTTACCAGAGACAATACGGAGCACTTGATTCGTTTGGATCGATCGGCAACTCTGACTACAACGCGGGAACGCTCTCGATCCGGCAGCGTTTGAGCAATTTCACATGGGATTTTAACTACACTTTCTCACATTCCATGGATGACACTTCCGGTTTGCAGACAAGCGGTGCTTACGGTGCAGCCTTTATCCTGAATCCGATCAGACAGAGAGATAACTATTCCTCTTCGGATTTTGATATGAGACATCTCGTAAACTTCAACAGCTTGTGGCAGGTCCCGATCGGAAGAGGACGTCAGTTCTTGTCTAATGCGAATCCGTTCGTAGAAGCAGTACTGGGTGGATGGCAGTTGGCATCTATCTTCAGATATAATTCCGGCCAGCCTCATGGCACGTCAAGTAAGATTTTTGACAACGCCGGCTGGGTGACAAACTGGAACCTGAAGAGCGCCATGGTACAAACCCGTCCGATACAGACCGGAGTTTACTATAATGGTGAAGACGGACTTCCGACCATGTTCTCAAATCTTGACGAGGCATACAGGAGCTTCCGCAGTCCGTATCCGGGTGAGACAGGAGACCGTAACCAGTTGCGGTGGCCATCATTCTGGACGCTCGACTTGGGACTTTCGAAGTCGTTCACGATGCCTTGGTATGAAGGACACAAGATAAGCTTCAGAGCAGAGGCATTCAACGTTACCAACACGCCTATCTTCGTTGGCAACACCAATACTGCAATGGGCTTCCGGCCGCAGATCGGATCGGCGCCGGTCGGTTATGGTCAGTTCTTTGCGACCAGAAACGATGCTCGTATATTCCAGTTCGCTCTTCGTTATGATTTCTAAACGAACGTAAGAGAAACAATGGAAATTAAAAGGGTTGGGTGAAGAATTCACCCAACCCTTTTTTGCCTCGAAGATGGAATGTTATTTCAGGTTTTCCTTGATATATTTTTCAAGTTTGGATTTCTCCGGGTGATCTGGTTTCTTTTCAAGGAAGGCTTTGTATTCCAGAGCGGCACGGTCTTTCAGGTTTGCCGCATTGTAAAGTGCTGCAAGCCGAAGGTGTACCTCAGCTTTGCCGACCGGATCGAGCTTTATTGCTTCGTTAAGGACACCGACGGCCTTTGAACCTTGGCGGGAGCCAAGATATGCCTCACCAAGATAATGATTGGCATCGGCTGATGTCGGTTCTGCGGCAACGGCAGCCTCAAGCACCGGAACTGCCTCCGCGAACTTATTATCCGCGATATAAAGCTTTCCAAGATTCATCATGGCCGGTATAAAATCAGGCTTAAGTTCGAGGGCCTTTTTGTACGCCTTTTCCGCATCTGAGTGCTTTGAATTGCCGAAGTGGAGCGAACCAAGCTCAGTCCACGCGACAAAATCCTTTGGATCAGAAGCCAACAATTCATTGAACAGCTTTATTGCATCACCGGTCTTTTTGGCTTTTGCGGCATCGCTCGCCCGTGTGAACAGCCTGTTGTTTGCGTCACTGCGGTCGTTGTAGGCGTCCCTTACTGATACGACGCCGGGCTGCTGCAGTTTTCGCAGAGCGTTCCAATCGACATTCACATCATATCGATCGCCGCCCGCTGACGTGATCACAAGATTTCCCACGTCCTGGCCGCCAACGGTAAAAAGCAGATTGGCTCCGTCACGGGCACGTTCGCGAAAAACATAATATCCCTTATCATTTGCCATTGCTTTGCTTACCTGCGCGCCGTTGAACATAAGTGTAACGAACACCGTCGGACGCTGTTCATCAGGATTTAGGCCCTTTAGCGTGACCTGGCCCCAGATGACCGACTCACCGACCGGAATGGGCAGGCCTGTTGCCGTTCTTACGTCCTGTGCAGAAGTATTTAGAGAGGCAACGACCGCAATGATGACCGCTGCGGTCCAAATAGAAAAACGTTTCATACTAGATCTCCTAAATTAATGAATATTCAATTGTTAGATGAAATTGGGCGATAAGTCAATGAAATTCCGGTTTTAGCGGGCGCCGAAAGAGTCATTTCCGGTGATGTCGGTCAGGTGGCGAGTGTCGTTCAAGGCAAGAACGCGGATGTTGCGGCGGCTTCGTATCTCAAATCGGTTGATGCCGCAGTTTGATGTAATAAGCCACGGTGTTGACCTGGAATTGCCGCGAACGGCCCCCATCAGATGGAGTGTCATGAAGCAGATGGCCCCGGTGTGAGAAAAGATCGCAATACGCTGCCCGGCGTGTTTGCGGGCAATGTTCCAGAGAGCGTTGGACGTTCGCTGGAGCAGTTGTTTATAGCTCTCACCGTTTGTTATGACGTGCTGAACATCCCTGTTTATAAGGGCAAAATAGTCTTCGGGGTGAAGTTTTTTCGATTCGTCAAATGTCAGCCCCTCCAAAACGCCGACGTGCCTTTCCCTGAACGCCGGTGTCGGATTTATCTGTGTGCCTGTCAGTTCGGCAAGCGGTTCGGCCGTCTGGATGGCACGCGCGAGATCGCTGGAATAAATGACCGACACGCCTTCATCCGCCAGAAGCCTGGCGGTGACACCGGCCTGGGCCTTACCCAGAGCAGAAAGCGGCGTCGGGCCATGCCCGCCAAAACGCCCCTGGGCATTTCCGTCGGACTGGCCGTGCCTTACTAAATATAAGCGTGTTGTCGCCACGTGTGGATCGGTCGATGGCGTCATCTTGTGACGCCCGAGTTGAAAACGAGTTTATCAGATTCCGGCCGTTTCCGCCTTTAGCTTTTCAGTCTGAAAATGTGTCCGAAGCCCTTCGATGAAATCATCCAACTGGCCTTCCATGACGAGGTCAAGCTGATATACGGTCATGCCGATACGATGGTCCGTGACCCTGTTTTCCTTAAAATTATAAGTTCTGATCTTTTCCGAACGGTCGCCGCTCCCGACCATTGATTTCCGTTCGCTGGCCAAAGCGTCGTGCTGTTTTTGTTCCTCGATTTCCTGAAGCCTTGCTCGAAGCACCCGCATCGCTTTTTCACGATTTTTGATCTGCGATTTTTCGTCCTGCATAGAAACGACGAGGCCTGTCGGCATGTGTGTGATGCGCACGGCCGAAT